>JAXDQU010000018.1:0-2623 GCA_034667685.1 Thermoplasmata archaeon | reverse complement strand
CGAAGTCACGAAGACTCCCGGGGTTTTTCGTGAATTCGTGCTTTCGTGGCTTCGTGTTCCGGCGGCCAGGAGCTGCCGCATGTCTAGCCTCGCTGCGCGGCCGCTCCCGAGGCGCCCGAGGGACCCGTGGTGCCCGAGGGACCCGTGGTGCCCGAGGCGATCATTCGCTCGGGTTCCCCGGGGTGCCTCGGGCGCCTCGGGAGCAAGCCGCGCAGCGACGCCAGAGCTAAGGACCACCGTGCGATGCTCGTTCCGATGCGCGACACGCGGGCCGAGTGGGAGGGGCTGGCCGACGCGTGGGAGAAGTCGCGCCGTCGCGCATGGCCCGCGGTCGAGCGGTTCGCGCAGCGCTTCGAGCCCGGGAGCCTCGTCCTCGACCTCGCGGCAGGCAACGGGCGCCACGGCATCGGGCCGCGCAAGGCCGGCGCGCGGGTCGTGGGCGCGGACTTCTCGCGCTCGCTGCTCGCCTTCGCCAAGGAGCGCGGCCTCGCGTGCGTGCAGGCCGACGCGCGCGACCTGCCCTTCGCGCCGGCCTCGTTCGATGGCGCGCTCTTCGTCGCGGGGCTGCACTGCATCCCGGGCCGCGCCGCGAGGCTGGGCGCGCTGGCCGAGCTGCGCCGCGTGCTGAAGCCGGGGCGCGAGGCGCTCGTCACGGTCTGGTCGCGCTACCGCGGGGGCGCGCTCGCGGGGTGGCGCACGCGCGACGCCGACGTGCCCTGGGGCAGCGTGCAGCGATACTACCACTTCTACCAGCCGTGGGAATTGGCGGCCGACTGCCGGCTCGCGGGCTTCGCGGACGTGCGCGTGGGCGGCGAGCGGCTGGCGAACGGCGCCACGTGGCTGCCGGACAATTGGTTCGCCAGGCTCAGGGCCTAGGGCCGCCGTGGTTGGCGAAGTACATGTCCAACGCGAGGGCGACGGTGTCGGCCAGGCTGCGGCCGCGCAGGACCTTCAAAGAGAGCAGCTGGCGGTGCAGGTCCACCGGGATGCGCACCCGCAGCTCGTGGAGGTCGTTCTCGCCCGAAAGCGGAGCGCCCTGGCGGAAGACGGGAAGGGGCGCGGCGAGGGGCTCAGGGGGGGCGATCGCGGGCAGGGATGGGGAATCCGCCATGCCCGCTGGTCGGTCTGGTCTCCGGCTTCACGGGATGGTTGTCCAGGCGAGGCGAACAACCCCGGGTGGGGCCTCACGTCAACGGGAATCCGTTGGCGGCGCGGAACGGCAGGGCCTCCACCTTGGGGGCGGCGCCGTAGATCTCCGCGATGGCCTGGAGGACGGGGCGCACGGCGCTGAAGCCGCCGGTGGGATCGTCCGGGTCGGGCGCGACCTCCAGCGTGAGCGCGGCGGCGTGGACGCGCAGCGTGACGCGCCCCTTGCCGTTCTCGGTCATCCAGCGCAGCGCCGTCTCGCCGGGGCCGTCGCTCTGCGCGTACCAGCGCAGCCCGCCGAACCAGCGGCGCGAGAGCTGCGCGGCGACGTCGCCCGGGCTCACGTGGGGCGGGAGCAGCGCCTCGAGGATCGGCTGCGGCTTGGGCTCGACGCGCGCGAAGGGCTGGCCCGCGAGCGCCTTGGCGCCGGCGTCCGTCAATTGATAGCCCTTGCCGTCGTGCGCCACGAGCCCTTCGGCCGAGAGCCTGCGCAGCGTCCGCGCGAGCGCCTGCTGATGCACGCCGAGCTGCCGGCGCAGGCCTTGGAAGGTGACCCATGCGTCGACCTCCCGCGCCAGCTCGGCCAGGACGATGCGGTCGCGCGAGTCGTCGCGGGGAGGCGTCGATTCCGCCATGCTGGCCTTGCAGAGGGTCGTGCCGAAGATAAGGCTCACGGGTCGTCCCACGCCGCGTGACCGGGCCGCGCCCTTCGTGGTCACGGCATCGAATTGGAGTGGGGGGACGGCCTTGGAGGTGGGCGCAGTGATCCTCCGCGCCCTTGATGGCCGTCCCCCCGTGGTGAGGGCGGACCGTGCGTCCTCCTCGCCTGACTACGGAGGCGAGGCGTTCCCGCTTGGGCACGCCCGTCCCCCCGCTGCGGCCGGCGGCCACGAGCACCCCCTGATGCTCATGTTCACCTGCCTAGTCAAGTCCATTTGACTACTCAAAGAAAAAGATTTCCCGAGCCCCCCTGCATGGGGCTCCCGGGCAGGGTTGAGGGGCAGCCTGTGGAGGACCTGGAGGAGATCTTGGCGAGCCACCGCGTCCTGCGGAGCCTGATCGCCCACCGGCGCAGCCATCCCGTGCCCCTGAGCGGGACCGAGAACGCCGACGCCATGAGCCTCTCGATGGGGCCCGCCGCCGTCCACCGCCGCGAGATGGTGGAGGCCGGCCTCCTGCGCGTCGAGGAGGGGTACGAGAACAAGGTCCCCTTCGTGCGCTCGTGGCTCACGCCCGAGGGCCTGCAGGTCGCGGACCTCGTCATCGCCGCGAGCGAGGCGGCCCGGAGGGCGCGGGAGAAGCGCGGGCGCGGCGACAAGGCCTAGAAGCTGTTTCACGACCTCTGTCGCAGCCACGTAGAATTCTCCCCTGTGGTTGCGCCCTGTTTGGGCCGCGGCTTCGCTTGCCGCCATCACGCCAAGACGCCAAAACGCCGCGTGTTGGCGTGGTGGCGTGATGGCGGCAAGCGAAGCGCCAC
>JAXDQU010000017.1:0-50945 GCA_034667685.1 Thermoplasmata archaeon | reverse complement strand
GGGGGGCTGGGGATGGGGCGGGGGGTGGCGCCCCCCGCGCCCCCCAAAGCCCCAGCCCTCGATGGTGGTGATATCGGACATCCGATAGCCTTATCCCGCCCCCCTGGTGATATCGCGGCTGAGGGATATCCCGTGACGGAGAAGCAGGTCCTCTTCCGCATCGAAGGCAAGCTCCTCGACGCGCTCGACAAGAAGCTCGCGAAGGACGGATACACCACGCGCAACGCGTGGTTCAAGGATGCCGTCTCCGGCTACGCCGGCGGCGCCAAGGCCAAGAAGGGCAAGCGTTAGCGCGCCGCCCCGGCGCGGCCGCGCCTACATCGCCCAGAATCGCGTCTCTTTCTGCTTGATCTTCTGCACCTCGCGCAGCACGTCGAGCTCGTCGAGGTTGAGCATGCCCGGCGTGCGGAAGAAGCGCCGCGCCTCGCCCTCGGGCACGTCGACGTAGACGATGTCGCCCTGGTCGAGCTGGCGGCCGATCGTCACCTCGTCGATGGCCACGGCGACCTCCTCGCCCGGAAGGGCCTCGCGGACGCTCTCCTCGCCGCGGCGGATGCTCTTGACCTGGCCCACGACGCGCCCGTCGGAGAGGAGGAACTTCTGGTCGACGCGCAGGCGGCCGCCCAGCACGCGCATGCCCACGATCGCGGGCTTGTGCGTGCGGAAGACGTGGTCGGGCATCAGGAGCAGCTTGCCCGGGAACGTCAATTCCTCGCGGAGCTGCTTGTCGACGTCCTTGGACTTCTCCTTGACCCACGCCTCGTAGTCGTCCAGCAGGCTGTAGATGATATCGGAGGCGAGGACCTTGATGTCCTCGAACTCCTTCGTCCCGAGCGCCTCCTGCGCGTCGGGGAGGACCTTGACGTTGAACGAGAGGATCGCCCGGTGCGTGGGCTTCTTGATCGTGGTGGCCTCGACGAGGTCGCGCTTGCTGATGTTGCCGACCTCCGCGCGCTTGATCGGGATCTTGCGGTCCTTCAGCTCGGAGGCCAGCGCTTCGAGCGAGCCCAGCGTGTCGGCCTTGACGAAGACGCCCTCGTCCTCCAGCGGGATGCTCACGCGCGCCTGCTCGGCGACCTCCTCGGTCACCATGGCGAGCTGCTGCGCGTCGCGCACGACCACGAGCGGAGAGCCCGCCAGCACGCCCTCCAGGTCCTGCGCGACGATCTTGACGCCCGCCGCCGCGGTGATCTCCTTGCTGCTGCTGAAGGGCTCGCGGTGGTCGCGCATCTCGTCCTTGGGCTTGGGGCGCAGCAGGCCCTTGACCTTCGTGACCTTCGGCGTGCCCGTCGTGCCCAGCACGATCGTGTCGCCCTGGCGGATGTTGCCGTCGTAGATGATCGCATTCAGCGTCAGGCCCAGGCCCGTCTCCTGCTTGACCTCCAGCACGGTGCCGCGCCCGGTGACGCCCGTGTCGGTCTCCAGCTTCTTCTCCAGGAAGCGCTGCGCGAGGCCCACCAGCGTCATCAGCAGGTCGGGGATGCCCTCGCCCGTCTTGGCGGAGAGCGGCACGACGGCGACGGACTTGGTGAAGTCGGTGATGCGGTCGATGCGGTCCGCGCTGGGCACGCCGTTGTCGGTGAGCGAGCCGATGACCTCGTAGGTCTTCGTGTCCAGCTTCCCGATGACGCCCTCGGTCTGCTCCTTGACCGCGAGCACGAAGGGGCGCAGCGGCTCGCTCTCCCAGCCGTGGATGAGGTCGACCTTGTTGGCCGCCACGACGAAGGGCGTCCGGTTCTTGCGCAGGATGCTCAGCGCCTCCTTGGTCTGCGGCTTGAAGCCCTCGTTGATATCAACCACGAGGATCGCGATGTCGGCCAGCGCCCCGCCGCGCGCGCGCAGGCTGCTGAAGGCGTGGTGTCCGGGCGTGTCGATGAAGAGCAGCCCGGGCACCTTGAAGTCGCGGCCCTTCATGAGCGGCCCGCACACCTCGCGGATCGCGTCGAGCGGCATCTCGGAGGCGCCGATGTGCTGCGTGATCGCGCCCGCCTCGCGCGAGGCCACCGTCGAGCCGCGGATCTTGTCGAGCAGGCTCGTCTTGCCGTGGTCCACGTGGCCCAGGACGCTGACGATGGGTTGGCGCGTGGACATGCTGATCGCACGCGCTACTGGGGCCCGCGTCTAAAACATTCCGCCCTGGGGGGCAAGGGCAAGGGCAAGTTCTCCTCCCATGGCTGTCTTGGCGGCGCTCCTTTCCTGACACCGAGAATCCGACGCATCCGCGGATTTCGGGATTCGCGGTGTTGGGAAGAGAGCGCCGGCAAACGACATCGGACTGGGAACTTGCCCCTGCCCTTCGATGTCACTTCGCCTTCAGCCGCTTCGCGAGATCCCCGAGGCGCTCGCGCGCAAACCCCTCGCCGCTCTGGGGAGCGACCAGCACCGCGAGCAGCGCGCGGCCCGCGAGCGTGCCGGCGGCGACGAGCCCCTTCTCGTGCTCCAGGACGAAGCTGAAGGCGCGCGGCGTGACGCCCGCGAGGCGGCCGAAGACGCCCACCTCGGCGTGCAGCGTGAAGACGGCGGCTCCGAGGCGTGTGGCGTCGACGCCTTCGGGGAGCAGCGCCGCGAGCGGCTTGCCGGCGCCATCGAAGATGGCCGCGCCCTCGACGTCGCGCCCCACGAGCTGCGCGAGGACCTGCGCGAGGTGCTCGTCGTCGGGCAGCGGCGCGGCCTCGGCGCGGTGGCGCGCGGGCGGCTCGTGCATCTCCTGCACGGGCACGACGCGCGCGGCGGTGGCGAGGTCGGGCGCCCGGGCCAGGAGCGCGTCGAGGCGCGCGGGGAGGTTCTCGAGCAGGTGGCCGTCCTTCTGCATGTAATCGGTGGCGCCCAGGCCCATGGCCTTCATCGCGACGTCCTCCGAGCCGTGGCCCGTGAGGAAGAGCACCGGCGTGTCCGGCGAGGTGGCGCGCAGGAGCGGGAGCAGGTCGAGCCCGGTGCCGTCGGGGAGCAGGTAGTCGATGATGGCGAGGTCGAAGCGGTCGCCCTGCAGGCGGCGCTGGGCCTCGTCGAGGCTCGCGGCGCGCACGACGTGCCACCCCATCTTGCCTTCCAGCTTGCGCCCGACCAGCGCGGCCAGGTCCTCCGAATCCTCCGCGACGAAGACGCGGATGCTCTTGGCCTCCATGCGCCCGGAGGGTCACGGTCACTGCTTGAAGGATTCGTCGAGCGCTTCGCTCACGGCGCGCGCGAAGCCCGTCAGCCGCTCCAGGGCCTTCGTGGCGCCGGTGTCCTCGGGCATCAGGAGCGCGACGAGGACCTGGCCCGGCACCGCGGTCACGCCCAGGAGGCCCCCCTCGATGCGGACCAGCGCGGCGTAGCTGATGGGCTTCACGCCGCTGGTGGCCCAGAGGCTCGCGACCTGGTTGTGGATGCTGGCGAGGCCGAAGCCGAGGTTGTGCGCGTCGAGGGGCGGCACGAGGCGCTCCGCGAGCACGCGCCCGCGCGAGTCGTACACCGCCGCCGCGAAGCCGCTCTTGCCCAGCGCGTCCTCCAGGACGGGGTCGAGCTCGCGGCGCGCGCTCTCGGCGCTGGCGGGAGGCGAGGCGGGCTCCTCGTCGTCGTCCACGTCGTCGTGCACCTTCACGATGCTCGCCTCGGTGGGCAGGAGCGTCTCGACGAGCGCGCCGGTCGCGTCCGGCGATTCGAGCAGCGCGTCGATCCGGCGCGGAAGCTCCTCCGCGATGTGGTGGTTCTTGACGAGGAAGTCGCCGGCGCCCGTGGAGAGCGCGCGGAACGCCAGCTCCTCGCTGCCGGCGTTGGAGAGGACCACGATGCGGATGTTGGGGCTCGTGATGCGCAGGAAGTTCAGCAGGTCGACGCCGCTGCCGTCGGGGAGGTCGGCCTCCAGGATCGCGGCGTCGAAGGAGGTCTCGCCCGCGGCGCGGATCGCCTCCATGACGCTCGCGGCGCGCGTGATCTGCCAGGTCCGGTGCGAGAGCGCGTCGCCCAGTTCGTGCGCCGCGGCGTCGTCCCCCTCGACGAGAAGGATGCGCGTGGACCCGGCCAACGGCGCCACTCCCGGCATGCTCACTTGGCTCGGGCGCCCGGCCTTTATGTACCCACGGAAAATCCCGTCTTGGCGCTCCGGGGGCCTCCTCTGCCGCAACGCACAAATGGCCCTCCTGGGGCTCGCGGGCCGATGCGCGCGCTCGCCCTCGTCGCCGTGGCGCTGGCCCTCCTGACGCCAGGCTGCCTGAACGCCCCCCTCCAGCCCGCGGCCACGAGCCAGGCGCCCGCGCCGAAGGCCGACGCGCCCCTCACGCACGTCATCGATCCGGCGGGCGGCGAAGGCGAGCCCTCCCTGGGCGTCATGCCCGACGGGACGCTCTTCACCAACGGCGCCGGAAGCTCGGGTGGCCTGTACGTCTCCAAGGACAACGGCACGACGTGGAAGGCGCTCGGCTCGCCCACCGCGCCCTGGCCCAACGAGGACCCGGACCTCGCCGTCTCGGCGGATGGCGTCCTCTGGTACGACAACCTCTGGGTGGGCTGCACGACCGTCGCGGCCTCGCCGGACCAGGGCAAGACGTGGACCACGAGCCCCGCGGGCTGCGTGCCCCCGGCCGGCGACCGCCAGTACGTGATCCCCGTGGCCAAGGGCGAGGCGTACGTCTACAGCCACCAGCTCCCCACGTTCTACCAGATGTTCGCGCACACCACGGACTACGGCCAGACGTGGACGCCCGTGGGCCCCGCGGAGGGTGTCATGCCGCCCGTCGTCACCGGCATCTCGGGCTGGGGCGGCGGCGGCTTCCTCAACCCCAAGACCGGCAGCGTCTGGGCCACCTTCACCTTCAGCGACGGGCCGCTGGGCTCGGGCGCCACCTGGTCCCCTTCGGCGGGCATCCTGGACAAGGGCGCCACCACGTCGCGCATGGTCCGCGCCCCCAACGCCGGCGGACAAGGCGTGGGCCTCTCGCTGGTCGTGGGCGCCGCGGACCCGGCCGGCAACGTCTACCTCGCGTGGGCCGAGGCCAAGGGCAGCGACCCCAAGACGCAGCAGATGGACGTCTACCTCGCCAGCAGCGGCGACGACGGCAAGACGTGGAGCAAACCCAAGCTCGTCAGCGAGGCGACGAACCTCTCGCGCGTCTTCCCCGCCATCACCGCGGGCCCCGCCGGCGAGGTCGCGGTCGCGTACTACGAGGCCGACCAGCCGGGCTATCCCGCGCAGCTCGACAAGGCCGCCTCGTGGAACGTCACGCTCGCGTACACGCACGACGCAATGAGCGCCGCGCCCGTCTTCGAGCACGCGCGCCTCACCGCCGCGAGCGTCCGCCACGGCGCGGTCTGCCCCGACGGGTCAAGCTGCACCGCGAACCGCCAGTTCCTCGACTACTTCGCCCTGAAGCGCCTCCCCGATGGGCGCGTGGGCTCCGTCTTCACCAGCACGGACGCCGTGGCGGGGAAGACGGTCAACGCGTTCGCGGCGACCGTCGATCCGGTGCTCGGCTGAGCCTGCGGGCGCGCTCCGCGCGGGAATCACGGAATCTCCGAATCCCGGAATCTCCGCCTGATTCGGAGATTCTGAGATTCCGTCTTTTCCCGCCGGAGGCGGCCCATGCCAGCAAAACACTCATCCCGCCGCGCTCGGCTCCGCCCACGTGCGTTGGATCGCGCTCGCGCTGCTCGCCCTCCTCGTCGCGCCGGGCTGCCTCAACCGCCCCGCCGCGAGCGCGCCGCCGGTGACGTTCCCGGCCATCCGCTTCGAGGTGCAGGTCGACGCGACGCACCAGGGCTTTTTCACGGCAATCCTGTGGCCCAACGAGACGCCCGCGACGGCCGCCTTCTACCGCAACCTGACGACGCAGGGCTACTATGACAAACGCGAGTTCACGCGCGTCATCCCCGGCTTCGTGATCCAGCAGACCGACCGCAGCGGCGGCGCGACCGACACCAAGGAGACGATCCCGCTGGAGGCGGGCCGCAACCTGACGTTCAGCGCTGGGGCGCTGGGCATCGCGCGGGGCGACCTGCCCGACTCGGGCGGGCCCGAGTTCTTCGTCATGGACTTCGCCAACACCAGCGCGGCGCTGTATGGCAACTACACCGCCTTCGGCCAGGTCGTGGACGGGCTCGACGTCGTGCACGCCATCGCGCGCGTGCCCAGCGTCCGCAACCCCGCCTGTGGCAACGCGGCCACGGCGGGCGCTGCGTGCTTCCTGGGCGTGCCGGGCGCGCCGGTCTCCACCTTCGACCAGGAAGCCGTCTCGCCGCCCAAGATCACCAGCGCGCGCTGGACCACCGTCTCGCTCCCCGCGAGCGTCGCGGCGCGCTATCCGCTCCAGGCCTCGGCGCCCGTGATCTCGGGCAACGTTCGCATGGTGCTCGAATGGCCGCACGACCTGCGCGCGGGGCAGGCCTCGCCCATCACGTGGTACGTCTGGAACCGGCCCGCCGACGGCGTGACCGACGCGCCGCCCGACCTCGCGAAGGCGTACGTCCTCGTGGCGAACCAGACGCTGGAGCCCAAGCCCGACGCGGCCGACGCGCGCATCCTGCACTTCACCTGGACGCCGCCCGCGCCCGGAAGCTATCACGTCGAGCTGCGGAACGCGACGGCGACGATGGCGGCAGCCGACGTGGTCGTGCCGTAGCGTCTCTTGACGGCCTCCGCTGGGTCGTCGCACTCGAGGTCGCTTCGCTTGCCGCCAACACGCCAAGACGCCAACACGCCGCGTGTTGGCGTCTTGGCGTGTTGGCGGCAAGCGAAGCCCGGCCCTCAACGCGGAGCCAATCTCGCCCGCAGCTCGTCGAGCAGCGCCAGGTCGCGCTCCAACGCCCGGCGCGCCTCGCGCTCGATCCGCACGATGGCGTCGCCCTCGGCCAAACGATAGCGCATGCGCGGCCGGCCGGGGCCTTCGCGCGCGACGGGCTCCTTGGCCAGCGCGCCGCGCGCGTCCAGCTCGCGCACGCCCTCGCTGACCTCCTGGGGCGTGAGCGCGCCGGCTTCCGCGAGGTCGGCCGCGAGCCACCAGCCGCCGCGCGCGAGGAGCGCGAGGCAGCGCGCCGGCGGGCGCGGGAGACCGGCGGCGCCCAGGAGCTCCGCCAGGCGACGCTCGTCGTCGGTCAGGCTCCGCACGCGCCCGGAAGGGTCCTCCCATCGTTTCAAGCCGGGTGCCCCGGATGCCGGAGCGCCGTGATCCTCACCATCCTGCTCTGGACGGTCCTGTTCCTGATCGCCTTCGCGCTGCGCAAGCCCTTTTCCCCCCTGCGCGCTGCGCGCGCGGGGATCGCGGGCCTCGTCGTGGGCGCGCTGCTCGCGTTCCTCAACGCCTACCCCGGGAGCCTGCGCAGCGACCTGTTCCTCCTGGCGCTGGCGCTCATTCTGTCGGGCGTGCGCAACATCCGCGGCGCGCACTGGACGCCCGCGCCTCCCCTGGTGCCGCGCCTGCCGCTCGCGGGCATCGCCATCGTCGTCCTGCTCGTGCTCGCGTCGATCTTCCCGTTCACGTCGTGGGGCGCCAGCAGCGTCAGCGAGCGCGTCTACAACGACCTCAACGCGAACCAGGTGAAGGCCGACGCGCCCGCGCTCCTGCCCACGGCGTCGGGCGACGTGCGCGTCGTGCCCTGGGACCTGGCGAGCGCCCTCCTGCCGCGCGGCTACGGCGCGGACGCATCGTTCCTCGAATCGACGCCAGAGCTGCTCCAGAGCAACACGTTCCCGGACACGGTCAACCACGAGTTCCTGTGGGTCAACGCGCCCGCGCCGGAGACGGCGAAGTGGCTCTTCGGCGGCCGCCTGGCGGACAAGGTGCTCTACGTGCGCAACGACGCGAACGACCTCTCGACGCACGAAGTCAACGTGACGCTCAACGTGCACGTCGACAGCATCTGGTGGCAGCACCGCGTCGCGCGCTACGCGGAGAACGCCGGCGAGCTTCGCTACGCGCTCCAGGACGTCGTGCTCCAGCTCGACGACAGCTATCATCCGTACTGGATCGGCTACCTCGCGCAGATCGACCTGCGCGGCCAGCCGCACCTCGTGAAGCTCCTCGTCGTGGACGCCGCGACGGGCGCCGAGCAGGACTACGCGCCGCAGGACGCGCCCGCGTGGATCGAGCAGGTCTACCCCGAGAGCTACGTCTACCAGTGGGCGCAATACTGGGGCCTGCACCGCCAGGGCTTCTTCTATCGCTGGTTCAACGCCAACCGCCTCGTGGAGCCCGACGACGTCACGGTCCGCTACATCCGGCTGGAGAACCAGACCTACTGGCTCCTCCCGATGCGCCAGCTCTCGTCGTCGCAGCTTGGCGGCTACATGCTCGTCAACACGCGCGACGGGCACGCGACGTTCTACGACCGCTTCGACAAGTCGCTCGTCGACTACGACACGGCGCGCGCGCAGCTTTCGGCCATCATGGCGTCGGGCACCGCGACGGGCGGCGCGGGCTCGATCAACCTGCGCATCAGCGAGGGTTACCTCTACCCGCTCAGGATGGCCGACGGCGCGACGCGCGACGCGTACGTCTTCCCGCTCCTCGAAGGGCTCAAGGTCAGCCGGTTCGCCGTCATCGACGCGCAGAACTACACGACCAAGCGCGTCTTCGGCACGAGCATCGAGGACGCGCTGCGCCAGTTCAGCGAGCAGGTCGAGACGCCGCTCACGAACGTCACCGTCGCGGCGCAGGCGCTCCGGCTGGTGGACGGCACGGTCAACGGCGCGACCGCGATCGTGGACCTCAACGGCACGTACTACAGCGTGACGCAGCAGGGCCTCGCCGCCGGCCAGCGCCACGAGCCCGAGCGCGAGTACGAGGAGCTGACGCTCGCCATCGCGCGCGCCAACCGCGGCGTGGACGTCGAGCTTTCCGTCCTCGTCGAAGGCGGGCAGGTCGTCGACGTGACGTACCCTGACGTGCATTGGGGATGACGAAAAAAAGGGAACGAGGGAAGACGGGAACTGGGGAAGACGGGAAGGAGGGGTCCTCGTTCCCCAGTTCCCGTCTTCCCTTCTTCGCGTCTTCCCTTCGTCAGCCTACACGGTCCACTGCGCGATCATGCCGTGCGTGAAGTGGGGCGCGCCGTTCGCGTCGGGGAAGAAGCAGGCCGCGCCGTAGGTGTGGCCCGCGTCGAAGTCCACCTGGACGTACTCGACGACGTTGGGGCTGATGCCGCCCGCGCCGAGCGCCTTGTCCACCGGGGGAGCGCCCGAGCTCGGGTTCGCGGCCCACGCGAGGAAGTCCTGCATGGTCGCGTTGCCGACCAGGCGCTCCATGGGCGCCTCGTGGGGCATCGTGCCGTTGTTGACGACCTTGATGACGTGGTGGCCGGCCGTGGGCGCCGCGCTCCAGTTGAAGCTGAAGTCCTTGAGCGTCAGCGTGAGGTCGCCGGTGGGCTCGGAGGCGCCGTTGTCGCTGCCCGAGACGTCGAGCTCCATGATCATGCCGTGCAGGAAGTGCGGGCCGGCGGGGCCGGGGATCTCGCACTCGACGACGTAGCGGCCGGGCGTGAGGTGCACGGTCGCGTTGGCCTCGCTGCCGGGGAGCACGTTGCCGATGCCGCCCACGTAGGTGTCGGTGTAGTTGCCCATCATGGCGCTGCTGTTGTTGGACATCATCATGGCCATGTGCTGCGCGAACGTCTCGCCGCCCAGCTTCACGACGACGAGCTGGTGGGGCTCCATCCCGGCGTTGGTGAGGTGGAACGTGACCCAGCCGGGGTTCGTGAGGTTGGGGCCGTCGAACTTGTACGTCGCGTTGGGGCCCGGCGGCGTCTGCGTCGCATTGTACCAGAGGTCCGTCACGGCGGGCCCGCTGTACGTCGGGACCTCCGGCGTCATGGTCGTGGGCGTCATGTCCGTCGGCGTCATCATCGTCGTGCTCGTGGGCGTGGTGCCCCCGGGCGTGCTCGACGAGGGCGTGTTGCCGTTGTTGGTGGCGCAGCCCGCCAGCGCGGTGGCGGCGCAGAGCGCCAGGATCAGAAGGGTCTTCTGCATGGTGACCGGCCGCGGCACCGCCACCCCACGGATGAACCTTTTTCCCGGATTCGTCGGAGATAGCTTTCCACCCTGCCGAGCACGGGCGGTGAGTCGTCCCCCGTTTGGGCGAGCCGGGTGGCCGGCGCTCCCTTCCCAACACCGCGAATCCCGGAATCCGCGGATGGCGAGGATTCGCGGTGTTGGGAAGGGAGCGGCCAGAAACCAGACTACGCCTTCGCGCCACCCTCGGGCAGCGCCTCGCCCAGCGCCACCTTCAGCGCCAAGCGAGCGATGTTGCGCGACTCGCGCCGCTGCTGCAGGAGGCCCGCGCTCTGCTCGTCCGCGTCGAGCAGCGCCGCGGTCGTCGTCGACTTCTCCTGGAGCATCTTCACGATCTCCTCGTCGATGGTGCTGCCCGCCACCAGGTAGTGCAGGAAGACTTCCTTGGTCTGGCCGATGCGGTGGATGCGGTCGCCGGCCTGCTCGTGGTTCGCGGGGTTCCAGTCGAGGTCGATGAAGACCGCGTGGCGCGCGCTCGTCAACGTCAACGCCGTGCCGGCCGCCGTGATCTGGCCCAGGAAGACGCGGCAATTCGGATCGTGCATGAACGACTGGACCGCGGCGTCGCGCGACTTGTCGTTGACGCCGCCGTGCACCGTGACCGGGCTGAACTCGGCCAGCGCCTTCTCCAACGTCTCCAGGTGCTGGAGGTAGTAGGCGAAGATGACGACCTTCTCGCCGGGCGCCTTCAGCAGGCCGCGGACGTACTTCTCCGCTTCCTCGCCCTTGCCGTTGCTCGCGAGCTGGCGCAGCGTCATGACGTGCGAGCGCGTCTCGCCGTAATCGTCGCCGAAGGCCGTCTCCTTGTGCGAGTTGATGTGGTCGCGCAGGCGCCCCGCCTCCTCCTGGTACTCGGCGCGCCACATGGGCGGGAGCTTGACGTTCTGCACGATGACATGCTTGCCGGGGAGGTCCTTGAGCACGTCCGCCTTGACGCGCCGGAGCATGACGCCCTGGAAGTACTCGCGCAGGCGTGATAGCACCTGCATCTTGACCTCGGGCGTGCCCTGCTCCAGGGGATGCACGAAGCGGCGGCGGAACCAGCTCTCGTCGCCCCACTCGCCCGGGTGGATGAACTCCAATTGCTTGCGCACCTCGTCCACGCGGTTCATGGCCGGCGTGCCCGAGAGGAGCAGGCGGCGCGGGATCGAGATCAGCGAGTCGTGCACGGCCTTCGTGCGCTCGGCTTCCTTGTTCTTGACGTAGTGCGCCTCGTCGAGGATCACGAGGTCGGGCTTGACCTTGAGCAGCGCGTCCTGGCGCGAGAGCAGCGCGTCGTAGCTCGCCACGACGAACTTCTCGTTGCTCGGGACCTTCTTGCTCGTGGGGCGGAAGACGAACACGCTCTCGGTGGTCATCGACTCGATCTCGCGCTTCCAGACGTCGCGCGCGCCGGCGGGGGCGATGACGAGGATGCGGCCGGGCAGGTAGAGCGCCGCGGTGATGGCCTGGATGGTGTTGTGGGTCAGGACGCCGTTGACGACGTAGTTGTGCCACGTCGGGACCTCGACGTCGTAGACGTACCCTTCGAAGGGCTGGGCTTCGACGTCGACGACCTCGCACCAATGGAGCGCGGGCGACGCGACGACCTTGAGCTTGGCCGCGAGGTCGAGCCTTCCCTCCTGCCGGAGCGCCTGGGCGACGACGAGCGCGCGGCCCTTGCCGACGCCCTTGCCCCGGACGTGCTCGACGGTCATGTGGTCGAGGCGGTCCAGCGGGATGCCGGAGCCCTCGCGCGCCTCGCGGAGGATCCCGGCGACGGGAACGCCCTCGACGTTCGAATGGCGCGGCCTGGCCGCGAGCACGTCCAGCGCGGCCTGCTTGCGCTCGCTGAAGAAACGGACCTGGTCCGCGAACCGGGGAACGTCGTGGCCGCCCAGCGTGCAGCGGAAGTAGCGGCGCTTGATGCCGCTGCCGTTCGTCGCGGCCTTCCACGTCTCGTGGATGCGCAGCCAGATCCCGAGATGGCGCAGCATGTCACGTAGCCCGTACGCCACCTCGCGGCTCGCGGTCGTGAGCTCCACGTGCGTCTCGTTGACGCAGCCCTCCGCTTCGAAGAACGCTCGGAGGAAGGCGCGCTGCGCGTCCACCGGCGCGGCCAGGACGCTCGGCGGGATCACCTTCTGGGCAGACTTGCGCCCCGCGACGTACCCGGCCGGAGCCAGAACGTGACGCAGCTTCGACGTCAGGATGACCTTCACGCCGCCGCGCGCCGTGCGGGGCGGCTTGAGCTCGACGCCGACCTCGCGGGCCAGGTCGATCACGCGGGCGAGCACGGCAGGGTCCGCGTTGTGGAAGACCCAGACGGGCGTGCGGGACGGATTGTTGGCGTGCTCGTTCCCCTCCGCGAGCTGCCAGGCCATGAGCTCCGCGACGCGCGGGTCGAGGCCGACGCGCCCCTGGTGGTTGGTCCGCGCCGGGACGGCCACCTTGTCTCCAGGCGCCAGCGAGGCGGCGGGGGCCCAGCGCATGTCGGGCGTGAAGTAGCGGTGCCGCCCGGTCGAGGTGAGCTCGCTTCCGTCGCTGAGGCGGACGCGGCGGACGTCCTCCGCGACGCGCTGGCGATAGATCTTCCGCACCTCGACGGACGCGATGCCGCGGCGCGGATCGAAGGCGTCCACGTGGATGGGCTCGTCGAGGAGCGCCCACTCGCCGCCATCCTCGTCATGCGCGACGACCTGGTGAGGGCGCGCCCAGAGCGAGGCCATGGTCGCCGGGCCGTCGCGCGTGTGGAGGACGCTCTCGCCCACGACGCACTTGCCCAGCCCCGGGGGATCGCCCAGGTAGGTGAGGTAGTCCGTGGCGCGGATGAACGCGACGCCCGCGCGCTGGTAGGGGCGAAGCTGCACGTGCGCCTTGAGCGCGGCGGGGAGCGGCTCGCCCATGAAGGGCGTGATGTCGGGCATGGGCCGCAGGCGCGGCGTGCCCTCGGCGAAGTCCTCGGGCTCCTCCTCCTTCCACTCCGCGATCTCGCGGACGGGGCGGAGGCGCTTGCGGATCAGCAGCGCGCCCATGTCGGACAACTCCGACTTGAGCATCGGGAACGCCTTGGGCAGGACGAGGTGCTGCGCGCTGGCCTCGTCGTAGCTGTAGCCCTCGGCGTTCTTCAGCATCTCGACGGCTTTCGGGAAGCCCTCTTCCAAGGCTTCGGAGGCGAACTGGAAGCGCGAGCGTCGGCCCGCGGCGTCGAAGAAGAGCGTGAGGCCGTCGAAGGGGAGGTCGACGAGCTTGACGTGCTCGCGGCGCGCGCCCATCGCCTCCAGGCGGCCGATGACGCGGGGGAACCTCTCCTGGTCGGTCGTCCAGATGTGGTGCTTCAGCGACGTGCGGAAGCTGCCCGGGTCCGTCTTGCGGATGTGGCGCAGCGCGCGGCGCACCAGCGCGTCCTTGGTGTCCTCGGGGCGGAAGAACACGGCGCCGGTCTTCGTCCCCTGCACGAGGATCAGCGAGCCGGTGAGGCGGTTGCGCGGGTCGGCGGACGTGTCGACGACGTGGACGCGCGGGCCCTCCTGGATCCAGCCCACGTCGGCGGCGACCTGGGGGCGCGGCTCGTCGTCCACCTCGCCCACGGCCCGCTTGGGCGCGCCGCTGATGCCGATCTTCTGGTGCGCCTGCAGGTGCTCGTGCAGGACCTGCGCGGCCCACACGCCGATCTCGGGGAGGTTGCGGAGCTGCCGCGGCGTGGCCTGCAGCAGGTCGGGCACGGTGCGGAAGACGCGGGCGACCTCGCGCGCGCGCTTCGGCCCGATGCCCGGGAACAGGTCGAGCAGGAACTGGTAGACCTCGGGCGCGGGCTCGCCGGGGTTGAGCTTCGTCGCCCCGGTCGCCGCGGCCTCGCCCAGTTGCGCGATGACGTGGAGGAGGAGCGCGCCCACGTGCTCGCACGGCTGCTTGCGCGCGCGAGGGCACTTGCAGGTGTAGGTGCCCGAGTAGTGGATGCGGACGTTGAAGCCCGTGTCGCGCCGCCGTCCGCGGACGCGCCCCTGCGCCGCGCTGGCGCCCACGACGACCTTCTCGACGAAGCCCGAGTTGCGCGAGTAGCGCGCCAGTTCGTCGATCTCGCCTCCGGCGGGGAAGAGCGCGCCGTAGAGGCGCTCCAGGTCGGCGCGGGAGACGTTGGGCGGAAGCGTCACGGCGAGACCCCGTATGCGCTCCTCCTCATCAAGCGTTTCGTTCCCGCCACGGGCGCGCCCCCGCCTGAGCCCCCAGCCTCAGCCTCAGCCCTCAGCCTCAGCCTCAGCCCTTAGCCTCAGCCTCAGCCCTGGCCCCTAGCCTCGCCCCCTCCAGCCACAGAGGACACAGAGGTTGCGGAGGAACGAGAAAAATCGCCTCTGTGACCTCTGTGTCCTCTGTGGCTGAAGGAACGGAGGCTAGGGCTGAGGCTAGGGCTGAGGCTAAGGGCTGAGGCTGAGGCTGAGGGCCCTTGCTCAATCCCGCAGCGGCACTTCGAACCGCGCGTCCTCGGCGAGCACCGGGACGGCGGCTGGGGCGGCGGCGCGCCAGGGGCCCTCGACGAGGCCGGCCAGGAGCGCCACGACGCCGTCCTGGTCGATGGCGACCGCAGAGGCGTTGCCCTCCGAGGGGTGGCCGTCGTCGGGCAGGAAGTGGATCATGAGCACGCGGCGCCCGTCGACCACCAGGATGCACGCGCTCTCGTCGCGGCCCGTGGAGGCGCGGCGGCGCACGGTCGCGTGGGGGGCGAGCTCCACGACGCCCGGCGCGGTCTCGTCGGGCACCATGAGGCGCAGCGTCGCGCCGCGCTGGGCCGCCTCCAGGAGCGGCGTGGTCCAGCCGCGCTTCTGCGAGAGGAGGCCCGCCGTCGCGAGCACGACGACGTCCTCCTTGGCGCCGCGCAGCGCCTCGTCGAAGCGCTCGAACGCATTGCGCCGGCCGCGCAGGAAGGTGAGGCTGCCGCGGTCGCTTCCCGACACGCCGCCGACCACCGCGAACATCTCCAGGAGGTCGTCGCGCTCCTCCTTCAGGCGGCGCGTCGTCTCGTCGTGGTCCTGCTGGATCTTGTCGAGGAACTCGGCGAAGGGGACGGGGGCGTACTTGCGCGGGAACTCCGGCAGGATCTCGACGAGCCCCTTCTCGTGGAGCTGGTCGAGGATGTGGTAGATCTTGGAGGCGGGGACCTTGGAGAGGCCCGACACGTCGCGCGCCTCGGTGGTTCCGAGGTCCAGGAGCGCCAGGTAGGCGCGCGCAGCGTACTCGCTCAGACCAAACTCACGTAGGCGAGTGACGCGATCGCGGGTGACGGGCACGGCGTCGTCCGATGGGACCGCCCGCCATAAGGCCTTCCGCACGGAGACCGAAGGAGGCGGCACGCAGCCTGCTGGGTGCACGGGCGCGTTGGCGAAGGCTTGACGAGCCCTGGCGAGCCTCGGATGCCCGAGCCCTTCATGAGCGCGCCCTCCTCCACGACGCCGGCCGCCGATTCCCTCGACGCCCTCGCGGAAGACCTGGACGCGCTCTCGAACCTCCAACGCCTGCGCCTGCTCCACCTGCTCACGCGCCCGCGCTACGCGGAGGAGATCGCCGACGCGCTGGGCATGAGCCGCCAGAGCGCGCTCAAGCACATCGAGAAGCTCCAGGAGCGCGGGTTCGTCCGCTCGCTGCACGGCCGCCGCACCACCGGCCCCGTCATCGAGTTCCTCGTGGTCCCGCAGCGCCTCTTCGCGGTGGGCGTCGCGATCGGCAACCTGGGCAACCTCGAGCCCGAGGGCGGCCCGGCGATCAAGAGCGCCGACCGCACCGTCGTCATGGACGGCCCGGGCGCGGCGCGCGGCGCGGACGTGAAGAGCGGCGCCCACGCGCACATGCTGATCATCAACGGCCCGGCCGCCGGCACGCGCTACGAGCTCACCGGAGACGCCAACGCCAACCGCTGGACGCTGGGGCGCGACGACGACCGGAACCTGCGCCTCGCGCACGACCCGTTCATCAGCGGCCGCCACGCCGAGATCCAGGCCGACGCCGCGGGCCACACGCTCGTCGACGTCTTCAGCGCCAACGGCACCTTCCTCAACTTCGCGCGCATCCCGCGCGGCGGCCGCGTGCCGCTCAAGGTCGGCGACGTCGTCGGTCTCGGGCACACGTTCCTGGTGTACCAGCGCGAGTGAACGCTCCTGGCGCTTCGCGGCTCCGCATGCGGCGCGCGCGGAGAACGCGGAGGCCGCGAAGGTTCAGAACGCCGCGAACCCCGCGCTCGTCGCGCGCCCCGCATGCGGAGCCGCGAAGCGCCCGAGGTCTCACTTCCACCGGTGCTTGCCCACACGCTCCACGGGCTTGTGCGGGAACTCGGCGGCGAGCTTCGCGGCCACGTCATCGAGGTCTTCCGCGAGCGACTGCGCGTGCTCGTCGAGGTCGCGCCGGTGCCACTTCTGGAGGCCGCGGCGCACGAAGGGCGCCAGCGACTCGACGTCCTTGAACGCGGCCCGCGCGTAGGCGGGGATGCGGTCGCGGAAGCTGCGGTCGCAGCGCACGCCGTGGCGCGAGAGCGTGGCCGTGAACTCCTCGAAGAACCGGTCGCCCTTGCGGTCCCAGTCGGTGAGGAGGATCACGTCCTTCGTGCTGGCCGCGACGCGCTCCGCGACGTCGACGAGCGGATCGCCCGAGTGGATCGTGAGGAGCCTGCCGCGGCACCCCAGCGCGCGCAGCGAGGCGACGTCGCGCTGCCCTTCCACGAGGATGGGGCGCTCGTCGTTGGCCTCCACCAGCTCTTCGAGCAGGCCGAGCAGCGCGTCGAAGCGGGCCCGCTCGTCCATCGGCACCTTTTGCGACGCCATCGGCGATAAGGATTGGGACTTTCGAAGGCGGAAAGAAGGAAGGTCTCCGGTCCTCCTCCGCGGCCGCCGCCGTCGCAAGTTCCATCTAAGCCTTCGCTTCATGGCAACGTCATGGACGCGGCGGCCGTGCGCGAGCAGTTCCCGATCCTCCGCGAGCGCGTCCCCGGGCGAGACGGCCAGGCGCACGCGCTGCGCTTCTTCGACCACGCGGCCTCGACCCACGCGCCCGAGCCCGTGGTGCGGACGCTCGTGGAGTTCCTGACCCGCGAGTACGCCAACGTGCACCGCGGCGCGCACCACTTGAGCGAGGTGGCGACGGACCGCTTCGAGCACGCCCGCGAGCGCGTGAAGTCGTTCGTGGGCGCGCCCGCCGACCGCGAGGCCGTCTTCGTCATGAACACGACGCAGGCGCTGAGCCTCGCCTCGCACGTCGCGTGCAGCCTGCACGACGGCCCCGTGCTCTCGACGCGGCTGGAGCACCACAGCAACCTGCTGCCGCACGCGAGCCACGGTAGCCGCGGCGAGGTGCAGTTCAGCGAGGCGTCGCCCTGGTACGAGCGCGTCGAGATGATCCGCGTCAACGAGGAAGGCCGCATCGACCTCGAGGCGCTCGAAGCCCGCCTGCGCGCGAAGCCCAAGCCGCGTCTCCTCGCGCTCTCCTGCGCGAGCAACGTCACGGGCGTGAAGACGCCGATGCGCGAGGTGCTGGAGCACGCGCAGGACGCGGGCGTGCCGGTGCTCTTCGACGGCGCGCAGATCCTCGCCCACGAGAGATTGGACTTCAGCCGCCTGCCCGGAGGCGGGCCCGACTACTTCGCCGCCGCGGGGCACAAGGCCTACGCGCCGGTGGGCAGCGCGTTCCTCGTCGCGAGGCGCGACCTCCTCGACCAGGCGCCCCCGTGGATGCCCGGCGGCGGCACGGTGAAGCTCGTCCTCGACGACGAGATCATGTGGGCCGACAGCCCCGACCGGCACGAGGGCGGCACGCCCAACGTCGCGGGCGCCGTCGCCCTCGCCGCCGCGCTGGACTTCCTCGACGCGATCGGCCTGGAGGAGGCCGAGAAGCGCGAGATGCGCCTCTTCGCCAAGCTCCTGCGCGGCCTGACCGAGATCCCCGGCACGCGCTTGCTGGGCCCGCGCTCCACCCAGGATCGCGTCGGCGTCGTCTCCTTCGGCCTGGCGCGCTGGAGCCCCGCCGCGCTCGCCACCGCGCTCAACGCGGAGCACGGCGTCGCGGTCCGCCACGGCTGCTTCTGCGCGCACCCCTACCTCATGGAATTGCTCGGCCTCGAAGCGGGGCCCTTCATCGAGGAGATCCGCCGCGGCGGCAGCACGTCCGCGCCCGGGATCCCCGGCGCCGTGCGCGCGAGCCTGGGCGTCTACAACGACGACGCGGACGTCGAGGCGCTCCTCGCGGGCGTGCGCGCGCTCGCGGCCCGCGCCCCCGACTCCGGCTACGCGTGGAAGGGCGACACCGAGACGTGGACCCCGACGCCCCTGAAGTGAGCGCCGTGGAGCCCCGCCGCCTCGCGCTCGCCCTTCTCGTGGCCGCGCCCGTCCTCGCGCTCGCCGGCTTCGGCCTCGTCTCGCTCGCGCGCCTCGCCACCGACCCCTGCACGCAATGGGGCGCCTCCGCCACCGTGCCCGCGACGTGCCGCACCCTGAGCGGCGTCGACGAGAGCAAGGCGCGCTACGTCGCGATCGTGGGCGGCCTCGACGCGCTCCTCGCGGCGGGCGGGCTCGCCGTTTTCGCGGGCGTCGCGTGGGCGCGGCCCGGCCTCGCGCTCGCGGGCGCCGCGCTCCTGCTGGCGGTGGGGCTGGTGGGCGCGCCGGGCGGCGTCGGTCTCGCGCTGGCCTGGTCGAGCGCCGCCCTCGCCGTCGCGGCCTCGCGCATGGTCGACGGGTTCCGTGGCGCGGTCCGCGCGGGCGCCTTCGCGCTTGGCGGCGTCGCGGCGGCCGGCGCGCTCTTCATCCTCGTCGCCACCGTCCAGCGCGGCGGCGCGGCGCTCGCCTATTCCTTCATCGCCCTCGCGCCGCTCCTCATCCTCGCGGGCGCCGCCTTCTGGCCGCAGCCTTGATCCGGCGCGCCCCGCCTGCGCCCTCGTGCGCGCGGCCCTGTTGCTGCTCCTGGTCCTGCTCGCCGGCTGCGCGGCGCCGGGCTTCCGCGCGAGCGCGCCGCAGGCCACGCCTCCGGGCCTCGTCTTCGAGGCGCCCGTGAAGCTGCCCGGCGAACAGCTCGCGGCGGAGCCGAACCTCGCGACGGCCGCGGGCGGCAAGGTGTGGGTCGTCGCGGTGGGGAGCGTCGTGACGCAGCCCAACTACGCCAAGGGGCAGCTCTCGCTCTGGCGCAGCGACGACGCGGGAAAAAGCTATCACGCGCTCCGCGCGCCCGAGGGGCAGGACAAGAACGGGAGCTTCTGCTCGTGCGACACGGACGTCGACGTCGGGCCCGACGGCACGGTCTACCTGACCGACTTCTGGGTGACGAGCGCGCCGGACCCGGCGGGCCTGGGCGTCGTGCCGGGGCACAACGGCTTCACCACCGAGGCGAGCCACGACGGGGGCGCCACGTGGGACGCGGGGAACTTCGTCACCGTCACGCGCCCCACCGACAACGACCGCCAGTACATCGTCGCGGGGCGGGACGCGGGCGAGGCCTATCTCGCGTACGCCCGCGCCGGCGCGCCCACGCCGGTGCCGCTCCCCGTCGCGCAGCCCGACGACGGGCTTCTGCTATCGCGGACGACGGACGGCGGCCGTACGTGGGTCCCGCTGGGCACCGTGCACGCGAATGGCGGCGCGAACAGCTTCATCGCTCGGCCGCGCGTCGATGCGAACGGCACGCTCTACTATCCGTGGGCCGAGTCGCCCAACGCCGACCCGTGGAACGGCACCGCGAAGGCGCTCGTCGCCGTGAGCAAGGACCACGGCCAATCCTTCCAGGCGCACGCCGTCGCCACGATTCCCAACGGGGTCGGCGGGCTCTGGCCCTTCCAGATCGACGTCGGGAGCGACGGCACGATCCACGCCGCGTGGATGCAACGCACGCCCGGCGGCGGCAGCACGCTCTGGTACAGCGCGAGCCGCGACGGCGCCCCCACGTGGAGCGCGCCGCGCCAGGTCGGCTGGGCCCACGGCACCGCGCTGCTGCCCTGGATCGCGGCCGCGGGCCCTGGGCGCGCCGTGATCGCATTCTACGGCAACGAAAGCGCCGTCGCGCCCGAGGCCGCGCCCGCGCAGACCGAGTGGCGCGCCTACGCCCTCGTGGTCGAGGCCAACGCCACGCAGCCCGGCACGCCCGTCGCGGTCGCCCCCTTCCCCGTGAAGGTCGGCGCGTTCTGCCCGCGCGGCGCCGACTGCCCGAAGGACCGCGAGCTGCTCGACTATCCGGGCGTGGCGTGGCGCGAGGGCTGGGTCCACGTCGCGTTCGCCGTGAGCGCGATCAAGGCGCCGCAGCCCTCCACGGGCGAGCCCGGCGACGAGGTGCGCGGCGGGCACTCCACGAACGCGCATTTGTGGATGGCGCGGGCGAAGCTCGATTGAAGGACCTCGCGGCCCAACGCCAGCCACGGAGGACACAGAGGATCACAGAGGGCGGAGAAAAATCGCCTCTGTGATCCTCTGTGTCCTCTGTGGCTTGAGAAGAAAGAGGATCACGCCTTGGGCTGGGAAGCGGCCGCCTTCTCCATCGTCTCGATCTGCTGGATCTGGTCCTGGATCGCCTTGGCCGCCTGCGCGAGCCACTCCTTGTCGGTGCCCTGGAGCGGCATCTCGACGACCTTCTCGAGGCCGCGCTGGCCGAGCACCGCGGGGACGCCCAGCGCGACGTCGCGCAGGCCGTACTCGCCCTGCAGCACGCTCACGACCGGGATGCACTGCTTGGGGCCCTGGCCGATGGCCGCGAGGACCATCTGCGAGATGGCGATGCCGGGCGCGTAGTAGGTGGCGCCCTTCTTCTCGATGATCGTCGCCGCGCGGCCGCGCACGGCTTCCTTCGCGGCGTTCCAGTCCACGTGGGCGCCGCCGGTGTTGGCGAGGCTGGAGGCGGGGAACATCTGCTCGCCGTGGTTGCCGAGGATCCACGAGTCGTGCCAGACGGGCGCGTGGTACGTGTCGCGCAGGACGTCCCAGAGGCGCATGCTGTCGTGGAGCGCGCCCATGCCGTACACCTTGCTGCGGTCCTTGCCGCTGACCTTCCACGCCTTGTAGACGAGCGGGTCGACGGGGTTCGAGACGATCTGCATCTGCGTGTCGGGCGCCGCCGCGAACACCTTGCGCGTGATGTCGCTGATGATGCCCGCGTTCTTGCCCAGCAGGTCCTCGCGCGTCATGCCCGGCTTGCGCGCCAGGCCCGCGGAGACGACGACGACGTCGGCGCCCTTGAGCAGGCCGTAGTCGCTGCCGCCCACGACCTTCGTGGAGAGCCCGAGGCCCGCGGCGGCGGTGTTGAGGTCCATCGCCTCGCCCACGGCGAGGTTCTCGACGATGTCCACGATGGCGATCTCGCTGACGCCCTTGACGCGGTGGAGCGTGGAGTACACGGCGTTCGCGCCGATCTTGCCAGCGCCCACGAAGCCGATCTTGGTCATGGTGAATCCTCTGGCGCGGCGAACCCGACGGGGGTTCATCATGCTTGCGGCCCCCCAGTCCCCCTTTTCGTTCGACCTGCCGCTCTCCTCCAGCCACAGAGGACACAGAGGTCACGGAGGACGGCTTTTCTCGTTCCTCTGTGGCCTCTGTGGCTGGCGGAGAGCGCACCAAACGCTCATGGTGGGAGGGCCCGCTCGCGGCCCGATGACGCTCACTCCCCAGGACGCGGCCAAGAAAGCGGCGGCGGAAGCCGCCTGCAAGCACGTGCGCGACGGCACCGTCGTGGGGCTGGGCACCGGCAGCACGGCCGACTTCGCGGTGCGCCACCTGGGCGAGCGCGTGAAGGAGGGGCTGCGCATCCAGGGCGTGCCCACCTCGATCAAGACGGAGAAGCTCGCCCGCGAGGTCGGGATTCCCCTGGTGGACCTCAACGAGGTGGAGGCGATCGACGTGACGATCGACGGCGCGGACGAGGTGGACCCGAAGCTCGACCTGATCAAGGGCCTGGGCGGCGCGCTGCTGCGCGAGAAGGTCGTCGCGTCGCTCTCGGCCCGCGAGATCATCGTCGTGGATCCCAGCAAGGTCGTGCCCAAGCTCGGCACGAAGAGCCCGCTGCCCGTCGAGGTGCTCCCCTTCGGCTGGGCCGTCGTCGAGCGGCGCCTCCGCAAGGAAGGATATCACCCCACGCTGCGCCAGAGGGAGGGCAAGCCCGTCGTCACGGACAACGGCAACCTCGTGCTCGACGTCAGGTTCGCCGATGGCATCGCGGACGCGCGCGCGCTGGAGAAGGACCTGAACAACGTCCCGGGCGTCGTGGAGAACGGCCTCTTCCTGGGCATGACGTGGCGCGTGGTCGTGGGCGACCCGACGGGCCAGATCCGCGAGCTCTCCCGTTGAGCAAGGGCTATGACGGGGCGCCTCCTCCGAGATCCGGCGAGACCGATGCTTGCCTTCCACCACCCCCAGCAGCGCCCGGAGTCGCCGGCGCGCCTCGTCGCCCTCCTGACCGAGGCCAAGGCGGTGCTGCTGAAACGGGGCATGGCGTCGATGGACGAGTACGGCGACATGCTGCAATGGGGCCTCTCGCGCGAGGGGGGCGCGTGGCGCAAGATGCACGTCTTCCACCCGGACTGGTGCAGCTTCGACGACCGCTATTGGGGGACGATCCACTACCACGCGGGCTGGATCCGCGGCACCGTCCTGCTGGGTGGGCTGGAGCACAACACGTACGAGGCCCAGCGCGATCCGAACGGCGACCGCTTCCACCGCGGCGAGGCGTACCGGCTCACCAAGCACGTCCACCAGCACCCCGCGGGCACGACGTACGAGCTGCCGGGCATGGTGCCGCACTGGATCCGCCCCACCGCGCTGACGCTCACGTACTTCGAGGAGGAGGACAACGGCGAGCTGGGCGACCTCCTCAACCCGGCCTCCGAGGAGACCGACGAGCACGTGTGGACGCAGGCGCAGGCCGAGGCGTTGCTGCCGGAGCTGCTCTCTGCGATCGACGCGCGGATCGCGAGCCTCACGCTCGTGGCGTAGGCGTTACTCCCAATCCCACGCCTTCCGGGCGGCGTCGAGGATCTGGTGCGCCTTGAGCACGCCCAGGTCGGTGACGTACGACTTCACGAGGCGGTGGTCGGTGACGTCGAAGACGGGGTTGCGCACCTGCACGCCCTCGGGGATCTCGCCGGGCGCCACGATCTCGGCGGCTTCGCGCTCCTCGATGACGACCTGCGCGCCGGTGGGCGCCTTGCGGTCGAGCTTGAACGTCTCGGCGCAGACGTGGACGGGGACGCCGCGCTCGCGGGCGAGGACGGCCAGCGCCCCGGTGCCCACCTTGTTGACGACGTCGCCGTTGCGCGCGATGGCGTCGGCGCCGGTCATGACGAGGTCGGCCTCGCGCAGCATGGTGAACGCGGCGGCGTCGACGGCGAGCGCGGCGCGGATGCCCGCCTCGTGGAGCTGCTTGACCGTCAGGAGGCCTTGGCGCCACGGGCGCGTCTCCAGCGCGATGACCTGGAAGCGCTTGCCCGCCTCGTGGGCCGCGAGGAGCGGCGTGATCGCGCCCTGCGAGTTGCAGATGGTGAGGACGGTGCCGCCTTCCGGGACGAGCGTCGCGCCGTTCGCGCCGATGGCCTTGAGCGCCTGCTCGGCGCGCGTCTCGAAGTCGCGAGCGGCGCCGGCGAGCGCGTCGCGGCGCGCCTCCAGCCCGCCCGCGGCCTGCAGCGCGTGGCGCACCACGAAGTCGACGGCGTTGGGGAGCGAGACGGCGGTGGGGCGCGCGGCCACGAGCGCGGCGGCCGCGGCCTGGAGCGAGGGGGGCTCGCCGTCCCAGCGCGCCGCGAACTCGCCCAATGCCTGCGCGGCGTGCCGGCCGATCTTGGCGGCGCCGCGCACGCGCATCGCGCGGATGTCCTCGGCGGCCTGCGCGATGCCGGGATCGGCGGTCTGCGCGACGACGCTCATGCGCTCCCGGTCGCGCCGCTTGGGCTTGAGCATTTCCGCTTCGGCCAGGATAAGCTCAAGAGCGTGATCCCGGATCGCGCCGCGTGCGCGGCAAGGTGCTCCGGCTCCCGGCCAACCTCAACACGGACGTCATCATCCCCGCGCGCTTCATGCAGGACTGGGACCACCTGGGCGACCACGTCTTCGAAGGCGAGGACCCGGCGCTTCCCGCGCGGGCGAAGGCGAGCGCGTTCGTCGTGGCGGGACGCAACTTCGGCTGCGGCTCCTCGCGCGAGCAGGCCGTCATGGCGATCAAGCAGGCGGGCATCCGCTGCGTCATCGCGCCCAGCTTCGCGGGCATCTTCTACCGCAACGCGGTCAACCTCGCGCTGCCGATCCTGGAGGCGGACCTCGACGTGGAGGACGGCGCCGAGATCGAAGTCGATTTGGCCACGGGACGCATCGTGACGCCGGCGGGGATCGTGCAGGCGCCGCCCATGCCCGAGGAGGCGCGCCGCATCGTCGAGGACGGCGGCCTCATCGAGCACATGCGGAAGCGCTACGTGCGTTAGCTGATCGTGACCCCCGTGGGCGTCAGCGCCGAGTCGTACCACACCTGCGCGTCGCCGTTGCCCAGGTCGTCGACGTAGAGCTGGAGGCCGTTGACGATCGTCGCGCTCACGTGCGTGAACGTGACGTCGACCTCGGCGGGCGCGCCGGCCGCGGGCGCCGTGATATCACGCTGGACGATCGGGCTCGCCGGGTCGCCGAAGGGGTTCGCGTCGAAGAGGGCCACGCGCAGCGTCGCGGGCGCGGTCGGGTCGTGCGCCCCGCTCACCCACAGGCGAACCGTCACGGTCGCGTCGTCGATCGCGTAGGCGCGGCCGTTGGTGGGCATCACCCAGTTGGCGTCCCAGACCGTGCCCGTGTTGCTGCCGTGGTTCGTCGCGCCGTTGGTGGCGACCTTGGGCACGCCGGAAGGCGCGACGTCGGAGAGGCCCGGCTCGGCGACGACGAAGCCCGTGACGAGCCCGAGGTCCTGCACCGGCGCGAGGCCGTGCGCGTAGTACGCGCCGTGCAGCGCCAGCGGGCCGATCGCGGGCGGGGCGCCCGTGGGGCAGCCGGCCGCGCCCTCGACCTCGCCCACCGCGGCGTAGAGCGAGGGGCCGCACGTCTGCCGCGCGATGGTGGCGAGCGCGCTCCACGTGTTCGGGCCGCCCGTCGCGCACGCGCCCGTGCAGCCATCCGCGAACGCCACGAGCACGCGCCCGCGCGCGTCGGACGCGACGCCGATGAAGTCGAGGAGGTTGCGCGCCGTGTCGCCGCCTGCGCCGAGCGGGTCGCACGTCGTGCCGCTCGTGCAGATCCAGCCCACCTGCACCGGATCGCTCGTGGCCTTCGTCACGGTCCACGTCGCGCCTGCGTCGGTGGTCTGCGCCACGTAGAGGTCCCACGCGCCCGCGAAGCCCTTCGAGAAGCCGGCCGTGCCCGTGCTGCCGAGGAAGGCGATCGCCGCGCGCGCGTCGTCGCCCGCCACCGCGGTGACGAAGCTCGCGGTGCCCAGGCCCGCCAGCGCGCTGAGGTCCGTCGTGGCGCCCCACGTCTGCGCCTGGTCCTTGGAGAGCGCGACGCGCGCGTGGTTGTCCTTGCCCAGCCACGCGCCATAGAGCCAGCCGCCGGTGGTCGTCGCGACGCTCGGGTCGTTGAAGCCGCCCGCGAGGGTGCTATCAGCCAGGGGGCGCGTCGTCCACGTCAGGCCGTTGTCCGTCGAGACCATGACGGCCTGCGAATTGCCGCACCCCTTGGCGGGGACGTACGCCGTGCCGTCGGGGCCGACCTTCACGTGGCCCACCGCGTTCGTGCACGCCGTGCTGATGACCGCGGGCGCGTTGAACGTCAGGCCGCCGTCCCAGCTCACGGCGCACTGCTGCGCCTCGCCCTGCGCGCAGTAGTAGACCGCGCGCGGATACGTGGCCGCCGGCGGAGCCGGCGCGTGGTACGGTCCGGAGCCGATCGTCTCGTGGTCGAACGCAGGCGCCGTGCATGAGTCGGGCATCGGCGTCCACGAGCCGCCATCGTCGTCCGTGTAGAAGAGCAGGCTGCAATCCTCCTCCAGCCCGCCCGCGAAGGTGCGCCCGGTCGCCGCGTCGGTCCACGCGATCGGATCGAGGTTGCCGATGAACGGCGTCATGGGCGAGGCGACGTTGCTCCACGACGCGCCCGCCGGCGCCGACGCGTCGTCGAACGTCACGCGCAGCGTCTGCGCGCCCGCCTGGAAGAACACCGCGCCCGTCGCCTGGTCGACGCCGATCGAGGGCTCGCCGCCGCCCGCGCCGAGGCCGGCGGATGCGGCATAGTCGACGAACGCAGGCGCCATCGCGCCGCTCCCGGAAGCGGGAACGCCATGCGGCAGGACGAGGCTGGTCATGAGGACGAGAACGGCGAGGACGGTGATGCGCAAGCTGGGTGCCTCCTGTTGCTCCGCGCGAGACAATGCCGCCGTCGCTTTTGAAGAGTTTGGGGACGGCGTGTGGGGCGGAGCCAGATGGGTGCAGGCCAGGACCAAAGCAGGACCCGTCGAGCGGAATCGCTCGTGGGAAGGAAGGCGGGCCAGGCCGGATTCGAACCGGCGGCGAACAGATTAAGAGTCTGTCCCCTTAACCTAGCTAGGGTACTGGCCCACGAGAAAACTCGCGGTCTGCGCCGAGGCGCGACGCCTCGAAGCGACTCCCCCTATTTGATGATTGCGCGGGCCCTCCGCGGTTCGTCCGGGAGCGCCGTATCGGATGTCACGGAACGCTGGCGCGCCTTCGCGCCCGCGGCTCTTCGCTTGCCCGACACCGGCGAGACGTGCGCCCGGCACGAGTCGTGGCGACGGAAACACAGGTCGGCACGCGAAGAGCGGGCCAGGCCGGATTCGAACGCGGGGCGAACCGGTCAAGAGTCTGTCATCTTCAACCCAGGCCCATCGCTCCGCGCAACGTCGCCGCGTCCGCGGGCTCCGCCATCACGTGGAGCCGCGTGCCCTGCGGCCCGAGCATGATCGCATAGTTTCCGCCGGCCGCGAGGGGCGAGGGCTCGATCCACGTGGGGAGCTCGGGTGATAGCGCGAGGCCGAGACGGTGGCCCGCGGCGAGCGTCGTCTCGGTCGGGTACAGGTTCAGCGTGGTGGTGAAGGGCGCCATCGGCGTGACGGGCGCGCCCTGGTCGCGCGAGTCGCGGTGCATCAGCTCGCGGCTGCCGTGGTCCCACTCGGTCCACTTGCCGTCCGGGCCGACGTCGTACCACGTGGCGGCGAGGTTGCCGCCGAGCCGGTCGAGGCTCATGCGGACGTCCACGGTGGGCAGGCCCAGCAGCGTCACGTTGCGCGGCATGGGCGCGCTGAGGAACGCGAGGCCGCCCGTTCCCGCGGCGGGGTCGAGGGCCTCCACCGGGCTCTTGTCCTGCATCACGAGGCTGCCGGCCTGCGCGGGGATCGGTGATAGCATCTTGCCCTGCGTGAGCCAGAGCGTGACGTCCTGCGCGTCGGCGGGCGGCCACTGGTCGTCGGCGTAGACGTGCCACGCGCCGGCCTGGTCCTGCGCCTCGACGTGCGCGACGTCGGTCCAGTTGTTGTCGACGCCCTTGAGCCAGTGGTCGAACCAGGTGAGCAGCGTCTCGTTCCAGTCGTGGCGGCTCCACTCGGGCTTGTAGGTGTTGACGTCCGGGTAGTTGTGGTCCCACTGGCCCAGCCACGCGGCCTTGGGGACGGTGAGGTTGTCGAGCATCGGCACGCCGTTGTCGGGCTTGACGTTCCAGTCGTGCAGGCCGTGCACGAGGAAGACGGGCACGTCGATCTGCGGGATGCGCGGCTCGTAGTCGCGCTCCTGCCAGAACGCGGTGCCGTGGTTGCCGTCGAAGATCGTCTCGCCGCCGTACGCGCTCTGCGCCGCCGCGTCGTCGTAGCACGTGCGCGCCGCGTTCTGCTGCGTGTGGTTCTGGCCGTAGAACGTCGGGGGCGGGCCCTGGTCCACGTCCTGGTCCACGAGCAGGTTGTAGTACGTCTCGAACCCCGCGTTCTCGGGGTACGTCGTCCCGTCGTGGAACGTGTAGCGGTACATGTCGGTGATGCCGCTGATGGGCACGATCGTCTTGAGGCCCGCGGGGTGCGTGATCGCCGCCTCCCAGGGCGTGGTCCCGTCGTACGACTTGCCGATCACCGCGACCGCGCCGTTGCTCCAGGAGAGGCGCGCGAGCTGCTCGACCGCGTCGTGCACGTCCTGCTGCTCGACGTTGCCGCCCAGGTCGAAGCATCCCTCGCTCTGGCCGGTGCCGCGCACCGAGACGAGCGCGTAGGCGTAGCCGCGCGGCAGGAAGTACTGGATCGCGCGCGCGTCGAAGCCGCCCGCCTTTGTGATGTCGCCGGCCAGGTTGCCGTAGTAGGGGCCGATGTCGGCGAGGATCGGCACCTTCTCGTCGGTCTTGGGGCGCCACGTCATGACGTCCAGGTGCGTGCCGTCCTTCATGGGCAGCGAGAGCCGGAGCGCCACGGAGTCGTTGAGGTCGAAGCGCAGCGTGGAGGCGCCGACCTCGTCGTGCGTCGCGGCCTTCATGGCGGAGGGCGCGATGCAGCCGGTGGCGAGGAGCAAGAGCGCGAGGAGGGCCTGGCGCAGCATCGTGCCGCCAGACCGATCCCCTTTCTTATGTGTTCTTGCAGACGCGGACGCGCGTCAGAATGCGGGAAGAAGGGAAGCGAGGGAAGAAGGGAAGACGGGAACAAGGGGCCCTTCTTCCCGTCTTCCCTCGCTTCCCTTCCCCGAGATTCCCTTCGTCACAGCTCGCGCACGTCGCTCAACCGCTGGAGCAGCATGCCCTCGACGATCACGGGCATCGTCTTGCGCGCGAGCGCCAGCGCCAATTCGAGCTTGTAGGCCGACTCGGCGTAGATCGTCATGACGCTCTCGCCGGGCTGGACCTTGTCGCCGCGCTTGTGGTGCAGCACGAGCCCCGCGCCGTGCTCCTTGGGGCTGCCGGCGGCGCGCGCGATGTTGATGATCGCCTTGTTGCGCACGCCCGCGACGTAGCCGCCCTCGGCGACCTGGAGCTCGCCGGTGAACTGCCCCACGGGCACGTCGCCCTTGGGGAGCACGCCGCGCTGCGCCTCGACGATCTCGCGGAACTTCTCCAGCGCCGCGCCGCTCTTGAGGATCTCCTCGGCGCGCGCCTTGCCCTTGCCCTTGCCCACCACGTTGCCCATCTCGAGGATGATGCCCGCGATCGCGGCGCTCTTCTCGATGAGGCTCTTGGGCGCCTCCAAGCCGCGCAGCGCCTGGAGCGCCTCGTTGGCCTCCAGCGCGCAGCCCACGGCCTTGCCCACCGGCTGGCCGCCGTAGGTCACGGCGCATTCGACCTGCATGTCGAGGCGCTCGCCCAGCTCGATGAACTGGCGGCCGATCTTCTTGGCGTCCTCCAGCGTCGCGAGCTTGGTGCCCTCGCCCATGGGCAGGTCCATGACGACCTTGTTGGCGCCCACGGCCTTCTTCTTCGACATGACGGACGCGAGGAGCTGGCTGCGCGGGTCGATCGAGAGCGGGTGCTCGACGCGGATGATGATGTCATCGGCCGGAGCCAGGTTGACGCCACCGCCCCAGCAGAGCACGCCGCCCACCTCTTCGGTGATCTTGCGGATCTGCGGGCCGCTGAGCGCGACGGGCCCGAAGACCTCCATGACGTCGGCGGTGCCCGCGGCGCCGGTGACCGCGCGGCTGCTGGTCTTGGGGATCATGAGCCCCGCGGCCGCGACGATGGGGACGATCAGCAGGCTGATCTTGTTGCCCGGCACGCCGCCGATCGAGTGCTTGTCGAAGACGACGGCGTTGTCGCCGAAGTCGAGCACCTCGCCGTGCTTCACCATGGACCGGGTGAGATGTTCGATCTCCTCCATGTCCATGTCGTTGATCTCCAGGCTCGTCACCCACGCCGAGAGCTCGACGTCGGTGAGGCTGCCTTCGACCACGTCCTGGACGATGGTGTCGATCTCGTCGCGGTCGAGCTTCTTGCCGTGCATCTTGCGCTTGATGTAGCCGACGCTCTGCGGCTTCTCCGCGGGGCGCACGTGGAGGCGCGCGCCTTCGTCCAGGCTGAAGTGCTTGCGCACGTCCGCGAACACGCCCATGGTGCCCGGCTGCACGACGGACTCGGTGACGTCCACGACCGCGATGACGGCGTGGGGCTGTGATAGCACGCGCACGCGGTCGCCGGGATGCACGCCCAGCTCCTCCGCGTCGCTGCGGTGGAGGAGCACCTGGAACTTGCCCAGGTCGATGTCGAGCAGGTGCGCTTCGAGGGTCTTACCTTCCATGCGTGGTCACTCCGCCGCGCTGCTGACGGGCTTGGTGCCCCACCGCTTGATCGCGGCGGCCAATTCCTCGTGGGTCTTGGCGTACTCCTCGGGGCTCATGCCCTTCTGGTGCGCCTCGACGGCCTGGCGCATGGCGCGCGCGCCCGCCTCGCTGCCCAGCGGGTTCCCGTGGACGCCGCCTCCGGCCGCGGCGCAGAAGTCGGGGCTGCCGCCGTTGGCGTCCCACACCTGGCCGATGACGCCCGGGTGCATGCCGCCGCTGGCGACGGGGAAGACGGTCTTGAGGCCGTGCATCTCGCCGCGCAGCATGTCGTAGATCGCCTTCGCGTGCGACTTGCCGCCCTCGGTGAACATCTTGCCCGCGCCCAGGGTGCCCGCGTGGAGCGTGTCGGCGCCCAGCAGGCGGATCCACTTCGAGACGGGGAGCATGTCGATGCCGTGGTCCTCCAGCCGGCTGAAGGCGCCGTGCATCGCGCGGTGCGCGTGGATGCCGATGCCCTTGCCGTCGAGGTAGCTGCGCATCTCCTGCACGGCGCTGAAGCCCACGGTGAGCACGTCGATCATCACGTAGTCGTTGCCCATCTCGTTGCAGACGAAGTCGGCACGCTTTTTCATCTCGGTGACGGGCGCGCTGACGTTGCAGAAGTAGAGCTTCCGCTCGCCCGTCTCGCGCTCGGCCTTCTTCTTGGCCTCCATGACCTTGCGCGCGCGGTCGTAGAAGTTGTTGAAGACCATCGAGGTGAGGTTCTCGTCGTCCTTCACGAAGTCGATGCCGCCCTTCCACGCGTTGTACGCCGCCTTGGCCCAGTTGTCGGACGAGAGGCCGAGCTTCGGCTTCACGATGGTGCCGAGGATCGGCCGCCCGTGGATGCCGGTCATCTTGCGCACGCCTTCCATCCCAAGCTGCGGGCCAGGGTAGCTGCGCGCGTAGGACGCGGGCATCTCGATGTCCACGAAGCGGAGCTTGCGGACCTCCTTGAGCCCGTAGACGTTGCCCACGACGCTGGAGAGCAATTGCGAGAGGTTGCCCGCCTCGAAGAGGGCGGGAGGGTAGGCGATCCAGACGAGCTTCTTCGCCTCGTCGAGCTTGATGACGCGCGCGCCGTACTGGCGCTCCTCGCCGGTCATCGTCGTGAGGCCGGGGTCCCACGTGCCGATGCTGCTCTCGGCCGCGAGCGCGCCCGCCGCCCAGTCGAATCCCACGGAGGCGTCCTGCTCGAGGCGGAACGTGCAGACGAGCTCGTCGGCCTTCGGCTTGGAGCCCAGTTCGAGAAAGTCGGTGTAGCCCATGCCACGCATAGACGGAATCGGCTCTCTTTGCGGGCTGCGAGCCGATAAGCGCTTCGGCTCCGCGTGGTACGGCCGAAGGCGCAAGGCTGATACGGTTACGCGGGGCGCGGCCCGCGGCCTACGGCAGGACGTTGAAGCAGTTGGCCGTCGCGCACGGGTCGGGCACGCACACGATGACGTGCGTCCCCTTGTCGACGCAGGCGAGCATGCCGCTGTAGCAGGGCGCGTGCCCCTCGGTGCAGACGCCGTAGGGGATCGAGGCCGACGCGGCGGGCGCGAGCGTGAAGGCGGCGAGGACGAGCAGGATCAGGGCGAGCGTGCGGGTCGTCATGGGGTGTGCCCGAGGGCCCAGCGGCCCGGCGTGTCATGACCTTCGCCCGCGCGCAGGTGACGGGGTGCGGGGCTCAGCGCTTGTCCAGCGCAAGAAGGAGGTTGGGCAGGCGCGGCCCCAGCTCGATGGCCTTGCCCTCCAGCCAGATCGAGGAGCAGAAGGCGCACGCGTCCAGCTCGCACCCGTCCAGCGTGAGGCGCCGCATCTGGGTCGTGCACGCCGGGCAGCGGGGGCCGCCCCCGGGCGCCCGCCCCAGGAGGGTCTTCACGGCCTCCGCGCGGCCTTCCAGGATCGGCTCCAGCCGGCTGCCCCGCACGAGGGTGCCGTGCCGCTCGCACCGGTCGTCCGCATCCAGCTTCTGATAGCAGCGCGGGCAGACGCCCGTGGGCGGCGCGTGCTGGGGGAGCGGCGTGAAGGCGGGGCCGCGGTCGCGCAGCAGGCCGAGACCCAGCGTGTCGAACCACGTCCGGGCGCAGGCGACGCACCGCTGCGCGGCGACCTCCTCGACGTACGGCCAGGGCGCCCAGGGCGTCGGGGCGCCGACCACGAGGGGGTGGAAGCGCGGCAAGCCTGTGAGGCGGGAGACCGGCCACCAGCTCGAGCGGAACGCGGCATGGACCACGTCGGCGCCGCACGCGGAGCACGCGTGGGTCGTCGGCGTGGCCGCCGCGATCGCGCGCTGCCACGCCACCCACGAGTCGGTGGAGAGGTGCGCCCGGAGCCACGCCTCGTCCACGAGGTGCCCGTGCCCCTTCGCGCACGCCAGGACGCCTGGCTCGACCTCGGCGAGCGGCTCCCAGCATTGCCGGCAGATCGCCATGCCCTCACGGCGCCAGGCGCGTGCGGTCGCGGGGGATGCTCGCCGCCTCGGCTGCGGCCGACCGGGCGCTGCGCGCCCTGGCGGCGGCCATCCCGCGCGACACACTTCGGCTCGCGCTCACGGCGCGAGCCTCGTTCTGTCGCGCGGGAAGAGAACGGCCTCGCGCACGTTCGGGAGGTTGAGCACTTCCATCGTCAGGCGGTCGATGCCGAGGCCGAAGCCGCCGTGCGGGGGCATCCCGTATTGGAACGGCTTGAGGTAGTCTCGGAAGTCGGCCGGGTTGAGCCCCTTGGCCTCGATGCGCTGCACGAGCTTCTGCGGGTCGTGCTGGCGCTGGGCACCCGAGGTCACTTCGAGGCCCGCGTGCTCCAGGTCGAAGCTGCGCGTCGTCGTGCCGTCCTCGTCCACGTAGGTGTAGAACGGCCGGACCGTCTCCGGGTATTTCGTGATGAAGTAGAACGCGTGGCCGCGCTCCGCCATGACCTCGCCGAGTATCTTCTCGGCCGCGGCGTTGAGGTCGTCCCCCCAGGGGATCTGGGCCTGCTCGCCCTTCTCGTTGGTCCAGCGGCCCGCGCCGTTGACGAGCTTGAGCGCCTCGTCGTACGTCAGGCGCGCGAAGGGAAGCTGCGGCACCTTGACCTCCTTGTTGAGGAGCTTCAGCTCGGCGTGGCAGTGGTCGTGCACGCCCTGCCACATGTCGCGCACCGCGGTCTCGAGGATCTTCATGACGTCCTCCTCGCTCTCGACGAACGCCATCTCGACGTCGAAGGCCGTGACCTCGTTGAGGTGCCGGTACGAGTTGTGCTTCTCGGCGCGGAAGTAGGTCGCGACCTCGAACTGGCGGTCCAGGCCCGTCGCCATCAGCATCTGCTTGTAGAGTTGGGGCGACTGCGCGAGGAACGCGTCCTTCTCGAAGTACTTGACCGGGAAGAGGTCGGTGCCGCCTTCGGACGAGGCGCCGATGATGCGCGGCGTGTGGACCTGGAAGAAGCCCTGCCTCGTGAAGCTGTCAATCCCGGCCTTCACGAGCGCGCTGCGCACGCGGAAGATCGCCTGGACCTCAGGCTTGCGCAGGTCGAGGAAGCGGTTGTCGAGGCGCGTCTCGAAGTCGACGTCCACCTTGTCGACGATGCCCATGGGCAGGGGCGCGGCGGACTCGTTGAGCATGCGCACCTCCTTGGGGAGCACCTCGTAGCCGTTGCGCGCCTTCTCGGACGCCTTCACGGTGCCCAGGATCGCGACGACGCTCTCGCGGTTGGGCTTCGTGAGGCTCTCCACGAGCGCCGCATCGAGCTTCTTCTTGGGCAGCACGACCTGGAGCGTGCCGCTGCGGTCGCGCAGGATCACGAACGCGATCCCGCCCATGTCGCGCGTCTCCTGGATCCAGCCCGCCACGACCACGTCCTGCCCGTCGAGGGCCTTCGGGTCGATGTCGAGGGCGTACTTCCGGTCGCGGAGGTTCACGGCCATGGGGCTCGCCGCGCGCATCCGGGACGGGCTACTTCAAAGTGATCCGTCGCGCCGCGGGCAAATCGCACGCTTCATGCACCGGCCCGCGCGAGCACCCCGCGTGCGCGCCGCGTGGCTGCTCCTGTTGCTCTTCGTGGCGCCCTCGGCCTTCGCGCAGGAGACGGGCAGCGTGGTCGTCACGCTCGACGGGCACGACGTGCGCGATGCGGATGCCGTGTCCCGCGCGCTCGCGCTCGACGTGGGGGCGCCTGCTGCGCTGCGCGTGACGATCACCGCGCCGGCCGACCGCGCGTGGGACGTGGCCGCGGTGCGCGTCATCCTGCTGGCGGGCGCGGGCGTTCCCGCGTGGTCGCGCGACCTCGACGTGGGGACGACGATCGCGCCGGGGAACGCGACGGTGATCGCGCGCGACGTGGACCTCTCGCCATTGCGCGCGGTGGGCGCGGGCGTCTACCGCCTGGAGGCGCGCGTCCTGGACGCCGACGGCGGGGAGCTGGCCCGCACGCCCTTCTTCGTGCGCGTCGAAGGGAATCCGCTCCTCACCGCGGCGGGCGCGGTGGCGGTCGCGCTCACCGGCGTCTCGGCGTACGGCATCTGGCAACTGCTGCGCGACCTGCGCGAATTGAATGAGGCGCGCAAGCGGCACAGCCGGCGCGAGGTTGAGGAAGGCCGCGTCGCGCGCGTCTCCGGCGTCGCGCTCGACCTCACGGGCGGCGTCTCGGGCGTGCTGGGCGCGCTCGAAGGGCACGACGCCGAGGCGGAGCGGCTGGAGCGCAAGGCGCCCGTCAAGTGGAGCCTCACGGGGCTCGGCGTGGGCGGCGTGCTGATGTCGTGGGCGCAGGCGCTCGGCCTCGTGGCGATGGACGTGGCGAGCCTTCTCCTGGCGCTGGCCGGCGGCGCCGCGCTGCTCCTCGTCGTCGGGCTCCTGGTCGCGGCGTGGTCCCGGCGCCTGCGCCGACCCGCCGAAGCCCCCCAAAAAGCCTAAGAAGCCCTTCCAGCATCGCGCGCCGTCCCTGGGCTCCCTGGAGCCCGCTGGGTGATCCATCTTGGTTGACACGACCACCCTCCTCTACCTCGCTCCCGTCGCGGGCGTCTTCGCGCTCGTCGTCTCGGGCTTCATCGCCGCGTGGATCCTGCGCCAGAGCGCGGGCAACGACCGCATGAAGGAGATCCAGCTCGCCGTCCGCGAGGGCGCGTTCGCCTTCCTCAAGCTGGAGTACAGCGTGGTCGCGATCTTCGCCGTCCTCCTCACGATCGTCTTCGCCGTCGTGGGCTACGCCACGGCCGACTCGTTCTGGTACTACACCGCGGGCGGCTTCGTGCTGGGCGCGCTCCTCTCCGCGCTGGCCGGCTACATCGGCATGTGGATCAGCGTCTCGTCCAACGCGCGCGTCGCCGAGGGCGCCCGCCAGGGGATGAAGCGCGCGCTGACGCTCTCCTTCCGCGCCGGCGCCGTCAACGGCTTCGCGGTCGTGGGACTGGGCATCATCGGCCTCACCTCGCTCTACATGATCTTCAAGGGGCAGCTGGGCGACGCCCAGAAGGTCCCGCTCAACCTCATCGGCTTCGCGTTCGGCGCGAGCCTCATCACGCTCTTCGCGCGCATCGCGGGCGGCATCTACACCAAGGCCGCCGACGTGGGCGCCGACCTCGTGGGCAAAGTGGAGGCCGGCATCCCCGAGGACGACCCGCGCAACCCCGCGGTCATCGCCGACAACGTGGGCGACAACGTGGGCGACTGCGCCGGCATGGGCGCCGACCTCTTCGAGACGTACGTGGTCACGCTGGTCGCCGCGATGGCGCTCGCCGCGTCCGCCGCCGTCTTCGGCAAGTTCGGCGAGACGGGCATCCTCTTCCCGGTCGCGATGGGCGCCTTCGCCATCGTCGCCTCCGTCGTGGGCATGTTCTTCGTGCGCCTCCCGGCGAGCGGCAACATCATGAACGCGCTCTACGCGGGCCTCATCGCGACGGTCGTCGTCTCAGCGATCGGCTTCTGGGCGCTCCACGCCTGGGCGTTCACCGCGATCCCGATCAACTTCCTCTGGGCCGCCGTCATCGGCCTCGTCCTGACGCTGCTCCTCTTCGGCGTCACCGACTACTTCACGAGCCAGGGCTACAAGCCCGTCAAGGGCATCGTGGACGCCTCGGTCACCGGCCCCGCCACCAACATCATCCAGGGCATCGCGGTGGGCCTCCAGAGCGTCTTCCTCCCCGTCGTCTTCGTCGTGGCCGCGCTCGTGGCGAGCTTCATCCTGGGCCACAATGCGATGGCGGGCGTCGACGCGCACACCGCCAACATGCTCGGCCTCTACGGCGTCGCCATGGCCGGCGTGGGCATGCTCAGCGTCGCGGGCATGGTCGTCGCGCTCGACACCTACGGCCCGATCACGGACAACGCGGGCGGCGTCGCCGAGATGAGCGAGCTGCCCCCCGAGGTCCGCAAGGTCACCGACGCGCTCGACGCGGTGGGTAACACCACCAAGGCGACAACGAAGGGCTATGCGATCGGCAGCGCGGCGCTCGCGGCGCTCGTGCTCTTCGCCGACTTCGTGGACCACGCCAGCGCCGCCGCGCCCGGCACGTCCTGGGCCAGCGCGCTCGACGTCAACGGCCAGCTCACCTTCCTCATCAGCAACCCGTACGTGCTCAGCGGCCTGCTCCTGGGCGCCGCGGTCGTGTTCCTCTTCGCGAGCTACGCGATGGCCGCCGTCGGCCGCGCCGCGAACGCCGTCGTGCTCGAGGTGCGCGAGCAGTTCAAGGACGGCCAGATCATGGCCGGCAAGCGCAAGCCCGACTACGCGCGCTGCGTCGCCATCGTCACGAAGGCCGCGCTGCGCGAGATGGTCGTGCCCGGCCTCCTCGCCGTCGCCGCGCCGCTCCTCGTGGGCTTCATCCTCGGCCCGCTGGCGCTGGGCGGCCTGCTCATCGGCACCATCGTGGGCGGCCTCGCGCTGGCGCTCCTCATGGCCAACGCCGGCGGCGCGTGGGACAACGCCAAGAAGAGCTTCGAGAGCGGCGTCCACGGCGGCAAGGGCAGCCCGGCCCACAAGGCCGCGGTCGTGGGCGACACCGTCGGCGACCCCTTCAAGGACACCGCCGGCCCCGCGATCAACCCGCTCATCAAGGCGATGACGACGATCTCGGTGATCTTCGCTGCCTTGGTCGTCGCGCACTCGCTGATCGGCGCCTGAGACTCAACCTCCCGGTTCAGTCCTCTGCGGCGCTTCGCTTGCCGCCATCACGCCAAGACGCCAACACGCGGCGTGTCGGCGTGTTCGCGTGATGGCGTGTTGGCGGAGAGCGAAGCGCGGTCAGTCGCGGCCGCGGGTGGCGGAAGGCCACGCGTCGCGAAGCTCGGCCAAGCCTTGCTCCAGCGTCGCGGTCGGACCCACGAGCCCCAGCCGCAGCCAGCCGGGCATCTCCACGAACGAGCCGGGCGGCAGCACGAGGCCGCGCTCGTCGGCGAGCCGCTGCGCGAAGGTGATATCCTCGGGCGCGCCGGGCGGCAGCCGCACCACGCACGTCGTCCCCGCGCCGGGCAGCGTCGTCTCGGCCTTCGTCTCGGCCGCGAAGCGCTCCGCCAGGCGCACGTTCGCCGCGCGCCGCCCGCGCAGGGCCGATAGCAATCTTGGCCGCGCGTCGAGGATGCGCGCGCCCAGGAGCAGGTTGAGCGAGGCGTTGGCCGCGCTCGCGACGCCCTTGGCGCGGTCGATCGCCTCGCGCGCCGCCGCGTCCGCGACGATCGCCCAGCCCACGCGCAGCGGCGAGAAGCCCAGGCACTTCGTGAGCGAATTGACGCTGATGACGCGCGGATGCGCGGCGCGCGCGGGCCGGGCGCCGGCCTCCGTCGCGTCGGCGAACACCTCGTCGACCAGGACGTGCGCGCCCACGCGCTCGGCCGCCTGCGCGATCTCCGCGAGCGCCGCGTCCTCCTCGCGCGCGCCGGTGGGATTGTTCGGACGCGCGAGGCAGACGAGCCGCGTGTCCGGGCCGATCGCGCGCGCGACCTCGCCCGGGTCGAGGCGGAAGCCGTTGGCGGCGCGGCGCTCCACGCGCGTGACGCGGCAGCCCAGGGCGCGCGCGGGCTGGAGCAGCGCGTGGTAGGCGGGCCGCTCGACGAGGACGTGCGCGCCCGGCCCCGCGAGGCCCAGCGCCACGAGCATGTCCGCCTCGCTGGCGCCCACCGTGGGCACGACCTCCTCGGGCGACACGCGCCATTGCGCGGCGACGGCGTCGCGCAGCGCCTGGTTCGCCGCGTCGGGGTGCGTGCGCCACAGGGGCTCGACGTCCGCGGGCACGAAGGGCGCGAGGTCCGCCTGCGGCACGCCGCTGCCGCCGATGGCGAAGCGCGCGACCTTCTCCTGGCGGCGCAGCCAGCGCTCCAGCTCGAAGGGGGCGAGGCGCTCAGGCATCCGCGGGCGCCTCCTCCGGGACCGCGCGTCGTTGGCGCGCCCGCGCGATGGCGTAGGGGATCGCGCCCGCCGCGATGAGGCCCAGGCCCAGGAGCGCGGTCGTCATGTCGTCGCGCACGAGCAGCACGAGGAACCACGTGTAGGTGCCGGCGACGATCACGACCGCGGCGATCTCCGCGAGGCCCACCCAGCCGCGGCTCCGGTCGCGCAGCAGGGCGAGCGCGGAGAGCACGATGAACACGCCCGTGCCCACGACGGTCGTCGCGGCGACGCGGCTCATCCCGCCCGCGAGGAGATACGCGACCGCGAGGACCACCTGCAGCGCGATGGCCGCCCACGGGACGCCCGCGCGCGGCGAGAGGTCGGCCAGGATCCGCGGCAGCATGCCGTCGCGCGCCAAGGCGAAGGTCGCGCGCGGCCCCAGGAGCAGGATCGCGTTGAGCGTGCCCGCGGCCGAGACGGCGACCGCGACGGCGACGAGCTTCGCGAGCGCGGGCGAGACGCGCGCGGCCGCCTCGGGCGCCAGCGCGGTGGCCGCGGCCATGCCCGGAGCGCCCAGCGCGCGCAGGTAGACGAGGACCGCGCCCACGTGGAGCAGCGTGACCACGACGGCGCCCAGCATCAGGCCGCGCGGGACGTTGCGCGCCGCGTCGCGCACCTCCTCGCTCGCGAGCACGGCGTACTCCCACCCGCCGTAGGCGAAGAGGATGCCGACGAACGCGAGGCTCCAGCGCCCCGGTCCCTCGGCCGCGGGCGCGAGCGTCGAGGCGGGGAGGCCCGCGACGAGCGCCACGAGGAAGCCCACCACCAGGAGGACCTTGAACGCGGAGAGCGCCGTCTGGAGCCGGCCGCCGGCCTTGACGCCCAGGAGGTTGACGAACGCGAAGAGGAGGATGAACCACGCGCCGGTCATCGCGAGGCCCACCGGCCCGACGCGCACGAACTGGCTCGCGTTCGACGCCAGGAGCGCCGCGATGACGGCCATGCTCGTGGGCGCGATGATCACGAGGCTCGTCCACGCGTAGAGGTACGCCGGAAGCTCGCCATACGCGTCGCGCAGGTAGACGTACGGGCCGCCCGAGAGCGGGCGGCGCGCGGCGAGCCGCCCGAACACCCACGCGCCCGCGAGCGCCACGAGCCCGCCCGCGAGCCAGAGCGCGATCACGACGCGCGCGTCGGGGAACTCGCGCGCCGTGAGCGAGGGGCCGAAGAAGATGCCGCTGCCCAGCATCATGCTGACGCCAAGCGCCGTCATCGACCAGAGGCCGAGGTCGCGGCGGAGCGTGGCCACGCGGAGGCACCGGGCGTGGGCGGGGAAGAGCCTGCCGGCCGCGCGGGGGTGCTCAGCCGCGCAGCGCGGCGTCCAGCAGACGGAGGAGCTCCCCCACGCGGCCGCCGCCTGACGGAGCCGCCGGGTAGCGCGCGAGGACGCCGACGAGCGCGGGACGCGCCAGGCGCCGCGCCTGCTCCAGCCACTCCGCGCCCACGCGCGGATCGTCCCCGGCGGCAAGCTCGAACGCGCGCGCCGCGTGCGCGGCCGACCCGAGGATGTGCCGCACCTGCGTCGGCTTCGCGAGCGGGTGGAGGAAGGGGGCGCCGGCCGCGGCCATCGCGGCGCGCGCGGCCTCGCCGGCAGCCGGCATCCCGGCGTCGCGCGCCTCGCCCGCCGCGCGCATCGCGCCCCACGCCCCGTCGCGCAGCGCCCGGGTCCGCGCGCCGCCCCGCGCGAACGCCTCCGCCGCTTCGAGCGCCCTGCGCGGTCGCGGATCGGCCGGACGCTCGCCCTCGAAGAGGGGAAGCGCCGGCTGCGCGCAAGCCAGCGCGAACGCGGCGACCTCCCGCAGGTCGTCGAGGCCCAAGGCGATGCCCGTCGCGTCGTCGCCCACGTCGCGCCGCAGCCGCTTCGCCCCCGATCAAGCGCGCGCCTCCAGCCGGGCTTTGACCCTAAACCCTCTCCACCGCGGAAGATACCGGCACTCCTGACCGTGGGGACGGACGAGGCCAGAATCCCCCGGGATCGGAGGATGGACGAGGGACACCAAACCGAGATCCAAGAGCCGTCGGAAGCGGTGGATCGCGCGATCCGGCCCCGCGATTGCGAACCGGGTGATTCGTCTTCGGAGGCGCGATCAAGGCGGTGGATCGAACTCGATCCATGATCCCGATCGTGGTGGATCGCATTCGATCCACGCTGTATCGTGGTCGCGTATCGAACTCGATACGCGGTGGATCGCGCTCGATCCTGACGCGGGAGGTTCGTGATCGCGCCTGGATCGAAGCGCGGCGCGTATTGACGCGACGCCCTCAGAATGCCGAAGCGTGGGGTTCCCTGGTGGGGAGGCGTTTCAAGAAGGGACTCCGGGCGGCACCGGAGCGGGGGACAGAAAACAGGGGGGACAGGAGCGGGGCGCCCTCAGGGGGTGGTGCTGCGGTCGAGCCCCACGCCGGGAGGCTGGGTGTCGCGCAGGCCCACAGTGGGCGCGGGAAGGTGGTTGTAGGCGGCGCGGTAGGCTTCGAGGCTCCCATGCAAGGTCGGGTTGTAGGGCGGGCGGGTCTGCGGCGCGGCGGACGTCGCCGCGGGCGTGGGCTGCGCCGCCTTCGGCCTCTCGTCGAGGTAGGCGAACAGGAGGATGATCCCGACCACGGCGCCGCCCACGATCAGGGCGCCCCACACGGCCTCTCGCGTGTCCCTCAAGTCCTGCTCGCGCTTCATGTGGAGCATGAGGCGGAGGGCGTCGGCCTGCGCGGGTGTGAAACTGGCGGCGACGGCCGAGAGGGCGGCGCCGAGCGACCGGGCCGGCTTCTTTGCGGGGCTCCCGGACTCGCCCAGGGCGTTGATCTCCGCGGCGTGGATCGCCACGCTTGCCAAGGCGGGGTCCAGCGTGACGCGCTCTGGCGCGGGGGTGGGCTGGGGTGCGGTCGCGGTGCGCGGCGTGGGCGTCGTCATGACGATCCTGGTGGGCTCGGGCGCGGGCTCCGGCTCGACCTCGGGCTGCTCGGGCGCCGCGGGCTCCGGCTCCTCGGGCGCGTCCGGCTCCGCGTCGGCCACGACGTCATCCGGCGTGGGCCGGTACTCGCAGCGCTGCTCGTGGCGGGGAAGCTCGGAGTCGGTGTAGTGGCGCGAGCAATAGGCACACGTCGGGTTGGGGTTCTTCTCGCACGCGGCCTTGTGGCGCCAGAGATTCGTCGGGCTCGCCTCGATCTTTCCGCAGAAGGGGCACGAGAGGCGGGGCTTCGCGCGGAATCCGCCGCGCGCCACGGGGCGAAGCTGCGTGCCGCGGAGGAGGGAGGAGGGGTTGGCGTTCGCGTTCTTGTCGTCGGTCTGGAAGGAGGGATGGTCCTCTTTCATGCTCTGCCTGTGTGCTGTCGGAAACGATAGGAGCGACGGAATACGATGGGTGTCCCCACGAAGCGGCGACAGGATGGACGGAAGGAGAGCGCGCCGGCCAAGCGGGGCATCCTCTCCGCCCGCGAACGGAGGGACCTCGCCACGGGCAAGAGGGCGCCCTCGCGGTGGATGGAGGAACGCGACGCGGAGGGAAAGCGCGTGCGGCGCGTGCGTGAAGCCTCTGGATCAGAGGATCGCGCCCAGGGCAAGGCGTTCAGCCGGGCGCACCGCTTGGGCTTGGCTCGCGCCAAGGCGATCCTGCCCGACCTGAGCCTGTTCGTGGAATATGCGCCACGAGACGAAGTAAGAGACCTTCTCACCTGGGGCCGCGACGTGGCCGAAGAAGCGGACCGGCCCCTGCTCTACGCGCCCTTCTTCGAGCTGCTCTTGCGCGCGGCTGTGGCGCGCGTGGGCGACGAGAAGATGCCCGCCCAACGCGGGGGCCGGGGTGAGGCGTTGCGCGCCCGGTGGCGCGGCGCGATGCTCGCCGGCCAAGACCCCGCCACGGAGCCCGCGCCGTTCACCGGCTCCATGCTCGCGCAGAGCGAGCCGGCGGGCATCATCGCGGAGACGGCGCGCGAGATCGTCGAGAAGACGCGCGACGCCAAGCGCGCGAAGAAGAAGCCCAAGAAGCACGCAGCGCCCGCGACAGACAGCCTCGGCAAGCTTCGCGATCTAGCGCGACATGCGCCCCGCAAGCCCTCTGCCCCCAAGAAAGGCAACCCGTCGCGCAGGAACGAGAACTCGAAACAGTCTCGGCCACGAAAGACGGAAACCGGATGAAACGAACAAAGATGGCTGTAGCCTCTGATCGGAATAGAAGGCACTTATCTTCGCTCAGCCCTTGCGCTTCGGGGTTTTCTTCTTGGCGCGCTTGTGCTTGGTGGCCTTCTTCGGGAAACCGTGCCCGCTTACTTTCTTGTTGCCTGACTCCCCTTTTCGCGTTGCGGTGAACGCGCGTTCTCTCGGCGCGACGTGAACATGCTGCTCGTTCAGCGAGGGTATCCAGCATTCGCCACACGGGGCGAGAACCTTGTCCGGGAAGTATGCAAAGGGTAAGGACCAACAGCGCAGACACACATAGCGATAGGGCATGTTTAGGTAGGGGCCCTGCCGCCTCGTCTCGCCTCCACCGAACCTAACACCACAGCAGAGGCAAGTGCCGGGAGGCACCAAGGAGCCTATTTGCCACGCATCGTCTGTCGCAGGTGAAGTCCCCCTTACAACCCTGCTTAGTTTCTGGTCATTTGCCGCCAATCGAGAACACCCCCCCAGCGTGGTTGAGAAGCGCGAAGATGGCCCGTAGTTTTCGTGGAACGACGTGCGCCCACGTCGCGGAGACGAAACGCCTCTTCGAAGCTCCCCGCACGCTTGAATTTCTCGACGAGACCCTTGTATGCTGGGAAGGCACCGGCATACCCAAGGACACGCCGCGCGTTCGCCACGGCGTTCAACTGCTCGCGTGTCCACTTAGGCGCGACATAGGCGTTCTTCGTCAGGGAAGTTAATGGCTCGAATCGCATTGGATAGGATGTTACGCCCCATTCCAGAAGATCGCGGACCTTTTCATAGAAATCCTCAGGGGATTCGATGTAGTTGTAGAGAGTATAGACCACGATCTTCTTGCGGCTAACTCCGTGCCTTACCAGCGTCTCGATGCCTTCCCTGACGCCTTCGCGAATTCCGGGATAGTCATACGCGAGTCGGATGGTCCGGGTGGGGATCCGCGCGATCGCCTGAGCAGACTCGTCAGTGACAAGCCGGGCATCCAACCCCTGATTGAAGTCAACCTCTTTTCCAATCGCAGCAAGCTCTTCGAAAATTGGTCGCCAGTTCCAGTTCCCCAGGATGTTGTTGTCCCAAAGAATGATTCGGGAGTGGCGCTCGAACAACTGCGATTTGATGTTCTCCTTGAACGCACTCGGCGCACCCTCAAGCTTGGGAACTGAGCAGAACCCGCATTTCCTGACACAGCCACGAGACGCAAAGAGGATGCTCCCATCCCATTCTGGCACCAACTTCCAAGCCGGGACATGCGACTCTGCCTCGGGATGGAGGCCGACCATGATCTCATCTGCACCCGCAGTTGCAGCATGCTCCGGAAGAAGCGATGCATAGATTCCACCGAGTGAAACCGGCGCCTTCGGGAAGAGCTTCTTGTAATGGCGGACGGCCGCATGAACTGGTCGCCATGCGTAGGAAAAGAGGCTCGTTACATAGATCCGGTCGGGGGTGCGTCGGAGTTTCTTCTCGCCACGCACCAATCTAACCTCATCTCCACGGGACATATGATAGCTCGCCAGTTTGAGCAGTCCCAGCGGCGGATAGCGGGTGTAATAGTCGGGTTCAACAAGAAGGACATACTCGCTCACCGACACACGCGCCCGGAGATCCAATGCGCGATTAGGATCCCCCCACTTAGAACTTCACCCCCCATTGGGGGGCGGAATGGTGGGAAGCCGAACAGAACGGGGCCGGAATGAGCTGCCCACTGACTCCAAAGTCCGATGAGGGAAGTTCACAAGCCGTAGCAAGGCGCTCTCGCGAGGCTGTGCATCATCGACGCGCCGGCGCAATTTGAGGATGAGGTGCATCATTCGGACATTTCCCGTCCCAATGTAGTCGAGGCTTTCCACGACCTCTACGCCGTAACCCTCGCTAGTAGCTGAATAGCGAGCGAGCCAATATGGGATGCAAAGTTGGTATTTTTTTGGCATCGTTCCCTTCACGATTGCCGGCTCTAGCTCCGAAGGTATCTCCAGAGAGTAGTCTTCAATCTCTTCGAGGATGCTGTTGATTGCGCGGTCGTAGATTGCCGTCTTTCCCCTGAGACCGGTTGTCATGATGAGCAACAGCGCTGGAAGTCGTTCTGCCGCCGCCGTGCGAAGGTAGTTGCGAATACCTGACCAGAAGGGCCCTTTGGGGTCGAATGCTTGACGCTGCGGCTTTACAGGATTAGCATACACGTCATAGTTGACAATTGCGGGTAGCTGATCGATTGAATCTAATACTGGAAGACTTGCACCAGCATTTGCTAGGACATCATCTATGCCGTAGTCAGTGGAAAACAGGAAACCTTCGTGGAAATATTTCCGAGCATTGAAGCGAAGGTCTCGGAGGTCAGTGCCTGATCGCTCACTTGCGAGTGCGAAATCTAGCGCTGGCCTCCAGGCGCGAACGTCGAGAAGGTCCGGCCCTGGGGTGCCGACGTATCCGACTCGGAAGCCTTCGGCCCGAAGTTCCTTCGAAAGAGGCTCGATAGCAGGTAGATCGACCTGGTAGCGAATCCATTCCTTAGCGAGATTTGTTGCAAAGCGTTCCAGCAGATCACCGTGCGCGCTGCAAGATTACGACCGTGCGGTTCACGACTTCACGAACGTCGTCCTCGGACTCAGCAACGCCGGTCTCCAAGAGCGCCTGTACCAGAGCGCGGACGATCTTCTTGGGGTCCGCCGAGTAGCTTCCGATGCGCTCAGTTGCTTCCTTAGCCAGCTCGGCAGAGTCGGCCGAGGCTTTGTTTGACAGGCTGGTTTGCTTTGCGGATGTCGCCTTTGCCTTCGCGGCGGGCTTCTGAATGATTCCCCCGCGCCTCTCTTCAAGAAGGCTTTCTAGTCGCTTGTGCTTTGACTCAAGGCGCTTGATCGCCTTCTCCGCCTCGGTGTCGAGATGCGTAACCTGCTTCTGCAGCGGCGAAGCACTGTCAACTTTTTTGAGCTTGGTCTTTAGGTCTTTTCGCCTCCGGCGAAGGCTCTCCAACTTCTCCTCGATCTCTCGTCCTGCGCGATCGACTTCCACCGCGTCGCGATAGTTTGCAGGCTTGACCGTATTCGGCTCTTCGAGCGCCTTTTTCGTTTCCTTTTCCAAGTTCTGCATGTCGGAGATGGTCCTTGACCACGGGACCATCATTCCGTCAAAAACGTCCTTGGCAACATGCTCATAGAGAACGCCTTTGGCGACCGAGTTTTCAAGATCGCGGCGCTCCGCGTTTGGTTTGAAATCGGCGTGGATCGCGTGGATTTCACCAACCCAGTAGTTGAGCATGTGCATGTTCGTGCCACTCAGCTTCTGGAGGAACGCTTGCACCCCAGCCGGGTCCACGACAGTGAAGTTCCGAACGCGAATACGGAGGCCCCGGTCATAGCTGGGCTCGATTGCCTCAGTAGTCGCAGCATGGCTTAGCCAATAGTAGGCAAGCGTCTGCGGCTTGCCGCCGTCTCCAACCTTCGCTGTAATTTCCCCGAAAATCGGCGCCCGCATCTGCGACGGAGCCGAGAGTCCCTTCACCGGAACGTTGTTGAGAGTCATTTTCACGCGCCGATACCGTGGCACGTTTTCCTTGAGTTTCTTGTCGATCTCCGATGCGTGAGGGAATCCGTCTTCAAAGGCAAGCGGGCATTCCCGCGTAAGATAGGCTCGAACGCTGTCCTCATCGAGCAGATCGCGGAAAGCAGGTAGAATTCCCCTGAGAGTAACCTCAGTACCCGGTTCACGAGTAGATTTCCTTTGGATGTATCCCGCACAGTCGTTAAGAGCATCCGTTAGCGCGGCGTGCCTCTTGGCGCCCTGATAGTAACTCCGGAGCTTCGTGCAGTCCACGTGCAACTCATACTCGTTGTCGTCGTCGCGGCTCTTCGTCGCGATAATGAGTTCTTCGCATGCCGCAAGCCCCGCCCAGATACCGATACCTCGGAATCCCACGTTTGCCGACGGATCCTTGAAAGACACGCCAATCTTTACAGCGTCCCGGAATTTCTGCCAGTTCATTCCGGGGCCGTCGCCCTGGATCGTGACTGTTGCGGCCGCCGGATTGATTCGAATCTCCACGAGGCGCGGCGTGGGCGTATTATCAATTTCATTCGAAATATATTCGCGGAGGACGTCGCCTGATTCCCGATAGAGGCCCGTCGTAATGGATTCGAGAAGGCCCACCCCCACATCCTCGGGCTGAAATCCAAATGACTTGAGGGTAAGCTGCGGCACATCGGGCGCGACCGCTTACAGGTCTCATTAGCGCTTCGCCTCATTGAGACATTTCCGGTGGATCCAATGGATCATGTGGAGCGCCTTGTTACTTCGACGCGTTAACATAGGGCACGGCAGTTCGATCTATTATGGCCGCCGGTCAACTTCCAGCGCCCCTCAGGCCAATTGACTATGCCGAGGCTGTGAAGAATGTCCAGTATCAAGACTCTCGCCGTTGGCAACTAGTCAATGCCTACTTCGTGGTCCAAGGGCTCTTGGTTGGGGCCCTCTTCGCCAAGGGGGTACGCGCAACCGATCCTCTGGCGGCGCTAGTCGCGCTTACTGGTGCGATCGTTTCGTTAATTTGGTATTACTTCATTCATCGAAACAACTGGTACTTGCAGCGGGCCACGGCCGTGGTCGGCCTCCTTGAACGGGGGATCGTCGAGGAGCACCGGATGTTCACCGAGCGACCGGCCGGGATCAAGGCGCGACACCTGTTGTATGCCATTATTGCGACCACAGGCCTCCTTTGGTTCGTCTGGTTCGTTGTAACCCTGAGCATTATCATCCGACCATACTAGCGTAGGCTTTGCACAGCGCCGACAGCGCTCCTGTTCCGAAGGATGCTGGATCAGCCACCAAGTCAGGTCGTTCCGAAGGTACTGTCCCGGATAGGTGAACCCCCCTCCGCGATGAGTGCTGACGGGACTGTCCCGCTGGGGAGTATGGCGAGTGTTAAGGAGTTGACTTGTCAAAATTTTCAGTCACGCACTCGGCAGCACACACGCCCAACAACAACCGCGTCGAGCGGTTGAACGGGACGCTCCGCAAGCGCCAGAAGGGCGCTCATGGCCTCAAGAAGCCCGCTGGGCCGCTCACCACGGGCCACGCTGCCTTCTGCAAGCTCCTGCGGTCCCACCAAGCCCCTGGGGGCAAGACGCCCGCCGAGCTGCCGGCACGGGCGTGCGGCGCCGTGCGGGCGAGTCGCGGTGGGCCGCCGCGATCCGCGAGGCGGTGTCAGGGGGCGCGGGGGTCCTTGAGTAGGGCTTCGAGTTCCCCCAGCTCCTTGGCGAGGCTCTTGCCTTTCTCGGTGAGGCGGATTTTCATGGGGCGAATCTTGCCTTGGGGGCGGCCTCGCTCGACGGTGGCGAACCCGAGGCGGACGAGGGCGCCAAGCGCGATACGGGCGCCGTAGGGCGTCAGTTCGCTGCGCGAGGTGAACATCGTCATGCTGACCGGGCCCTCGACGTTGCGGAGGTTGCAGAGGGCGACGAAGGCGCGGGGTTCGTTCAGGTCGGTGAGTCGGGGTGGGCGGGCGGGTGCTTTCTTGGGGTGGCTCACAATTGCACCTAATCGTGTGCAATTGCACATGCCCGCTTAAGCCCACATATCGCCTAATCGCACGTGATGGGACGGAGCCCCGCCCGTGGCGAAGGCCGAAAACAGCGCATCAGCGTGACGCCCGGCCCCGAGCTTTTGGCCTGGATCATGGAGCGCACCGGCGAGGGCAAGGAGTTCCACAGCCTGACCCACGCCGTTGAACGCGGCTGGGCCATCCTCCGAGAAATCGAGGAAGGCAAGTGGGTCAAGGCCGACGCCAAGACCAAGCGATAGTGTATCCCCATCCGGGACGGTACCTCCGCGAACAGAAAGAGGCCGAGGCCGCCGCAAAGAAGGTGGCCAAGAAGCAGTAGCTCGCCCCGGACATGGGCTTCGGCGAACTCGTCCCCGTCCGATTGGTTGGCGGAGGGAGCGCGATCGCGATCCAAGCCCTTCCGCTCTGCCGACCGTTCTCCTCCATTCTCCTTCACTTGTATCAAAACCTTGGATTTCCGCTCAGGAACGCGGCAGGATGGAATCTTTGGGCGAATACTGCCGATCATTCCACCTTGAGGCTCACTTTCGGGTCAAGGCCCTCCAGCCGCAAGCATTCAAATAGGGGCCCTTTCATCGCGCAGCGTTCCGAACAGGGCGCCCGTCAGGGTGCCCCCTCCTTCCTGGAGGCGCAACGGAGGAACCCATCGTGTATCAGATCGTCGAGATGGAAGACACCGTCCGCATTCCCCCCAACGAGCTGGGCGAGGACCAAGATGCGGTTGCCCGCGAGCTCGTCCACCGCTCCTTCGAGGGGCGGCTCAACAAGAAGCACGGCTTCACCGTGCTCGCGACGGACATCCAGCGCATCGGCGAGGGTCGCGTGATCCACGGCGACGGCGCGGTGTACCAGCGCGTGAAGTTCAATGCGCTCTCCTTCAAGCCCGAGGTGGGCGAGGTCGTCGAGGGCACGGTCTGCGAGGTCGTGGAGTTCGGCGCCTTCGTGCGCTTCGGCCCGCTCGACGGCCTGCTCCACATGAGCCAGATCATGAACGACTACCTCAACGTGGACCTCGGCAACGAGCGTCTCACGGGCAAGGAGACCGGCAGGTTCCTCGCGCTGGGCGACAAGGTCCGCGCGCGCCTCGTCACCGTCTCGCTCAACGAGCTCTCGCCCCGCGAGTCCAAGATCGGCCTCACCATGCGCCAGCCCGGCCTGGGCAAGCTCGAGTGGCTCGAGGAGGACCGCAACCCCGACGCGCCCAAGCAGCGCGCGCCGCGGCCCCCGCGCGGCCCGCCCCGCGGCCGGAGGGACTGAGCATGGTCAGCAAGGCCTGCCGCGACTGCCACCTGATCTCCGAGGACCAGGAGAAGTGCCCGGCCTGCCACGGCACGAACCTCTCCAAGGACTACCACGGGTTCGTCGTCGTCACCGACGTGCCCCACAGCGTCATCGCCAAGAAGATGCAGATCGACACGCCCGGAAAGTACGCGCTGAAGGTCCGCTGACATCAAACTCGCACTCCGCATCGGCCGATGACGTGCCTGGCCGAGACCGATGCAGAAAGGAGCCCCGCCCGACATGTACCGACTCCCCGTCTCGTTGCGCCCCTTGCTGGCGAAGCCGTTCGGCCCCGTCTACCAGACGCGCCGCACCCTGGACGAGACGAAGCGCCGCGTCGTGATCGCGGTGGGCGACGTCGTGACGCGCACCTTTCTCGAGAACTCCGTGCTGCCCAAGGTCATGCTCGTCGACGGCGTGACGCTGCGCGGGACGCGCGTCGAGAACGCGCTGGAGCTGCTCCCCACGCACGGCGTGCGCAAGGTCGGGGTGGACAACCCGCCCGCGTGCATCACGCAGGAATTGATCGGGGCGATCGACCGCGGTCTCAAGGAGAAGGGGAGCACGCTCATCCAAGTCAGGGGCGAGGAGGACCTTGCGGCCCTCCCTGCCATGATCCTCGCGCCCAACGGCGCGTGCGTCGTCTACGGCCAGCCGCGCGAAGGCATGGTGGTCGTCCACGTGGACGACAAGGTCCGCGAGACGGCGAAGAGCATTCTCAACCAGATGGAAGTGAAGTGATGGACATCGAGATCAAGGACAAGAAGCAGAACCCGCTGCTGTCCCGCTGGGAGGTGCGCTTCAGCGTCGCCCACCCCAACGAGAAGACGCCCAGCCGCGACGCGATCCGCGAGAAGGTCGCGTCCGCCGTCGGCTCCAAGAAGAGCCTGGTCGTCGTCGACAGCATGAACAGCGCCTTCGGCAAGCAGGTCACGACGGGCTACGCGCGCGTCTACGACACGCCCGAGGCCATCGGCAAGAACGAGCCGATGTACCTCCTGAAGCGCAACAAGCTCGAGGAGCTCAAGCCGAAGAAGAAGGAGCGCACCGAGGCCGCGCCTGCGGCCGGCAAGAAGGCCGCGCCCAAGGCGAGGAAGTAAGGAGGTCTGACACATGGCGAAGGGCAAGGAAGCCGCGAAGCCCAAGAAGGGACCGGCCGGCAAGCGCGCGCTCTACGAGGTCAAGGGCACGACGGTCACGCGCAAGCGCAAGGCGTGCCCGAAGTGCGGCCCCGGCGTGTTCCTCGCGGAGCACAAGGACCGCGTCTCGTGCGGCAACTGCGGATACACGGAATTCAAGGCGAAGGCCGCGTAAGCGGCCCCGAGCCTTGGATTCCGTGCGGACGGAGGTGCCGCGAGCGCAGCGCGCGGCGGAGGCTCCGTCCAGCACCGAGTTCAAGGCGAAGGCCGCCTGATCTTCTGCCTCGCTCGACATCACACGAAGAGCCCGAAGCCACGAAGAGCACGAA
>JAXDQU010000016.1:0-21247 GCA_034667685.1 Thermoplasmata archaeon | reverse complement strand
CGTGGCGCTTCGCTTGCCGCCATCACGCGAACACGCCAACACGCCGCGTGTTGGCGTGTTCGCGTGATGGCGGCAAGCGAAGCCTGGCCAGACGTGGAATAAAATGATAGAATTCGTCGAGGCAACTATTTGGTCGCCCACGAGGGTGACGCCGCGAGGCTTGGTTACATGAGGCCCATGCTGACCCTTCCCGCCATCGTCGCGTTCACCCTCCTCGCGCTGTCGGTTCCCGTGGTTTCCGCGGGAAGCTGCAACGTCCTCTACGATCCGAACGTCACGGGCTCCTGCCTGAGCCTCGACCCTGGCAGCCACAGCGAGCCCAGCATCTGCCTCTCGAGCTCCGGGACGCACTGCGGCGCCCCCTGCGTGCTCAGCGCGTGCGTGACCTCGTCGACCCAGACGGCCGAGTGCTTCAGCGGCAACGTGGGGAACCTCCGGTTCGCCACGATCTGCGCGCCCATCTGCCTGGCCTGCATCAGCCAGTTCACGCTCTAGGCCGAGCCTACGCCGGCGCGCCCTTGCGGTGGTAATAGACGGCCATCAGCGCAGCGGTCGCCGCGGCGAAGACGCCGCCCACGATGCCGGCGAGCGCGAAGCCCACGAGCGGGATGAAGTGGAGGACGGCGCTGGCGAGCCACTCGGCGACGACGAGGACGAGGATCGCGACGAGCAGCGCGCCGAGGTGATCCTCCGCGAGCGCCCACGCCTTGCCGAACGACGCGCCGAGCCGGCCGCCTCCGAAGTGCCACTTCACGGAGGCCCACGCGCTCGCGAGGTCGGGGGCGCGGCCGGTGGCGAGCGCGCGGCGCGACGCTTCGAACGTGACGAACCACAATCCGATCTGGAGCGCCGCGAGGGCCAGCGCGATGAGGCCCGCGAGGAACGCGAGCGCGGCGAAGCCGAGGGACCACCAGGGGCGGGCGGAGACGGCGTAGACGCCGCCCGGGCCCGCGGCGAGGATGCCCAGGAGGACGAGCGGTCCGGCGAGCAGGAGCGGGTACGCGCGAAGGAGGTCGGAGGCGCCGCGCAGCAGCGACTCGAAGCCGAACTCCTGGCTTTGGCTTGTGGCGGGCATGGCCTCGCGATGGGCTGCTGATGCGTAAGGCTGCCGCGTTTCCGCTCACGGCATGGGCGCCTGGGCCACGACCGCGGCGTGGTGCGAGGGATCCTGGCGAAGGTGCTCGTACGCGAGCGTTGCGAGGGCGACGTTCGCGGCGAGGCAGGCGCCATTCACGATGCCGCCCAGTGCGCCGCCGACGATGGGGAGCGGGCTGAGAATGGCGCTTCCGATGCCGCCGGCGAGCGCGACGAGGAACCAGCTTCCGAAGAGGGGCCAGCGGTGCCCCTTGGTCAGGTCCCAGGCGCGACGGAGGGCGTCGGTGCCGGTCTTGCCTTCGGCGACGACGACGGTGACCCACGGAAGGAGCGCCGTGATGACGATGAGGCCGGGGACGATGACGAGGATGAGGCCGACCACGACCGCGAGGCCCCAGAGGAGCGCGGTGCCGATGGTGGGGACGAAGAGCGGCTGGATCTCGCGCCACTGCTCGCCGAAGTCGAGCTCGCGGTTCTCGCGGGTGGCGACGAGGGCGGCGCGCGTCGTCATGAGCGAGACGATCACGTAGGCGAGGAAGAGGAGGACGAGGATGGCGAGGGCGACGATGCCCAGGAGCGCGAAGAAGGGAAGGTAGGCGAGCCAGTTCGCCGGCGTCATGTTGGGGGGCGCGCCGTACATGCCACGGCTGCGCCCGCTGCCGCCGATGAGGCCGAGCAGGGCGAAGGGGAGCAGGAGCGTGACCGGGTGCGCCTTGACGAGCTCCCACGTCTCGGTGAGAAGGGCGCCGACGCGCAGGGTTGGGGTGTCCGCCATCGGCCGCGCAGCCCCGTGCCTTGCATGAAGGGAGCGACAATGCTTTGCGCGAGCGTCCGGCTTGCGCCGCGCATGGCGGACTGGTCGTGGCGCGCCGCGGCGCTCGTGGCGTTGGGCGGCGCGGCCGGCTGCGTGCTTCGATATCTCGTGGGCGTCTGGCTCACGCGCGACGACTTTCCCTGGGGCACGGTGGCGGTGAACCTCCTGGGCTCGTTCGTCATCGGCGTGCTGATGTTCGGCGCGATCCAGCAGGGGTGGCTCGGCCCCGACGCGCGCCTGCTGCTCGTCACGGGCGTGCTGGGCGGCTTCACGACGATGAGCAGCTTCGCGTACGAGACCTCCGCGTTCCTGGACGACGGCGAGACGCTCCGCGCGGTGGGCTACGCGACGTTGACGGTGGCGGGAAGCCTCGGCATGGCGCTCCTGGGGCGCGCGGTGGCGTTGGCGATCCCGGCGGCGAGGTGATATCATGGACGAGATCCCGGAGCGGGCGCTGATCCTGCGCGCCTACGTCGGCGAGGCGGACAAGCATGAGGTCCGCGTCCGCAAGCACGCGACCGGCCGGTCGGACGGCTGACGGATCCCGCCGGCACGGTGACGACCGGACCTCGTGAAGAACCGAGCAGCTTATGTTCGCGCGCGGGAACGGTGACGCAAGGGCCCCGTGCCTTTGGCGCGGGGTTCGTAGCCCCGGTTCTCCGGGAAGACAGCCTCCCAGGGCCCGCCGCGTGAAAGCCTCCTCACGTTTGCGGCGGGCCAATCCTTTTCCTCAGAGAGGCTCCGCTTTCAATCCCTTCTTGCGAAGCTCCTTCGCGAGCGCCGCCGCCGCGCCGTGCATCGTGTAGACGCGCTGCGGCTTGCAGGCCTGCGCAAAGGCGATGAGGTCGGAGAAGCTCGCGTGGTCGGAGAGCGCGAACTGCGCCTGGATGGCGAACGCGTTGAAGTAGCTGTAGCGGTGGCACCAGCCCGAGAGGTAGGCGGCCGCTCCGCCGCGCGCTTCGAGGCCGCGGGCGAAGGCGTGGTCGCGCTTGAGCCACTCGCGCGGGACGACGTGCAGCGCGCCGGAGCCGTCCAGGTCGCGCGCCCGCTCGGTGCCCAGGATGGCGTAGGCGAGGTCGTGGCCGTGCGCGTTGTAGACCGCGCTGAGGGCGCCGATCTCGGGCGAGACGACGGGCGTGACGCCGGCGCGGTTGGCGAGGTGGATCAGCTCCTGCGCGCGGCCCAGCGGGTAGGCGCCCAGCGCGACGGGGCCCTTGAGCAGCCCCTTGAGCGTCCAGGCCTCCAGCGACTCGAGGATCAGCTCGCGCGGGGGAAGGTCGAAGCGCGGGTCGCCGTACGTCGACTCGGTGACGAGCACGCGCGCCTCGCGTGGCTCCGCCTTGCCGGTGGTGGAGCTGCCGCGCGGGTTGAAGTCGCCCGTGTAGAGCAGGTTGCCCTCGGGTGTGGTGACCTCGACCATGGCGCTCCCGAAGATGTGCCCCGCGTCGTGGAGCAGCACGCGCATGCCGTGGATGTCCACCGTCTTGCCGTAGGGGAGCGAGGTGCCGGTGCGCGCCGGCTTCCGGATCTTGAGGAAGTCGAGTGTGGGCGGCGTCATGTGCGCGTCGGGCGTGAGGTGGTCGGTGTGCCCGTGCGTGACGACCGAGCCCTCGATCGCGCGCTTGGGATCGAGAAAAAGCGTGCGTCCGCCGGAGACGACCTCGATGCCGTTCCCGCCGGCGACCTGCACGAGGTCGCCAGGGCGGGCCTCCGCCTTGAAGGTGGCTGAAGACGCGGGCTCGAAAGCGGGCCAGGGCCCCCGAGCCCGAGCCCTCTTTCGAGCCCGAGCCCGAGGGACTCAGCGGCGGCGCCGGAAGGCGATCAGGCCCACGGCGGCGACGGCGGCCAGCGCGGTGCCGAGCACATCCACGCCGGGCACCTTGTTGCCCATGCCGATGAGGCCGCTGCTCCCCTGCGCGGTCGCCTTCGTGACGCTCACGTCCGAGTACGCGAAGAGCTCGGCCTCCAGGCCGTTGCTCATCTTGATCTTCTGGTAGTTGTAGTCGAACGCGATCACGTTGTAGCCGACCTGGAACGTGCCCTGGCGGGGCGCGTCCAGCGTGCCCTCGACGAGGATCTCGGTGCCCGGGGGCGGGAGGTCCTTGAGGTCCACGAAGCAGCGCAGGCTGCTGTGCGCGTCGCCTTCGACGGGGCGCACGCAGGGCAGCTCGGTGTTCTTGTCGGTGCGGATCAGGTGGTCGAACTTGATGCCCAGCGAGGGCGAGTTCTCCACGCTGATGCTGAACATGAAGAAGCGGCTGTTCTGGTCCGTGTACATGTTCTTCAGGATGGCGTGGCCCGTGATCTGGACGGGCTGGCCGCTCACCGTCACGCTGTAGACGGTGCGCACCGTGCCGAACTCGGAGTCCTGTCCGCGCATGGCGGAGTTGTCCTGGGCGGCGACCAGCGGGGACGCGAGCGCCAGCGTGCACGCGAGCACGAGCGACGTGAGGAGGGAGGTCTTCGCGATCATGGTGTCTCTTCCCCCTGGCGGGGTGGCTGCGCCCACCGGTCGCGCGCGAGGGCTGGACGTTTCTGGTACTATCGACAAAGACGCGGGCGCGGCCGGGCCGAACGATCCGGGGTACGTCCAGTCGCGCCCAAAAAATAGACTCACGCCACGCGGCGCGGCTTGGCGCGCAGGATCCCGCGCGTGGGCTCGCGGCGCAGTGGCCGGGCGTTCGTGGCGCCCTGCACGTCGAGGAGCGTGGTCTCGTAGCGGCGCGCGATCTCGCGCCAGTCGAAGTGCGTCTCCGCGTGGCGGCGCGCGGCCTCGCCCATCCCGCGCCGCAGCGGGGCGTCGCCCAGCAGGCGGCCCAGCTTCGCGCCGAGGTCCTGGGCGTCCCCGGGCGCCGCGAGCAGGCCCGTCTTGCCGTCCACGACGGCCTCGGGGACGCTGCCCACGCGCGAGGCGACGGTGGGCACGCCCGCGCTCTGGTACTCCAGCACGACGTTGGGGTGGCACGCGGTGCCCACGGCCGCCGTCGCGGGCACGATGCCGCAGTCGACGGCCTGGAGGAGGAGCGGCACGTCGCAGATGCCCAGGAAGCGCACGCGGTCGGTGAGGCCCAGCTCGCGCAGGCGCGCGCGGATCGCCTGCTCGTCCTTGCCGTAGTGCGTGCGGGCGATGACGAGGTCGGCGTCGGGGTTCTCCGCGAACGCCGCGGGCAGCGACTCCACGAGCACGCGGACGCCCTTCCACGGCGTGAGGTGCCCGTAGTAGAGCGCGAGCGTGCGGTCGGTGGGGAGGCCCAGCTCGCGGCGGGCGTTGCGGCTCGTCGCCTCGCTGGGCGCGGGCGGGTACGCGTCGAGGTCGACGCCGTTGGGGATCACGCGGATCTCCTCGTGGCCGCGCGCCTCGAGCTGGCGACGCTGGTACTCGCTGGAGACGACGATGCCGTCGAAGCTCGCCAGCCAGGGCGTCGTCGTGAACGCGCCGTTGAAGAGCTTGTGATAGCGCGCCTCGGCGCCCGCGTCGACGTGCACGTCGGCCGCGTCGTACCACGGGTTCCAGAGGTGGAGCACCATCGGCGTGCGGCTGCGGCTGCGCGCGCGGGCGAGCGCGGCCCACACCGCCATGCCGGGGATCGAGACGTGGTAGTGCACGACGTCGACGCTGGGGTCCTCCAGCGCGGCGCGGACGCGCTTGTAGGCGCGCACGCCCTGCTTGAGGTAGACCTTCTTGCTGTTCATGTCGCCCACGTCGACGCGCGGGCTCTCGTCGACCGCCTCGACGCCGCGCTCGCAGAGCGACTCGCGCAGGTGGTGGACGTTCTTGCTGACGCCCTCGACGAGGTCGTGGACGTAGGTCGGGTAGGTGACGGCGGCCTTCACTGCGCGCCACCTCCGAGGGGAGCCTTGGCCGGGCGCCAGGCGAGCGCCTTGCCCTCCAGGCCCAGCGTGAGCATGCCGAGGCTGCCGAGCACCGCGACGATCATGGTCGTGGTCAGGTGCGTGAGGATCGCGGCGGGCACCACGAGGTCGCTGGGGAGCCCGAGCGCGACGAAGACCGCGACGAACGCGGCCTCGTAGGTCCCCACGTTGCCCGGCGTGACGCTCACCACGAATGATAGCAGGAAGAGGCTGCCGCCGGCGAACGCGAGGACGAGCGGCGTGCCGGGCAGGAAGGCCGCGACGAGGAAGGCGAAGATCGCCGCCTGCGCCGCGCCCACGAGGATGCTCTGCGGCACGAGCGCGAGCATGAGCTTGGGCTTGCGCGCGAGCGCCGCGAGGCCCGCGAGCGTGGTCGCGAGGTACTCCACGACGCGCACGCCGAAGCGGCCCCATTGGCCGATGGTGCGCGAGGCGAGCGCCACGACGCGCTCGCGCAGCAGCACGAGCACGCCCAGGCACGCGAGGCCGAGGATCGGCAGGATCCACGCGATCTCCAGCGCGCGCGCGATGCCGTGCGGGAGCGCGGCGCGCGTGTCGTCGGGGATCATGAAGAGGCCGATGGCCGCGACGATCGCGAGGCCCAGCATGTCGAGGACGCGCTCCAGGGCGACCGTGCTCGCCGCGGGGCCGAGGCCCACCTTCTCCTTCTTCGCCAGGAGCGCCGCGCGCAGCACGTCGCCGCCCTTGAGCGGGACGATGCTGTTCGCCAGCCAGCCCACCGCCGTGATCCCGGTGGTGGAGGAAAGGCGCACGTCGGGCGCGCTCTGCGAGAAGAGCGTCTTCCAGCGCCACCCGCGCAGCACGAAGAACGCGGCGTAGGCGAGGACCGCGAGCCCCAGGTAGACGGGCGAGGCGCGGGACAGCGCGAGGAGCACGCGGCCAGGGCCGACCCAGACGACCATCGCGGCGAGGATCGTCACACCCAGCGCGAGGAGCAGGGCGGCCTTGAGCCTGGAGGAGGCCATGCGCGCACCGTCCTTCGCGCGCTTGGAGTGGTTTCTGGTACAGCGATGGCGCCTCGCGAGGCGATCGCTCGCTCGGTTCCACGCGCGTACCAGAGCCGCCTTCGATCCGCCGCGGACCCCTGGCATCATGGACCGCCGGGCGCGCTTCGCGAGCGTCGTCGTGCCGACCTACAACGAGCGACAGAACCTTCCCCGCCTCGTCGCGGCCATCGCCGAGCACATGCCGATCGACTACGAGATCGTCGTCGTCGACGACGCCAGCCCCGATGGCACCGGCGAGCTGGCGCGCGACCTGGCGAGCGCGCACCCGATCCGCGTCGTGAGCCGCCCCGCCAAGAGCGGCCTGGGCAGCGCGTACCGCGACGGCTTCGCCGCCGCGAAGGGTGATATCATCTTCGAGATGGACGCCGACCTCTCGCACGACCCGCGCTATCTCCCGGCGCTGATCGAGGCGATCGAGAGCGGCGCCGACGTCGCGGTGGGCTCGCGCTACGCGCCGCAGGGCCGCGTCGTGGGCTGGAACTGGTATCGCAGGCTCGTCAGCGGCACCGGCAACACGCTCGCGCGCCTGGCGCTGGGTCTCAAGGTCGGCGACACCACGAGCGGGTACCGCGCCTACGTCCGCGAGGCCGCTGGCGTCGTGCAGGCCGTGCAGAGCGACGGCTACGCCTTCCAGGTCGAGGCGCTCCATCTCGCGCGGCGCACCGGCATGCGTATCGTGGAGGTGCCCATCACCTTCGAGAACCGCACCGTGGGCAAGTCGAAGCTCGGCCCCTCCGAGTTCGTCGCCTTCCTGCGCACCTTGGTCCGGTTGCGCTTCCGCCCCGCGAAGCTCGCGGCGCGGGCGCCCACGCGGGCTTCGTGATATCGTTTTTTCCGAGCGCCAGTCTCCTGGCCGTGGGCGTCCGGTCGGCACCGCGGGACTTGCGTTTCCAACATTTGGTCGCCGGATCCCCGCGTCGACGTCGGCGCCGTGGTCGCCGTCGTCTCTTGCACGTCTCCGGTGACCATCGACCCCCCAACCCCCCTGTTCTCTGGGGGGACGACGACGGCCTCACGCGCACGGCGCGCTCGGCAGATGACAAATCAGCGCGACGAGCGCAGCGAGGAGCGCCCGTCGTAGCCCCCCTGGGATCAGGGGGGTTGGGGGGTCGATGGTCACCGGAGACTTGCAAGAAAGAAGGCGGCGTTTATGGCAGGACCTGTCGGAATGTGCGCGCAAAGCGCCAGCGTGAGCGGTTTCAGTCGTGCGCCACGTCCGCAGCGGGAGGAGGCGACGTCATCTCCTTCAGAAGCTGGTTCCGGATCTTGACTTCGAGCCGTTCCTTGCCCCCGATCTCCCAGCCGCAGCGGACGTGGCCGCGGCTGTCGAGGAAGGAGCAGACCTCGCCGGCGCAGCACCCGCGGTGGATCACCCCGTCGGGGAAGCGGGGGCACTCCTTGCGCCGCAGCTCCAGGACGGGGCTCTTCGGGTGGCGCGCGTGCTGGCCGCACAGGGCGCAGAACATGCCAATCTCCAGGGGAAGCAAGCGACAGGCCCCTCAAGCGGCCGGCGGCCGGGGGGGCCTGAAAGTACGGGGGCGCACGGCGGCTGCCCGCCTGCGTTTCCACTTCGCACACTTGAAATAGCCCGCAGAGGTGAGTCCGGTCGTCGTGATGGGATGCCGATCGATCCTCTTTCGCTGTTCATCGGGTTCGTGACGGGCGCCGTCGTGGTCGCCATCGCCTGGAACCTCAGCAGCCGCACCTCCAAGCCCACCGAATCCACGCGCCTCTCGGGCACCTGGAGCCTGGACGACGTCGCGTCCCCCGGGACCCGGCTCGCCGTCCTCGCCACGCGCATCGCCGAGATCCGCCTGCCCAGCAACGCCAAGGTGCTCGTGCCGCGCGCGGAGAGCGTGACGCCCGAGGTCCTCGCGACCTGCGAGGTCCGCATGCACCCCGAGGTGCGCGTCAACGCGGCCATCGGCAAGGACCGCGCGCTCGTCTTCAGCGGCGCCGTCCACCCCAAGACCACCGCGATGACGACGCTGGAGACCAACGCCGTGCGCCGCCTCCAGGGCGATTTCCAGCGCCTCTGGTCCGAGAGCACGCCCTACGTCGAGCCCGTCGCCAGCGTCTCGGGCCTCAGCGGCAAGGCGGGCCGCATGGTCGAGGTCACCGGCCAGGCCGCCGACGTGCTGGAGTTCCGCGGCCGCAAGATGCTGCGCATCTCCGACGGCAAGGCCGCCGTGGGCGTCGTCACGAGCCAGGGCGACGTCGCGCAGTGGAGCGGCGCCACCATCCGCGTCTCGGGCCGGCTCCTGCGCGAGGGCGGCTACACGTACATCGACGCGACCGCGGTCACGCCCGTCGGGCAAGCCGCGGCGCCGATGGCGTGAGCCGAGGCTAAGGCTAAGGCTGGGGCTGAGGCTAAGGCTAAGGCTGGGGCTGAGGCTGGGGGCCGCGTGCCCTCGCTGCTGGTGCGCGACGCCATCATCCTGACGCAGGACGCCCGGCGCACCGCGCTGCGCGGCGACCTGCTGGCGCGCGAGGGCATGATCGAGGCGATCGGGCCGGGCCTGCGCGCGGACGCCGACGTCACGGTGGAGGCGGGCGGCGACATCCTGCTGCCGGGCTTCGTCAACGCGCACACGCACAGCCCGATGACGCTCTTCCGCGGGCTGGGCGACGACCTGCCGCTGGAGGAGTGGCTGCGCACGCGCATCTGGCCCGCCGAGCGCCGGCTCACCCAGGATGATATCATCACGGGCACGCAGCTCGCGCTCCTGGAGATGATCCGCACCGGCACGACGTGCTTCAACGACATGTACTTCTTCAGCGACGCGACGGCGCAGGCGGCCGCGGCGGCCGGCATCCGCGCGCACGTGGGCGCGACGCTGATCGGCTTCGACACGCCCGAGCTGAAGGTGCACGAGCAGGAGCCCAACGCGCGCCGGCACCACGCCAAGTGGAAGGACCACGCGCTGATCACGCCCACGCTCTCGCCGCACGCCACCTACACCATGAGCGACGACGCGCTGGAGCGCTGCCGCGCGGTCCGCGACGAGACGGGCATGCGCATCCACACCCATTGCAGCGAGACACGCTTCGAGGTGCAGGACGTGCTATCAAAGAAGGGCGCGCGCCCGGTGGAGGTCCTGCGCCGCCACGACCTGCTGCGAGGCTCGGTCCTGGCGCACTGCGGCTGGGTCACGAAGGACGAGATCCGCGTCATGGCCGAGCACGGCGCCAGCGCGGCGCATTGCCCGATCTCCAACCTCAAGCTCGCCACGGGCGGCGTCATGCCCATGGAGGAGATGCGCGAGGCCGGCGTCACGGTCGCCTTGGGCACCGATGGCGCGGCGAGCAACAACAGCCTCGACATGCTGGAGACGACGAAGTTCGCCGCGATCCTCCAGAAGAACCACCGCTGGGACGCCCGCGCCGCGCCCGCGCAGGTCGTGCTCGACCAGGCGACGATCGGCGGCTCGCGCGCCCTGGGCCTCGACGCGCGCGGCCTCGTGGTGGGCGCGCCCGCGGACCTCTGCCTCGTCTCGACGAAGGCGCCGCACATGCGCCCGCTGCACGACCCGGCCAGCGCGCTGGTCTACTGCGCGCACGGCGGCGACGTGCGCATGACCGCCGTCGCCGGCAAGCCGCTCTATCTCGACGGGCGCTTCCTGACGCTCGACGAGCAAGCGGTGGTGGCGAAGACGGACCGCGCGGCCGAGCGGCTGGGGCGCGCCGTGGCCAACGGGCTCGGACCGGTGCGCTAAGGCCGATGGCTGGTCGTCGGCGCGCTCCGCGCGGAAAGACGGAATCTCCGAATCACGGAATCTCCGCCTCGTGAGCTGGAGAGGAAACCCCCGAGGACCCGCCGACCCGAAATCCAACGCCGGGTTCTCGGGTCCACGGGTTCTCGGGTTTCTGCCAAGGTCACGCACGGAGATTCCGTGATTCGGAGATTCCGTCTTTTCCCGCCGGAGGCGGCCACGGGTCAGCCCTCATGGGAGACGTGGAGCGAACGTCACTCCGCGCTGGGGTTGCCGCCCCCGCCGCGCCCGCGTCCCCGTCCGCCGCGGCGTCCGCGCCTGCGGCCACCACCGCCCCCCTGCCCGCCGCCGCGCTGCTCGTTCCTTGCACGGTCCCGCGGGTTGCGCCCGGCCTCCTTGCCGCGGGGCGCGTCCTGCTGCGGCGCGGGGGCGCTCTCGGGCTCCAGCTCGCGCTTGGCCTCGCGCAGGTCGTTCCACTTCTGGTGGTAGGCGTTCTTGACGAACCACTCGGTGGCGCTGCCGAAGTAGACCTTGAAGAGCGGACGCCCCTCGGCATCCATCTCGGTGACGTCGTAGGCGACGCCGAACGCGGGGCGGCCGTCGTTGGCCAGCACCTGCCCCATGCTGTTGCCGGGGAGCCCCTTGTAGACGACCGCGCCGTCGTCCTCCTTGCGCGACTCGTAGTCGCCGTGGACGACGGGGACCGCGGTGGGGACGGCGGTGGGCTGCGGCGTGTTGAGGTCGAGGGCGAACGCGCCGCCTTCGGTGGGCTTGCAGCGCAGCTCGAAGGGCTCGGCGGCGCGGTTCTTCCAGTCCACGAGGCGCATCAGGGGCAGACCCGTGACGTGCGCGATGCGGTCGACCTCGCTGGGGTCAAGCACGCGCGGGCAGGCCCGCAACGCTACTTGGAGGCTTCGGCTCCAGCCTCGCGGCGGCGACTTGCCACACGCCCCCGTCGCGGCGCCACTCCGCCCGCGCCTCCTCGACGACGATCCGACTTTGATAGCACGGCGCGTCGAGCACGAGCGTCTCGTACTCGCCCCCCTCGCCCGCGACGTGGAGGCCGAATCGCTCGTGGAGGGCGGCCAGCTCGCGCGCGGCGTCGGCGTCGAGGCGGCGGCCCAGCCAGCGCTCGTCGAGGCCTTCGGCGGCGACCGCGGCGAAGCGCACGTCCCAGCCGGGCTGCGTCACGGTCTCCAGGATCGCCTCGGGGCGCTTGTGCCAGAGCGGCGTGAAGCTCTTCAGGCCGAGGCGGTGGCCGATCCCCTCCAGGCGCGTGCGCTGGTACTCGCTGGCGACCGCGCCGCTGACGAATCCGTCGAGGGGCAGGCTCGCGAGCGCGGCCTCCAGGTCCGCGACCTCGGCCTCCTTCTCGCCGCGCGTCTCCACCGCCACGAGCGGAAGCCCGAGCGCCTCGGCGATCCGGGGCGCGAGGTCCGTGTTCGGCACGTGGAACATGTAGGAGTCGGGCGCGCGGCTGCGGACCGTGACGACGTGCGTGACGTCCCAGCCGGTGGCCTGCGCGCAGTGGAGCGCGAGGATGCTGTCCTTGCCTCCGGAGACGAGGGCGGCCACGCGCACGTGGATGGCAGCGCCGCGCGAGTCTTCAAGATGCCTTCTCGGGATGGGCTGCGCATGCGGAGGCTTGCGGCCATCCTGCTCCTGGCGGTCCTGTCGGGCTGCGCGACGCCCGGCGCCAGGGTCTCGACCGCCTCGACGGCGACGACGGGACCGTGGCACCTCGACTGCACGCTGGGCGGCGACGAGCGCGCGCACGACCCCGCGTGGGTGCAGGAGTGCGTCGCGCGCGGCAGCCACACGCCGGGCCCCAAGGCCGAGATCGCGCTCGCGGTCAACCCGAAGGACCCGAACAACGTCGTCATCGGAAGCAAGGACGACGATCCGGAGAGCAGCACGTACTGCGTCTGGAACGGCCTCGCGGTCACGCACGACGGCGGCAAGACGTGGAAGGACGTCACCATCGGCGGCAAGTGGTACGAGCGCGACCCCACCTCGCCCTACTACGGCTTCGCGTGCAACACGGACCCGGACCTTGCGTTCGACGCGAAGGGCGACGTGCACTACGCGGTCGAGCTGTACAACCTCGCCTCGCCCAGCGCCAGCGGCCCGCTCGGGCCCGACCCGACGAGCCGCCGCGCGCTGCTGACGCCGGGCTGGAAGGTCGTGCTCGCGACGAGCCACGACGGGGGCGACACGTGGCCCGACGCCGTGACCGAGGACGTCAGCGACGGTCTCGCGGCCATCATCGACTACCACCGCACCGTTGTGAACCCGAAGACGCAGAGCGTCATCACGGCCATTCGCGCCACGAGCGGCGGGCCCGTCGCGATCACGGGCAAGGTCTACACGGACTGCCACGTGCTCGCCTCGCGCGACGGCGGCAAGACCGCGGACGCGCCGGTGCTCGTCAACGGGCCCGACGCGCCGCCCGTCACGACGTGCGAGGCGCTCGCGGCGAGCCCCAACGGCACGCTGGTCATGCTGGGCCGGCCCGGCACCGGCGTCTCGGGCGCGGCCACCGAGCAGCAGACGCCCATCTCCATCTCGTGGAGCGCGGACGATGGCCGCACGTGGACGACGCCCGCGCACAGCTTTGATATCCACTCGATCCCCGGCACGTTCAACGGCTCGCAGTTCCGCACCGGCACCAACCTCGAGCTGGCGTACGTGCCCGACGGCACGCTCTATGCGCTCTACGCGGGCAACGACCGCGGCAACGCCGACGTCTACGTGCGCAGCAGCCACGACGACGGCCACGCGTGGTCCGAGCCCGTGCGCGTCGACCAGGACGCGGGCGCCGGCCAGCAGTGGCTCGCCAACGTGGCGATCCCGCGCGACGGGTCGCTGCACGTCTTCTACCTCGACACGCGCTACGATCCGAGCAACCACCTCATCGACGTCACGCACGGCGTCAGCCTCGACGGCGGGAAGACGTGGGCCGACGAGCGCGTCACCAACGTCTCGTGGGACGGCGACCTCGGCCGCCACCAGGAGCGCCAGAGCTTCATCGGCGACTACCTCGGGGCGGGCGCTTCGGGGGATGTGGTGTGGGGCGGGTTCCCCGATGCGTCGAACGGCGTGGCGCCCGTGATCGCGGCGGCGCGCGTGGTGTCAGGGTAGCTGGTCGGTGCTCCCTCCTCCGTGGCTGGAGCCGGGACGGGCAGCCCAACATCGGAGAACGCCGCTGCGAGGCGCTGGACCTCAGCGGACCGGCTTCTTTCTCGTGGCCGGCTTCGCGGCCTTGCGCTTCGCGCCGATGCGGTGCTTGACGCCCGCGCGGACGAGCGCCTTGAGGCCGGCCACGTCGATCCTGCCGCCGACCGGGAAATCGATGGCCCGCGACAGGCCGTTGAGCTGCGCGTTGAAGAGCTTCTTGGGGTCGGGGAGGCTGGCGCCCGCCGCGAAGCTGACGCGGACGCGCCCCTTGAGCGGGATGAGGATGCAGACGATGCCGTCGTGCTCGAAGACGGCCGCGCCCAGCGGGCTGCTCGGCTTGCGCCACTTGACGACCTCGACGATCCCGGGGTCGGCGGCGTGGATGGCGTCCCGCAGCTTCGCGAGGATGATGCCGCGCTCGTCCGGCGTCGCCTCGATGATCGCGTCGACGTCGGGGCTGCGGGCGGGCATCGTGGAGGCCAGGCCGGCCGGGCATTCTCTATCTTTCGATGCTCGCTTCGGGGACGCTCAGGGCGCCTCGCGTCCCGCGTCGAGCAGCATCCGCAGCACCTCGTCGCGCGTGTCGCGCAGCACGGGCCTCCGGCGGCGCGCCTCGGCCACGTCCGCCATGTCCAGCGTGGCGCGCGTGACGGCTTCGATATCATACGGCCCTTGCGCGATCTTGCCGCCGCGCGGGCTCCAGGCCTGCGCGCCGCCCCAGAACATGGCCGCGTCCTGCGCGCCGGAAAGGTTGGTGTAGAGCAGGTGGCACGTCGTCTCCAGCGCGCGGGCGGGGAAGACGGCCTCGAAGTGCGCGCGGCTGGGCGTGGGGCTCGCGCTCGCGCAGACGATGACATCAGCGCCCTTGCGCGCGAGGGTCTTGGTGACCTCGGGGAAGAAGAGGTCGTAGCAGATGCAGAGGCCCAGCGTGACCTTCTCGCCCCCGAGCGTGATCTCGAAAACAGGGAGCGCGTTGCCCTCCTGGAACCAGAGGTCCTCCTCGAAGAGGCTGAACGTGGGCAGGTAGACCTTGTCGTAGCGCCCCACGAGACCTTCGGGCCCGATCAGCAGGAGCGCGTTGTGGACGATCCCCCGCGCGCGGCCCCGCACGGGCGCGCCCACGACGACGTGCTTGCCCGTGTCGCGGCACGCGCGCGCGATCTCGGCCACCGGGCCTTCGGGCGCGGCCGCGTCGACCGCGAGCTGCGCGAAGGCGTCCTTCACCGCGTAGCCCGAGAGGAACAGCTCGGGGAAGACCACCAGTTCGGCGCGCTCGCGGTGGAGCGCCTCGACGACGCGCGCGGCGTTGGCCTTGACGTCCCCGAGCGCGGGGCGGGCCTGCACGAGGGCCACGTCGAAGGGCATGCGCGGCCATCCCACGGCCGCGTATATGACGATAGCCACGTCCGCCCGAGCCCGATTCCTATTCCGCTTCCGCTTCCGATTCCGGAATCGGAAGAGGAAGCGGAATCGGACTCGGGACTACGGATTGGGCGGCACCTGGTAGAACCCGGTGTCGAGCCACGCCTGCGCCTCGTAGTCGCCCTGGTTGCACGTCTTGATGTCGGGCTCGCAGTAGAAGGGCGCGGCGCTCCCCTCGGCCTCGAAGAGCAGGTAGTTGCGCGAGGTCGGCGCGTTGAGGCCGCCGTAGTAGATGTCGATGCGCGCGGTGGCGTGGCAGTCCGGGTCGGGGGCGGCGTCGCCCGTGCAGTCCGCGCTGCCGCCGTGGTTGCCGCGCGCGACGCTGTTCTGCGAGGGGAAGCTGTTGCCGGGGTTGAAGTCGTGGCTGTCGCCCTCGCGGTCGTCGTCGTTGGCCGGGCAGGGCCACTCGTAGGCGCCGGTCTTGTAGTTGAACGCGCCCACCTGGCAGCCGTTGGTGTCCTGCGCGCGGTCCGTCGAGCCCGCGGTGTGGTTCTTGGCGCCGGTGATCGTGAGGTCCTGCAGCTCGAAGTAGAGCACGGCGTTGTAGGTGAAGCCCTGCCCCGAGTCCATGCCGCAGTCGGACGTGGTGGACGTGTCGTTGTAGTTCGCGAAGCGGTCGGTGAGCGGCACGGTCCAGACGAGCTCGCCGCCCAGGCTCCACTTGTCGACGTCCCAGGCGTGGTTGTTGGGGTCCGTGATGTGGTAGGTGCCCACGTAGGTCGTCGCGTCGAACGTGCCGTTGCGCGGGTCGGGATCGCCGGCGCGCACCGCCATCGCGGCGCCGCAGGGATAGCGCACGGTCTTGGTGTTGACGAGGGTGCTCGACGAGGCGCAGCCGGGCGTGCTGTCGCCCAGGCCGTTCTCGCCGCATTCGACGAGGTACTGGTCGTTGAACCAGAGCACGCCGGGGAAGCGCGAGTTGTGGATCACCGTGTTGTGGTGGAAGTCGCGGATCAGCACGGCCACGGCGGCGGCGAAGTGCGCGTTGGCCGTGGCGCTGGTGACGTAGGTGGTCTGGAGCGCCGTGAAGACGGTGTGCCCTTCGACGAGCTGCTCGGGGACCGGGCCGAGCATCCGCACGAAGCCCGAGCCGAGCCCCGCGATCAGCAACACGACGGCCACGGCTGAGACGAAAACGACGGTCCTGGTGCGCACGCTGAAGCCTCCTGACTCCCGCCCCCGGGGTGGCGGGGCGCCTTCAAGCCCCTTCGGTGGTCGCCAAGGTGGGCAACACCCGCCCAGATCGCTTTGCGAAACGCTATGAACCCCGTCCAGCGTGAGTCTCGCAGGGATGCACATGCAAACGATGGATCAGCTTCTCGCCCGCGTGGCGGAGCACAAGGGATTCACCATCCAGGGGGCCGACGCGGAGGCCCTGTTCGCGCGCAAGGGCGACGACACGCTCCTGGCGGCGTGGAAGCTCGACGGCCCCGTCAGCCTCCCCGACGCGCAGCTCTTCCTCCAGGCCTGCGAGCAGGTCCACGCGACCCACGGCATCCTCGTGGCGCCCAAGGGCGTCGAGCCTGCCGCCAAGGACGCGCTGGCCGCCGCCAAGGGCGTCGAAGCCTGGGCCGAGAGCCGCCTCGTGCTCGAGGTGGGCGAGGCCATGGTCCACGGCGCGGTCGTCCCCGGCCCCAGCCCTAGCGCCAGCCCGAGCCCCAGCCTCGGCCCCGCGGCCTTCCCCAAGGAGCCCAGCGCGTTCCAGGCGACGCCCGCCGTCCAGGCCACGAACAAGTCCACCGCCAAGTTCCCCAGCCTCGTCGCGCAGGCCGCCAGCGCCTCCGTCGTGAGCAACGCGGGCGCGGCGTACTTCATGCCCAACAAGCACAAGGAGCAGCCCATCGACATGCAGGGCGGCATCGCCCAGGGCAAGGGCGGCTCGCTGGGCTACGCGTGGGGCGGCGCCGTGGGCGGCACGTCGAACGCGGGCATCGCCCAGGTCCGCAGCGGCCGCCACCCCTCCCGGCACGTCGACCAGTGGGGCAACCTGATCCCCGAGGGACAGGAGGCGCCGGCGGCCGCGACGCCCACGCGCGCCGCGACGCCCGTCGCGAACGCCGAGGAGGAGGCGTACGAGATCATCACGACGCCCAAGAAGAAGGCCGTTGCGGCGACCGAGGCGCCCACCAACGGCTCGGGCGTGCTGAAGATCAACGTCACCGCGCAGGACGCGCTCGCCAAGAGCGGCAAGCAGGGCACGCCCAAGCTCGCGCTCTACCCCAACATCGCGTTCGACTACGACGTGCGCGTCGAGCGCCCCGAGCTTCCCGCGCCCATCGTGGGCAAGGGGAGCGTCCTGATCTCCTCGCTCACGGGCGACCTGCGCACCGTGGACGCGCTCGCGTGGGAGCCCGCCGCCCCCGCCGAGGCGCGCAAGGAGGCCGAGAAGCTCCAGGCCGTGGACATCTACGACAAGATCAAGGGGCACATGGCCAAGACGTTCGGCAAGACGCTCCAGGTCGAGAAGGAGATCGCCGGCAACACGGTGATGGCCAACCTGAAGATCGTCCCGGAGCCCGACGAGTGCGGCCTCCAGCACCGCGGCATGATCCTCTGCCCGGTCTGGGAGATCACGACCTCGACGGGCGTGACCAAGGTGGACGCGTTCACCGGCGCGGTCTTCTGAGCCGCGCAGCCTGCGGGTTGCACCCTGGTATCTTTCTCGTGCTCGCGGCAATCTCCGCGCCGCGGGCACACCCCCATGTCCTCCAAGCTTTTCATGACCCTGCTCGTCCCGCTCGTCCTCGTCGCGATGACGCCCGCCGCCTCGGCCTCCGTGCCGATGGGCGTCTGCGCCCGCGCGACCGACGCCTACTGCCCCGGCACCGTGTGCGTCTGGATCGAGGCCAAGTACATCTGCGAGACGCCCATCCTCTCGCTCCCGCCGCACGGCGACTGCACCGAGCTGAAGGGCGGCTGCCCCCCCGGCGACCTCGCCTGCGTCTGGTATGGCGCCGTGCGCGCCTGCGCCCCCGACATCTGCTACGACGCCCCCGAGTGGTGCAACCCGACGCTGGCGTGAGGTGGGGAACATGCGCGTCTTCCTCGTCGCCCTCCTCGCCACGCTCGCCGCCGTCCCGCTCGCCTCCGCCTCCGTCCCGATGGGCGTCTGCACCACGGCCGAGGGCGGCTCGTGCCCCGGCTTCGTTTGCGTCTGGATCGAGGCCAAGTACGTCTGCGAGAGCCCCGTCGTCAGCCAGATCGTCTGCGTCCAGCAGGACCACAACAGCTGCCCCGGCACGGCGTGCGTCAACGCCACCGGCCAGTGGACCTGCGCGGGCAAGCCGAGCGTGACCGACTGCACGTCGTTCACCACCCGCTGCTCCTACCCGTGGATCGCCTGCGTCGGCGTGAACGGCAAGACGGCGTGCATCCCCGACCCGTGCCTGCTCGACCCCGAGCTGTGCAACCTGCAGGCGTGAGGCGACGAGCATGCGCGTCCCGCTCTTCCTCGTCCCGCTCCTGCTCGTCGCGTCGGTCCCCGCCGTCGCTTCGGCGTTCCCGGGCAGCTCCTGCGTGCAGGCCGTGCAGAGCAGCTGCCCGGGTCTCGCCTGCGTGTCCTTCGAGGCGCTCACCGAGTGCGTCGCCCAGCCCATCACCTGCACGGAGATGGACGGCGACTGCCCGGTCCCGTACCTCGCGTGCTTCGACGTCGCGGACACCGTCGGCGGATGCCTCAACGACCCGTGCTATCGGGACCCCGAGCTCTGCCATCCGATGCTGGCGTAGGACCTCAGCCTCAGCCTTAGCCTTAGCCTTAGCCTTAGCCTTAGCCTTAGCCTTAGCCTCAGCCCTAGCCTGTTGCCCTGACTCCTCCAGCCACAGAGGACACAGAGGATCACAGAGGAACGAGAAAAATCGCCTCTGTGATCCTCTGTGTCCTCTGTGGCTGGAGGGATGGAGGCTGAGGCTGAGGCTACAGGCTGAGGCTGAGGCTGAGGCTAGGGCTGAGGCTGAGGCTAAGGTTTTTCACGGCATAGGCGAAGGCAGCCCCGCGAACTCGCGGTCGTAGGTGAAGCCGTACGTGTCGCCCTCGGCGGCGCGCCAGCCGTCGATCCCCACGTCCGAGGGCTGGCCGTTCGCGCTCAGGAACCAGAACGTGCAGTGGACGAGCCAGACCGGCGTGTCGCACACCGCGCGCCGGCCATCCACGCCGTCGAGGTAGAACGCGCCCACGGTCGGAGAGAACGTCGCGGTCCAGCCGGCGATGCAGCCGCTCGCGGTCGCGGCGGTGAGCATGACCTTGCCGTCGCTGCCCGCGGGCACCTCGACCTCGCAGGTCTTCGACTCGGGGATCAGCGGGTAGGCGCTCGCGTCGACCTGGAGCGTCACGTGCACGGTGGCCAAGGGCGGAGGCAGCGCGGCGCCGAGCGGCACGGTCGTCAGCAGCGCGATCAGGATGGTTCGCATCATGCGAGCCGCCCGCAAGCGCTCCCCACGCTTCAGCCTAGTTGAAGAATTTCAATCCGGATTGAATCGACTGGAACCTGACTTGCTGCGGGCCTTATCCCGGCGCGTGGGCTGCGATGCTTCGTGCTCCGCGCCCTGCTGCTCGCGATCGTCCTCCTTGCGCCCGCCGTCCTCGCCGACCCGAACGCCGCCCTCGCCTCGCTGCGCGCGGAGCAGCAGGCCGACGGCGGATGGGGCACGCGTGCCACGACCGACTGGGTGCTGATGGGCCTCGCCGCCGCCCACGAGGACCCGGCCGCATGGGGCGTCGAGACGTACCTCATGGCGAACCCGCCCGAGCCGACCTCGGTGCTATCGTGGGAGCGTTCGACGCTCGCGCTCGCGTGCGCGGGCTACGACGCGAACGACTTCCACGGCGTCGACTACGCGCTCGTCGTGCAGGCGTGGTTCGTGGGCGGCCAGTTCGGGAGCCCCACTGCGATCAACGACGACGACTGGGGCATCCTCGCCCTGCGCGCCGCGGGCGTCCCCGCCAGCGACGCGCGCCTCCAGCTCGCGGGACAGTTCATCCTCGCGGCCGAGCGCCCCGGCGGCGGCTGGAGCTGGAGCACGACCGGCTCCGCGGACCCCGACGACACCGGCGCCGCGCTCATGGCGCTCGCGGCGGGCGACGTGGCCGGCCGGGGGCCCGCGGTGGCGCGCGCGGAGAGCTACCTGCGCGGCATCCAGAACGCGGACGGCGGCTGGGGCCTCGCGGGCGGCGCGAAGAGCAACGACCTGAGCACGGCCTGGGCCGCGATGGGCCTCCTCGCGTCGGGCGAGGACCTCGCCGCGTGGACCACGCCGGGTGGCGCGACGCCGCTCTCGTACCTCCAAGGCCTGCAGGGCGCGGACGGCGCGTTCGCATACCAGGCCGGCGCGCCGGGCGGCCCCGCGGAGACGGGCACGACGCTGCCGCCCCTGCTCGGGACGAGCTACGCGACGTGCTAGAACTCCGGGGTTGCGCGCCGCGCTTCGCTGGCCGCCAACACGCCAACACGCGGAGACGCCAGCGGCCCCAAGACCGGGCATGTCAGCGTGTTGGCGTCTTCGCGTGTTGGCGGATGGCGAAGCGCGGCCGGATGGCCCTGATCGAGCATCTCGCGGTCTCACTAGGCGAGGAGGCGCGTGCGCCCGCACACCGGGCACGCGATGCGCAGGGGGCGCTGGTTCGTGACGGAGAGCATCGCGCCGCACCCCGAGCAGGCGCCCTTGGTGCGGCCGGCCGGCGCGGGGCCCACCTGGCGGCGCGCCCACTCGGTGGGGACGGGCGGCGGGGGCGCCGGCGCGGCCTGGCGCCCCTCGCGGAGGATCGGCGGAAGCGGCATCGGGCCGCGCGGCGCGGACTCGTCCACGACGTTGAACGCGACCGGCGCGTCGAGGTCCTTCACGGGGACGACGACGATGGGCGCGTCCTCGACGATCTCGAACTCGGGCTCGATCTCGGCCCGCGCGGCGCGGCGGCTGCGCACCGCCATCGCGACGAGGATCGCGGCGCCCCCGGCGGCCACGGCCGTGCCGACCGGCAAAAGGAGATCCTGGACGTGCATCCGCGCGAGCACGCGCCGGGCGAGCCATTCAAGGTTTCGAACTCGAAACGGGGGGTTTGGGGGGCGGAGCCCCCCAACGTCCCCGCTTCTGTCTCCCACAGACGAAAGCCGTGGGGGGGGGGGGGG
>JAXDQU010000015.1:0-22231 GCA_034667685.1 Thermoplasmata archaeon | reverse complement strand
GCCAGCTCTCCGGCGAGCGAGCGCCGCGCGACGGCCGCGCCCACGGGCTGGAGCACGACCGCGAGCAGGTCCTCCGGCCCCTGCGCCCAGACGCGCAGCGGCTCGCCGGCCGGCGCGAAGGCGAACGAGCCCGGCTCGACGCGGAACGTGTCGCCGTTCTGCGCGAAGACGAGGCCCAGGCCGCGCAGCACCACGAGCACGCGCTCGCTCTCGGGGCCGGTGTCGAGCCGGCGCGCCGCCGCGACCGAGAGCGCCGCCGCGAGCGTGGCCGTGCTCTGGTGGATCGGCACGAAGGCGTTGCCGCGCAGCCGCGGGTCGAGCGGGACCTCCACCGCGAGGCCCGGGCCCGCGCCGCGCGGGGCGTAGGCGAGCCGCGTCGCGTCGGGCAGCGGCACCACGACCTCGGTGCCCGGCGGCGCGGCGGCGCCCGGCGCGAGGTGATAACAGGTCGCGGCGGGCGTCTCGAAGGAGGAGCCGGGTCCCGGAAGCGGGCGCGCGGTGACGAGGGTCTCCACGGCGCGGCGACGCGCGCGGGCCCCAAGTGCTTTTCCCCGGGCCACGCATGCGCGGGCCGATGAACCCCGAGGAGAACCTCGCCAAGCTCGGCCTCGCGCTGCCCACGATCCAGCCCCCGCTCGCGGCCTACATGCCCACCGTCCGCACGGGCAACCTCGTCTACGTCGCGGGCCAGCTCCCGATGGTCCAGGGCAAGCTCCCGAAGACCGGGCGCCTGGGCGAGACGGTCAGCCTGGAAGAAGGGCAGCAGATGGCGCGCCAGTGCGTGCTCAACGGCCTCGCGGCGCTCAAGGCCGAGATCGGCGATCTCCGCAAGGTCCGCCGCGTGGTGCGCGTGGGGGCATTCATCGCGTGCGCCGACGCGTTCGCCGACCAGCCCAAGGTCGCCAACGGCGGCAGCGAGCTTCTCCAGCAGGTCTTCGGCGACAAGGGCAAGCACGCCCGCGCCGCGGTCGGGACGAACGCGCTTCCCCTTGGGGCGCCGGTCGAGATCGAATTCCTCTTCGAGGTCGAGTGATGCGCCGCGTGGCGGTCGCGGCGGCATTCTTCGTCGCGGCAGCCTTCGTACTCGCGAGCCCGCTCCTCCTCTGGCCGTTCCTGCCCGTGCCGCACGACGCGTACGCGGAGGCGCTCGGCCTCGCGCGGTGGAGCCGCGTCGCTGCGGCCCTCCCCGCGCTGGCCGGCGTCGCCCTGGTCGTCGACGCGGCGCGGCGTCGCGGGCCGGGCCTGCGCCGCGCGCTCCCCGCGCTCACCCTCGCGGGCGCGCTGGCGGGAATCGTGCTGGTCACGCCGCTCGTGGGCGGACTGGCGCAGGACGCGATGCGCGAGCGGTACGCGCGCGGGGGTTTCCTCGAGCCGTACCCGGACGTGGACCTCGGCCAGACGGCGCCCGACGAGTCCTTCCACGCCTTCACCGGCTCGCGCGACTTCGCGAGCGCCAATGGCACGCTCGACGCGGGCCCGGTCCCGGCGCGGCGCGGCGACGTGTGGGACGTGGCCGTGCGCGCGGACGGCGAAGGCTGGCGCGGGCCGGGGCTGCCAACCTTCGCGAGCGACGTGCCGGCCACGTGCGCGCCCGGGCCGTACATCGACGAGCGGGCGAACCTGCGCAACCCGCTCGTCGTCGTCTGGTGGCACTGCGTCGTGGCGGAGGCGGGCGAAGGCGACGTCCACGTCACGCTCCCGGGCCCCACGGAGGGGCCGGTCACGCTCATCGTGAACGTCCTGCCCAGCCTCGACGTGGCGGTCGGAAGCGGGCTTGCCCGTTCTGGCGCCGTCCTTGCCCTTGTCGTGACGGCCGTGGGCGGCGCGGCTTGGGCCTACGTGGCCCGCCCCCCTCGTGCGTAACTGACCGATTCGGACTTCGCTAGGCCTATTTGTCTAGGTCGCGCCGTGGGGGCTTGCCCGGGCGTTACCGGGCAGGGATCCTCGTGACCACTTCCAGCGTTCGCTCCATCGCGCTTGCGATTATGTTCGGCTCCGTCCTCGCCCTTCCCGGCGTCCAGGCCGACGCCGCCGCCCAGCAGGACTCCATCCTGCCGTACGACACCCACTGCTTCCTCATGCCCGTGCCGGCGGGCGCGGACCACTCCCCGCAGTGGTGCACGCACGCCCCGCGCGGCCGATCCATCGAGGCCATGATGCGCGACGCGCCCGCGCCCTTCCAGTCGAGCTTCAGCACGCTCACGAGCGTCACGCTGGGCGTCGACTACGACGGGTCGCAGCTCACCGGCGCCACGTTCAACTGGTGGGGCTCGACCGGCTGCACGTCGACCATCAGCTACCGCGGCGACTTCTCGGCCGACTGGAATGACCGCACGTCCTCGGCGATCATCGACTCGGGCTCGGGCTGCCACTGGTTCCGCCACTTCGACACGATCGGCTCGACCGGCTCCTACTACGAGTGTGGCCTGACGGTCCAGAAGTGCGACCTCGACCAGCTCTACATCAACGGCTGGGACAACCGCGCGAGCTCGGTCCGGTTCCTCTACTGAGCGTCGGGCCGAGCAACAGGGCAAACGTCGGGCTATGGTCCCTTTGCACTCCGCGTGCGGTTACCGCCTGAGGCCTCGCGCCTCAGGAAACGTGACAACCCATGAAGACCCTCAGCATGCTCGTCGTCCTTGCCCTCGCGTTCACCGCCGTCGTCATGGCCGCGCCCGAGGCGTCGGCGTCGTGCGTGGAGAGCGGCGGCCCCGTCGTCTCCGGCACCGCCTGTTCCAGCGGCTACTGCCACTTCGTGATCCTCGGCGGCGTCGAGCACTTCGATTGTCCCTGAGCGGACAGTTTCTCCGCCGGGGGGCTCCGGGAGCGCGCCAGCCTCGACGCGCGACCCGGGCCCCTCGGCGGGCCTCCGTGCTCCAAGTTCAGCGTCAGTTCAGCGCGGCCTCGACCTGACCCGCGAGGTTCAGCTCGGTGAGCCGCTCGCGCAGCTCGTCGCGGCACGCGAGGCAGGGAGGCGAGGCGCCGCGGCAGAGCGGGCACCCCGCGAGGCTCCCGAGCTGGCCGGGCGCCGGCACGCGCCGCAGCGTGAAGAACGTGAGGCTCACGGCCGCACCCCCCGGGCCGCCCGGGCGCACAGGTTGCACAGCGCCCCCTGGCCGGCGAAGCCGGCGCAGAAGGGGCACGACGTGCGGGGCGCGACGCGGGGGAGGAACGGGTTCTGGAAGGTCATCGAGACGTTCCACCCCGGCGAGGGGGTATATCGTGGGTTGAACGGCTTTGGACCGTGCGAATAGGGTCTCACGAGAGCGTCAGGCCCGGCCGCGGCGGCCGGCTGCGAGCGCAACCAGGAGCGCGGCGGCGAGGAGCGCCTGAAGGGGAACGCCGGGCGCCGCGGCGCGGGTCTGAAGAAGGATCGACTGGCGGTAGTCCTGCGCCTGGGACCCGCCGGCGTCCCGGCACGTCACGTGCGCGACGACGGAGGCCGCGTACGAGACGCCGTGCGCGTCGGCGGGGGAGCGGACCGTGAGCCGCGCGTCCTCCGTCGCGGGGCCGGAGGCCGTCTTCGCGGGCAGGCCCACCGGGCCGGGCAGCGCGACGGTCCAGCCCCCCTTCTCGGGCGCGACGGAGAACGCGACCTGGACGGGGACGTCGGCCAGGCTGCTCAGGTGGAGCGTGAAGGCGGCGCTCTCGCCCGCGGCGCGCGTCTGGGAGGCGTCGGAGACCTGGAACGTCACGAGGTCCGCGCAGCGCGACGTCTGCGCGGACGCGCCAAGCGTGGGAACGCATCCAAGAAGGAACATCGCGAACGCCAATCGCCAACCTCGCATGCGGCGGGCTACGTCCTCTCGCTCGAAAAGCCAGCCGTCACGAGGCGGGAAGAGCCCGTGGACGCGCGACGAAGGACGGCGGCCGGCCCGGGCTGAGGAGCCAATTCTTTCTATACTCGGATTCCAGTCGCCGCGTCATGGAATTCGCCATCACCGAGGAGCAGCGTCTCCTGCGGCAGACCGTGCAGGAGTTCGTCGCCAAGGAGATCGCGCCCCACGTCGAGGCGTGGGAGGAGAAGGGCGACGTGCCCGACGCGGTGTTCCGCAAGCTGGGCGAGCTGGGCCTGCTGGGCGCGCCGATCCCGACCGAGTACGGCGGCGCAGGGCTCGACGCGGTGACGTACGCGATGCTCACCGAGGAGCTGGCGAAGGGGTGCAGCTCGTTGCGCACGACCATCTCGGTCAACACGAGCCTCTTCGGGATGAACGTCCTGCTCTTCGGGAACGAGGCGCAGAAGCGGCTCTACCTCCCGAAGATCAGCAGCGGCGAGAAGCGCGGCGCGTGGGCGCTCACCGAGCCCCAGAGCGGGAGCGACGCCGCGGGCCTGCGGACCACGGCCGTGAAGCGCGGCGACAAGTGGGTCCTCAACGGCCACAAGATGTGGATCAGCGACGGCGGCAAGGCGGACTACCACGTCGTGTACGCGCGCACCGACAGCTTCGATCCGAAGACGAAGCGCAACCACATCGCGACGTTCGTCGTGCACAAGGACGACCCCGGGTTCAAGGTGGGCAGCGTCGAGAGCAAGGGCAAGCTGGGCCTGCGCGCGAGCCCCACCGCGGAGCTTCTGTACGAGGACTGCACGATCCCCGCGGACCGCATGCTGGGCAAGCCGGACAGCGGCTGGGAGCAGGCCAACAAGATCCTCAACGGCGGCCGCCTCTCGGTGGCGGCGGGCGCGGTGGGCATCGCGCAGGCGGCGCTCGACGCGAGCCTCGCGTACGTGAAGTCGCGCGAAGCCTTCGGCAAGAAGATCGGCGAGTTCCAGCTCGTCAAGGAGCACGTCGCGTACATGGCGCTCGAGGTCGAGACGATGCGGCTCCTGGTCTACAAGGCCGCGTGGATGAAGGACCAGGGGCTCGACAACCGGCTCGCGGTCTCCCTCGCCAAGCTCCACGCGGGCGAGGCGTGCACGCGCGTCACCGAGCGCGCGGTGCAGCTCCACGGCGGCAACGGCTTCTCGGGCGAGTACCCCGTCGAGCGTTACTGGCGCGACAGCAAGATCATCGGCATCTACGAGGGCACCAACGAGATCCAGAAAGTGATCATTGGCGGAGAAATCCTCGGCGTCTGAGCGCCGGAGCGCGTGATGCCGAGGACGCGACGAAGCCGCAGCTTCGGCGCAAGTCTCGGGATCTGAATCCCGAGCTACACCTTGCCCCAGCCGGGGAGCTTCGCGGCCTGGCGCAGCCACGCGCGGATCTGCTTCTCGTCGGGCTCCGTTCCGTCCACGATCTTGACGCGGCGCATCAGGCCGGACTCGCCCTCGGGCGGCTCGGGCTTCAGGCTCGCGCCCGCGAAGAAGCCCAGCGAGACGTAGGCCTTGAACGAGGCGAACGTCGCCACCCAGCCCCGCCCCTCCAGCCCATAGAAGGGCGCGCCCCACTTCACGGCCTTCCTGGCGCCCGGAAGCTCCTCCGTGATGATCTCGTCGAGGCGCTGCGCCAGCGCGCGGTGCTGCGGCTTCGCGTGGGCGATCCACGCCTTCACGGCCGCGCCGCCCTCGCCCTTGTCCTTGCGCGGGGCCGGCTTCTTCGCGGCCTTCTTCGTGGCTTTCTTGGCGGCTTTCTTCGCGGCCATCGCGCGCGTCACGGCGCGGGCACGCAAGAGCGTTTCCCGACGCGCAGCACCGCGACGAGCAGCGCGACGACCGGGAGCGAGAGCAGGAGGGCATGGGCCGCGAGCGCGCCGGCGCCGAAGATCGGCACGAGGGGCGCGTAGGAGGCGTAGAACGCGCGGCCGGCGGGCGAGTCGGGCGGCAGGCGCGCCACGAGCGCGAAGAGCGGCGCGGCCCATGACCGCACGGCGGGCAGCGCGGCGGCCGGGAGCAGCCCCGAGAGCGGGGGCGAGGCGAGGACGATGAGCGCGCTCGCGCCCAGGGGGAGGCCGAGGAGGAAGGCGAGCAGGGCACGCAGCGCGCTCATCGCGCGACGGTTTGCCCTCCCAGCGGATCGAGCCTGCGTCGATACGTCGCGCGCCGGCCCCGAAGTATGGACGAAAGGCACAAGGGCTCACGCGAAGCGGTACAAGTCGCCCGCGAGGTGCTTCCGCCCCGTGTCGATGGCGATCGTGAGGACCACGGCCTCCGGCGGCAGCGCGGCGGCGACCTTGCGCGCGGCGGCGGCGTCGAGCCCGGCGCTCGTGCCCGCGAAGACGCCCTCCTTCCCCAGGACGTGGTCGCCCGGGCGCACGACCCAGCTTTGCTCCGGGGTGGCGCTGCGGCGCGCATGACGGCCCCCACGTCGGACCGCGTTCCCCAGGGCTGGGACGCGGCCGCGGACGCCTACGAGCGGATGATCGCGCCCACGACCTCGCGCTACGCGGACGACGCGCTCCGGCTCGCGGACGTGCGCGCGGGCGAGCGCGTGCTGGACGTGGCCGCGGGCACGGGCGCGTTCACCTGGCTCGCCGCCAAGCGCGGCGCCCGCGTGCTCGCGACGGACTTCGCGCCCGCGATGGTCGAGCGCCTGAAGGCCCGCGCCGCGCGCGAGCACGTCGCCCACGTCGAGGCGCGCGTGATGGACGGCCAGAAGCTCGACCTTCCCGACGCGTCGTTCGACGTCGCCGGCTCCGTCTTCGGCCTGATCTTCTTCCCCGATCGCGTGCAGGGATTCCGCGAGATGCGCCGCGTGCTCAAGCCCGGAGGCCGCGCGGTCGTCGCGACGTGGAGCGAGCCGGCCCGCGTGCGCGCCGTGACGGTGCTCTCGGACCCCGTGCAGAAGGCGCTGCCCGAGCTTCCCAAGCCGGCCTCGCCGCCCGCGGTCTTCAGCCTGCGCGACGCCAAGCAGATCGAGCGCGAGATGACCGAGGCTGGCCTTGGCGACGTGCGCATCGAGACCGTGACGCACGCCTTCACGTTCCCCACGCCCGAGAGCGTGTGGCGCGACTTCGCGCCCTCCTCACCGGTCTTCACGAGCCTCCTGGAGCGCCTCACGCCCGAGCAGCGCGAGCGCGTCCACGCGCGTCTCCTGAGCGACCTGCGCGCCGAGTTCGGCGACGGGCCCATCACGCTGCCCAGCGAGGCGCACGTCGCCCTCGCGCGGCGCGACTAGAGATCACCGGATCCCCGTGTCGCACGAGACGTTGACCTCCGTCCACGCGCCCGCGCGCACCGTGAAGGGGCCGTCGCTCGCGCACCGCGGCAGGCCGTTGGGATTCTCCGCGCCGCGGATCGCGTACGTGCCCGGCGCGAGCGTGACGTTGAACGTGCCGTCGGCGCGCGTCACGAATCGCGCGAGGGAGGTCGCGCCGTCCGCGCTCGTCACGGTGAGGTTGCCCGCGAAGGGCCTGTCCGCGCACGCGGGGTCGGGCGGGGCGCGCTCCACGGGGCACGTCGGGCCGAGCATCGCGGTGCCGAAGATTCCCGAGCCGGACGTAGATGGCGCGGGGGCCGGCGCGCTCAGGCAGCCGGCGAGGGCGAGGACGAGCGCGAGCAGGAGGAGGCGCACGCGCAGGGCGTTGGCGCCCGGGCGCATGAGGGCGCCGGAAACGTTGGGCGACGATCCACGCCGCGACCGTCACCGAGCCGCCCCATCGACGTTGACGACGAGCGGCCCGCTCCCCACGAAGGTCAGGGCGAACTCCTGCGGTTCGTCCGTGGGGTTCACGTCCCGATGCACGAGCCCGCGCGGGACGTGGAAGAAGCCGCCCGCCTCGACCTCGGCCCACTCGCGCCCGCCTGGGCCGAACTCGAAGCGCGCGCGGCCGCGCAGGAGGTGCCCGAAGACATCGCGGTCGCCGTGGTGGTGCCAGCTCGACGCGGCTCGCGGCTCGGCGCGTGCGCGCACCATCATCGCGCGCTCGAGGTCGAACGCGACCTCGCGCACGACGCCCGGCGTCGGCATGGGCGCGGGGCGAAGGGCGTCAGGCGGGACGACGAGGATCCTGGAGGACATGAGCGGCGAGCGGCACGCGGGGACTTCAGCTTGCCGAAGCCGCGTGCGAAGCCGCGCGCGGACTCACAGGATGATGTCGATGTCGAGCTTCTCGGCGAGCTCCTTGTACCGGTTGCGGATCGTGACCTCGGTCACGCCCGCCACGTCGGCCACCTCGCGCTGCGTGCGGCGCTCGCCGCACAGGATCGACGAGATGTAGAGCGCCGCCGCCGCGACACCGGTCGGGCCGCGACCCGACGTCAGCTCCTTGTCGGCGGCCTGCTTGAGGATCTCCACGGCCTTCGCCTGGATCTCGCCGCTGAGCTTCAGCTCGGAGCAGAAGCGCGGGATGTAGTCGATCGGGCTCGTGGGCATCAGCTTCAGCTTCAGCTCACGCGCGATGAAGCGGTACGTGCGGCCGATCTCCTTCCTGCTCACGCGGGAAGCGTCCGCGATCTCGTCGAGCGTGCGGGGCACGTTGCACTGGCGGCACGCGGCGTACAGCGAGGCCGCGGCGACACCTTCGATCGAACGGCCGCGGATGAGGTTCTTCTGCACGGCGCGCCGGTAGACCATGGCCGCGGTCTCACGCACGTTGCGGGGGAGACCCATGCGGCTGGCCATGCGGTCCAGCTCGGAGAGGGCGAAGGCGAGGTTGCGCTCGGTCGCGTTGCTGACACGGATGCGGCGCTGCCACTTGCGGAGGCGGTAGAGCTGCGCGCGGGACTTCGTGGGGATGTTCTTGCCGTACGAGTCCTTGTTGCGCCAGCCGATCTCCGTGGAGAGACCCTTGTCGTGGATCGTGTACGTCATGGGGGCGCCGACGCGGGCGCGCTTCTCGCGCTGCTCGTGGTCGAAGGCGCGCCACTCGGGCCCTTGGTCGATGAAGTGCTCGTCCAGGACGAGGCCGCAGGATTGGCACACCAGCTCGCCTCGTTCGTAGTCGCGGGCGATCTGCTTCGACCCGCATTCGGGGCACTGGGTGATCTCTTCGACCTGTTCCTGGGCATCCTTCTTGTCTTGGGGCGGCATCGGGGTCGCTCTCCGTCTAGGACGTGAACACTTCGCGGTTGAGGAGCCGCATCGCGTTCGCGCCCTTGCCGGCCTTGACCAGGAGGAAGGGCGCCTTGACCGGGCCGATCACGTCGGCCACGCGGCCGACGGGCTGGTTCCGGACGTCCACGACGGGCGTGCCGATGGGGACCATCTGCGGGGCCTTGACGAGCAGGCCGCGCTCGGTCGCATCGACGACGACCCCCAAGGGCTCGAACTTGCGGGCTTGGGGTTTCGCCATGAAGGGGCTTCCTCCCGACCTGGGGCCGGGTTAGCCATCCTACTCTCGCTGTCCTATATGAATATATCGCGGACGTATTTGTAGTGCCGCGGCGCCCTTGGCAAGAAGCCTTCGAAGTCGCCGCGGGAAACGAGCGGCGGCGGCCTCGAATCGGTCAGGCGTTCTCGTCCTTGTCCTCGGCGAAGGGCGCGTTCGAGTCCTTCCGACGCGTGCCGCCCGCAGCTTCGCTCCGGACGCCACCCTCGGGCGGAGCCCTGCGGGCTTCGCCCCCCTTCCGGCCGATCTCGGCGTAGAACGACGGGCCGTGCTCCTTGGCAACACGGCGCCCGCCCTTGCGCCCGATCTCGGCGTAGAAGTCGAGGCCGCGCTCCTTCTTGACCTTCTCGCCCCCCTTCCGCCCGGCTTCGGCCAGCGTCATGGGGCGCTTCGTCTCAGGCGCGTCCTCGCTCACGATTCGACCTCAGGGCTGGGCGCAGGCAAGGCGTTCGACTCCACGGCCTTGCTCTGCGCCACGCGCGCCTTGCCACCCTTGCGGCCGATCTCGCGCATGTGCTCGCGGCCGCGCTTCTCGAAGACGGCCTTGCCGCCCATCCGTCCCAGGTTGGCGTACCCCTCGGAGCCCAGCTCCTTCTTGCGGGCCTCGCCACCCTTCTCGGCCCCGCGCTCCGCGCCGAGGCGCCCGATGGTCTGGAAGAAGGGCGTGCCGTAGCGCTCCTTGACCGTCTCGCCGCCGCGGCGGCCGGCTTCGACAAACGCGCCCTCAGGGCGATCAGCGGGGGTGAGGGAATCCTTCACGGTTACCACCTTCAGCCGGGCGGTGGCCGCCTGAAGGAAAAGCCGTTCTCGAACGGAGCGCGGAATCGTTCGTCGATGCAACCAACGCTATGCGGGAGCCGTGCGATCGCGGCGCATGCCCAGCCCCGTCTACCATGTCGTGATGCACGCGCCCGGTCCGAAGTGGCAGGAGGGAACGGCCTTCGGCGACCAGCCCGGGATCCGCGGGCACGTCGCGCACTGGATGGCGCTGCTCACGGAGGGCGCGCTCGCGCACGGCGGCCCGTTCCTCGATGATAGCGGGGGGATGATGGTCGCGCGCCTCGACGCCGAGCAGGCGGAGGCGTTCGCGGCGCAGGACCCCGCGGTGAAGGAGGGCGTGCTGACGTACAGCATCCGGCCGTGGCTCGACGCGATGGGCTCCATGCGCGTGCGGGTGACGGACGAGGACGCGGATTGAGCGCGCGCCCGGCCGGTCAGCCCAGCGCCCGCATCAGCGCGTCGCCCTGCACGAGCCCGTATCCATAGGAGTCGTCGTGCGCGGTGGCGCCCTGCCCGGCGAGCGGCCCGATCTTCTTCGAGCTGGCCTCCAGCGCGCCCTTCACGCGCTCGACGGTGGCGGCATTGCGGTTCTTCAGCTCGGGGTGCTTCTCCAGCATCAGCGCGAGGATGCCGCCCACCATCGGCGCGGCCTGGCTGGTGCCCTGCGCGATGGCGTAGCCGCCGTCCTTCCACGCGCTGGTGATATCAACGCCGGGCGCCACGACCTCGGGCTTCTTGTCCGGGTCCTGCGAGGGGGTGCCGGGGCTCGGGTTGCGCAGGCCGCCGATGGGCAGCGAGCCCCCGCCTCCGGTGCTGCCCGTGCCGTGGCACGAGAACGACGCGATGCTCTCGTTGCGCGCGACGGCGCCCACCGCGATGACGCCATCGACGCTCGCGGGGCTCGTGACGGTGCAGCTCGTCTCGCCGCTGTCCTTGTCCACGTTGCCCGCGGCCGCGACGACGAACACGCCCTGCGAGATGGCCTGCTTCACGGCGCCCTCGGTGTTGGTGCCGAAGATCGCGCGCGTGTCGCCGCCCAGGGAGAGCACGATGACGTTGGCGCCCGCCGAGACGGCGGTGGTGACGCCCTGCGCGACGCGGCTCTCGTCGCCGTGCCCCGACGCGTCGATGGCCTTGATGACGATCAGCGAGACGCCGGGCGAGACGCCCTTGAGGCGGTAGCCGTTGAACACGGTCTTCCACGTGCCCTGCGCCGCGACGATGCCCGCGACGTGGCTGCCGTGGCCGTTGTCGTCGTAGGCGGTCTTCTGGTTGTTCACGAGGTCGGCCCACTCGATCTGCACGCCGCGGAACTCGTCGTGGTTCAGGTCGATGCCCGTGTCGATGATGGCGACCTTGATCCCCTTGCCGCTCAGGCCCGCGTTGTGCAGCGTGTCGGCCTGGATCATGTGGAGGGTCCAGGCGCCCTCGCCGTAGCCGTTCGTGGTCGCCGAGCCCAGGCCCGTGCAGCCCGCCATCGGGACCGCGGCGAGCAGGACAACGAGAAGGAGCACCGGGGCCCGACGCTGCACGGCCACGGTACGGCGGGGCTTGGCTCATCAGCATTGTGGATGCGGAGCCGGGTCAGCCGCTGAAGTGGCGCACGACGCGCCCCTCGCGCTGCTTGCGCACGACGCCGGTCTTGACGAGGCGCAGGAGGTGCCAGTGGAGCGCCTGGGGCGTGAGGCCCGTCGCCTGGGCGAGGTCCTTCTGCGTCAGGCCCGGCATCGTCTGCACGGTCTGGGCGATCTGCGCCGTGACGGGGTTCTGGAGGATCGCGACGGTCTCCTTCGCGGCGGAGAGCTGCGCCCCGTTCTCGAAGTAGCGGCGGTGGCGCCCCTCGCGGAGGCTCGTGACCATGCGCGTCTGCTCGAGCACGTCCAGGTGGTAGATGGTGGTGCCCCACGCGACGCCCGCGCGCTGCGCGAGGTCGCTGGCGGAGAGGCCCGGGTGGTCGCGGATCGCCTGGAAGATGCGCTCGCGCACGGCGTTCTCGAACACCTCCGCGCGGCTGATCTTGGCGTACAATGCGACCAGAGGGAGCGCGATGGCCTTCTTGATCGTGGCCCAGAAGTAGGCGAGGAGCCCGGCGCCCGCGAACGCGACCGCGGCCGCCGCGGCCGTCGCCCCGGGGTGGAGCACGGGGAGGCTGGCGACCTGCGCGCTCGCGGTGGAGGCGTCCGCGGGCGCGTCGCGGGTCGTGGCGGCGCCGGTCCCGAGCGCGAGGCGGGCGTCGAGGTCGACGGGGACGGACGTGCCGGCCGTGCCCACGCTGCGGTCGACCCGGACGCTGGGCAGCGCGGCGCCGCGCGTGGCCTGCGGGTCGAGGTGGAGCGTGGGCGACTTCTCGACGCCCAGCGCGTGGAGCGTGACGCCGACGTCGGCCACCAGGCCGCCGGGCGCGACGTCGGCCCGCGGCGCGGCCTGGGCGGCGGGCGTCGCCACGCCGGTGGGCACGAAGCCGAGGGACGCTCCGACGCCCACCAGCGCCAGCACGATGCCGGCGGCGGTAAGCGTCAGGGCGACGATCGTTCGGGGGGTCTGGGGCCTCATCTCGCACTCCCGCCGCTGCCAAAGGGCGTCGTGGCTATGAAGCATCTCGATACGGCACTGAATCCTGGCCTAGGGCTAAGACCGGGCCCCGGCGTGCGCCACGCGTGGAGCCGCGTCGCCTCGCCACGTTCGGGCTCGCGATGGTCGCCGCGATGCAGGTCGTCTTCGTCGCGACCGGCGGCGACCGGGGCGCGCTCTACGTCGGCGTCAACGCCCTGGGCGTCGGCGCGGCGCTGGTCATGGTCGCGGGCGCGTGGCGCTTCCCCTCGCCCACGGGCCTCGCCATGCTCGGAGGCGGCCTCGTCGCGCAGGCCACGTTGCGGGCGCTCAACGTGGCGCTCGACCTCACGCGCCTCCCGCTCTGGGACTCCGCCCTCGTCTTCGCGGGGTGGACGCTCGCGGCCGGCGGCGCCCTGGCCTGGAGCGTCGCGCCCGAGCGCCCGCGCGCGGGGCTGGGCGCCGGGCTCTTCCTCGCGGGCGCGGGCTACTTCGCGGCGCTCATGGTGACGCTCGCCTCGGGGCGCATCAGCGCAATTCTGGCCTTGCTCGCGGGGACGCTCGGGCTCCTGCTCGCCGCGCCGTGGCTCCGCGCCGAGCCGGCGCCGGCTTCAGCCTGAGGCCGCGGCGTCCTGGATCGCGCGCTCCAGCAGGTCGCAGACGCGGTAGAGGACACAGTGCGCCCGGAGGTAGGCGAGGTCGATCGCTTCCCCCTGGACGCGAAGCACGCCGACGGCGTCGTCGTAGTCGAGGCCGCGCCGCAACCGCGTGTTGACGAGCTTGCGGAGCACGAGGTCTTCGGGGCTGATGAATGGGATCGCGCGACCCGTGACGGGGACGGCCCTGCGGCGGGCGTATTCCCGGTCGTAGACGACGTTCGGTGGCGTGAAGAAGACCTCGACCTCCAAGCCGGAGGGCGTGTCGGCCACGATGCGCTTGCCCCACTCGTCGCGCCGTTCCTCGATCCCGGTGCCGCCGAGCTTCTCGAGGATCGCGCGCACGCGGTCCCGGTGCTCGAACGGCAGATGGACGACGATGTCGAGGTCGCCCGAGGTCCGGGGGAGCCCGTGCGCCATCACGGCGAAGGCCCCGACGATCATGAAGGGGAGCTTGGCCTCCTCGAGGGCGATGGCGTGGCTCAGGAGGACTTCGCTGGCGGATGCCGCCAAACTTCCTTCCCTCCGCGATGGGCAAACTCCATGGAGAGCGTGGTGAGATCAAGGCCCAGCCGGAGCCGGCCTTCGCTGCCCATCGCGCGAAGCTTCGCCACGCGGCGTGGCGAGGGCGCTTGATGAAGGATGGGCTCGTCCACGCTTCGGAGTCTCCCTGGGCCTATATCGCCCTTGTCACCGCTTCGCGAGGTGGCTGAGCAGGTCGTAGCGGGAGAGGATGCCCACGGTCTGCCCCTCGCGCCGGACGAGGACCGCGGCGTGGTCCTTGAGGTGCTGCACCGCGGCGCTGACCGGCGCGGTCGCCTCGATGGCGGGGAAGGGGGGCTCCATGACGTGGCTGACCGGCTCGTTGAGGCACTCGGGGCGCGAGAGGGCGCGCGCCGTGGCGACCTCCTCGCGCAGCGAGCCCATGGGCTGGCCGTCCTCGTCGAGCACGGGGAGCTGGCTCACGCCGTGGTGCGCCATCGTGTCCAGCGCACGGCGCAGGGTCGTGGCGCGCGTCACCGATAGCAATTCGCCGGGGCCCTTCTTGGCGTCGAGGAGGCGGCCCACGCTGTCCGAGGCTTCGAGGAAGCCGTTCTCCTCCATCCATTCGTCGCTGTAGAACTTGGTGACGTAGCGCGAGCCGGAGTCGGCGAGGATGATCACGCAGACGGCGTCCGGGCCGAGGTCCTTCTGCTTGAGGTACTTCAGCGCCCCGGCGACCGCGCTGCCCGCGCTGCCGCCCGCGAAGATGCCCTCGCGCCGCGCGAGCGCCCGCGCCGTCTCGAAGCTCTCCTTGTCGCTGACCTTGACGAACTCGTCGATGTAGTCGAACCACGTCGCCTTGGGAATGATATCTTCGCCGAACCCCTCGACCTTGTAGCTGCGGGCGTGCTCGGGGTGGTACTCGCCCGTCTCCTTGTATTCCTTGAGGATCGAGCCCTCGGGGTCGATGGCGATGACCTTGACGTTCGGGTTCTTCTCCTTGAGGAACTTCGCCGTGCCGCTGATGGTGCCGCCGGTGCCGGTGGCGACGAAGTAGTGCGTGACCTTGCCCTCGGTGTCGCGCCAGATCTCCGGCCCGGTGGTGCGGTAGTGCACGTTGGGGTTCGCCTGGTTGTCGTACTGGTTGGGGTACACCGCGTTGGGCGTCTCCTGCGTGATCCGGCGGGCCACCGAGTAGTACGACTGCGGGTCGTCGGGCGCGACGGCGCTGGGGCACACGACGACGCGCGCGCCGAAGGCCTTGAGCACGAGCTGCTTCTCGCGGCTCTGCTTGTCGCCCATCGTGAACACGGTGCGGTATCCCTTGATCGCCGCCGCCATGGCGAGGCCCACGCCGGTGTTGCCGCTGGTGCCCTCGACGACCGTGCCGCCGGGCTTCAGCTTCCCCGACTTCTCGGCGTCCTCGATCATCGCGGGGCCGATGCGGTCCTTCACCGACCCGCCTGGATTCATGAACTCGCACTTCACGAGGACCAGCGGGCGGAGGCCTTCGGTGAGGCGGTTGAGCTTCACCAGGGGCGTGTTGCCGATGGCGCCCAGGATCGTCTCGTGGTACTTCATGCGCCGCGCAGCGACGCCGCGCCGCTTCTAGCTTCCCAGGACCCGCTTCACGACGCCCCGCGCGGGGCAGCCTTCAAATCCCCGACGCCGGGTTGGCGCCCCGATGGGCACGCCCGCCGCCAGCAAGCCGGCCGACGACGACCGGCTCCTCCGCACGCTCTTCGTGGGCATGGTCGCGGGGTTCATCCTCTACGCGCTCGGCCTCGCTGCGCTCTACGTGCTGCCCGCGCCGGCGGGCGTCTACGCCAACATCGCGCTCACCGTCGTGGGCCTCGGCTTCGTCATCGTCTGGTGGTTCCTCACGATGAAGCGCGGCCTGCGCATCGGCAAGGGGCCCAACAAGCGCCAGGTCCGCGCCAAGGAGAAGCAGCGCGCCGAGCGCGAGAAGCTTCGGAATCTGAGGATGCGGCGATAGCCTCGGCCTTAGCCTCAGCCTTAGCCTCAGCCTTAGCCTCAGCCTCGGCCTCAGCCCTAGCCTGTTGCCCTGACTCCTCCAGCCACAGAGGACACAGAGGATCACAGAGGCGATTTTTCTCGTCCCTCTGTGTCCTCTGTGGCTGGAGGAGTCGGGGCTACAGACTGAGGCTAGGGCCGAGGCTGAGGCTGAGGCTAAGGGGGCCGAGGCTGAGGCTCCGGGGACGCAGAGCCTCGCTCCCGGCAATCCTTATCCTCCCCGCACCGCGTCGCGCCACCGGGAGGCATTCCCCTGGCACGCCGCCTGGCCATCCTCATCGTCCTCGCCCTCGTCGTCCCCTCGCTCCTCGTCACGGCCCACGCGCTCAAGGCGCAGCCGACGAAGCTCACGCTGCCCACGCGGGAGACGGTGACGATCCAGCGCGATGCGTACGGCGTGCCGCACGTCTACGCGGACACGGCCTATGCCCTCTTCTTCGGCAACGGCTATGCGATGGCGCAGGACCGGTTCTTCCAGATGGACGTGCTGCGCTTCGTGGGGCGCGGCGAAGCGACGCAGCTTCTCGGCCCGAGCTACCTGGGCATGGACCTCGCGGCGCGGCGCGACCTGTACACCGAGAGCGAGCGCACGCAGCAGTGGCTCGGCCTGCCCGCGGACCAGCGCACCGCGCTGCTCGGGTTCGCCGACGGCGTCAACGCCTGGCTCAACCAGACCAAGCGCGACCCGACGCTCCTGCCCGCGGAGGAGGTCGCCATCGGCCACGCGCCCGAGCCGTGGATCCCCGAGGACACCGTCGCCATCGCGGACTACCTGCTCTCGATCTTCGGCGTGGGCGGCGGCGACCAGGAGCTATCAAATGCCCAGCTCCTGCTCCAGCTCTCGCGGACGCTGCCGGCGGACGAGGTCGAGAAGGCGTTCCACGACCTCGTGTGGATGTACGACAACGAGTCGTACTCGACGATCCCCGCCAACGAGGGGCGCTTCGAGAGCGGCGAGCGCCCGCTTTCCTTCGCCGAGATCCCGGCCGCGCAGTGGAACGTCACGTGGGCCGCGGCCAACGCGACACCCTTCGGCGACGTCCGGTGCCTCGTCGCCACGAGCGGCGTCGCGGGCGACTGCGCGGGCAGCCTCGGCGACCTTGCACAGAGCACGGTGGACGCGGGCATGCCGCTCAAGTGGGGCAGCAACGCGGGCCTCATCGCGCCGAAGTATTCGCGCAGCGGCAACGCGCTCCTGCTGGGCGGCCCGCAGATGGCGTACTACAGCCCGATGATCCCCTACGAGGTCGCGCTGCACGGCGCGGGCTACGAGGCGCTGGGCATGGGCGTGGGCGGCGCGCCGGGCGTCATCATCGGCCGCGCGCAGCACTACTCGTGGACCGTGACGAGCGGCGACGGCGACCAGGTGGACGTCGTGGCCGAACGCCTCGTCCCCGGCAACCCCCGAGAATATTACAACGGCACGACCGGTGATATCACGCCGATGGCCTGCCGCACCGAGACGTACCTCGGCAAGCCCAGCGCGGTGGACCAGAGCCCGCCGATCCTCGCGACGCAGGAGGTCTGCCGCACGAACGAGGGTCCGGTCTTCGCGCTCAACGAGAACGCGGGCTACGCCTTCGTGCGCCAGGCGACGACGCGCGGCGACGAATTGCACAGCGGCCTCATGTGGCTAACGCTGGGCCAGGAGAGCAACCTGACCGGCTTCGCGGACCACATGGAGCAGTTCCGCTTCACGTTCAACTTCAACTACGCGGATGACGCCGGCAACATCGCCTACTTCCACTGGGGCGGCAACCCGGTCCGCGCGATGGGCTACGACTCGCGCCTGCCGCGCATCGCGGGCCTCTGGGACTGGACGGGCCTGCGCACCGGCCACGAGATGCCGCACATCGTGAACCCCGAGCAGGGCTACACGGTCAACTGGAACAACCTCCCCGAGCAGGGGTTCAGCGCGGGCGCCGCGCGCGAGCAGTGGGGCAGCGTCCACCGCGTCGAATTGTACGACCAGGCGATCCGTGACGCCATCGCCAGCAGCCCGGACCACAAGCTCGGCGTCCCCGAGCTGGAGGCCATCAACCACCGCATCAGCACGGAGAACCCGTTCGCTTACAAGCTCGGGCCCTACGTCATCGGAGCATCTGAGCACGACGTCGAGCCGCAGATGCAAGCGGCCGTCGACGCGCTGCGCGACTGGCGCGACTGCGGCTACTGCTGGGACGACGACCACGGCGGCACGGAGATCCTCCGCAGCGGCGCGCCCCAATCGAAGTACGTCCACCCCGGCATGGCGATCTATGAGCAGTGGCGCAGCGACATGCAGGTCGCGCTCGAAGGCGCGACGCTGGGGCCCATGATGAGCGCGATCAACTTCGATCCGCCCACGAGCAGCGACCCGCACGCGGCCGACGCGGGCCGCAGCGACAACAAGGAGGGTCCGCTGCTCAACGCGTTCGAGGGGCGCGACGAGCACGACTGGTGCGCGCCGCTCTCCTGCGCCGCGCTCTCGGACCAGGTCCTGCGGCAGGCCGTCGGCGAGCTCGCCGCGCGCTACGGCACGACCGACGTGGGCCAGTGGCGCGAGCCGATCCACATGATCAAGTTCGTCGCCCTCTCCGGCGGCCCCGCGTGGCAGATCCCGATGGTCAACCGCCCCAGCTTCAACCACCTCTACGACTGGGGCACGGGCGAGGCGTACAGCGTCCTCCCGCCCGGCACGGACCAGTATTGGAAGCCGGTGGACTTCGCGCAGTTCGAGGCCAACGGCGCGCTGCCCGACGCGCACAAGCGCGACCAGCTCGACCTCTACGTGGGCTTCCAGTACAAGCCCGCGCAGATGACGCCCGCGAGCGTGGAGAGCACGACGACGCTCGACGTCAGGAGCCCCGCGCCCGACCTCGTCTGAGCCAGCGCATGCCGAAGCCCTCATAGCGCCCCGCCCCGCTCGCGCGGCCGATGACGAACCCCGTGGTGGACGCGACGCAGACCGGCCCGACGCGCGCGGACCTGCGCCGCGACGCCCCGGCGGTCGCGTTCATGGGCGCGCTCTTCGTCGCCTCCATCGCGCTCGCCGCGCTCTTCTCCTACACGTTCGCGAGCCAGAACGTCCGCGCGTTCGCCGACCCCAACAGCCTCGCCAACGCGCCGATCTACCTCGCCATCGTCGTCGTCTTCACCATCGTCATCCTGCTCATCGCGAAGTACGGCAAGCGCGTGCTGATCAAGTACATCGTGCTGGGCTCCGTGCTGCTCACCGTCTACTACGTCGCCGCGCCCCTGCTCACGCAGGCCGCCGGCGGCGCGCCGCTCGTCCTGGGCCTGTCGGCCGCCGAGATCACCGGCGGCGTCGCGGCGCTCGCGCTCACCGCGCTCTTGTGGTTCTACCCGGAGTGGTACGTGATCGATATCGTGGGCATCCTCGTCGCGGCGGGTGCGGCGGGCATCTTCGGCATCAGCTTCGGCATCATCCCGAGCCTCATCCTCCTCGTGGCGTTCGCGATCTACGACGCCATCGCCGTCTACCGCACGAAGCACATGCTCGACCTGGCCGACAGCGTGCTGGAGCTGCGCCTCCCCATCATGTTCGTCGTGCCCAAGCACCGCGGCTACTCGTTCCTCGAGGAGACGCGCAAGATCCGCAACCCCGACCCCGAGGAGAAGAAGGAGGCGCGCGAGGCCATGTTCATGGGCCTGGGCGACGCCGTGATCCCGGGCGTGCTCGTCGTCTCCGCGCTCTCGTTCCTCGACCCGACCGTCACGCTCGCGGGCGTCTCGGGCGCGCTGGTCGTCTCCGTCGCCACGCTCCTCGGCAGCCTCGTGGGCTTCCTCGCGCTCATGTGGTTCGTGCTCAAGGGCAACCCGCAGGCGGGCCTCCCGCTCCTGAACGGCGGCGCGATCCTGGGCTTCCTGCTCGCGCTCCTTCCTCTCTACGGGCTCGGGCCGATCACGCACCTGTGACGTGACGACATCGCAGCGTGAGAGGTCGCGCTGAGGTTGCTTATCTGCGCGCCAGTTGCGCTGCGTCCCATGCGCTCGGGCACGCAGCTTCCCCTTTCCCTCGTGGCCTTCGTCCTGAGCGGGTTCGCCGCGTCCGCCGTCCTGATGCCCGACGCGCCGACGCCCGCACCGGCGCCCGCCCCCGCGCCCGTGGCGCTGCTCTTCCCGCCCGTGGACATCGCGCTCCGGTCGCCCAAGACGTTTCCGTACGAGCCGCCAGCCATCATCGGCGACCCGCCCACGGGCCGCGTGCCGAGCCCATCCGCGCCGCCGGATTTCGCGCAGGACTACCGTGGCGCCGTGGCACCTGGCTCCGACGGTTTCACCGTGGCGTTCCCGGTGGACGACCCGGCGAGCGTGGATGCCATCGTCGTGCGGGCCGACGTGCCGCCCCGATCGGCCGCGCTGGCGGGCTGGTCGTTGTCGCTCGTGGACCACGCGGGGGGCGGCATCGCCTTCACGCAGGGGGACCGCAGCCCCACGCTCGTCGTCGGGCGCGCGTTTTCCGGCGGCGCGTGGCACGCGACGCTGGCCGCCGACCGTCTCCTCCGGCCCGCCGGCGTCACGCTCCACGTCGCGGTGCGGCATGCCGCGGCGCGCCCGGCGCTCCCCACGAGCGTGAACGACACGGCGCGTCTGTCCGGCGCGGGCTCGGCCTTCGTCTATCCCGTCGCGCCCATGGACGGGGTGAGGTGGCGGAACCTTGCGGTCGCGTGGAGCTCGACGCTGCCGCTCGCGGACGCGCGGGTCGAGCTGCTCGACGAGCACGGCAAGGCCATCTGGACGCGCGATCAGCCCACGGGAAAGGTGCTGGCGCCGGTGGTCACCTCCATCCCGCTCAACGCGCGCACGGTCCGCGTCAGCGAGCCGGCCGGCCAGGTCGCGCTGCCGTTCCGGCTGACGCTGGACGCCGCGCCCCTGGAGGTCTGACGACGGGATTATCCGCCGCCGCGCGGTTGGGCGGACGCCATGAAGGCCCTCGGCTTCCACGAGCACGGCGACCTCGCCAACCTCCGCGTGCTCGATCTCCCGACGCCCGAGCCCGGCCCTGGCGAGGTCCGCATCCGCGCGCACGCCGCCGCGCTCAACCGGCTCGACCTCTTCGTGCTGAAGGGGTGGAAGGGGCTGGAGCTATCCAAGCCGCACGTGGGCGGCAGCGACGCGGCGGGCGTCGTGGAGAAGGTGGGCCCCGGCGTCGCGGACTGGAAGCCGGGCGACCGCGTCGTGGTGTGGGCGAGCCTCTCGTGCGGCCACTGCGCGATGTGCCGGAAGGGCGAGGTCAGCCTGTGCCGCGAGCACCGGCTCATCGGCGAGCACGCGCGCGGCGTCTTCGCGGAGCACGCCGTCGTCCCGGCGGCGAACCTGAAGCGCGTGCCGGATGGCTTTCCTTTCGAGGGCGCGGCGGCCGCGAGCCTCGTGTTCCTCACCGCGTGGCGCATGCTCGTGACGCGCGCGCAGCTCCGCGCGGGCGAGAGCGTCTGCGTCGTGGGCGCGGGGGGCGGCGTGAACACGGCGGCGATCCAGATCGCGAAGCTCGCCGGCGCCGCGCCCGTGATCGTCGTGGGCACGAGCGAGGGCAAGCTGAAGCTCGCGCGGTCGCTGGGCGCGGACCACGGCATCCTGGCGAGCGCCGACTGGGCGCGCGAGGTGTCGCGCCTCACCGACAAGCGCGGGGCGGACGTCGTGGTCGACAACGTCGGCGCCGCGACGTGGAGCCGGAGCCTGCGCGCGGCGGCGCGGGGCGGGCGCATCGTGACCGTGGGCGGCACGACGGGCTACGACTTCCCGATGGAGGTCAACCAGGTCTTCTGGAAGCAGCTCGCGATCCTGGGCAGCACGATGGGCACGCGCGCCGAGTTCGACGCCGTCATGGACCTCGTGTTCGCGGGACGCCTGAAGGCCATCGTGGACGAGGTCTTCCCGCTGGAGCGCGGCGCGGAGGCGTACGCCCGGCTTGCCAAGGGCGACGCGGCGGGCAAGGTCGTGCTTCGCATCGCGTGATTCGGCCGAATTCCTCTCCTCGCGGCCTGCGGGCCGCTCGTCGGGTTCGGCCTCTCAAGCGCCTTCGCCTGCGGCCATGCTCGCGCTTCGCTTCGCTCAGCGCTCGCGATGGCCGCAAGTCAGGCGCTTGACCGGCCCGCGCGCGACCCGGTCACGCCGCCATCGGGTCATCATGCCCCCGGAAGACCCACCCCTCCTTCGTGCCCGCAAGGGCGCAGTGATCGACGATGTGCCAAGGAGCCTACGGTGGCCGGCGCTACTTCACCCGCGAGGAGCGCAAGGCCTGGTTGGAAGACTACGCGAGCGAGCTGGAAGCCGAGCTGAAGGCGGTGAGAGAACGGATCACGGACCTCTCGGCCAGCGTGTGATCCTCGAACGGGTCGAGGACCTGCAGAAGCCTCACCCGCCCGAGCGCGCCGGCGAGGCGCCCTCGGCCTTCCCGATCCCATTCGTGGGATAGGTCTCGTTTCATCGCCTTCTCAGTTGCTGCGAGGTTCTTGTTTTCATCTTCCGCGTGGCGCTTCGCTTTCCGCCATCACGCCAAGACGCCAACACGC
>JAXDQU010000014.1:0-15476 GCA_034667685.1 Thermoplasmata archaeon | reverse complement strand
CCGGCAAACCTTCAGGAGGGGCGCGCGTCTTGGCGCGACCATGTCCCTGCCCACGGCGCCGGCGCGCGGCCCGGGTATCCCGCTCCAGACGACCGGCCAGGCGCAGGCCGCGAACCTCCAGCAGGACCGGATGGCGCAGCAGTTCCGCCTCCGCATGGCGATCGCGGACAACCTGCGGCGGATCAGGCACACCATCATCGTGATGTCGGGCAAGGGGGGCGTGGGCAAGACGACCGTGGCGGTCAACGTCGCGGCGGCGTTCGCGGCCCAGGGCTGGAAGGTCGGCCTCCTGGACCTCGACCTGACGAACCCGAACGTGCCCATCATGCTCGACCTGGAGCACGCGAAGCCCGGTGGCCACAGCGAGGACATCCAGCCCGTGGACGTCACGGCGCCCAACGGCAGCGGGGGTTTCCTTCGCGTGATGTCGACGGAGTTCTTCCTGCAGGGCAAGGACAGCGCGATCATCTGGCGCGGGCCCATCAAGATGAACGTCATCCACCAGCTCCTGGGCAACGTGGACTGGGGCGAGCTTGACCTGCTGGTGTGCGACCTGCCGCCGGGCACGTCGGACGAGCCGTTGACGATCGCGCAACTGCTGAAGGACGCCGACGGCGTCGTGCTCGTGACCACGCCACAGGCCGTCGCGATCCTCGACGTGACCAAGAGCCTCCAGTTCGCGCGCAGCATGGAGCTGCCCGTCCTCGGGATCGTCGAGAACATGGGCACCTTCGTCTGCCCGCACTGCGGCGATCCGACTCCGATCTTCGGCGAGAACGGCGCGCGCGACCTCGCGCAGAAGCAGGGCGTCGACCTCCTCGGCTCGATCCCGCTGGAGCCCAGCGTGCAGCAGAGCGCGCAGAAGGGCGTGCCCTACGTCTGGTCGGACTCAAGCAGCGCGACGGCGAAGGCGTTCCGCGCGACGATCGACGCGCTGGAAGCCAAGCTGAAGAAGGCGTGAGGCCTTCCCCCGCCCGATGCGCGTCGCGTGGCTCGCGCTCCTCCTCGTCGTTGGGTGCACGGCACCCCGACCGGACACGCCGCTCCCCACCCCAACCCCCGCCGTCCCGCCGCTCGTGGACCTCGCCTGGTCGCCGCCCACGGCGCTGCGGGCCGGCGCGTGCGCGCAGGTGCCCATCGCGCTGACCAGCCGCGCCGCCGCGTGGGACAACCTGACGCTCTCGGCCACGAGCCAGCCGCCTGTCTCGGTCGCGCTGGACGATGCGAACGTGACGATGCCGCCCGAGGGGACGGCCGCGCGCAACGCCACGGTCTGCGCCGCGCCCGACGCCGCGCACGTGCTGGCCGACGTGTCGCTCGCGTACCGCGGCGAGCTGGCGGAGCCGACCCCCGCGCCGCGCGCCGCGTCCGTCTGCGTGCTCACCGACCAGAACGGCGACCCGACGTGCTCGCCCCCACGTTGACGGCCAGCGCCGACCCGTAGCCGAAACCGCCTTCCCCTCGCCAGCCCGCCCGTTGCGCGTGGCGGACGCGGAGCATGAGACCCGCAAGCGCGCGACGCGCTTCCTCGTGGCGGTCCTGGCGATCCTCGCCTTCGCGACGTTCGTCCTCCTCCGGCCGATCTTCTCGGGGCTCACGTTCGGCCTCGTCGTGGGCTTCCTGCTGCTCAAGCCCTACCGGCGGATGTCGCGCGGCTGGCGCCACCCGCACCTCGTGGCGATCGGCATCGTGCTCGTGCTCTGCGTCGCGGTGGACGTGCCGCTCTTCCTTCTGGGCTGGGAGCTGGTCAACGAGGTGCGCGACTTCGCGGCGCAGCTTCCCACCTTGGGGCCGCAGGTGGAGCACCTGCTGGTGCGCCTGGGCGTCTCGCCCGACGCGGCCGCCGCCTCCGTCAAGCAGGCCAGCGACGACGCGCTCGCCGCGCTGCACGCCTCCGCCTTGCCCACGCTCTCCTTCGTGGGCGCGCTGCTGATGAACGTCGGCGTCTTCCTCTTCGTGCTCTACTACACGCTGGTCACGGGGCACAAGTTCGCGGCGTGGGTGAGGGACGCGCTGCCGCTCCCGGGGGAGCACGCCGACCACCTGCTCGACGCGGTCGCCGCGCGCATGCGCAACCTCTTCCTGGGCACGTTCCTCGTGGCCACCTGCATCGGCGTGATCACGGGCGTCGTCTGGTGGCTCCTGGGCTTCCCCAACCCGGTCTTCTGGGGCGCCGTGCTCACCGTCCTCAACCTGATCCCCGCGCTGGGCATGGGCGTCGTCGTCTTCCCGGCCTCCGCGTGGGCGTTCCTGGACGGGCGCGTCTGGCAAGGCGCCGCGCTGCTCCTCTGGGCGATGTTCCTCGCCGGCGTCGCGGGCAACTGGATCCGCGCGATCTTCGTGGGCAAGACCGAGGGCGTCCACCCGATCCTCGTGCTCGTGGGCACCATCGGCGGCCTCGCGACGTTCGGCCCCGCGGGCTTCCTCCTGGGCCCGCTCATCCTCTCCATGGTCGATCCCGTGCTCGCGGAGTGGGAGGCGCTGCGCCGGCCGGAGAAGCCCATCCCTCATGCCGAGTGAAATCGGAGGAGCATCCTTTTTATCACGCGCAGCCCGCTCCCTCCCCCATGCCCTTCGCGCTCACGCCCGACCAGGACCTGATCCGCAAGACGGTGCGCGAGCTGGCCGCGAGCTTCGAAGGCAAGCCGGCCGACGACCTCGACCGCGAGCGCGCGTTCCCGAAGGACGCCCTCGCCGCGCTCGGACAGCTCGGCCTCACCGGCATGCTCGTGCCCGCGGAGCTGGGCGGCCCCGGCACGGACACCGTGAGCTTCGCCCTCGCCATCGAGGAGGTCGCGCGCGCCAGCGGCGTCGTCGCGCTCGCGCTGAACAACCTCAACGCGCTGGGAACCTACCCGCTCGCCACGCGCGGCTCGGAGGAGGCCCGCTCGCGCTTCCTCGCACCCGCCCTCGCGGGCCAGCAGTTCCTCGCATGGGCCATGAGCGAGCCCGGCGCCGGCACCGACGTGGGCGGCGTCGCCACGCGCGCCACCAAGAAGGGAGAGGCCTACGTACTGCGCGGCGTCAAGAGCTTCGTCGTGGGCGCGCAGGACGCGAGCGCGTTCATCACGTTCGCCAAGGCGCCCGCGGGCCTCACCGCGTTCGTCGTGCCCGCCGACGCCAAGGGCGTGCGCGTCGCGCCCCCCGAGCGCACGATGGCGTTCCGCGGCAGCGACATGGCGCAGGTCTTCCTGAACGACGTCGAGGTCCCCGCCACGCTCCGGCTCGGCGAGGAGGGCGCGGGCCTCGCCATCAACCAGCAGTGCGGCGAGCTGGCCAGCCTGGGCGCGGCCGCCATCGCCGTGGGCATCATGCAGGCCAGCCTGGAGGACGCCATCGAGTACGCCGGCCAGCGCGAGCAGTTCCGCATGGCCCTCAAGCAGTTCCAGGCCATCCAGTTCCTTGTCGCGCAGCTCGACCTGGAGCTCCGCGCCAGCCGCCTCCTCACGTGGGCCGCCGCCGACAAGCGCGACCGCGGCGAGGACGCCAGCGCCGACATCGCCGCCGCCAAGCTCTTCGCCGGCGAGGCCGCCAAGCACGTCACGCAGAAGAGCCTCCGCATCCACGGCGGAGCCGGCTTCATGCGCGAGCTGCCGGTGGAACGCTTCAACCGCGACGCCCGCGCCACGAGCATCTACGCCGGGACCTCCGAGCAGGAGCGCGCCATCCTGGCGGCGAAGGCGCTGGGGCTGTAGATTTCGTGCAACGTGTGCCGTGCGACGTGAACGTTGAACGGACGCCGTGAACGTGAACGACCGGCCCGGCTAGATCTGGCCAGATCTAGCTGAGCCGCGGCGCCATCCTGCCGTTCACGTTCACGATGTCCGTTCAACGTTCACGTTCACGGCACACGTTCCACGTTTCACGGCGCACGATCCAGAAGAGAAGAGCGTGACCCGCGCGCCAGCGTCCCGTTCTCATCGGCGGGCGCACCGCGGCGAAGCGATGCGTCCGTTCCTCGCGGGTTGAGGGCGGCGCGCGGGGGAATGATCCTACTTGCTGCGGCGAGACGCGATCACCGCGATCGCCGCGACGGCGGCCACGACGAGCCCGACCTCGGGGCCGGGCAGGCCCTTCTTGGCGGGCGTCGTGTCGGCGGGCGGCGTCGAGGTCTGGTCGCCCACGGTCGGGCCCACGGGGCTCGTCGACATGGGCGTCGTGCCCGCGGGGGTCGAGGACGTCGTCGTGTTCGTGGGCGTCGTGGTCGTGTTCGTGGTGGGCGTGGCCGCCACCGACGTCGTCGTGACGTTGATGGAGGCCTGCGCGGGGGACCAGCCGGCCGCGGTGATGCTCGTGGGGTCGGTCGGGTTGGGCTGCGGGGAGCAACCGTTGACGTTGCCGTCGAATGACGCAATGACATTCGTCTTGCCGTCTCCGGCGCCCGACGGCGTGAAGGTCACGTTGATGTCCTTGTTGCCGTTGAAGTCCTGCGGGCCGGTCGGGACCGCCGGGTTGTTCGGGTCAGGCGTGGCGATCGTGGCGGGCACGGTGAACGTGAGCGTGCTGACGTCGACCGTCGAGGTGACGGCCCCCGAGGAGCTGATGGTGATCTTCACGGTGGCCGTGCCCTCGCCCTGGCACGTGGGGCCGGGGATGTGGAGCGTGACGGTGACCGGGATCGTCGTGGCCTTCTGCAGTGCCGAGAGCTCGGGGCTCACGGGGTTCGAGAGGCCCACCGTGGCCGAGTCGGCGGAGGCGGTGGGAAGCGCGAGCAGGGCCAGCGCGAGCAGCCCGGCGACGAGGAGACGCATGACCCGGGCACCACCAAGACCTTCAAAAACCCCTTCGGTGCGATCGTCAAAGCGAGGGCCCCAAAGCCCCTTGCGGGGCGGCCGCCCTGCCCGCGCGTGCGTGTAAGCGTCCTGGGGGCGGGGGCCATCGGCTGCGCGCTGGGCGCGGCGCTCGCCCCGCACGCGGAGGTCGAGCTGGTCGCCCGTGGCGCGCACCTGGCCGCGCTGCGCGAGAAGGGGCTGACGCTCGACGGGCGGACGCTGCGCCTCGCCGCGAGCGACCGCGTGACGCCCGGCGCGGACCTCGTGATCGCGGCGGTCAAGACGCAGGACCTCGAGGCGGCGCTCGCGGCGTCGCGCGACGCGATCGGCCCCGCGCCGGTGATGACGATCCAGAACGGCCTCGCCGCGGAGGGGCTCGCGGCGCTCCACGTGCCCGAGGTCGTGGGGTGCGTCACGGCGCTCGACGCGGAGTTCCTGGAGCCCGGCGTCGTCACGGTGGGCCGCGTCGGCGGGCTGGTGCTCTCGGGGCGGCCCGACCTCGCGGCGCTCTTCGCGAAGGCCGGCATCCCGGCGCGCGTGACGCGGAGCTTCGCGGGGGCGCGCTGGACGAAGCTGCTCGTGAACCTCAACAACACGATCCTGGCCGCCACGGGCCTCACGGCGCAGGAGGCGTACGCCCGAGCGGACCTGCCCCGGCTCTCGGTGCGCGTCGTGAAGGAGGGGCTCGCCGTCGCGCGGGCCGAGGGCGTGAGGCTCGAAGCGATCCCGTGGGCGAACCCGCGGCAGGTGGCGATGCTCACGCGCCTCCCCGAGCCGCTCGCGGCCCGGCTCCTGGCGGCGCGCGTCCTGCGCGATGCGGGCGCGATCCCCCTGCGCGGCTCGACGCAGCAGAGCCTCATGCGCGGCCGCGGCGTGGAGGTCGCCTACCTCAACGGGGAGATCGTCCGCCGCGGCGCGCGCCACGGCATCGCCACGCCGGCCAACGACGCGCTCGTCGCCGCGGTCGAGAAGGTCGCCGCCTCAGGGCAGCTCATCCCGCCCGCCAGCCTGGCCGCGCTGGCCTAGGCGCCCCAGCGCGAAGGCAAGGACCGCGGCGATGCCCAGGCCGAGCGCCCAGGGCAGGATGTCGAGGTGCGAGCCGGACGACTGCGCCACGATCGTGTTGTCGGAGCGCGGGGGCTGGACGGCGGGGGGCGAGGCGTCGGGCTGGGGCTGGGACTGGGGCTGAGGCTGAGGCTGGGGCTGAGGCTGGGGGGCAGCCGCTGACGCGGCCGCCGGCTCGAACGCCACGTCCACCTGCACCGACGCGCTGCCCTGGCCCGCCGCGACGCACGCGGAGGGCAGGTCGTAGCCGCCCGCGACCATGACGTGGCCGGTCTCGCCCGCGGGCGCCTGGAGCATCAGGTCGGCCCGTGCTGTGCCATCGAAGGGATGCGAGACGTAGCCGCCCGCGGGGATGCGCACGACGACGTCCTCGGGCACGCTCGCGGTCGCGTCGCCGGGCGCATACGCCCGGAGCCGCACGTGGACGTCCGTGTCCGCGCTGCACACCGCGCTGTCGAGGATGACGTGCACGGTGAGCGCCTCGCGGGCCGCGCCGTCCACGACCTGCAGCGGCCCGTCGGGCACCTCGATGGCGAGGCCCGCGCCGGAGGCGGAGGCCGTCGGGAGCAGCGGCAGCAGCAGGAGCGCCGCCACCGCGGGGATGGCTCGTCGCACCTGCCTTCCTCTTGCTCGCCTGGGCAAAGCCCGTTCTGGAGCGTGGGGCGAACGTTGGGCTCTGGGCTCAGGACTCTGGACTCAGGGCTCCGGAGCCCTGAGTCCAGAGTCCTGAGCCCAGAGCCCCAAGAAATAGATCAGATCTCCGCCGGCGGCACGTACTCGCCCCACACGCTGCGCAGGGCGTGGCAGATCTCGCCCACGGTCGCGCCGCCCTTGACGGCGTGCACGATCAGCGGCATGAGGTTCTCGTCCGTGCCGGCCGCGCGGCGCAGGTCGGCGAGGCGCTTCTCGACCTCCGCGCCGTCGCGCTTCGCCTTGAAGGCCTTGAGGCGCGCGACCTGCTCGCGCTCGACGGCCGGATCGACCTTGAGGATCTCGACGTCGGTCGACTCGCTGCCGTGCTTGAACTCGTTGACGCCCACGACGATCGCACGCGAGGCTTCGAGGTCGCGCTGCGCCTTGTACGCGCTCTCGTGGATCTCGCGCTGGACCCAGCCGCGCTCGATGGCGCGCAGCATCCCGCCCATGCCTTCGATCTGCTCGATGAGGCGCCACGCCTCCGCCTCCAGCTTGTCGGTGAGGCTCTCGACGTGGTAGGAGCCCGCGAACGGGTCGATCGTGTTGGCGACGCCGCTCTCCTCGGCCACGATCTGCTGCGTCCGCAGCGCGATGCGCGCCGCCTTCTCCGTGGGGAGGCCGAGCGCCTCGTCCATGCTGTTCGTGTGCAGGCTCTGCGTGCCGCCGAGCACCGCCGCGAGCGCCTGCACGGTGACGCGCACGACGTTGTTCTCGGGCTGCTGCGCGGTGAGCGTCGAGCCGCCGGTCTGCGTGTGGAAGCGGAGCATCCACGAGCGCGGGTCCTTGGCGTGGAAGCGCTCGCGCATGATCCTGGCCCACATGCGCCGCGCGGCGCGGAACTTGGCGACCTCCTCCAGGAGATCGTTGTGCGCGTTGAAGAAGAATGATAGCTGGCCGGCGAACGAGTCCACGTCGAGCCCGCGGCGCTGGGCGGCCTCCGCGTACGTGATGCCGTCCATGAGCGTGAACGCCAGCTCTTGGGCGGCGGTGGCGCCCGCCTCGCGGATGTGATAGCCCGAGATGCTGATCGTGTTCCACCGGGGGACCTCGCGCGCGCAGAAGTCGAAGAGGTCCGTCACGAGGCGCATCGACTGCTCGGGCGGGAAGATATACGTCCCGCGCGCGATGTACTCCTTCAGGATGTCGTTCTGCACGGTGCCGCCGAGCTTCTCGCGCGGGATGCCGTGACGCTCCGCGACGGCGACGTAGAGCGCCAGCAGCACGGCCGCGGGCGCGTTGATCGTCATCGACGTCGTGACCTTGTCGAGCGGGATGCCGGCGAAGAGCGTCTCCATGTCCTCGATCGAACTGATGGCGACCCCCACCTTGCCCACCTCGCCCTGCGCGATCGGGTCGTCGCTGTCGTAGCCGATCTGCGTGGGCAGGTCGAAGGCCACGGAGAGGCCGGTCGTGCCCTGGCCGAGGAGATAGCGATATCGTTTGTTCGACTCCGTGGCGCTGCCGAAGCCCGCGTACTGGCGCATCGTCCAGAGCCGGCCGCGGTACATGGTGGGCTGCACGCCGCGCGTGAACGGGTACTCGCCGGGGAAGCCCAGCTTCTCGTCGTAGCTCCCCTTCACGTCCTCGGGCGCCGCGAGCGGAGGCACGTCCGCCGGCAGGTTGGGCCGCTCGGGGAGCTTCCGCGTCGCGGGGTCGTACGTCTCCTTGCGCCAGCGCGCCTTGCCGCCCTTCTCGCTCATGGAGGCCCCAGACCGGGACCCCAGCATGAAGCTAGGGCTCTAGGGCTCGGCGGGCACACCTTCTTCGGCCCGCGCCGCGGCCCAGGCGGAGACGCGCGAGCGGAACGCATACCAGGGCGCCGCGCCGAAGGCCGCGCCGTAGAACGCGAGCCAGAGCGCGAGCAGGGCGCGCGAGGCGCCCAGCTGGCCGGCCGTCGCGCCGACCCAGCAGTCCCACGCGAGGCCCAGCGCGACGGCGAGCAGCACCGCGGAGAGGAGCGCCTCGGCGATCGGCCACCCCTCGCGGGCGCGCGCGCCGCGGCGCTTGTCGGTGCGCGAGAACGCCATCGGGATGCGCAGGAGGCCCTTCGTCGCGCCCCAGGCGTTGCTCAGCTTCACGGACATCCAGAGGCCCATGACGCCCAGCGTGGCGCGCGAGGCGCGGTCGACCGAGCGGCGCAGCGCGACGTGGAGCCGCACGACGCCGTCGAAGAGGAGGAAGAACGGCACGAGGGCCAGGAGCAGCGCGTCGTCCGCGTGCTGCGCCATGAGGTGGACGTCCGCCAGCTCCGCGACGCCCAGCGCCAGAAGGAGCAGCGCCATCAGGAGCATGATCGCGCCGTCGAACCAGTGGATGCTGCCCATGAGGAAGTCGGCCTTCTGGCGCAGCGTCATCGGGGAGCGCATCAGGCGCCGCGCGTGCCCGCGGAGGATCTGGCCGCCGCCGTAGGCCCAGCGGTGGTGCTGCTTGCGGAACGCGCCGTAGCTGGCCGGGATCAGGCCGCGCCCGTAGGTGCGGTTGACGTAGAGCGAATGATAGCTCTTGCCGATGACGCGGATCGACAGCTCCGAGTCCTCGCAGAGGTACGCCTCGCCCCAGCCGCCCGCCTCCTCCAACGCGCCGCGGCGCAGGATGCCCATCGTGCCGCAGAAGATGATGGCGCCCTCCTCGTTCCGGCTGGGCATGACGGCGCGGTAGAAGAACGCGTCCGCCGCGTAGTAGCGGCGCGTGATGAACGACTCGTTGGCGTTGCGGTAGTCCTGCGGCGTCTGGAGGAACCCGAGCTTGGGGTCGACGAAGTATCCCACCGTCTCGCGCAGGTACGCCGGATCGACCTGGTAGTCCGCGTCGACGACGGCGATCAGCTCGGCCTCGGGGGGCGTGGCGGAGAGCGCGTCGTTGAGCGCGCCCGCCTTGAACCCGCGCCGGTCGTTGCGGTGCAGGTGGCCCACGCCGTTCTCCGCGCAGAAGGCGGCGAGGCGCGCGACGGCGGCCTCGTCGGTGGAGTCGTCGAGGAGCATCACGTTGACGCGGTCGCGCGGATAGTCGAGGGCGAGGATGCTGCGCAGCGTCTCCTCGACCAGCTCGGGCGGCTCGTTGTACGCGGCGACGTGGAACGCCACGCGCGGCAGGTAATAGCAGGAGAAGGGCTGCGCGTCGCTGCGGCGCGCCCACCGCTTCCGCGCGGCGACGTCGAGGCCGTAGAACGCATGGACGGCCGCCAGCGTGAGGCTCGCCGTCTCGGCGAGGAAGAGGAGCAGCGAGAAGGGGAGCGCCGAGGCGGGCGCGCCCGGGAGCGTGACCGTGGCCTCGTGGAGAAGATAGCCCGCGACGACCGAGACGATCGCGACGTAGGAGGCGACGCCGTACGAGCGCCAGGAGCAGCGCGCGAGCACGAGGCCCGCGGCGGTGCCCAGCGCCAGGCACGCGGCCTCGGCCAGGCTCAGGGCCTCCGCGTCGCGCAGCAGCAGGCGGGGCGCGGCGGCGTGCGCCGCGAGGAGCGCGGGCCACGAGCCGATCGCGTCGCCCAGGAGGAAGACCGCGAGGCCCATGACGGCGCCGACGAGCGCAGCGACGAGGATACGCAAGGCGCGGGGCATCAGTACCAGGCCTCGAACTCGCACGCGGGCGCGCCGGCGTTGCGGCAGCGCACCTCGTGGACGATGGCGGTCTTGCCCGCGACGCGGCCGAGCGCGCCTTCGAGATATCCGCACTCGAACGCGCACCCCTCGACGCCCTGGGAGGAAGGGCCTTCGCGCCCGCAGCCGCGGCACGCGTAGAGGTTCAGCTTCAGGAAGCCGGGCAGGACGCGCGTGATGCGCGGGTCGCCCATCTCTGTCTCCACCATCCGGTCGAGCACCGCGTCGAGGCTGGTGGCGTTCACGCGGGCGCCGGCGCCCCGGCCGCGCTCGAACTCCAGGTCGCGCGGTCCGCGGTACGCGTCGCTGGCGTGCCCCTCCGCCACGCGGATCTCCGTGTGGACGCGGCGCGGCTTGGGCGCCTCGGGCGCGCCGGTCTCCCACGCGGAGCCGAAGAGCGCGACGAGCGCCACGACGCCCATGACGAGCACGCCGCCGAGCACCAGCAGGAGGCCGGGGCTGAGGCCGGCGGGGAGGATCTGGCGCCGCAGCAGCCACGCGAGCGCGCCGAAGGCGTACCTCGCCAAGGTGGCCGCGGCCCCACGGGCCGTCGCGCTCGCGACGACCGGGATGCCCATCGCCAGGAGCGCGGTGGCGAGCGCGAGCGGAAGGTGCCGTCCCATCCGAGGCCGCGGACCGCCCCTCACCGGACTTGCATTCTGGGTCATGCATCGAAGGAACGCACGGCGGGAGCCCACAAGCGATTTACGCGAGGAGCATGAATCGCGCAGCATGCAGGCGTCCCGGACCTTGCTGCTGGTCGCGCTCCTGGTCGCGTCGCTCGCGGGGTGCGCGTCCGGGCCGAGCCAGCCCGCGCCCGGCTCCTCGTCGGCCTCCGGCGTGCCGCTCACGACGCCCTCCGTCACGCCGCCCGGCGCCCCCGCGGAAGGGACGCCCGAGACGCCGGTGTACGCCTTCAACCAAAGCTTCACCGCCAGCTCGCAGTCGGTGGCGAAGGACTTCCGCGTCGAGAAGGCAGGCTGGCTCTGCGTGGACGCGGACGTCGTGCGCGAAGGGAGCAGCGGCGACGCGGCGATCACCATCCTCGACGCGAGCGGGAACCCGACCACCATCGTCTCGACGCGCGACGGCACGATGCACAACGAGACGATCCTCGCCAACGACGGCCCGAGCACGTGGCACGTGCGCATCGACACGTCCGGCTTCACCGGCTCGGTCGGGCTCAACGTGACGCAGATGGGCTAGCGGCCAAATCGGGGAGGGCGCGCGCCGCGTCGGCCCGCCCCTGCGCGATGGCGGCCTGGAGCCTCTTGACGTCGCGCGTCGTCCGCGAGAGCCCCGTGTCGCGCTGCGGCCGCACGACGCGGACGCGCACGCCCCGCGGAGGCGACTCGGCGAGGCGCGTCGCCGCGTTGTGGTAGGCATGGTGCGCCTCGGCGTGCCGGCGCAGACCGGGGAAGCTCCGGCCGAAGAGGCGCGTGACCCACGCGGGCTCGGGCTTGCGCTCGCCGCGCGGCCGGTTGAGCACGCAGATGATATCGCGATGCCCGTCGTCGATCGCCCGCTGGAGCGGGATGGGGTCGGTCGTGCCGCCGTCGAGGAAGCGCCGGCCGTCGATCTCGATGGGCGCCTCGGCGGCGAGGGGCAGCGCGGCGCCGGCGTGGATCCACGCGAGCGGGTCGTCCACCTTCCGGATGTCGGGGTGCAGCGTCTCGCCCGTGTCGGCGTCGGTGAGCGTGACCACGACCGGGAACGGGGCGCGGCGGACCGCGGCCACGTCCAAGCCGAACTCGCCCGGATACAGCACGCGGTAGAGCGCGCGCAGGTCGAAGACGTGCTTCCCGGCGAGCACGCGGCGATAGCTCATGATGCGGCGGTCGGCGGCGTAGGGCCACACGGCGACGCACCGCTCCATCTGCCCGGCCGCGTACCATGCCGCGAGCGCGCCGCCCGCGCTGGTGCCATAGACCGCGTCGGGCACGAAGCCGCCCGCCTGCAGCGCCGCGAGCGCGCCGGTCGCATACGCGGACCTGTTCGCGCCGCCCTCGACCACCAAGGCCGACATGCGTTACTCCTTCGGCTTCATGAGACGCGACGTGATCTCCACGAGCGGGTGCTGGCCGAAGTCGTTGATCTCGATGTCGTCGAGCTTGTGGAGGCCGCTGGCGCGCGCGTTGCGCTCCAGGCCCAGCTCGAGCTCCTGGTCGAGCTTCAGCACGTAGGCATCGAGCTTGTCGATGCCCATCTGGCGCGCCGCCATGACGCGGTGGTGGCCGTCCACGAGCACGGGCTGCGGCTTCTTCATGATGACCATGATCGGCTCGGCGAGGCCGCGCGCCAATTCGCGCTTGCGGCCGGCCAATTCGTCGGCGTAGATGCGCTTCTGCGTCGGGAGCAGGTTCGCGATCTCGACCATCTGGCGCTCGATGGCGATGCTCACGCCGTAGAGCGACTCCAACGTCTCCTTCAGCTTGAGCATCTTGCGCGGCGTGACGCGCTCGATGTGGCTGCGGATGATGTCGGTCGTCGAGATGATGCCAACCATGTTGCCCTCGTCGTCGACGACGGGCAGTTCCTTGACGCCCATGCGGAAGAGGATGCGCGCGGCGTCCTCGATGTCCATCTCGGGGTGCGCGACGACGGTGCCCTGCGCGATGATCTCGCGCACGCGCTTGCCCAAGGTGTCGATGTTGCGCAGCAATTCCTTCGGCGTGAGGAAGCCGAGCAGGCGCGTGCCCTCGGCCACCGGGAGCCCGACGTGCCCCTCGCGGATGACGCGGTCGATGGCCTCCTTCACGGTGAGGTCCGGGTGGAGGCTGATGACCGTGCGGGTCATGTAGTCCTTCACCAGGAGCTTCTTCACGAGCCGCCATCACGATGCGGTTCGCTTAAGCGTTGCCGGTGTCAGCCGAGCATCAGCCGCGCATTGTCCAGCGATTCGAGGATTGCCTCGCGCGCCCCGCCCTCGATCGCGCGCATGTGGCCCGGGTAGACGTTCACGGGATCGAGCGCGGCCAGCCTCTCCAGCGAGCGGATCAGCTCCCGCGCGTCCCCGCCCGGCAGATCGACGCGCCCGAACGATCCGCCCTCGAACACCACGTCGCCGCTGAAGAGCGAGCGCGACTCGGGCTCCCAGAGCGCGGCGTGGCCCGGCGAGTGGCCCGGGACTGATAGCACCTCGAAGCGGCGCGCGCCGAGCCGCACCTCGTCCTTCGTGCGCAGCCGGGTGACCGGCGCGGCCTCCATCGTCGCGTCGAAGAGCGCGGCGCCGGTGGCGAGCGCGTCCCCGGTCTCGACCGCGAACGCCTCGTCCTCGTGCATCAGCAGCGGCGCGCCGGTGAGCGCGGCCATGCGCGCGGCGCCACCCACGTGGTCGACGTGCAGGTGCGTCAGGAAGACGCGCTCGACGGCGGCGCCTGATAGCAGGTGCCCGAGCCGCGGCGCGAAGACGTCCCAGTCGAGGCCGCTCGTGGCGTCGACGACCATCGCGCGATCGTCCTCGCGCACGACGAAGACGTTCACGCCGAAGGGCTCCGAGAGCGCGCGGCGGACCTGCATCAGGCCGTGCTCCGGATCTCAAAGGCCTTGAGCCCTTCCTCGGGCTCGTCGCGCCGGTCGACGAAGGTGGGGCGCGAGAGCGGCGAGCCGATGCGGCACCACGCGACCATCGCCTCGACGTCGTCCGCCGGTCCCTCGAACACCGCCTCGACGCGCCCGTCGCGCAGGTTGCGCACCCAGCCCGCGAGGCTCCGCTTCTGCGCCTCCTGCTTGGTCGTGTCGCGGTAGAAGACGCCCTGCACCTTGCCGCTGACGAAGACGTGGGCGCGGGCCATCGCGGCGCCACCTGCACCCTCGGGCAAGAGCGTTTCTCCCGCCCTCGAGGCTCGGGGCTCTGGACTCAGGACTCAAGGCTCCGGAGCCCCGAGCCCTGAGTCCAGAGCCCCGAGCCTCGATCGAGTTCCGCCGAGGTGCCCGAACGCTCAAGCTGAAGGCGGACGAATGGAGGCTCGTGGACCACGACCCCGAGCTCGCCGCGATCCGCCAGAAGATGATGGCCGAGATGGCCGAGCGCCCCGCTGCCCTGGACCGCCCCGTCGAGGTCACGGACGAGGCGTTCGTGGACTTCGTGCGCGCGCACAAGCTGGTCGTCGTCGACGTGTGGGCCGCCTGGTGCGGGCCCTGCCGCGTCATCGGCCCGATCGTGGACGAGCTGGCGCGCGAGATGGCCGGCGAGGTCGCGTTCGGCAAGCTCGACGCGGACGCCAACCCGGCCGTCATGCAGGCCTTCGGCATCCAGGGCATCCCGACGCTGCTCGTGTTCAAGGAGGGCCGCCTGGTCGACCGGCTGGTCGGCGCGATGCCCAAGCCGATGCTGGCGGGCGCGATCCGGCGCCACGCGTGACGAAGCGGCCAGAAGGACGATCCTTCGTCCCTTGCGCTAGCCTGCTTCATGGACGACGTTCCTGACGAACGCTACACCACGACCGACGTCATGCGGGCGACCGAGCCCGTCGTCGCGCCGGTCGCGCCTGAGACTCCAGTCCCCCCGAGCGAGTACGAGGAGCGCCGCGTCGTCGCGGACCGCGCGGACCGCCCAGGCTTCTCCTTCGGCGACAGCTTCCTGGGATGGAACGTCGCGGCCTTCTGGATGCTCGTGCTCACCGGCATCGTGCTGGCGCTCCTGGGCAACGCGGCCTACAACCAGAGCGGCGCCGGGACCAACACCGGCGCCCTCGACCTCAACGGCCTGGCCGTGGCCGGCATCGCGGGCTTGCTGATCGCGCAGTTCGTGGCCTACTTCCTCGGCGGCCTCGCGGCCGGACGCATGGCGCGCGGCTCGGGCGTGGCGAACGGCCTCGGCGTCGCCGTCTGGGGCGTCGTGATGGCGCTCCTCGTGGGCGCGCTGGTCTACTGGGCCGGCACGGCCTACAACCTCGGCTACTGGGCGACCTTCTACGGCGTCAGCTTCGGCAACTGGACCGGCCAGGTCGTCGGCGTCCTCGTGGGCACGTTGATCGCGATGTTCCTGGGCGCGGTGCTCGGCGGCATGCTCGGCGCGCGCCCCTACGAGCGCGCGTACGTCGACCGCCGCGAGCGCGTCGGCACCTACCGTCGCGGGCGGCCGCTCTAGGCATCCCCGGTCTGTCTGGGTGGCGCTCCCTTCCCAACACCATGAATCCCGGAATCCGCGGATGCCTCGGATACGCGGTGTTGGGAAAGGAGCGCCACGAACACGCCCTTCGCCGAGAATTCCACTTCGGCAGCTTCATAGGCCGCCGTCCCTCCTGGGTAAGCCGGGATTGCACGCCGCCGCGCTGCTCGCTCAGCGTAGCGGACTCACCGGAGGGACCCGACCTTGAAGTCCTTGATCCAAGACGCCATC
>JAXDQU010000013.1:0-33119 GCA_034667685.1 Thermoplasmata archaeon | reverse complement strand
CAGGGCTCTCCGGTTGCAGGCAGGCGGGAGCCCTGAGTCCCGAGTCCTGAGCCCAGAGCCCCGGCGTCCAGAGCCCAGCGTCCGGAGCCCCGGCGCCCGGCGAGCCTAGGTATTTATCAGAGCACCTGTCTCGCGGCCCTACGCCCCCCACGGGGCACGCTCCATCTGTAGCGACAAACGGAGGAACAAGACACATGGTCGTCCGCTCCAAGGGTTTCCGCTCGAAGACCCGCCACAAGCTCGCCAAGCACCCCCGCGCCCGCGGCAAGCCCCCCGTCACGCACTCGCTGCGCGACTACCCGCCCGGCACGAAGGTCGCCATCACGATCAACGCGTCCGTCCAGCGCGGCATGCCCCACCCCCGCTTCCAGGGGCTCACGGGCAACGTCCTGGAGCGCCGCGGCGACGCGTTCGTCATCGCGGTGCGCGCGGGCCACAAGGTCAAGACGATCATCGCGCGCCCCGAGCACCTCCGCCTCATTACCCCCGCGCCCACGCAGGAGTGAGTCCGATGGCCGTCGAGAAGCCGCAGGAAGCCGCAGCGCAGCCGGTGCGCCTCGTGACCATCAGCGAGGTCCGCGAGCTGCTGGAGCGCGAGCAGGGCTCTCGCGCGGAGCTCTCCTACGAGCAGAACCTCGCCCTGGAGCACGCCAAGCTCTTCACCAAGATCGACCCCAAGAGGTCCGACGAGCTGGCGCAGCGCCTGCTCAAGCTGGGCGGCCGCATGACCGAGTACTTCGCGTACCGGCTCGCGGACATCATGCCCACGCACGCCGACGACGTGAGGGCCGTCTTCGCGCGCGACCGCTCCGTGCCCGACGAGGCCGAGATCAACAAGATCCTCGACACCGTCCGGGAGTTCGCGTAGTCCGACGGGAGGGGATCCGATGGAGGAGCACGTCTACATCCTGGACTACCTGCCCAAGGGACGTCCGGACGACAACCGCCGGAAGGACCCCGTGGCCTACGGCGTGGGCGAGCGCAACTTCGTCACGCTGGAGCTCGCCCCCAAGCCCAACGTCACACTGCTGGTGGGCGACCGCGTCAGCGTCCTCAAGGAGGACCCGGCGAGCCTGATCGACCACGTGCGCGGGCGCGTCCCCTTCGAGGCCATGACCCACGCGGCGCAGTCCGAGCTGCCCTACGTCATCGAGCAGATGGTGAAGGCGCAGGAGGAGCGCTTCGTCACGTTCTACAACAACGCGGGCCCCGTGAGCCTCCGCATGCACCAGCTCGAGCTTCTTCCCGGCCTGGGCAAGAAGCTCATGCAGGCGATCCTCGACGACAAGAAGCGCAACGGCCCGTTCAAGTCGTTCCGCGACATCGACGGCCGCGTCAAGGCGCTCCACCAGCCCGAGAAGCTGATCTCGAACCGCATCGTCTCCGAGATCCAGAACCCCGGCGAGAAGTACCACCTGTTCGTGCTGCCCCCGGCGCCCGAGCACGACGACTTCGGCCGCGGGCCCCGCGGACCTCCGCGCGGCATGCGCTAGCTGTTACCAAGGGGTTCGTCATGACGAACTTGAAAACGATTAAGAAGACCACACCCGTTCAAACTGGGGGAAGGACCGTGGTGTCGGCACGCGTGGAAGGTTGGTTCTGCGCTGGGGCGCTGGTCCTTTCGACAGGGATCGCAGCAGGGTCGCTCGTGTTGGCCGCCACGGTGGATCCACTCTGGGCTCTCGGCGTCATCGTAGCCTCGATCGTCTTCAAGACGGGCTGCCTTGGCTGGTCGGGGCTTCAGACCCTCGTCGGGCCCCAGACGGCCGGCGAAGCGTAGTTCCCGGATCGTGATCGGTTGTCGTCTCAGAATTGGTGGCATGCAATAGCGCGCCTCCCCTACATGGCGCCGGGCGTCGTCGTGTTCGTCACGATGGCCGAGACGAGACCGGGTTCCCCTCTGATCTGGATCGAGGCCGCGATCGCCACGGGCCTCCTCCTTTGGGGCATGTTCTTCACCGCGTTCGACCGTCAATTGGCAACGGGCCAGAAGCGGCCGTGCATGAGATGCATCGGCTACGATCTTGGCCTCGCGAGCCTCGCTCTGATGGCAAGCCTCGCTGGCCTTGGGGCGTTCACGTGGCACCTCCAGCGGAATGCGCTGGCAGGCGTTCCCCTTGTGGGAGTCAGCCTCGGCATGAACCTCGGGACCTACCGGCATTGGAGGTCTTGCAAAGCCCGGAACGAGCCCACCGAAGGAGGACTCTCGTTCCTCGTGGGGCTGGCATTCGGCCTGCTCGGAACCGGCGCGCTCGTCCTTGGCTCCCTCCTGTTGTTCGCAAGGTCGTGAGTCCTCCCCGGAGACATAGGGCAAGGGTTAAGTCCCGACCCGGGCGAATTTCGTGCATGCATACGGCCACGCCGGTCGCCCCTCTCATGGCCATTGGGGCCTTGGTCGTGGGCGCCGCCTCTGTGATCGGCGTCCTCTGCATCCACCCCGTATGCGTAGGTGGGATCGGATTGAGCTCGGCGCTCTTCGCGCGCGCATGCCACGCGCGCTGACGCCTGCGACCCGCCTATGGTCCATAGATTCTGAGCAGCCGCGCCGCGCTCGCGTCCGCGGTGCTCCGCTCCACGATGCGCTGCCCAGCGGCAGCCCGCGCGGGGCGCGCCTCCAGGCAGCGCGCGATGGCCCGCGCGGCGCTCTCCGCGTCGTCCGGCGCGAACGGCTCGACCGCCCCCGCCTTCGTCAGCTCGCGGAACACGTCCATGTCGGGGCAGGCCACCGGCGCGCCGGCCGCCATCGCCTCGAGCACGGTGAGCCCCTGCGTCTCGTAGGTGGAAGGCGACACGAACGCGTCGGCGCTCGCATACACGCGCGCAAGCTCCGCCTCGGGGACGAAGCCGAGCCACACGACGCGCGAGGCGAAGCCCAACGACGCCGCGAGGTCGCGCAGCCGCGCCGCGTCGGGCCCCACCCCGGCCATCACGAGCGTGGCGTCCGGCGCGCCGCGCAACAGCAGCGCGAATGCCCGCAGCAGCACGTCGAGGTTCTTCTCCGGCGCCAGGCGGCCCAGGTACAGGACGCGCGGCGCGCTCCCGGGCTGGCGCGACCTCGCCGCGGCGCGCGCCTCGGCCAGGTATTCCGGCGAGAGGCCGGTGGGCACGACCTCGGCGCGCACGCCGTAGCGCCGCGCGAGGTCCTCCGCGATGGCCGGGGTGGGCGCGACCACGGCGTGGGCGCGCGCGAGCAGACGCCGGTGCACCGCGTCGTTGAGCCCGCCCAACGCGCGGCGCAGCGGCCGCGGCGCGAAATGCCGGATCGCCTCGTCCACGCGCGTGTGGTGCGTCACGACGAGCCGCGCGCCGGCCTTGCGCGCCGCCCGCGCCGCGGAGAGACCCACGGGCCCCGGCGTGTGGACGTGCACGACGTCGTCGCCCGCCAGCGCGCGGCGCGTGACGGGCCGCAACCCGACGCGAAGCTCCGGGTAGACGAACGCGGGGATCGAGAAGCGCCCCGGCGCCACGACGCGCGTCGGGACGCCGCGCTGGGCCAGCGCCGCGCACGTCACGTCGAGCGAGCGCACGATCCCGTTCATCGCGGGGCGCCACGTGTCGGTCGCCATCGCGACGCGCATGGACGAAGCATCCGCGCTCCCTTGGTTTGGCCCGATCGGCTTCCTGCGGCGCAAGGGTTCTTGCGCGATCCCCGCCCACCCCCCTGCATGAGCGCCTGCCTGCGCCGGATCGCGGCCCACGTGGGCGCCCTCGGCCTCGTGGCCGTCGCCGGCTTCGTCGCGTTCCTCCTGCTGCTCGGAACCCGCGGCGCCATCCACCTGGGCGCCAGCCCCGTGGCGTGCTTCGGGCCGGTGACGGACGCGGCGACCGGAGGCGCCTGCGCGACCGACGAGGACGCGCTGCTGACGCTGCCTCCGCTGGCCGCCGGCATCCTCGCCACGCTGGGGCTCGTCCGGCGCGCCCCGCGTCTGGGCACGTGGCTCCCCGCGGCGCTGAGCTGGACGCCCTGGGCGCTCTGGCACCTGGGGACGCGCGGCTTCGCCCACGTCGGGGCCCTGGTCGGCGTGGCGGAGGTCGCGCTCGGATGCTGCCTCGCGGCGGCGCTCGTGGCGGCGGCGCCTTCCAAATCGTTTTGAGCGACGAGCCGATCGAGGGGCGTGCCCCGCCGCCCGCCCCTGGGCCAGCACTTCCTGCGCGCGACGCAGTACGCGGACCGCGCCGTCGAGGCCGCCGGGCTGACGAAGGATGATATCGTCCTGGAGGTCGGGCCCGGCGAGGGCGTGCTGACGAAGCGCCTGCTGCCGCGCGTGGCGAAGCTCGTCTGCGTCGAGATCGACCCCGAGCTGGCCGAGGGCATCGCGCGCGACTTCCCCGCGGTCGAGCTGGTGCGCGGCGATGCGGTGCAGGTGCCCTGGCCGCGCTTCGATGCGTGCGTGAGCAACCTCCCCTACCAGATCAGCAGCCCGTTCCTCTTCCGCCTGCTCTCGTGCGAGTTCCGCGTCGCGGTGCTCCTCGTGCAGAAGGAGTTCGCCGACCGGCTCGTCGCCAAGCCGCGCACGTCGGACTACGGCCGCCTCTCCGTCAACGCGCAGCGCCGCGCCGCGATCGAGCTGCTGGCCAAAGTGCCGCCCGGCGCGTTCGACCCGCCCCCTCGGGTCGACAGCGCGCTCGTGAAGATCGTGCCGCGCCCGCCGTCGTTCGACGCGCCGCCCAACTACGACGCGGTGGTGGAGCGCGCCTTCGCCCAACGCAGGAAGAAGCTGTCCAACACGCTGGGGCGGAAGGAGATCCCGTTCGCGGACGCGAGGCCCGAGGAGCTGACGCCGGAGGAGTTCGCGCTTGTCGCGCGCGCCCTACTATGAGCCCGCCGAGGACACCGAGCTCCTGCTCGCGGCGCTCCGGCAGGAGCCGCTCACGGGCCTGCGCGCCTGCGAGGTGGGGCCGGGCAGCGGCGTCGTGTCGCGCATGATGATGGATGCCGGCGCGCGCGTCGTCGCGGTGGAGCTCAATCCGGCCGCCGCCCGCGCGACGCGCAAGCTCGGCGTGCCGGTGGCGCGCGGCGACCTGCTCTCCTGCGTGCGTGGGCCCTTCGACCTCGTGGCGTTCAACGCGCCCTACCTGCCCAGCAGCGACGAGGAGCGGCTGCCAGGCGACATCGACCGCGCGTTCCACGGGGGCGAAGGCGGCGTCGAAGTCAGCATCCGGTTTGCGCGCGACCTCCCCCGCGTGCTGGCGCCCGGCGGCCGGGCATACCTCGTGGTGTCGAGCCGCGCCGACCTGGATTCGCTCGCGGCAGCGGTGCGCGACGTGGGGCTCCGGCACGCGAAGATCGCCGCGGCGCGGTTCTTCTTCGAGGAGATCGCGGTCTGGCGGATCACGCCCGAAGCTTGAAGCCGGGTCGGACGCGTGCGCGAAGCGTGAGTCCCGAGCGCGTGGTCCTGGCGCCGCCGGAGCCGTGGGACGAGGAGCGCCTTCTCGCCGCGGCGCGCGCGCTGCCCGAGACGCTCCCGCGCGTGGAGGTGGGCGACGCGGTGGGCGATCTCCTTGTCGTGGCGGTCGAGTCCGCGCCGACGGATTCGCTGGAGATCACGCCGCGCGCGCTGCCCCACGGCACGCGCACCGTCGACCTCGTCGTGCTCGTGGACGCGGGTGCGAGCATGGGCGAGCGCTGGAGCGCGCAGCACACCCGCGCGCAGGCCGCGCACGAGGCGCTCGCGGCGCTGCTCAAGGCGCCCCCCGCGCGCGTGGCCACCGTGCAGGTGCTCGCGTTCGCCGCGACGCTCCACGACGCGCTCCCGACCACCCCCGCGCGGGACGCCAGCGCCCCCGCGCTTCCCGCGCCGCGCGGCAAGGCGCGCGCCGGGACCGCGCTGCAGCTGACCTTGGCCCGCATCGCCGCGACCGCGCAGGACCGCGCGCGCGAGATCGCGCTCGTCACCGACGGTCCCAGCGAGCCCGCGCTGCTCGTGGAGGCCGCCTCCCGCGCGGGGCGCCTGGGCGTGCCGGTGCACGTCGTCGTCTTCGCGCCCGCCGAGGACCCCACGCTGCGCGAGGTCGCGCGCCGGAGCCGCGGCACCATCCAGCGCGCCTCGCTCCCCCTCACGATCGAGTTCCCGGAGGAGTCCTCCTGAGCCCCGAGCCCGCACCCGAGAAGCCGCGCGTCCAGGTCGTCGAGGAGACGCACGAGACCCTGACCCTGCTCGACCAGGACCGGCTCCCACGCCCGCGCAAGCTCGCGCAGGAGAGCGCCCCCCTGCAGGAGGGGCACGAGGTCCGCTTCGCCGAGCGCCACTTCGTCCCGCGCCACCCGCAGGGCATCGAGGAGGTGCGCGATGCCGTCGACGCGCTGGAGATCCGGCGCCGTCTCTCGCCCGAGGCGCCGCTCCCGCCCCTGCCCGAGCCCCCCGCGCCCGCGCCGCCGGTGCGCGACGACCTGCGCGCCGCGCTGGCCCCGCACCTGGCGGAGGCGCTTGTCGCCGTCGAGGTCGTCTACCGCGTGGGCCGCGGCGACGTCGTCGAGGCGCGCACCGCGTCGGGCGAGCGCCGCCTCTTCGTCGTGCAGGACGGCGTGGCGCGTCCCGCCGATGATATCGAAAGCCGGATCGACGAGCTTCCGGCGCCGCAGGCGCCGGAAGCCCCCAGCCCCAGCGCCAGCCCAAGCCCCAGCCCTCCGCAGGAGCCCGAGAAGAAGTCGCGCTTCTCCTTCGGCCGCGGCAAGAAGGATGCGCCGCCGGCCCCCGAGCCGCCCCAGCCCGACGAGAAGCCGAAGAAGCGCTTCGGGTTCGGCAAGCGCAGTTAAATACGAGCGCCCCCGTGGGCGCGCCATATGCTGGAGCCGGTCGCCCGTGACGGCGCGGCGCGCATCCTCCGCTGGACCCGCCAGGGCGCCGACCGGCTCACCCCGCTCGCGCTGGCGGTGGACCTGCCCGGCTTCCCCGCGCCCGAGGGGCGTCTCGCCCTCTCGCGCCAGCCCCTCGACCGGCCCACGGTCGTCGCGGGCGGCTCGCGCTTCAGCCCGACACCCGACGCGACGCAGGCGTTCCTCGTCCTCGACGACGAGATGCCCTACGCGCCCGCGGCCGGCCCCGACCTCGCCAAGGCGGGCCACGAGGAAAGCTATCAGTCGCACCGGGGCGACGCGGGCTTCGTCGCGCTCGATCCAGCCGGCCGCCTGCCCGCGGACGCCGAGGTCGTAGCGCTCGCGCACGCGCGCAACCTCCTCGACAACCCCTACCTCATGGCGAAGGCGCTCGCCACGCTGCGCGAGAACGCCGGGCCCGAGCGCCTGCTCTACGCGCCCGGCTGCGGCCTGCCCCAGGAGATCGCGCTCTTGGCGTACGTCGGCGTCGACCTCTTCGACGACGCGGCCGCCCTCCTCGCGGCGCGCCAGGGCGCCTACCTCACGCCCGAGGGCTCGCTCCCCGCGCGCATCGCCCACGAGGCCGGCCTGATCCCCGACGCCAAGCCCGAGACGCTCGTGGCCGCCGCGCGCGCCGCCGTGCAGGGCGAGGTCGCCCGCGTCCACGCCGCGATCCGCGCCGGCAAGCTGCGCGAGCTGGTCGAGCAGCGCACGCGCGCCACGCCCGAGCTGGCCGCCCACCTGCGCCGCCTCGACAAGGAGTGCTATCAGTTCTTCGCCGAGCGCATGCCGCTCCTGCGCCCCGACCGGCTCTACGCCACGAGCAAGGAGAGCCTCGACCGGCCCGAGGTCGTGCGCTTCCGCCGCCGCCTCGCGCGCCGCTACCGCAAGCCCACCAGCGCCCGCATCCTCGTCCTCCTGCCGTGCAGCGCGACGAAGCCCTACGCGCTCTCCAAGACACACCGCATCCTCTTCAGCGCGCTGGACCGCGTGCGCAACCGCGGCGCCGTCCACGAGGTCGTCCTGACCTCGCCCCTGGGCGTCGTCCCCCGCGAGCTGGAGAACCTCTACCCCGCCAACAGCTACGACCTCCCCGTCACCGGCCACTGGGACGAGGACGAGAAGCGCATGATCCAGGACGCCCTCGTCGCGCTCCTCGAACGCTCGCGCTACGACCACGTCGTCGTCCACCTCGACGAGACCGAGATGGAGATCGCGCAGCCCGCGCTCCCCGACTTCCACTACACCGTCGAGCGCGACCCCCTCAGCCCCGAGAGCCTCGACAACCTCGCCAACACGCTCAACAAGCTCGCCGACGCCCTCCCCCGCGTCGGGTTCCGCCAGCGCGGCCTCGACGACATGAGCAGCCTCGCCCGCTTCCAGTTCGGCGAAGCCGGCCACGTCCTCGTCGAAGGCGCCGAGATCAAAGGCAAAGCGCCCTTCCTCAAGCTCCTCGACAGCGAGACCGGCGAGCAGATCGCCATGACCACGCAGGACCGCGGCTACCTCAGCCTCGCGCTCGAAGGCGGCCGCCGCCTCCTCGAAGAAGGCCACTACCGCGTCGAGATCGACGATTTCGTGCCGCGCGGCACCATCTTCGCCGTGGGCGTCAAGGGCGCCGACGCCGAGGTCGCCCCCGAGGACGAGGTCGTCCTCCACCACGACGGCCAGTTCCGCGGCGTCGGGCGCGCCCTCGTCGCCGGCAGCGAGATGGGCGCCATGCGCAAAGGCGCGTGCGTCAGCGTGCGGCACCATACGGGGGCGAAGAAATGAGCGCCGAGTTCACCCGCGTCAAGTTCTACCAGCCGTTGGCGAAAGCCAGCCGCGAGGCGCGCCACCTCACCGTCAAGAGCGGCGACGCCACCGAGCCCTCCACCACGTTCACGCAGCCCGACCGCATCGAGGGCGAGGCCGTCACGGCCTTCGTCGTGATCCTGCGCACGCGCGGCTGCCGCTGGGCGCTGGGCGGCGGCTGCACCTTCTGCGGCTACGTCAACGACTCCTTCATCCGCAAGATCGAGCCCGCGGAGCTGGTCACCCAGTTCGAGCGCGCGCTCGAAAGCTATCACGGTGAGCCGGTGCTGAAGATCTACACCTCGGGCAGCTTCCTCGACCCCTACGAGGTCGCCGAGGACGCGCAGGCCCGCATCGCCGCGCTCGTGCCCGCCACCGTCAAGAAGCTCAACGTCGAGGCCCAAGCGCCCGACGTCCTGCCCGAGCGCGTCGCCGCCATCCGCGCCGGGCTGCACGCGGGCGCCAAGCTGGAGATCGGCGTCGGCCTCGAAAGCGCGAACAAGGACGTCGCGCGTTACAGCGTCAACAAGGAGTTCTTCCTGGAGGACTTCGTGACCGCGAGCCGCGCCGCCGCCGAGTCGGGCGCGACGCTGAAGTGCTACACGATGGTCAAGCCCCCCTTCCTCACGGAGGCGGAGGCGATCCGCGACTGCGTCGAGACCGCGCGCCTCGCGGGGCCCCACGCGAGCACCGTTTCGTTCAACCCCATGAACATCCAGAGCCACACGCTCGTCGAGAAGCTCTGGAAGCGCGGCCAGTACCGCACGCCTTGGCTCTGGAGCGTCGTCGAGATCCTCCTCGCCGGCAAGGAGGCGTGCCCCTCCGCGATCATGAAGAGCGACCCGGTGGCCGGCGGCAAGCCGCGCGGCGCGCACAACTGCGGCAAGTGCGACGAGCACGTGCTGGCCGCGATCCAGGCGTTCAACGTCAGCCAGGACAAGCGCGTCTTCCAGAGCCTTGCCTGCGAATGCAAGCAGGACTGGAAGGACCAGCTCCTCTTCGAGCCCCTCTTCCAGGGCGCGTGCCCCGACGCGCGCGAGGCGTGGGCCGGGACCGCGACGGCGCGAAGCAGGTAGGACGTTTCACGCGATTCCTCCGGAAAACGTATTCCTGGGCAGGGCAATCCCGCCGAGGCGTCCGCTCCTTGGACGTCAGGGTGGTTACCATGCACCGACAAATGGTTGTTATGCTCCTTGGAGTCGCCTTCATGCTCCTGCCATCCGCCATCGCATCCCCCGGTGGCGCCTCCTGCTTCAGCGCCGTGCCCATCCCCACGGGGGGCGTCGCAACGGGGACCGTCGGCGACCCTGCCGTCGGCTGGCAGCCCGACGACTGGTACTACAACTTCGGAGGCTCCCTCGCGGGTTACGTTCTCCAGCCTGCCGTGGGAGGGGACGGCACGGTCCGCGTCCAGACGAACCTCGCCGACGCCGATCTCTTCATCTGGGACTCGTCGTGCTCCGTCGTCATCTGCGCCAGCACCGCGGGCTCCGTCGCGCCCGACACCTGCTTTGACGGAGGCGACGTCCGGATTCAGGTCCACTACTACGCTTCCATCGATTCCCGCACGGACTACACGCTCCTGGCGATCTAGTCCGCTTCCGCGAGGCGTGGGCCGGGACCGCGACGGCGCGCCGCGCGTGAGGCGCATCGGCGAGCCGGCCAGAAGCGACAACCCGACGAGACGCCAGCCGCTCGGGCATGGCCGCCGCGCTGACGCAGCCTTGCGTCCCGCCCGCCGCGGTCGACCCCGCCCTGAGCGCGCGCGAGGCGGGGCTGCGCCACGCGAGCGACGGCGAGCCGGGGCTCGCGCGCCGGCGGGCCGGCCGCGGCTTCTGCTATCACGACGCGCAGGGCCGGCTCGTGCGCGATCCCGCGACGCTCGCGCGCATCCGGCGCCTGGCGATCCCGCCCGCATGGCGCGACGTGTGGATCTGCGCCGACGAGCGGGGCCACCTCCAGGCCACGGGGCGGGACGCGCGCGGGCGCAAGCAGTACCGCTATCACCCGCGCTGGCGCGAGACGCGCGACGGGACGAAGTACGGCAAGCTGCTCGCCTTCGGCGCGGCGCTGCCCGCGATCCGCGCGCGCGTCGAGTCGGACCTGACGCGGCCGGGCGTCCCGCGCGAGAAGGTGCTCGCCTGCGTCGTGCGCCTGCTCGACGAGACGCACGCGCGGGTGGGCAACGACGAGTACGCGCGGACCAACGGCAGCTACGGCCTCACGACCATCCTCAACGACCACGCCGAGGTCCGCGGCGCGCGCGTGCGGCTGCGCTTCCGCGGCAAGGCGGGCGTGGAGCACGAGGTCGAGGTGGACGACCCGCGCATCGCCCGCCTGGTCCGCCGCTGCCAGGGGCTGCCCGGCGAGGAGCTGTTCTGCTATCAGGACGAGGCGGGCGGCGTGCGCGACGTCAAGAGCGAGGACGTCAACGCCTACCTGCGCGAGGCCGCGGGCGACGGCTTCACGGCGAAGGACTTCCGCACCTGGGGCGGCACCGTCCTCGCGCTGGAGGCCTTGGCCGAGGCGGGGCCCTTCGGGTCGCAGGCCGAGGGCAAGCGCCGCGTCGTGGCGGCCATCAAGCGGGTCGCGGCGCGGCTCGGGAACACGCCCGCCGTCTGCCGGAAGTCGTACGTCCATCCCGCGGTCGTGGAATGCTATCTCGCCGGCGAGGCGCTGGAGCCGGGCGAGGACGCGCTCATGCTTCTGCTGGCGCGCCGCCGATCGCCGCGATGAGCTGGTGGGGCGCGAAGGGCTTCTCCAGGACGCCGTTGGCGCCCACGCGGCTGGCGACCTCGTCGAGGTCCATGCCCGCGGAGAAGAGCAGCACCGGGATGTCGCTCGTGGCCGGGTCGGCGCGGATCTGCTCGATGAGCCGGTGCACGTCGAGGCCCGGCATGCGCACGTCCTGGAGGAGCACGTCGGGGAGGTGCTCGCGGGCCAGCTCGGGGATGCGCTCCGCCTCGCTGGTCGCCACCACGCGGAAGCCAGCGCTCTCGAGCATCAGGCGCGTGCTCGCCAGGATCGCGGGCTCGTCGTCGGCGAGAAGGATCGTCCGTCTACGCACGAGTGGTGCGTGTCGCGCGCCGACGATATGCTTGTCGCGTGCTTCCAGAACGATCGCCGACGCGATGCGCTTATCGTCTGGGCGGGCCACTCGCGCGCGGAACCATGCTCCGGATCCTGCCTTCGCTCGTCCTTCTCTCGCTGGGTGCCAGCCTGCTCTCCGGAAGCACGTGGGGCGCCGCGGCCCCGCCCGCGACGTACCTCGTCGGATACGATCCGGCGCACGCGCGGGAAGCGCAGCTTGCCATCCAGGCGGCCGGCGGGAGCGTCAAGCGCAGCAGCGCCGAGCTGGGCTTCAGCGTCGCGACGACCGACCAGCCCGCCCTCTTCCTCCAGGCGATGGCCGTCTCGCCCTACGTGCAATACGTGGAGAGCGACAAGCCCACCTCCGAGGGAACGATGCTCGCCAACGGCGCGCAGTGGAACGGCGCGCAATGGAACGGAGCCCAGTGGAATGGCGCGCAGTGGAACGGCGCCCAGTGGAACGGCGCGCAATGGAACGGAGCGCAGTGGAACGTCGCCGACGCCTCGCCCGCGCAGCAGCAGGCGCAGCAGTGGGCGGTCAAGCTCTACAACTCGGCGGGCGGCTCGAAGTACCGCTACGACGCGACGACGAGCGACCCCGGTCTCGTGTGGGCGTGGGGAAGCTGGGCCATCCACGCGCCCGCCACGTGGCCGACGACCCACGGCACGGGCGGCGCGGCGCTCTGCGTGCTCGACTCGGGCGTCGCGTGGGACCACCCCGACCTCGCGGCCAACGCCTGGACTGGCGCGCTGGGCGAGCACGGCTGGAACGCGCAGGACCCCGCCGCCTCGGCCTACGACGACGCGGGCCACGGCACGCACGTCGCGGGCATCGCGGCCGCCGCCACCCAGAACGCGCTGGGCGTCCCCGGCGTGGGCAACGCGCGATTCATGTCCGCCAAGGTCCTCGACCGCACGGGGCAGGGCAACGAGAGCGACCTCGCCTTCGGCCTCGTCTGGTGCGCGAGCCACGGCGCGAAGGTCGCGCTCATGGCGCTCTCGATCACGGACACGGGCCCCACGCTCGACCGCGCGCTCCAGTACGCCTACGATCATGACGTCCTCATGGTCGCGAGCGCGGGCAACGGCGGGGGCGCGGTGGCGTACCCGGCGGCCGACGCGCGCGTCGTGGGCGTCGAGGCGATTGACGGGAACCTGGCGCTCGCCCCCTTCAGCGCGCGTGGCCCCGGCGCGGAGGTCAGCGCGCCCGGCGTCGACGTCCTGGGCACGTTCCCCGGCGGCGCGTACGCCTTCGGCAGCGGCACGAGCCAGGCGGCGGCCTACGCGGCGGGCGTGGCCGCGCTCGTGCGAGGTGCCAACCCCGCGCTCAGCGCGGCGGAGGCGACGCGCATCCTGGAGACGACCGGGCAGCGCGCGCCCGACGCCCCGCTCCTCGACGCCAACGCAGCGCTCAGCCAGGCGATGGCCTCAAGCCTCGCAGGCGGATAGAGGCGGGCGATGGAGACGGGCACCGCCGCTCATGCGGACCTGGCGCAACTGGCCCTCGACCTGGGCGCCGCGCGCGAGCTCCCCGCGCTCTACGCGCGCCTTCGCCGCTTCGTCGAGTCGCAGACGCCCATGAGCGGCATGTTCGTGTCGAGCTACGACGCCGGGACGCAGCTGCGCACGTGCGAGTACGCCTACAGCGAGGGCGACGAGCTCGACGCGAGCACCTTCCCGCCCATGCCCAACACCGGCTCGCCCCACTCGCGCGCCGTGGAGACGGGCGAGACGATCCTCACGCAGGACTTCCAGGAGGCCATGGCCGGCAAGCCGCGCGTGAACGTCGGCCTGGAGCGCGACCCGACGCTCCCCCAGAGCAGCATCGTCGTGCCGATGGTCGTCCAGGGGCGCGTGCTGGGCGGGATGGAGATCCAGAGCACCAAGCCGCGCGCGTTCAGCCCCGACAACGTCGCGACGCTCCAGATGGCCGCGCACCTCGCCGCGCTCGCCGTCGAGAACGTGCGCCTGCTCCAGCGCGAGCGGAGCCTGCGCGAGGAGAGCGAGCGGCGCGCGGCCGACCTGGAGGCCAAGGTGCGCGACCGCCACCGCGAGCTCGCCACCAAGAACCGCGAGCTGGAGGCGTTCAGCTTCACCGCCGCGCACGACCTGCGCGCCCCCCTCCGCGCGATCCTCTCGCTCTCGGAGGACATCGTCGCCACCGAGTCCCGGACGCTCTCGCCGCGCGGCCAGCAGAGCCTCGCCGCGATCGAGCAGAGCAGCCAGAAGATGGCGAGCCTCGTGGAGGACCTGCTCAAGTTCGCGCGCACCACGCAGGGCACGCTCAAGCGCGAGATGGTCGACATGACGAGCCTCGCGCGCAGCCTCTTCCACGAGCTGGAGAGCCGCGAGCCGGGACGCAAGACCGACCTGCACGTGCAGGACAACCTGTACGTCGACGCGGACCCCACGCTCCTGCGGATGCTCCTCGACAACCTGATCTCCAACGCCTGGAAGTACAGCGCCCGCAAGCCCGTCACGAGCATCCGCGTGGGCGCGCGGCTCGAAGGGGGCGAGGTCGTCTACTGGATCGAGGACCGCGGCATCGGCTTCGAGCCCGCCGCCGCCTCGCGCATCTTCCTGGCCTTCGAGCGCCTCGCGCCCCGCGAAGCCGAAGGCACGGGCCTGGGCCTCGCCACCGCCCGCCGCATCGTGGAGCGCCACGGCGGCCGCATCTGGGCGCAGGGCGAGCCGGACCGCGGGGCGACGTTCTCCTTCACGCTGGCCCCGCCGCGGGCGTGATATCATCGCGCTGACCCTCCTCGTGGTCGATGACGATCCGATGATGCTCCGGATCCTCGCCCCCCACCTGGAGGAGCTGGGCAGCGTGCAGACCGCGCAGACGCCCAAGGCCGCCCTCGCCGCGCTCGACGCCATCCCCGCCGGCCCGCTCGCGGTCCTCTCCGACTTCAACCTGAAGGCCGAGATGAACGGCGTCGACGTCCTGCGCGAGGTCGAGCGCCGCCGCCCCGACGCCGCGCGCGTCCTCTTCAGCGGCTACGCCCTCGACCAGCTCGGCGAGGCGGGCCGCGACCCCGCCCTGCACGGGTTCGTGGAGAAGCCGATGCGCGTGCGGGAGATGCTGCCGCCGATCCGGGCAATCCTCGACCGGGTGCTCAGCCCATAGCCTCAGCCTCAGCCTCAGCCTCAGCCTCAGCCTCAGCCTCAGCCTCAGCCTCAGCCTCAGCCTCAGCCTCAGCCTCAGCCTCAGCCCTAGCCTCAGCCTCAGCCTCAGCCTTAGCCCTAGCCTCAGCCTTAGCCCTAGCCTCAGCCTCCGTCCCTCCAGCCACAGAGGACACAGAGGTCACAGAGGCGGATTTTTTCTCGTTCCTCTGTGCTCCTCTGTGGCTGGAAGGATGGAGGCTGAGGCTAAGGGCTGAGGCTGAGGGCCGAGGCTGAGGCTGAGGCTGAGGCTAGGGCTAAGGCTGAGGCGAGGGGGCGAGCCTTTATGTGGGAGCCCTGCCTCGCCAGCGTTGCGACCCGCGAGGTCCCCGCCTTCCGGCAGGGCACATCCCGGGATCGGACCCTGAGGAACCCAACATGGCACGCGTCCACGCCCGGCGCCGCGGCTCCAGCCGCTCCCGCGCCCCCGCCCGCGAAGAGGCTCCCGAGTGGCAGCCCCTCGAGAAGCAGGAGATCATCGACAAGATCGTCGCCCTCGCCCGCGACGGCCGCACCGGCGCCTACATCGGCCTGGTCCTGCGCGACCAGCACGGCGTCCCCGACGTCAAGCTGGCCACCGGCATGACGATGCGCGAGATCCTGGAGAAGAACGGCGTCGCGCCGCAGATCCCCGAGGACCTCCAGAACCTCATGAAGCGCGCCGTGCACCTGCAGGGCCACCTCGCGACGCACCGCCGCGACCTGCACAACGGCCGCGGCCTGACGCTCATCGAGGCCCGCATCCGCCGCCTCGCGGACTACTACCGCCGCATCGGCCGCCTCCCGGCCGACTGGCGCTACTCCGCCGAGACCGCGCAGCTCGTCGTCGAGTAAGACGATCCCGGGCGCCCGCGCGCGCCCACCTTCTTCCATTTTTTTCCCCCAGCCTCGGCTTCGCGCGGGGCGCCGGCAACCGGTCGGCTGCCCAGGTTCAACCGGCGCTGCCCGCTTGGCGCGCCGCCATGCGAGGCATGCTCCAGGCCACGTTCCTACTCGCGCTCACGCTTGCCGCCCTTCCGTCCGCCGCCGCCGGCCTCGGCGGGTCCGACGGCCCCCCGGGCGTCTACCTTCCCGAATGCGACGACGGCCAGGTCGGCTACGGCTACGTGTGCGTCACGCCGCCCGAGCCCTGTCCCTACGGCGAGGTCGGGTACGGTTACACGTGCGTGAGCCCGCCCCCGACGCCCCCGCCGTGCGACTCCAGCCACGTGGGCTACGGCCCCGTCTGCGAGACCAAGCCCCAGCCGTGCACCTCGGGCAAGGTCGGCTACGGGCCGGTGTGCGTGAACAGGCCCCCGACCACCTGTCCGTCGTGGCAGGACGGCGTGCCCCCGCTGTGCTACAATCCGTGTGGCAGCAACCAGATCGGCATCATCAAGTGCGTCAACAAGCCCGTCCTCTGCCCCAGCGGGAGCGTCGGCGTCGAGCCCACCTGCGTCACGCCGCTCCCTCCGCCCGGGCCTTGCGCCAACGGCGAGGTCGGCTACGGCCCCGTCTGCGAGACCAAGCCCCAGCCATGCACCTCCGGCAAGGTGGGCTATGGCCCCGTCTGCGTCAACAAGCCGCCCACGAGCTGCCCCCCGTGGCAGGACGGCGTGCCGCCCCTCTGCTACACGCCGTGCGGCAGCAACCAGATCGGCGTCATCAAGTGCATCAACAAGCCCGCGATCGGCCCCTGCGGCTCCGGCCAGGTCGGCGAGAAGCCCGCGTGCGTGACGCCGCCCCCGCCGCCCCCGCCCTGCGACTACGGCGAGGTCGGCGCGTACGGCGTCTGCTACCCGATGCCCCAAGCGTGCGACTACGGGCAGATCGGCTACGGCCCCATCTGCTACGGCTGAAGCCGCGCGCTCCACCGGAAGGGCACCTTCAGCGACGGCCTCCCCAAAGGGTCTATGACACGTCGGGGCTCATCGGCGGGCGATGGCGCTGATCGAGGAAGCCCACAAGGCCGCGCGCCTCCTCCTCGACCATGCCTACGTGCGCGTGGTGGCGCGGGCGGACCCCTCCGCGGTCTGCGCGGCCGCGCTGCTGACCCACGCGCTCCGCCGCGAGCACGTCGACGTGCACGTCTCGTGGGCGCGGCAGCTCTCCACGCAGGCGGTCCACGACCTCGCGCAGGAGCGCAACGACGCGCTCGTGCTCGTGGGCCTCTCGGGCGACGCGACCACGGACGACGTGCCCGCGCTCCACAAGGTCATCCTCGACGCGGGCCCGACCACCCTGCAGGGAAGCGCGGTGCTCGCGGAAGGCGGCGTCGCGGCGATGGCGCACCTCGTGGGCGTCGCCGTCTCGAAGCGCAACCTCGACCTCGCGCCCCTCGCGCTGGCCGGCGCGCTCGCCTCGTGGGCCGACGTGGGAGGGCTGAAGGGCCTGGAGGCGCAGATCCTCGCCGAGGCGCGCGAGGGCGGCGTGCTATCACCCGAGCCCGCGCTCTCGCTGCGCGGCGCGACCCTCGTCTCCGCGCTGGCCTCGCAGGACGCCCCCTTCGTCGCGGGCATCACGGGGCGCGCGCGCAACGCCAACAAGCTCGTCTCCGACCTGCGCCTTTCCGGCGACTCGCCGCCCAGCGCGGTCACGGGCGAATCCGCGGAGCGGCTCGGCTCCTTCCTGAGCGTGCGGCTCCTGGCGCAGGAGGCGCCCGACGCGGCGCTCGACGCGCTCTACCGCCCCGCGCTGCGCGCGCTCCAGGGCCCGCTCACGGGGCTCGACGTGCGCGACCTCGCGCGCCAGGCGGAGGCGGCGTGCGCGCAGGAGCGCTGCGGCCTCGCGATGGCGGCCCTCTGGCCCGACGCGAAAGCCTCCGCGGACGCCTTCGCGGCCCTCGACGCCGTGCGCGAGGAGCTCGTCGCGGCGTTGCTGCGCGCCGAGCGCGAGCGCAAGGCCGAGGGCCCGCTCGTCGTGGTCGACGCGCCGCGCGCGGGGCTGTGCGCGCCGCTGGCCGACCGCGTCGCGCTGGCCTTCGCGCCGCAGGGCTCCGTCGCGCTGGCGCGCCACGAGGCGGGCGCCGAGACGACGGTGGCGCTGCGCGGCTTCGCGGCGAGGGACCTGGGCCGGACCGCGCGCCACGCCGCGCTCGCGTGCGGCGGCCAGGCCTGGGGCGACGGGCGCCGCGCCCGCGCCACGCTTCCCGCGCCGGAGGAGTCGCGCTTCCGCAAGCTGCTCGCGGAGGCGCTGGCGTGAGGTCCTCGGCGCGGCTCACGCTGGCCTTCGAGTCGCCCGAGGAGGCCGCGCGGATGGCCGCCGCGCTGGCGCCCGAGAACGAGACGTACCTGCGCGTGCGCGTCGAGGGCGCGACCCTCGCCGCGGAGGCCGAGGCGGACGGACCGCTCGCGCTGCTCCACACGCTCGACGACGCGCTCGCGTGCCTCTCCGCGGCGCAGCGGGCCGGGCGCGCCGCTCAGCGCTGATGGCCCACGAAGACGGCCGCAGCGCCCGCGAGCAACGCCACGCCCAGGGCGAGGTCGCCATCCAGCGGGGCGAACGCCGCCAGCGGCGCGAGCGCCAGCAAACCCAGCCCGCCCCCGAAGAGAACGCCGCGCCGGCGCGCCGCGGGATCGCCCGCGCGGCTTCCGGTCCGCATCAGGAGCAACGCGCACGCGAACGAGAAGCCCAGGAGAAGGACGCCCACGACGAGGCCCACGTCGCCCGAGCCCCGCAGCAGCGCGCGCAGGAGGATCTGGCCCGCGGGGCGGCGGCGCCGGACGCTCCGCGCGGCCACCAGGGCGGCGCCCGCCACGGCGACCGAGCCCGCCGCGACGAGGACCAACGTGGGCCGCACGGCACGTGCGTCGGCGTCCGGAGGTCTCGAACCACGAGCATCCTCCGCACACCGGCCGAGGGGAGAGGGCCTTTTAAGCGGGGGGTGGCGCTTCGCGGCTCCATGCGCTTCGACCTCGCCGGTCGCTTCCTCCTTTCCGCGGACGTCGGCCCCGCCGTCGCGGACCTCGACGCCTACTTCCAGGAGGCGAACAGCACGTTCCTCGCGCGCACGCCCACGGGCGACGGCGGGGCGGTCACGCGCTGGAAGGGCGAGGGCAAGGAGGTCGCCATCGAGGTGGAGACGCACGGCCGCACGCGCGCGCACGAGGCGCTCCTGCGGCTGCGCAAGGGCCTCGCCGAGCGGCTCGGGAAGAAGCACCGCATCGGCGTGCGCGACGTCGTCATCGAGAGCTACGAGGTGGGCTTCGACCTGGAGCGGCCCGCCAAGGCGCCCTTCACCATCCCCTTCGCCAAGACGCTGAAGTTCGACGGCACGGCCGTCACGATGGAGCTGGAGGACGTCAGCGAGGAGTTCCTGGCGAACAACAGCATCGACCGCATGATCAACCTCGTGCGCGAGAAGGCGGAGCACCAGCACTACGAGGGCAAGGGCGAGATGCACCACACGCTCTACACGAGCCCCAAGCGCCACGAGGCGTGGAGCAAGGACCCGTCCGAGGAGATGCTATCACGCGACTGGCTCAAGCAGGGCCCGACGAAGGGCAAGTGGTTCTTCCGCCCGCAGGCCGCGCACATCCTGCGCACGATGGAGCGCATCGCGGTCGAGGAGGTGCTCAAGCCGCTGGGCTTCGAGGAGGTCATCCTGCCGCACCACGTCTCGCTCGACACGTGGATCCGCACGGGCCACGCGCACGGCGTGCCCAACGAGATCTACTACGTCGTCGAGCCCAAGACGCGCGACGTGGCCGCGTGGGAACGATATCGCGACCTCATGAAGATCACGCGCACCGTGCCCACCGAGGAGCTGATGAAGAACATCCAGCCCCCCGTCGCGGGCATCTGCTACGCGCAGTGCGAGAACGTCTACTGGAGCCTCGGGCAGAAGACCATCGCCGACGCGAGCCTGCCCATCCAGGTCTACGACCGCACCGCGGTGAGCAACCGCTACGAGAGCGGCGGCCGCCACGGCATCGAGCGCGTCGACGAGTTCCACCGCATCGAGCCCGTGTACGTGGGCACGCGCGAGCAGCTCCTCCAGATCCGCGAGAAGCTCCTGGCGCGTTACCAGCACGTCTTCAACGACATCCTGGAGCTGGAGTGGCGCGTCGCCAGCGTCACGCCCTTCTACATGAGCCACAGCGGCATGGGCGACGAAGCCTCGGCCGAGGGCGAGAAGCGCAAGGAGAAGACGCTCGCCGACGCCCCCGAGACCGGCACGCTCGACTTCGAGGCGTGGCTCCCCTACCGCGGAAGCCGCGAAGAGAGCGAGTGGCTGGAGTTCCAGAACCTCAGCATCGTCGGCAAGAAATACACCGACGCGTTCAACATCAAGGGGCAGAAGGCGGACCTCTGGAGCGGATGCTCCGGCATCGGCCTGGAGCGGTGGACCGTCGCCTTCCTCTCGCAGAAGGGCCTCGACCCCGAGGGCTGGCCCAAGGCGTTCCGCGAGCGCGTGGGCAAGATGCCGGCCGGGATCAGCTTCTTGTGATATCGTTTTCCGCCGGCGCTTTTTCGGCGCGAAGCGCCCGCGAGCCGCAGCGAGCGGGTCGGGGCCGGAGGCCGCTTCAGCGGCCGGAGCGCCCCGACCGAAAAAGGGCCGGGCCGGAGGCGTTCCGCGAGCGCGTGGGCAAGATGCCCGCCGGGATCTCGTTCCTGTGAGTTGGCGCCGCCTCTGGCGGGGAAAATCCCGAATCACGAAGACCCGAATCACGACGAGGAAAAGGCGGGATTCGGGTCTTCGTGATTCGGGATGCTTTCCGCCGGAGGCGGCAGGCCAACATGACGCGCGTCGGAAGCTTCGGCCGCCAGCCTTCGAATGGCATCAACGCGCCCGCCGCACCACGATCGTCTCCGTGACGCTCTCCTCCCCGAGCGCGCGCAGCGTGTCCATCACCGTGGGGAGCGGCGAGGCGACCCGGTGCAGCCCGCGGCCGTTGACCTGGAGCGCCTCGTCGACCCAGCCGCGCTCGGCCGCGAGCGGGAGCACCATGCTGGGCTTCAGGCCGCGGAACGATGCCAGGGTCTGCGTCGAGATGGAGCCGCGCGCGAGCTGGATGCCGCCGAGCTTCTCCTGGGCCAGCGCGTCGCGGATCGCCGCGCGGAGCGTCTCCTTGCGCGACTCCAGGTCGCGGATCGCGTCTTCCACGTCGAACAGCTCCTCGACCAGGAGCGGCAGGGCCTCGGACATGCGGCTGCGAATGGGGCGGGGCGGCATGAAGGCGGCGGGCGGGTGACTAGACACCTGGCGGGATGACGGCAGGTCAGGTGACTAGACACGTGCGCCACGGCGTCGGAGCAGGGTGTCCAGTCACCTGACCCGGCCGTCGCTTCACGGGCTCCAGGGCGAGACCTGCCCCGTGCCGTGGATCTCCCAGAAGAAGTCGTGCGGGCCGTTGACGGTCATGCCGATGTAGCCCGCGAAGCCCGGGATCTGATAGCTGCCCGGCGCGAGCGCGACGATGGCGCCATTCTGGACGACGTCGAACGTGCCCGAGACGACGGTGAAGCGCACGTAGCAGCCCGCGCACGCGAAGTTCCAGTCGAATGCGCCGCCTTCGAAGAACTCGCCGCCCGTCTTGACGTAGAACGTGGAGACGGTGCCCGCGCCGTGGATCGCGCCCGGGACGGTGGTCGCGGCCGCGGCGTGGGGCAGCGGGAGGGCCACGAGGACCAGCAGCAGGACGAGCGCGCGCGCCACGCGCCGGGCTCTTGCGACGGGAGCCATAAGCCGGAGGTTGTCACGGCGTGGTGGTACGACGCACGCCGAGGTCGTTTGCCGGCGCTCCCTACCCAACCCCGCTACCCCCGTAATCCGCGGTGGACTCGGTGGCGGGGTGTTGGTAAGGGAGCGCCACGAAGGCCCTCAGCGCAGGTGCTGCCCCATCCAGCGGTCCACGTGCGCCACGGCCTCGTCGGCGCACCGGTCGCCGAACATGCTGTGGCCGCAGTCGAGCGTGACGAGCTGCTTGGGGCCGGCGAGCGCGTCGTAGACCTCCTTGCTGTTGGCGTGCTTGACGGCCTTGTCGTGCTCGGCGAGGAGGACGAGCACCGGCTGCTTGACGCGCCGCGCGCTGGCGAGCGTGTCCATCGCGAGGAGCGCCTCGTAGTTGGCGAGGCTGACCGTGGTGGTCAGGAAGGCGCTCTCCTCCGCGCGGCGGGCGGCGGCGGGGTCGGCGAAGAGGTCCTTGTACCGGTTCTTGTAGGGCACGACGAGCGGGCCGAGGCCGACCGCGGACTTGGCGCGCGAGATCGCGTTCGCGGCACGATAGCCCAGGAACTCGCCCCCGCCCAGCTCCGCGCGCACGGACTTCATGGGCGCCCCGAGGACGCCGGCGCGGATCGTGGGCTCGGCGGCCATCGCGGCGGCGCCGAAGACCGCGCCCATGCTGTGGGCGACGAGGCCGACGGGGAGCGTGGGCCACTCGCGCCTCAGCCAGGCCACGGCGCCGAGCGTGTCGGCCGTGGCGCGCGGCGCGCTGAGGATGCCGCGGGGCCCGCCGGATGCGCCGAAGCCGCGCTGGTCGATGGCGAGCGCCACCCACCCCTTCTGCGCGAGCTTGGCGGGCGCGTCGGCGAACTCCGTGCGCTGGCTCAGGAAGCCGTGGACCATGACGAGCGCGCCGCGCGGGGGGCCCGTGGGCTCGTGGAGCGAGCCGGCCACCGACTCCCCCTCGACGTCGAAGCGGATCTCCTTCACACGGATGGATGCGCGCCCAAAGGCTTCAACCGGTGCCCCGTGGCTCCGCGTCTCGCATGAAGGTCTTCCTCATCGCCGCCCTCCTGCTCACGACCACCGTCGTCCTCGTGACGCCGGGCGCCAGCGCCTGCGCCGCCGAGGACCCCAGCGTCGACTTCGTGGTCTGCGTGTTCGTGCCCTACTGCACCGGCGGCACGATCAAGGACGAGGGCGGCCGCCTCGTGACCTGCGTCGAGTACGTGCTGCCGTAGGAACTCTTATATCAGGTCGCTTTCTTCGCCGCCTTACCTTCCGCGCGAGGCCCTCCGCCTGCGACCGTGGAGAGGATGCGGCACCGACCCGCTCCCTCTTGCCTTCGGGCCACGTCGCGGGAGCGTTCGCCGACTCTTCTCCCGGAAGCTCCTGAGGCCTCAGTGCGGGCTCCGAGGACCACAGCATGGCAGAGAAGACCGAGCAGAACGCGAAGAAGAAGGTCAGCCGCACGGCGGTCAAGAAGGTCAAGGACAAGTGGAAGGCGAAGCAGTGGTACACGGTGCGCGCGCCGCCCATGTACAACGCCGTCCCCATCGCCGAGACGCTCGCGGACGGGACGGAGAAGCTCGTCGGCCGCGTCGCCGAGGCCACCCTCCAGGACCTCACGGGCGACTTCAGCAAGATGCACATCAAGGTCAAGTTCAAGGTCGCGGCCGTCCGCGGCAACGAGTGCGCGACGAAGTTCGCGGGCCACGAGCTGACCAGCGACTACATCCGCCGCCTCACGCGCAGGAAGCACTCCAAGATCGACGCGGTCGTCGACGTCACCACGAAGGACGGCTTCCAGTTCCGCGTCAAGCCCATGGCCGTCACGGAGCGCCGCGCCCAGCACACGCAGGAGCAGCAGATCCGCCGCCTGGCCGTTGACATCATCACCTCTGCCGCGCAGGAGCGCGACCACCCCGCGTTCATCCGCGACGTGGTCAACGGCGAGCTGGGCCAGGTCGTCTTCCGCGAGGCGCGCAAGATCTACCCCTTGAAGCGCGTCGAGATCCGCAAGTCCGAGGTCGTCGGCGAGCCCGGCCAGTACTTCGAGACCGTGGACCTCTTCGCGGCGCCCCCGCAGCCGGAGCCCGTGGCCGAGACGCCCGCCGAAGCGGCGCCCGCGCCCGAAGGCGAGGCCGCCCCCGCCGCGCCCGCCGAGGAAGAGCAGCTCTGAGAACCCAACGCGCGGCGCAATGGCGCGCTGAAGCGCCCGGCGTCTCCGCTCCGGGCCTTCGGCCCGGGCTGCGACCCTGCGCCGCGCGGGAGCCCTCATGGTGGACGCCGCGTCCTTCGTGACGCCGATCAAGCTGCTGCAGGTCCTCGCGGTGGCCGCCGTCGGCGTGTACACGTACCGGAAGGACATGCTCAACGTCGCCGGCGCGTTCACCGCGTTCGCCATGGGGGCGCTCATCGTCCTCTTCACCAACTTCTCGTGGCTTCTGCTCCTTTTCGCCTTGCTCGCGCTGGGCAGCGCGGCCACGAGGTTCCGTTTCGCCGAGAAGGAGAAGGCCAAAGTCTCCGAGAAGGCCGGCGGCCGGCGCAGCACGCGCAACGTCATCGCCAACGGGATCACGCCCGCCATCCTCGCCGTCGCCGCGCCCTTCCTCGGCGCGCTCTGGGGTCCCAACGTCGCCGCGGTCGCGTACGTCAGCGCCATCGCCGTCGCGGCCTCCGACACGCTCGCGTCCGAGTTCGGCTCGCTCGCCAAGCGCGTCTACCTCATCACGAACCTCAAGCAGGTGCCCGCGGGCGTCGACGGCGGCGTCTCGTTCCCCGGCCAGATGGCCGCGCTCGCGGGCGGCGCGATCATCGCGCTCCTGGGCTGGCTCTTCCTGGGCGTGCTCACGCGCGGCGCGCTGCACATGGGCCTCAACGCCTACACGCTCCTGATCCCCGTCGTGTGCGGCTTCGTGGGCTGCCAGATCGACAGCATCCTGGGCGCCACGCTCGAGGGCGACGGCCTCTTCACCAAGGAGGAGACGAACCTCGTGTCGATCACCGCGGGCGCGCTGCTCGGGCTCGTGGTCGCGGTCGCGGCCGGCGTCTGACCTCAGCCCGCCGCGAGCGCCGCGACCGGGTTCACGCGCCCGTGCGCGACGCCCGAGCCGATGTCCGTCGCCGTCGCGTCGAGGCGCGCGCGCAGCTCGGTGCCGTTGATGTCGGGGAAGCGCGACTTCACGAGGGCTGCGATGCCGCTGACCTGCGGAGCGGCCATGCTCGTTCCCGAAGCATACGCGTAGCCGCCTCCCGGCCACGTGGAGAGCACGTCGGCGCCGGGCGCGGCGAGCTCGATGCTCGGGCCGCTGCACGAATTGGGCCAGAGCGCCGTCGCGTTTTGCAGCGCGGCGACGGCGAGGACCTCGCCGTAGGAAGCCGGGAACGACGGGCAGGCCCCGCCGTTGAGCGCGTTGTTGCCCGCGGCCGCGACGACGAGGACGCCGGCCTGCGTGGCGCTCTGGATCGCAAGGTGCAACGGCGCGAAGTCGGTCCCGCACTGGAGACTCAGGTTGACGATGCTCGCGCCGCGAGCCGTCGCCTCGAGGACCGCGAGCGCCACGTCGAGGCACGAGCCGCTGCCGTCGGCGCTCAGCACGCGGATCGAGAGGAGCGTTACGCGCGCGATCCCGGCGACGCCGATGCCATTGTCGCGCGCGGCCGCGACGATGCCCGCGACGTGCGTGCCGTGGCCGTTGAGACCCGGGGGCGTCGCGCCGTCCTGCACGTAGTCGGTGCCGTTCTCGATCGGAACGCCTTGGAGGTCGGGATGCGTCGTGTCGATTCCGCTGTCGATCACCGCGACCTTGACGGACTCGCTTCCGTTTTCCAGGTCCCACGCGTCGGCCATGTCCAGCGCCTGCGGGCCCCACTGCGACGTCCAAAGCGGATCGTCGGGCGCGCTTGCGGCCCATGCGCGCGCGTCGAGCACGACGCGGTCGCCGTACGTCGCACGCAGCGCGCCCACGTCGCGGGTCTCGACGACGACGAAGCCGACACGCGGATCGCCGCCCACGGTGGCCAGGGGCAGCGCCTCGCGCGCGAGGATCGCGACCCGAGTCGGGGCTCCCAGAGGCGCCTGCGCGACAAGCGTCGGCGTGAGCAACGTTGGCATGGCAATAATGAGCACGGCAAGGAGCGGACGCGCGCGCACGACGAGACCTCCCGACCGAGAGACCAAGCCACGACATGATGAAGGAATCGTCTGCGCAGCCGGGGGGCAGGGCCATTCCCATCGCAAAGGCTGCAGGCCCTGAGCGCATTATGCATGGGGACGTCTTTCTGCCGGACGGTCGTTTGGGACGACCGAGAGGCAACCAACATGAGCTCACGAATCGTGCTTTTGGGAGTATTTCTTGCTCTTGCCGCGCTCACGCTCACGCCGCTCATCGGCGCGATCGCGCTCACCCCCGACACCGTCGGCGCGGTGACGGGCGGCGACAACGACCCGCGCGTCACCGGCATCGACTACATGCCGATCTACAACCCTGCCACGCAGGCCGTCCAGGCCGCCACCGGCATCTCCACCGAGCAGGGCAACCTGATCAACCACGGCGGCCGGCTCCTCACGAACCAGATCGTCTACATCTGCTACTGGGGCTGGACGAGCGACCCCTACGGCGAGAAGCCTTACTACGAAGGCTTCCTCAACAACGTCGGCGGCAGCGCGTGGCTGGGCCAGGACAACCAGTACGGCGTGAGCAACCCCTCGGGCATCCTAAAGGGCACCTGGTCCGACACGACCTCGGTCCCCACCCGCCCGACGCAGACGCAGGTCAACAGCGCCGGCGCGCGCTGTGAGGCGCACTTCGGCTACAACGCCCAGGCGGACTACATCGTCGCGACGCCCTCGGGCCACTCGCAGTCGGGCTTCGGCACGCAGTGGTGCGCCTACCACGAGGGCCTTAGCGTCAGCGGCCAGAGCATCGCGGTCACGTACTTCCCGTACATCCACGACGCCGGCGCGTCCTGCGGCCAGAACTTCGTCAACGCCAACGGCCCGCTCGACGGCGTCAGCATCGTCGGCGGCCACGAGATGGCCGAGGCGCAGACGGACCCGCTGCCCTGCACCGGCTGGTGCGACTCGAGCAACGCCGAGAACGGCGACAAGTGCGCGTGGACCCCCCAGTCGCACGACATCACCCTGGGCGGCAAGGTCTACGCCGTGCAGCCCCTCTGGTCGAACGCGATCAGCGGCTGCGCGAGCAGCCCCTGAGCTCGCGACCCGAGTTCGCCTCCGCGCGGCCCGCGCGCCGCGCTCCTCTTTTTTTTTCTTGCCAAGCTTGTCAGCAAAGCGGATGCAGCCACGTCCGGACTCGTACGGCGCGGCCAGGCGTCGCAAGAGCCAAGCCCCCGCCGCGCCTCGCCAGCCACGTGACAGCCAAAGCCATCCTCGTGATCCTCGACGGCTTCGGCCTGCGCGACGAGACGGACGGCAACGCCATCAAGGCCGCGCGGACGCCCACGATCGGGCGCTTCAGCGCGCACCTCTCGCGCACGCACCTGGAGACCTCGGGCCTCGCGGTGGGGCTGCCCGAAGGCCAGATGGGGAACAGCGAGGTGGGCCACATGAACATCGGCGCGGGGCGCGTCATCTACCAGATGCTCACGCGCATCGACAAGGCGATCGCGGAGGGGGACTTCTTCCGCAACCCGGCCCTCGTCGTGGCCGCGCGCAGCGCGGCCTCGACCGGCGGCAACCTGCACCTGATGGGGCGCGTGTGCGACGGCGGCGGCCACAGCAGCCAGGCGCACCTTCACGCGCTGCTCGACCTCGCGCGGCGCGAGGGGCTCACCGGCCAGCGCGTCGTCGTGCACGCCTTCACCGACGGGCGCGACACGAGCCCCACGGGCGGCGCGGGCTACCTCGCGGCGTTGCAGCGCGAGATGGAGCGCCTCGGCACGGGCGTCGTCGCGACGGTGGCGGGCCGTTACTACGCGATGGACCGCGACAAGCGCTGGGAGCGCACGCAGCGGGCGTACGACGCGATCGCGCACGGCAAGGGGCTCGACGCGCGCACCGTGGACGAGTACGTCGCGCAGTCGTACAAGGCCGGCGTCACCGACGAGTTCCTGGAGCCCGCCGTGATCCGGCCCGACCTGCGCCTGCGCGAGGGCGACCGCGTCGTCTACTTCAACTTCCGGCCCGACCGCGCGCGCCAGATGACGAAGACGATGGGCGACCACGGGCACAAGGTCACGACGATGACGCGCTACGAGGACTCGCTCACGAGCCCGTTCGCGTTCGGCGACGAGCGGCCGCGCGAGGTGCTCGGCGAGATCGTCAGCCGCGCGGGCCTCACGCAGATGCGCATCGCGGAGACGGAGAAGTACGCGCACGTCACCTACTTCCTCAACGGCGGCGAGGAGCAGCCCTTCCCCGGCGAGAAGCGTGCGCTCGTCCAGAGCCCCAAGCACGTCGCCACCTACGACCACGCGCCCGAGATGAGCGCCGCGGGCGTCTGCGAGGCGGGCGTGCGCGCGATGCGCGAGGGCGTCGACCTCGTCGTGATGAACTTCGCCAACTGCGACATGGTCGGCCACACCGGCGACTTCGGCGCGACCGTCAAGGCCGTCGAGACCGTGGACCACTGCCTTGGCCTCCTCGTCGAGACCGCGCGCGAGGAACGATATCACCTCTTCGTGACGGCTGACCACGGCAACGCGGAGGAGATGACGAACCCGGACGGCTCGCCGCAGACCGCGCACACGACGCTGCCGGTGCCGCTCTTCTACCAGGGACCGGGGGGCGGGCGCAAGCTGCGGCCCGGCATCCTGGCCGACGTCGCGCCGACGATCCTCGCGGCGATGGGGCTGCCGCAGCCGAAGGCGATGACGGGGAAGTCGCTGTTCGCGTAGGGCTCAGGACTCTGGACTCGGGGCTCAGGGCTCGCCGTCAAACCTGGAGTCCCGAGCCCCGAGTCCAGAGCCCTGAGACTCATCGGACGAACCGCGAAGGCCCACGAGCCGCGTGGCAGGGGATCCCTCGACGTCGAGGTAGAGCGCGATGGCTTCCTGGATGTTGGCGAGCACTTCGTCCAGCGTGGCGCCTTGGGTGTGGCAGCCGGGAAGCGCCGGGACGCGCGCGACGTAGCCGCTGTCCTCACCCGGCTCGATGAGGACGTCGAACGCGCGCATGCTGTCGGACTCGTGCTCCATCAGGATAACCCTTGCCGCGCTGCGGAGCGCGGTGCTTGGCTTGACTCTTGTCCGGAGGTCGCCGCACCCGGCCCTAATACCCCTCCCAGCACTCGGGCGGCGTCGTCTCGTAGTCGCACCACTGGCACGAGTAGCGGCGGCCGGTGTCGTCGTCGACGGTGCAGCACTCGACGTACGGGTAGTCGCCGTAGTTGCACTCCTCGTGCGTCGGGGGGCGCAGCATGACCTTGACGTCGTCGAGGCTGGGCGGGTCGATGGCGAGGACGGCGGGAAGCGTGGCGGTCAAGACGACGAGCGCGGTCAGGATCACGGTGGCGGATCGCATGGGCATGGCACCGCGCCGGAAGGAGCCCTCCGAGGCGAAGCCAATTCTGGCCCGAGGTTTTGCGGAACCTACGCGAACCCGCGCACGTACCGCAGGAGCTTCGTCTGCTCCTCCTCGAAGAGCGACCAGACCTCGTTGCGGAGCGCCTGCTCCAGGAGGAGCGCGGTCTCCAGCATCGCCAGCTCGTAGGCGACGGTGTGGTCGGTCTGGCGGCGCTTGGCCTGGATGAGGCGGCGGATGGCGTGCTCGCCGTTGGCCACGGCGCGGGAGCCCTCCTCGCCCACGAGGAAGCGCGCCTTGAGCGCGAGGATCTTGGCGTGGCCGAGGGCCTCGCGGATCTCCTCGACGCGCTGGGGCCGCTGGGGGCGCTGGTAGGTCGGGAGCGGCTCCTGGGGGCGGCCTGATAGCATCCGGGCCGCGGCGCCGCGCCACATCTGCTTGGCGCTCTCGATCCAGCCGTCGCCGAAGCTCTTGACGTAGTCCTTCGCTTCGACGAGCTTGCCGAATCCCTTCTGGGGGAGCTCGAGGTGCTCGCGGACGATCGCGCTGCGCAGGGTGGCGGGGGCGAGGCGCGGGTGCACGATGTCCAGCTCGCCGATCTCCACGCGGGGGAACTCGAAGGCCAGCTCGGCGAGGATCTGCCGGTCGCCGGGGACGTCGAGGCGCGGCATGGCGACGAGGAGCTTGTCGCTGCCGTTGGGGTTGTGGAAGTGGTGGAACTGCATCTTGTGCGCGGGGTTGGTGGCGCCGGGAAGCGGCATCTCCAGCGCGCGCAGGTCGACCTGCTTGGCGGACGCGCCCAGGGGCGCCCAGGCGAGGTCCTTGGCGTCGGCGCGCCAGTAGCTTCCCGCGAGGCGCAGGCGGTCCTCCAGCTCGCGGACGGCGGCCTGGAGCTCGGCTTCCTCGCCCACCCGGCGCGCCTGCTGCACGGCTTCGGCGGGGTCGCGCGAGCCGCGCGGGAACTCGGTGACGAGGAACATCGACTCGTCGGGGCGCGGGTCCACCTGGGCGTGGACCTCGTGGGTGCGTCCTTCGTCGAGGTAGATCCAGTGGCGGGGGGACAGCCGGCTGGCCGCGAGCGACGCCATGGCGCCCGTGGGTCTCCCGGCTCCGCCATATATAGGTGCGGCCGGAGGCCCGGGGCTCACAGGAGCATCTCCGCGTGCCGGAGCGCGTCGGCGGCCTCGGCGTCCCAGGGGCCGACGGAGGCGAGGGCGTGGCGCGTCCGCAGGCAGGCCTCCAGGACGGAGAGAAGGTGCTGCTCCGCGGCGGGGGCGCGGGCGCGCAGCGCGGCCACGTGGCGCCGGATGGCTTGCGGGCCGGCCAGGACGAGCCGCTCGCGCTCGCCGGGCTTGAGGTAGCGCGCTTCGAGGCGGAGGAACGCCGGCCGGGCCAGCGCCTCGGCGCAGTGCGCGCGTCCCCAGGGGGACGCGGGGGCGGGGCGCGCGGGGGCGTCCTCGCGCAGGTCGCGGACGGCGCGGGCCACGCGCGTCGCCAGCGTCTCGCGCCAGCCGGGCCCGTGGACCATGGCGAGGTCGCGCGGATCGGAGAGCTTCGTGAAGCCGGCGCGCAGGGAGCGCGCGTGCTCGCGGGCCAGCGCCGCCCGGACGCCCGCCTCGGGGAGCGCGCCGTGGAGCACCTGGAGCAGCGCGGCCTCGGGCTCCGCGGCCGGGTACTCCAGCGCGGCGAGCATGCGCGTCGCGTCGCCGCGGTCCGCCGCGAGGACCAGCCGCTCGCGCGCGGCGGCGTGGAGCGCGTGCAGCTCCAGCCGTCCGAGCATCACAGGCGCGAGGTCGACGCGCGGCGCGCCCGGCGCCTGGCGCAGGCCTTCCCACGCGCCGCCGTCCACGCGCTTCCAGTAACGGCCCGCCAGCGCGAGGTCCGCCTCCAGCTCCGCGAGCAGCGCGCGCACCTCCCACGCCTCGCCCGCCGCGCGGACCTCGCGCCACGCCGCGCCGGTGACGAGGTCGCGCTCGTCCACGACGAGGCCTCCCGACGCGGGGGACGCCACCACCCGATGGCGCTTCGCGTCGTCCACGTACTCCCAACGCCACGACATGACCCTGGGCTCTGCTGGAGGACGGATATGATACTTCGGTAGGGCTCGGGGCTCAAGACTCAGGGCTCAGGGCTCCGGAGCCCGGAGCCCCGAGTCTTGATCCCCGGAGCCGTCGTTGCGCGCCCTCGTCGGGGTTTATGTGCCGCGACCCCGCTGGCCGGCGCGAGGCTCATGGGAAACATGCCCAGCCGCTGGGGCGGTCGCGTCCTGGCCCTCGTCGCGGCGCTTTTCCTGGGAGCCGCAGGCTTCGTCGCGGGGCGGTTCGCCGGGCAGAAGCTCGCCTTCGGCTTCACGTGGGACTGGTACGCGCTCGTCCCGCAGCGCGCTTACACGCAGGGGCTCGTCGTGGGCGTCGCCGCGCTCGCCGCCGCGCTCTCCGCGCTCCTGGCCGCCGCGCTCGCGACCGCCGGGGCGCACCACCTCGCGCGCTGGCGGATGCGGGCCAACGCCTACGCGCCGCCGCGCTACAGCCGCCCGCTCGCCTACGACCGGCACGCGGCGCGCCTCGCGGCGGGGCTTCCGCTCGCCGCCGCGCTCCTCGTCGCGCTCGTCATCTGGGCTTTCCTCGCGGTCGAGGGGATCGCGCGCGTGACGCCTGCGGGATACGCGGCGCTCGTGGCCGACGCCGCCGCGTTCGGGGCCGGCGCCACGGCGCTCGTCGCGGGCTGGAGCACCTTCTTCGGCTTCGTGCAGGGCCGGCTCGTCCGCAACCCGGCGCGGAACGGCGTCTCGCGCGTCGCGATCTTCGGCGCACGCCACCCGAAGACCGTCGTCTCGCTCGTCGTCCTCGTGAGCCTCCTGGCGGGCTACTTCGCCACGAGCGTCACCACCGGCACGGAGGTGGCCGACGCCCTGCCCCGCGGCGACCCGGCCACGCTCGCCTATGACAACCTCACCGCCCGCTTCCCGTCGGGCTTCACGCAGCAGGTCACGTTCCACTTCCGCGCGCTTGATGTCAACGACACGACGCAGCGCCTGATCTACGAGCAGGCCAACGCGAGCCTGAAGAGCCGGCAGACGCCCGCCGCGCCGTGGAACATCACGGACGAGGTGTACGTGCGGGCCGAGGCCGAGTACGCGGCGCGCGTCGTCAACGCCTCGCCCTTCGGCGGCTCGATCGGCGAGCCCGAGATGTTCAAGCTCCTCAACTGGACGCTGGCGGGCGGCGACTCGACCGGCCCGTGCGTCTCGCCCACCGCGCCCTGCGCGAGCATCCCGGGCCAGGTGAGCGGCCAGGGCAACGCGAGCTTCGACCTGCCCGACACGTCGCCGCAGGGCGAGGCGCGCTACTGCATGCTCCAGTCGATGCTCACGGGCGCCTGCCAGGGCGTGCAGACGAACCTCCAGGTGCCCGCGGTCTACGCGGCGCTCGACGCGGTCGTCTCGCCCGACTGGCGCCAGAGCGCGCTGCTCGTCACGGTCGATCCGGCGAAGCACGTGCGCGGCGCGGACGTGGGCGAGGCCGCGATGGGCGTGCGCTCGCGCCTGCTGGCCGAGGCGCCCACGAGCCCCGATCCATTGGCGCAGGTCTTCGGCCCCGCGAACCCGCCGCTCTTCACCGCCGACCGCGCGATCACCGACGCGCACGCCAGCGACCTCGCGCGCCACGACTACCGCGTGCTGCTCCCGATCATCGCCGTCTTCGCGCTGCTGACGCTGGCCTTCGCGCTGCGCGGCTTCGCGCCGGTCCTCGCGGCCGCCGCGCCGCTGGCCTTCGCGATCCTCTGGACGCTGGGCCTCGTGGGCTTCGTGGGCGCGCCGCTCGACACCGTGGACCTCGCGCTCGTGCCGCTCATCCTGGGCGTCGGGCTCGCCTTCGCGCTGCTCCTGATCAACGAGCACCAGGCGATGCGCGCGACGGGCCGCGGCGTCGCGGACGCATGGGGCGAGGTGGGCGCCTCCAGCGGCCTCGCGATCCTGCTGGGCGCGCTCGTGGGCATCGCCGCGCTCGTGGTGCTGGCGCTCTCCCCCTCGCTGGACCTCGCGCGGGCGGCGGGCTACGCGGCGATCGGCGTCGGGGTAACGCTGCTCATGACGCTCACCCTCGCACCTGAGGAGCTCGCGC
>JAXDQU010000012.1:0-75769 GCA_034667685.1 Thermoplasmata archaeon | reverse complement strand
CCCCCCCCCCCCCCCCCCCCCCCGCGTCCGGCACTGCCCACTTGGGGTGGGGTGGCGTTCCAGACGATCGCGTAGGCTTCGAGCTAGCGGAGCATAGTTTTCTTGCGGCTATTGGGTGGGAAGGCTTGCCAGGTAGCAGTCGAATCGGTGTTTGAGTTGGCGCTTCCGGCATTCGATTCGGCTACGGAATCCTCGCGGATGGTCTTGTGGCGCAAGTCGAGGAGTCGTGGTTGGCTTCGGTCCCAGCTTCCTCGGTCGTGGATGAGGAGTACGGTGGGGCGGTTTTTGCGTTCTGTTTCTTTGAGGAAGACATGGCACGCATTGTTTGTGCTGTACCCGGCTGACGTAGAAGTGGATGGAAGCGTGAACGCGCGCCTGATCGAGTGGGAGTTCGACTACGCCCGGGTGGCGGCTTGGCACAGCCACGAGAGCGTGAACATGACGAAGAACGAACGCGTACGAGCGGAGCGCGCGCCAGCAGGAAGCCGTGTGCGGCGGCGACTGGCTCATGAGCACGTTCACGAAGACCAGGGGAACGCAGTAACGCATCGCTTGGAAGCGACTTTGGTGCTTACCGATGTAGACTCGGCATGAGTTTCGAATGCACCCGCCGGGATTCGAACCCGGGCGAGAAGCTTGGAAGGCTTCCATGATACCGCTTCATCACGGGTGCGCGTATGGGCGCACACGGGCCTCGCCGCTTGAACCTGATGCCGGAGCCGTGACTCCTTTCCCGAACCCGGGCGCGGCTTGGAAGGCTTCCATCCGCCCGCACGCGCCGCAAGCGGCGCGTCAGGGCTCTCGCGCGGGGCCCTCCCGCCTGTGGCGGGCCCTTCCCGCGCGATGATACCGCTTCATCACGGGCGCGGCTGCGTGGCGCAAATCGTCGGCGCCATTTCAAGTTGCTGCCGCGTGCGGGCCCCCCGGGCCTGCCGCCGCCCTGCCCCGCGTGGCGTGTTGGCGTGTCCGCGTGTTGGCGGTCCGCGCGACGCGGGAGCCGGAGCGCCCCGACCGCCCCCAGTTTGCCCCGCTGCAACTCTCCTAGCGCCCCGCATCCGTCAGTCTCATCCCCTCGACCAGGCATAACGTCGGAGAATGAAGGGCTACGCGCGCCGCGTGCAGATGGTCATCGTCGCGGTGCTCGTGGCGAACCTGCTCATCGCGGTGGCGAAGATCGTCGTGGGGAGCCTCGCCAACAGCCTGGCGGTGGTGGGCGATGGGTTGCACTCGGGCGTGGATGCGCTGGCGAACGGTGTGGCCCTTCTCGTCCTGCGATATTCCACGCGGCCGCCGGACGAGGACCATCCGTACGGGCACACGAAGTACGAGACGCTGGCGGCGTTCGTCATCTCGGCGCTGCTGCTGCTCACGGCCTTCGAGCTGGGGCGGCAGGCGGTGGATCGCGTCGTGCATCCGCAGGCCACGGCGGTCGACCTGCTCACGCTGGGCGTGATGGTGGCGAGCCTGGTGGCGAACGTGCTCGTCTCGTGGCTGGAGGGGCGCGAGGCGCGGCGGCACGGGAGCGACGTGCTGCTGGCGGATTCGCGCCAGGCGCGGGCCGACATCGCGGTCTCGGCGGCCGTGCTCGTGGGTCTGGGCTTGCACCGCTTGGGGGTGCCGGGGCTCGACCCGCTTCTCGCGCTGGGCGTGGCGTTCTTCATTGCGTACGCGGCGTACTCGGTGTTCCGCGACGTGCTGCCGGTGCTCACGGACCGCATCGCGTTCGATCCGGCCGACGTGGCGGCGATCGTGATGGAGGTGCCCGGCGTGCGCAGCGTGCACGACATCCGCAGCCGGGGTCCGCCGCGCGAGCCGTACGTGCAGATGCACCTCGTGGTCGACAAGGAGGACGTGGCGGGCGCGCACGCGATCGCGGACGAGGTCGAGCGGCGCCTGGCGGAGCGGCTGGGCGTGAAGGAGACGTTCGTGCACGTGGAGCCCGAGGATGACGCGAGCGGGCCGCCCGGCTCGCGCGGCGCGCCCAGCAAGGGTTAAGGCGGCGCCTCCCGGTGCGCGCCCGTCATGGCTGCGATGGCCGGCGACCTTCCTGACGCCAGCTCGAAGCTCCGCCTCGTGCTCGACTACCTGCCCTGCGAGGCGTGCCTCGCGCAGCCGGTGAAGGACCAGGACCTCCTGTGCGGCGTCTGCGCGCGCCTCCACCGCCAGGTCGCGGTCCGCGTCGCCACGCGCACTTCGGTCATCCTGGAGCGCCCCTCGCTCCCGCCCGCCGCGGCGCCGGTCGTCATCCCGCCCGCAGCCCCCCAGCCTCAGCCTCAGCCTCAGCCTCAGCCCGAGCCCCAGCCCGCGCCGCTGCCGCTCTATGATATCATCACCGAGCCCCTGGTCGAGGCGCCGCCGGTCCCGCTGATGGCGGACGCGCAGGACGAGCCCGCCGAGGCCGTGATGCCCGTCCGTGAGCCGGAGCCGGAACCGGAGCCCACGTTCGACGACGAGGTGGCGGCCGTGGAGCCCACGGACGATCTCTTCGAGGTCTCGCGCGGCGAGACGGTCGTGGAGGACGAGGGGTTCGAGGTGGCGCGCCGCGAGCCCGAGCCCGTCGCGGAGCCGCAGCCCTTCGTCGAGCCCGAGACGGAGTCCGACTACATCTTCCGCCCGCCCGCGGAGCCGGAGCCCGAGCCGCAGCCGGACGAGCAGCCCGAGCCGGAGCCCGTGGAGGAGGTGCCCGTCGAGCCCCTCGTGGAGGAGGAGCCCGCCTCGCCCTGGGCGCCCCCGGAGGAGATCTTCGCGGACGAGCCCCCACCCGAGCCTCAGCCCCAGCCAGTCGAGGAGGAGGTCGTCGAGATGGAGGTCCTGCCGGACGAGGAGATCCTCGAGGCGACGATCGTCGAGGACGAGCCCATCGAGGCCGAGGTGCTCGGCGAGGAGACCGGGGAGACCGACCTGCGCCGGCTGCGCGGCGTGGGCCCCGCGGAGGAGCAGGCGCTGCGCGACGCGGGCGTCGACGGCCTCGCGTCGCTGGCCGGCCACGACCCGCACGACCTCGCCTCGCGCACCGGCCTCGCCGCGGACGCGCTCGCCTCGTGGCTCCACGTCGCGAACCTTGTGCAGGAGGTCGGCGTGCCCATCGACAGCGCGGTGGCGCTCGTGGCGGCGGGCGTCGAGGGGCCGCGCGGGCTGCGCGACCTCGACGAGCAGGAGATCCTCGATCGCGTCGAGGCGCGCGGGGGGCTGCGCCTCTCGGGCCGCGACGTGAAGCGGTGGAAGCGCCGCGCATGAGGACGTGGCTCGACGCCGCCCGTGACGACGTGCGCGCCATCCTGGGCGCCGCGCTGATGGATGCCACCCCGCAGAAGCTCCTGCGCGCGATCCGCCGCGACGGGGACGACCTCGTCCTGCCGGAGGGCGCGCGCGTGAAGATCCGGGGGCGCGCCGTGAGGTGCCTGGCGATCGGCAAGGCGGCCGGAGGCATGGCCGCGCACGCGCAGCCGTGGGGGCCCTTCGCCGACGCGCTCGTGGTCGCGCCGCACGAGGTCGACGTGCCCGGCTTCGCGTGCATCGTCGGGGGCCACCCGACGCCCACCGCGGGAAGCGTCGAGGCCGGCGAGCGCGCGCTCGCCCTGGCGCAAGCGTGCGGGCCGGACGACCTGCTCCTGGTTTTGCTATCGGGCGGCGCGAGCGCGCTCTGCGAGGCGCCAGCCGTCCCCCTCGCCGACCTCGCGCGCGTCAACGACCTGCTGCTGCGCGCCGACGCGCCCATCGAGGAGGTGAACACGGTGCGCCGCCACCTCTCGCGCCTCAAGGGGGGCGGCCTGGCGCGCGCCTGCCGCGGCGAGATCCTCCTGCTCGCGATCAGCGACGTCGAGCCGGGCGACCTCGCGAGCCTCGGCTCCGGCCCCGTGAGCGCCGACCCGACGACCTTCGCCGACGCGCGCGACGTCCTCGCGCGGCACGGCCTCCTCGACGCCGTCCCCGCGAGCGTGCGCCGCCACCTCCAGGCCGCGCAGGCCGAGACCGCGAAGCCCGGCGACCCGGCGCTCGCCCGCGTGCGCGCCCACGTGCTCGCCGACAACGAGACCGCGCTGCGCGCCGCGGCCCGCGAAGCCGCGCGCCGAGGCTATGAGACGAAGCTCCTCCCGGGTTGGCTCCGCGGCGAGGCGCGCGAGCGCGGCCGCGAGCTGGCCCTCCTCGCCCGCGCCGCCTCCCAGGAGCCCGGGCCCCCGCTGGCGATCCTCGCGGGCGGCGAGACCGTCGTCCGCGTCATGGGCCAAGGCACCGGCGGCCGCAACCAGGAGCTGGCCCTCGCCGCCATGGACGGCCTCTCCGGCCACGACGCGCTCCTCGCCGCCCTGGGCACCGACGGACGCGACGGGCCCACCGACGCCGCCGGCGCCCTCGTGGACGGCCGCAGCCTCGCCCGCGTCCAGGCGCTCGGCCTCGACCCGCACGCCCACCTGGAGGAGAACGACAGCCACCCTGTCTTCGTGGCGTTGGAGGATACCATCCGCACCGGGCCCACCGGGACGAACGTCCGCGACGTCGTCGTGGTCCTGGTGCGGAGGGAGGAGACGTGAGCCGTCTCAGACAAGCTCGCCCGGGTCCGGCAGGTGCGACGGGACCGAGGGCTCCCAAAGCCACATCGTCCCGGTCTGGGACGTGGTGCTGCTGGTGCCAGTGGACGCGCTGATGGCGGTCAGCGTAATGGTGTAATCCACCCAGAGGTAGATGGTCGGCGGGAAATTCAGTGTCCAGTCCACTTCAAGGCTCGCGGGCGTCGCGCACGTCGCGCCGCCGCCCACGACCGTGCACGTGCTCGTCGTCTGGGGCGCCACGGCGGTTCCGCTGCCCGCGCCCAGCGCCGTGCCATAGCGAGCGCCGTTGAACGAGAGCGTGAGCACGCAGCTGTCCGACGGGCCGCCCAGGAGCGTGGGCGTGACGTTGATCCAGAGGATCCCGGTCGCCTCGTGGACCACGCTGAAGTTCTGCGGGAAGTTGGGCGTCTGCGCGCTCGCGCTGGCGCCGGTGCGGGTGTCGCAGACCGCGGCGCCGCCGTTCATCGCGGTCGTCGCCGTGGCCGTGGCCGACGAGGCCATCATCAGAAGCGCGCTCAGGAGCACAGCTGTTAGTCTCAATGATCTCATGGGAAGTCCTTCTCGCCGGCCCGCCATCGCAGGACGCGGACCCGGCGCAGCGCCACCGCGGTGCGACGTGATGGCGATTTGCAGGGAAGATCCTGCAAAGCGCGAAGTCCTCCAGGTCGCTGAAGCCTCCGCATGCCGCTCCGCCGCGCCATCCTCCCCATGCTCACGCTCCTCGTCCTAGGCGCCTCCCTCCCGCCGCTGGTCGAAGCGGGCCCCTCCACGTGCCAGCTGAGCGTCTCCGCGCCCGTCTGCGAGGTCCGCTGCGTGACGGGCCAGACGATCGACGTCTCCGCCTGGAACCCCGCCATCGACCACCCCGAGGTGGGCGTTGCGGTCAAATGCCGCGACTCGGGCCTCGTCACGTACTGCGACGCCGACCACGCCTGTTCCGCCTCGGGCGTCGCCCCCGTCACGGGCTTGGGCGACTGCTTCCTGCTGGGCGGCAGTGGCCCCCTCTCGCAGGGCACGTGCGACGCGCCTCTCGCGGCGGAGCCGAACCCGCCCTGCCCCGACCATCCCGTCGGCGCGCAGGCCGCCGTAATCGCGGACTCGGCGACCCTCACCCAGAGCGTTCCCAGCGCTACGCCCGCCGGCTCGGGCGGCGTGGCCCAAGCGCAGGGCGCAGCCGTGGCAGACTGCGAGGCCAGCGTGCCCGTCGTCCATGGCGCGCTCGATGCGGGCGTACAGGCCCGCGCTCCAGACGGCACCGCGGGTGCGGGCGGCTGCGCGTTCGCCTGGACCAGCCCTTCCACCGCGAGCCCGGGCGAGCTGACGCGCCAGCCTCCCCGCGCCGGCCTCGCCACCGACGGCGCCCTCGCCCTCGGTGCCACCGTCCCGAGCGCCGCGCTCGCCTGCCAAGCCTCGACGCCCACGCCGCCGAATCGTTAAATATGGCGAGCAGGATGGGGGCGCCACCCCTGGCGGGTCGCGCCGCCGAAGAATTCTCCACGGGTCCGTGGGGTAGCTTGGTATCCTTGGTGCTTGGGGTGCACTTGACCTCAGTTCAAATCTGAGCGGACCCACTTTTTTCTCCGTTTGCTCGCCGTTCCATCGTTCTTGCCGCCACAACCCGCATAGCCTGCGTCTCTGAGCCAAGACGCATGGCCGCCCATTCCTACACGCTCGACGATGCCATCGAGGAAGCGTACGCCGCCCTGGAAGGCCGCTTCGGGCAGGTCGATCAGGTGGCGGCGGTGCAGCTCGCCACGTTCCTGTATGGCGTGAAGGCGCGCGACGAGTTCCAGACGCGCAAGCAGGATGACGCGGACCAGCTTCCCTATGGCGGGGGCTTGACGCACTAGCCTTTTCGCGCGTTGGCGCGTTCGCGTTCCGTGGGCCAGCTTTCGGAGCGGTTCGCGCAGCTTTGCCGCGAGTACGGGACCGATCCGACCGCGCGCGCCGCAGACGTCCATGCCCTCGCGGCGTTGGAGGGGCGCGACGTCAAGGAGGCGCACGCGCGCTTCGTGGCGCTCCGGCGCGACCTCGCCGTGACGCGGCGGGCGGAGCTTCTCCACGCGCTGCGCGGCTTCGCGTTCGTGCGCGACGTGCCGCCCGACGAGGTGCGCGGCATGGGCCAGCGCGAGATCGACCGCGAGATCCGCTGGGCGACGGCCGCGCTGCGCCGTGCCCGCGCGATCCGCGATGCGCTCGCCGAGGCGGCGCTGCATCGCGCCTCGCTGCGCGAACGCGCGCTTCCCGAGGACGTGCCGCTCGAAGCGGCGCCGTGGGACGCGCTTTCGCCGCTGGAGGCCGAGGCGGAGTCGCGGCGGCGCGCGGCGGCCCGCGAGGCGCGTCTTGAGTCGCGCATCGTCCAGGCGCGGCGCCGCGCGGAGCGTCACGGCGTGGCGATGCCCGCCTTGGGTGAGGACCCGGACGTCGATCTCGATGCGCTCGAAGCGCGGCTCGACGCCGCCGAGCGGCTCGCGGCGGCGCGCGACGCGGCGATGGCGCCCCTGCGCGCGCCGGAGGTGGGCGCGTGGCGCGGCGAGTCGAAGCGCGCGCTCGCGAAGGAGATCGAGGCCGCCCGCGACGTCGACGCCCTGCGCGCGCTCCAGCCGCGCGCCGAGGCGCTCCGGGCGGAGGCGGCGAAGGCGGCCTCCGAGGCGGCCCGCGCGCGCAGGAGCGGCCGCACCCCGCCCACGCGCGAGCGGCGGCCCGGCGACGCGCTCGACGGCTACGGCTAAACGAGGCCCGGGCGTTGGCCGCGCCGATGCGCGGCGCGCCGCTCCTCGCCCTGCTCCTTCTCTTGCCGCTCCTGCCCGCCGCGCGCGCCGACGCGCCGCCCGCCACGCTGGAGCTCGTCGCGACGGAGGTCGACGGCAAGCCCGTCTTCCTCGACGCCGCGGGCCAGCAGGCGCCGCTCCTCCACGCGTTCCCGGGCGCGACGATCACGATCCATCTGGTGAACCACGGCGCGCTGCGGCATGGCGTGCAGCTCGAGACGCCGGTCTCGGAGGCCGCCCCCTGCTGCATCGCGCCGGGCGGGGAGACGAACCTCACCGTGACGCTGCCCGCCGGCTTCGTCGGTGATATCACCTACTCGTGCCCGCTGCACGGCGCGCAGGGCATGCGCGGCGCGCTGCGCGTCCAGGCGCCCGCGCCCACCGTCCGGCTCGCGGCGCCGGCGAACGGCACGACGATCCACGGCGCTGCCGAGGCGCGGGCGGTCGTCGAGAACGGCACGCTCGGGCCGGGCCTCGCGCTGCGCTGGACGCTCGATGGCGCGGTCGTCCCGAACGCGACGGGCGCCACGCTTCCGCTGGTCGGCCTCGCGCAGCGCGACCATCTCGTCCAGGTCGCGCTCGTCAACGCCTCGGGCGCGGTCCTTTCCACCGAGGAATCGTTCTTCTTCGCGGACGCCGCGCTGCCGCCCACCGCGACCTCGACGCCGGAGCCGACGGCGACGCCGGCCGCCTCGACGCCCGCCCGGACGCCCGGCCCGGAGCTTGCGCTCGCGTTCGCCGTGCTCGCGTTGAGCGCCTTCACGCGGTCGCGCGCGAGATGAGGTCGCCGCGCCGCACGCACGCCGGGCACGCGCCGCAGGGACCCTCGCCGTCCTCGTAGCAGGACCACGTCGCGTCGATGGGCGCGCCCAGGCCCACGCCCAGCGTCACGACGCCGTCGCGGTCCAGTCCGATCAGCGGCATCTCCAGGCGTGGCGCGGGGACGCCCGGGCCGCTCCAGAGCCCGCGGTGGAGCAGCGCCTGCAGGTCGGCGAAGAACGCGCGGCTGGCGTCGGGGAAGCGCGCCGCGTCCTCCGCGTTGTGCCCGCCCACGACCATCTCGCAGCCCAGCACGCTCGCCTGATAGCACGCGGCCGCGTAGAAGAGCGCGTTGCGCGCGGGGATGTAGCCGGGCGGCGCGGCGGCGAAGCGCGCCTGCTTGCGCGACGCGTCCACGTCCGCCGCCTCGTGCAGGAAGGGCAGCTCGGCCTCGATGGGCTTCAGGCCCGCCAGCGCCGCGATCTCGCGCGTGGCCTTCTTCTCGCCGCGCGGCCGCCCGGGATAGTGGAAGGTCAGCGGCACGACCTCGGAGCACGCCTGGCGCGCCCACCAGAGCGCGACCGTGCTGTCCAGGCCGCCCGAGACCAGCACGAGCGCGCGACGCATCGCCCATGCGAGCGCCTGCCTGGACTTGGAGGTTGCGGGCACGCGGGGGTAATCACCGCATCACGGTGCCGCCGTCGATGACCAGCGTCTGGCCGTTCACGAACGAGGCCAGCTCCGAGAGCAGGAACACCGCGCCCCCCGCGGCCTCGCGCGGCGCGCCCCAGCGCATCATGGGGCTCTCGTGGGCCAGGGCCTCCTTCTGCTCGGGTGTCAGCGCCTCCAGCGTGGCGGGCGAGCCGATGTTGCCATACGCGACCGCGTTGGCGCGGACGCCCTGGTGCGCCACCTCCATCGCGAGCCCCTTCATGAGGCCCAGGGCGCCGGCCTTGGCGGGAGAGAACTCGTGGAGGTGCTGGTAGCCGGCGAGCGCCGCGGTGCTGGAGGTGAAGACCAGCGCGCCGCGCTTCTTGGCGAGCATGGGCTTCAGCGCGTGGCGGGTGAGGCGCACGGCGCCGAGCACGTCGAGGTCGAACACCTTCGCGTAGGCCTCGACCGGCGTCTCCAGGAAGGGGCGGTCCCAGTCCTCGATGGGGGCGCCCGCGTTGTGGACGACGCCGTCGAGCCGCCCGCGCGCCGCGAGCACGTCCGCGACGAGGCGCTCGCAGTCCGGCTCCTTCGTGAGGTCGCACGCAAGCCCCGACCCCGCGCCGATGCGCTTCGCCGCGGCCTGCGCGTCGGCGAGCTTGCGCGACGTGACCACGGGATGGCCGCCCTCGTCCGCGATGCGCTGCGCGATGGCCTCGCCGATGCTGCCGGGCTGCGCGGCGCCGGTGACGATGACGACGTGGTCCCGAAGGAGCATGGACGCGGGCAGCGCGCCGCCATCCTTGGACCCATCGCTTGGGAGGGGCTAAGGCTCGGCGCGGGAGTGCGGCCGCGATGGCCGACGTGCGCGTGCGCGAGCGGGGATCGGTGGACGCGAAGCTCGCCGCGCGCCTGGCCGCCCTCGACCGGCTCGCGTTCCCGCCGCGCCTCCAGTACCCGGAAGCCGAGTACGTGGCGCGGGGCGCGCAGCCCGGCGCGTGGGTGGCGCTCGCGGAGGAGGGCGCGGACGTCGTCGCGTTCTGCCTCGCCGCCCCGGACGCGGAGGACGCCTCGCGCCTCTTCCTCGACGTGCTGGCGGTGCGTCCGGACCGGCGCCGGCGGGGCATCGCGGGGGCGCTGGTGCGCCGCTGCTTCGCCCACGCGCGCGGGGCAGGCTTCTCGCAGGTCTCCGTGACGTGCGAGCCCGTGACCGACGAGGGCGTCGACCTCGTGGCGTTCTACGCGGCGCTCGGCTTCGAGGTGGCGCAGCGGCGCGAGGACCACGTGCTCATGCTCGCAAGCCCGCGCGCGTGATGGCGCTCGCGAGGATGCGCGCGACGACGTCCTGGAACGTGCCGCCGCGCGACTCGGCGACGAGGCTGAACTCGCCGCGGATGCGCTGGAGCTGCGGGATGGGGTTCGCCTCCAGGAGATACGGCTCGCCCTGCGTGCTGATGCGGAAGTCGCACCGGCAGAAGTCCCGCGCGCCCAACGCCCGCGCGAGGCGCGTCGCGTGCCGCGCCAGCGCGTCCTCCGTCGCGGGCGGGAGCCCCGAGGGGACGAGCCCGGCCGTGCGCTCGATGTGGCCCTTGAGCGCGCCGTGGAGGAAGCGCTCGCCCAGCTCGCCCGTTCCGTCGATGGCGACGCCCACGACGCCGAAGGGCTCCAGCGGATCGCCCAGCAGGCACACGGTCGCCTCGGCGCCCGCGATGAACCGTTCGACGAGCACGGGCTGCCGGTAGATGGCGAGGCACTCGCGCACCCGCGCGCGCAGCGCCACCGCATCGCGCACCACGGAGGACTCGGTGAGCCCGATGCTGCTCCCCTCCAGGTTGGGCTTCACGATGAGCGGGAACGGGGGGAACGCCGCGCTCGCGAGGTCCGCCTCGTCGAGCACGAGGACCGAGTCGGGGGTCGGGATGCCCAGGCGCGCGGCGAGCGCCTTCGTCGCGTGCTTGTCGCTGGCGATCCCGAGGCAGATCGCGTCGCCGCCCACGAAGGGGACGCCCGCGACGTCGAGGATCGCGGGGATCCACGTCTCGCGCGCGCGGCCGCCGAACCCGACGCTGTAGTTGAACACGAGGTCCACCTCCTTGCGGAGCGAGGGCCCGAGCGCGAGCAGCCGCGCGGCGGAGCCCAGCGGGACGAGCTCGTGCCCCGCGGCGCGGATCGCGTCGCCCAGCTCGTCGATGGTGTAGTCCATCTCCATCTCGGCCGAGGCGTCGGGCGGCGCTCCGGGCGGCGGCCGGAAGTCCGACTTGCGCTCGAAGGTGAGGCCGACCCTCATCGGGGCGCCTCTGGCGCGAAGCCCGTCGTCTCCCCCGTCCTCAAGCTCGCCTCGCGCAGCGCGTCGTGATAGCTTTGCGGCTCGCCGCGCAGCAGGCGCTCCATCGCGGGGCCCGCGCCCGCGGCGACGTCGCGCTCGGCCTGGTTGAAGCGCCACTCGTGCCCCTTGAGCCCCCCGAGCGCGGCGAGCGCGGCGAGGCAGATGCCCTTCTGCCTGCCGCTCGCGGCGCGCTCCAGCGCAAGGCGGACGGCGGCCTCCTGCCCCTCGCCGCGGAAGGCGCGCGCGATCGCGTCGGCCGTGGCCGCCGCAGGCGGCAGACTCTGATAGCGTGGCAGCGCGGCGAGGCCCGCGCGGCTGGCGCCCTCGCGCCCGGCGCGGCGCACGAGGTCGGAGGCCTCGTCGGGGCCGGCGCTGGGCTTGTGCAGCTCGCGCGCCACGTCCGCGCTCTGCGCCGCGGCTTCGAGCATCGCGAGGCCGTGCTGGGGCCAAAGCTCCGCGAGCGCGCGGGCCGTGGTCGGCTTGTCGAGGACCACGGGCCCCTCGTGGGCGGCGATGGCGGCGCGCAGCGCGCGGGCCTCCGCGGGCGTGGGCGAGAGCGCCGCGAGGAATCCTTCCGCGTCCGCGCCGAAGGAGCGCGAGCCCGCGACGTAGAGCCGCGCGCCGTGCGCCTTGAGCGACGCGACGCGCGAGGCGCGGGCCGCCTCCAGGAGCTGCGCGTCGGTGAGCGAGCCCGAGGTGTACGCCTTGCGCGTGGCCTCGTCGAGCGCGACGGCCTCGGCCTGCGCGCCTTCGAGCGGAGCCAGCTCGGCGCCCACCTCGAAGCCCGCGAGGAGCTTCGGCCCCGCCATGTGGCGCAGCAGGCGCTCCAGCGTCGAGCCCTCGGCGCAGCACTCCTGGCAGCGCGTCAGCGCAAGGCCGGCGTCGCGCCACGTGAGCTTGAGCGCGTCGCGGCCCTGGTGTCCGCACGTCCACGCCGCGGGATTCGTCTCCAGGAGGCCCAGCTCGTCCATCTCCTCCTCGACGAAGTCCTTCGGTGGCGCGGCGCGGCGGCCCGTGCAGACCAGGCCGCGGTCGGCGCTGAAGACGTGGAGCCCGCGCTTCTTCACCCACGGCATGAGCGCCAGCAGGCGCAGCGCGCGGTCCTGGTGGTTCTGGAGTCCCGCGACGAAGAACGGCTTGGCCTTGCCGCGCACCACGTACGGCGCGTTGCCCATCGGCACGCGAAGCTCGGCCAGGTAGGGGACGCTCTCGCCCTTGGCCAGGAGGAGCGTGGCGGCGTAGGCGCGCGCGAGGTCGTTGCCGCGCTTGGCGTACGCGAGGAGCTTCGCCTCGTCGTCGCGCGCGGCGTGGATCTTCGGAATCGCGCGCTGCGCCGCCTTCACGGGCGAGAACAGGACGCAGGGCCCCTCGCAAATGGGAATGGCGAGCGAGGGGTCCTCCGCGAGGGCGCGCGCGCTGGCGAGCAGGTCGGCCTCGCGTGTCTTGCTGGCGCTTCGCAGCGCCGCCTTCCGCCGGGGCTTGCGGGCCATGGGCCCGTCCGCCTCACTTCTTCAGCTTCGCCCAGGCGTAGGAGCGCAGCTTCGCGGTGGCGCCGAAGCCGCACGAAGCGCAGCGGTGCTTCTGGATGTGGTACGCGTGGCGCCCGCAGCGGCGGCAGCGGATGTGGTTGGGCGTGTGGAACTTGCCCTTCGAGGAGGTTCCCTTGGACATGGAATTTCACCCGGGCGGATAGCGCGCCGAATGAAAGCCTCCTATTTAACCATTGGGTGGGGCGGGGCGCTGGAGAGACTTCAGGGCTCTGGGCTCAGGACTCAGGGCTCGGGGCTCTCCGGGGGCAGAGCAAACCGGGAGCCCCGAGCCCTGAGCCCAGAGCCTCGTCGTCAACGCTCCACCCGCCCGCACGCGCCGGCATCAGCGCCTCGATGGGCTTGCCGAGCATCTCGTCCCGCGGATGGCCGAAGAGGCGCTCGGCCCGCTGGTTGACCAGCACGATGACGCCGCGCTCGTCGACAAGCGCCGTGGCGCCCGCCGCGCTCTCCAGCAGGGCGCGCGCGAGCGTCGGTCGGAGAGCAGGTCGTCGTCCGTGATATCACCTTAGGCGGTCACGTGGAAGAGCAGGCCCACGCCGTACGTGATGAGCGCCGCGAGCGCGCCCAGGGCCAGCATCTCGATCCCGCCCTTCCACCAGCGCAGGCCCGCGGTCACGTTCTTCACGCTGCCCGCGACGAAGAGGCCCGCGAGCGCCAGGACGGTGCTCACGGCGAGGCCCGCGCCCGCCGAGCGGACGAGGAAGTAGGGGGCAAGCGGGATCAGCGCGCCCACGACGAACGCGAGCATGACGAGCCCCATCGCGACGAACGGGCTGCGGTCGCTCTCCTGGCCCACGCCGAACTCCTCGCGCATCATGAAGTCCACGAAGCGGTCGGCGTCTCCCGCGATGTGGTCGACGAGGCGCGGGATCATCTCGGGCGGGTAATCCTTCTTCGCGAGCATGTCGTGGAGCTCCTCGCGCTCGAGCTTGGGATACTTGGCGATGTGGTCGCGCTCCCGCTTCGCCTCGCTCGCGTAATACTCGCCCTGCGACTTCGTGGAGAGGTATTCACCGAGGCCCATCGAAAGCGCCCCCGCCACGCCCGCCGCGGTGCCCGCGATGGCGATCTCGCGCGTGCCCAGCGCCGCGCCCGCGACGCCCGCGGTGATCGCGTAGACCGAGACGAGGCCGTCGTTGAAGCCGAGGATGAGGTCGCGCACGTAGTTGCGCACGGCCGAGTGCTCGTCCGCCTCGCCCGCGGGCTTCGAGAGCCGGCTGCGCGGCGCGGACTTGTGCGTCGCCTGCAGTTCGGGGAGCGTGGAGGGCTCCTTGGGGGCCACGCCGCCGGGAGAGCGCGCTTCGGGTAATGCGATTTCGGATCGGCGGGGGCCCCGCGAAGGCCGGCGGCAAACGACGGAATCTCCGCCTCGTGACCTGGGCGAAAACCCGCGGACCCGCGGACCCGAGAAACCCGATCTTTGGATTCGGGTCGTCGGGTCCGCGGGTTCTCGGGTTTCCAACGGGGGTCACGGGCGGAGGTTCCGTCGTTTTCCGCGCGAGCGCGCCCAGACACGAGGCATGCAATCGTCGGAGCTTCCGATCGTCGGCCTTCGGATGATGGCGGTCACCGCAGCAGATCCGCGATGGCCGCGCGCTCCTTCTCGTCGTACCACGTGCCGCCGCCCACGGCCGCGTTCTCCTGCAGGTGCTCGGACGAGGAGGTCGCCGGGATGATGGACGAGACGCGCGGGTCCGAGAGGATCCACTTCAGGCAGACCTGCGCCCACGTGGCGACCTCCTCGTCGGCGAAGGGCTGCCACGTCTCCTCGGGCGGAGCCTTGCGCGCCAGGACGCCCGTGCCCAGCGGCTCCATGACGAGCACGCCCAGCCCCATCTTCTCGGCGAGCGGGAGGACCTTCTCCTCCACCTTGCGGTCGATGAGGTTGTACGGGACCTGGATCATGTCGAGGCGGCCGGTGCGCATGACCTCCTCGAGCTCGTGGAACGCCGCGCTGTTGTAGTGCGTGGCGCCGATCGCGCGCACCTCGTCGCGCTTCTTGCGCTGCTCCAGCTCCTTGAGGTGCTCCTGCCAGAGGCGCAGGTTGTGCACCTGGTAGATCTCGACGACGCCCTCGTACCACTGGAGCGCGCGGTCGATCTGGCGGCGCCCCTCCTCCGCGCTCGCGGCCCAGACCTTGGTCGCCACGATCGCCTCCTCGCGGTCGTTCTTCAGCGCGTCGGCGAGGACCTCCTCCGCCGCGCCGTACATGGGGCTGCTGTCGAAGAGCGAGACGCCCAGGTCCAGCGACTCGCGCACGAGCCGGCGCCGCGCGTTCCGGGCCGCGCCCTCGACGTCGAACGTCTTCCAGGTGCCCATGCCCACGACGGGGACGTGGATGCCGCTGCGGCCCAACGGGCGCTCTTGCACGAACGCGGGTGACGTGCGCCCGGGGCTTGAACTCAGCGCCCGCCCTGCCTGCGCCCCTTGTCGCGATTCTTCGCGCGCCCGTCCTTCTCCTTCGCGTCGCCCAGCACGCCGTGGATCTTGTCGGCCAGCGAGGGCTCGACGCGGTCGAACGCGGTGCGGTGCACGCCGGGCAGGTTGCCCGCGGTCCACGCGCCGCGCCACGCGAGGTTCGAGCCGCCCGCCAGCTCGCGCTCGCGCCGCTCCCGCAGCGCGCGCTCCTCCTCGAGCTTCGCCTTGCGGTCCGCGAGCTGCGCGCGGCGGGCCCGATCGAGCGCGGGCTCCGCGGGCTTCGCGAGGGGCCGAGGCTGGGGCTGAGGCTGAGGCCGAGGCTGAGGGGCTTTCGCCTTGGGCTTCGGCGGGGGCGCGGGGTGGGGATTGCCGCCCCCGACGGCGTACGCGACGCGCGCGAGGGCGTCGAGGCTCGTCTTCTTCTCCTGCTCGCGCTTGCTCACGCCTCCGCATCGGCCGTGCCGCGTCTTGAACCTGCGCGCATCGAGGGCGCGGCGAGACGACCCAAGAGCCCGCGCGGCCGAGCAGCAGGCATGGGCACGACGGCAAGCGGGCGGCTGGGCGAGCGAGCGGTGGCGCGCGCGATCGAGGCGCGGGGAAGCCACGGCGCCGTCAGCCTCGTCGTCGCGCTGCTCGTCCTGGCGCGCATCGTCGCGTTCGTGCTTCAGCAGGTCTTCGCCGCCACCGGTCAGCAGGACGCCTTCCGCGTCGTGGGCATCGTGGGCGGGACGGTCTCGACGCTCGTCGACGTCGTCGTCCTCTTCGTCGTGCTGCTCCTCTTCGAGAGCATGCGGCGCATCGACCGCGAGTCCGACCGCATGCAGGCCTTCATGGACAACGTCTACCGGCGCGGGCTCTGAGCGAGCCTACGGCGAGATGTAGATGATGTTGTCGCCGCGCATGCTCGCCGGGTCGCTGCGGCGACCGGCGCCTTCGGCGCCTCCCGGCGGCCATCCGCGGCGACTACGGACTGATGTAGATGATGTTGTCGCCGCGGACGATGACGAGGTCCCGCATCGCGGTCTTCTCCTCGGGCGTGCCCACGTTGTGGATCTCCTCGACGCCCTTGAGCACGAGGTTGAGGTGCGGGTGGTCGTAGCCGTCGAGCGTCCCGCGGTACTCGCGCTTGCCGCGCAGGTGGACGATCACGCGCTTGTTGAGGCTGGCGTTCAGGACGTCCAGCGGGCGCTTCTTGGACACGGGTCCGCCAACCGCGGCCCCGCATAAAGCCGTTCGGGCCATCCAGGTTCGTTGGCCGGCCGCTCCCTTTCCGACACCGAGAATCCCGGAATCCGCGGATGCCTCGGATGCGCGGTGTGGGAAAGAAGCGCCACGAGCCGAGCATGCGCGCGCAAAGGGTCAAGCGCGCCGACCCCGCTCGGCCGGCCCGTGCCCCGCGTCGTCAACCTCACCGTCACGGGCGCCGACCGGACCGGCGTCGTGGCGCGCTTCACGAGCTTCCTCTTCGAGCGGGGCGCGAACATCGAGGCGTTGGAGGAGCGCGTGCGCCGCGGCGAGTTCCACATGCTCGTGCAGGCCAGCTTCGCGAAGCTCGACGAGAAGGCGCTCCGACGCGACCTCGCCGCGGTGGGCAAGTCGCTGGGCATGGACGTGCGCGTGCAGGTGCACGACCCGAAGGCGAAGCGCAAGGTCGCGCTCCTCGTGACGAAGGAATCACACGCGCCGGAGGCGGTGCTCGACGCGGTGGGCGCGGACCGGCTGCGCATGGAGCCCACGCTCGTCCTCTCCAACCGCAAGGACCTGGCGCCGCTGGCCGCGCAGCGGGGGCTGCCGTTCCACCACGTGCCCTGGACGAAGCCGGCGCTGGGCGAGCAGCGCGCGCTGAAGATCCTCGATAAGGCCGAGGTCGACCTCCTGGTGCTGGCGCGCTTCATGCGCATCCTCAGCCCGTCGTTCGTGTGGCGCTACCCCAACCGCATCGTGAACGTCCACCCCAGCCTCCTGCCGGCCTTCCCGGGCGCGTCGGCGTACCGCCAGGCGTGGGAGCACGGCGTGCGCGTGGCGGGCGCGACCGCGCATTTCGTGACGCCCGACCTCGACCAGGGCCCGATCCTGGCGCAGCGCGCCTTCCCGGTGCGCCGCGGCGAGACGGTCGAGGAGATCCGCGCCAAGGGGCAGAAGGCGGAGTCCGAGGCGCTCGTCGAGGCGCTGGAGATGGTGCTCCACGACGACCTGGACGTGCACTGGGGCCGCGTCTGGTGACAGCTTCAAGCTGCGCCGCGACGATGGTCCGCCCATGGGCCTCTTCGGCCAGAAGGAGACCGTCGTCCTGCGCATCCAGGGCATGACGTGCGCCAACTGCCAGAAGCACGTCGGCGACGCGCTGCGCAGCGTGCCGGGCGTCGCGAGCGCGAACGTCGACCTCGTCTTCCACCGCGCCACGGTCAGCTACGACCCGAAGGCCGCGCGCATCGAGGACATGCAGGCCGCCGTGGAGCAGGCCGGCTACCGGGCCTCGGGCCCGCCCTGATCCGCCACCTGGACGCGCACGCTGTGCAACGGCTCCTGGAGGGACGGCTCCGGAGCGTACGTCTCGCCGCGCAGGTTGGCAACGGCCTGCTTGTAGCGCTCCAGGAACTTCTTGTCCTTCTCGCTTCTCTCGTAGAGCCGCCAGGCGATGAAGGTCCGGGCGGCGGCCCCCAGCTCCTCCGCGCCGGTGTCTCTCCAGAGGGCTTCGGCGCTGGCCTTGGCCAGGTGCTCGGCCTCCAGCTTTCGGCGCTCGCGGCGCGAGAGCTTCGCGAAGTCCTTCGGTCGCTCCATCGCCTTGAGGCGCCTCCTCCGGTCGCTCCAGAGATGGCCCGACCCGACCAGCGCGCCCCCCGCGATGGGCCCGAAGGCCAGGAGGAGGCCCAGGACGAGCGTCCCGATGAAGACGAACCCCGCCTGGCGGACGAGGAGCGCCGCGTTCGCGGACGCCTGGCCCGAGGCGAGGAAGGCGATGATGGTGACGTTCCAGGGCACCTGCCCAAGGCGCACGGCGACGAACGCCGCCACGAGCACGAGGCCCAGCGCCACGTAGGGGCCGGAGTGGTAGTCCGCCCACGGAAGCTCCTTCGTCGCGTACACGAACGCCGCCCAGGCGTAGAGCGCGGCCGGCGCGAGGACGAGGAGGCCCACGCCCAGCCAGGGGACGAGGTCGTAGCGCACCGCCACGAGGGAGCCGACCACGGTGGCGCACCCCAGCACGGGCATGGGGAGGATGGGCGCCGTGCGGAAGGCGATGCCGGCCACCGTGTTCCATGCCAAGGCCGGGAGGATCATGCCCAGCGCGAGGAGGGCGATGCTGGTGGGGAGGTAAAGGGGCACGGGGTCGCCGGACGCGAACTTGCCCAGCTTCCCCCAGAAGCCGGAAGGGAGCGGCGCGAGGGGCTGGTGCGTGTCCCAGACCAGCGGGCCGAACACGGAGGACGTCCCCGAAGGCAGCGCGCCAAAGCGGTCCACGAGGCTCGGGTCCAGCGTCGCATCGAGACGCAGCGTCGTGGGGTTGGCGGGGCACTCCACGTCGGCGAGGTCGGCCCGGGCGGTGGCCTCGCGGCACGCCTGGAGGAGGTTCTCCGCCACCTCGCCCAAGCCGAGCGAGTCGAGGCGGATGTCGGGCACCGAGGCGTTGGGAAGGCGTCCGAGCACGACGTAGGTCACCTCGCGCGAGCGGTCCACGAAATGGAAGTCGGAGACCTCCGCGAAGGCGCCGTGCGCGGAGAGGCGGGTGCTGTTGAGCGCCTTGCGCAGGTCGCCCGTGAGGGCGGTGACGCCAGTGGGCGGGGGCGCCTGCCCCGGCGGGCAGTTCTGCAGGCAGGGCGCGTTGGGCGGCACCTGCGGCGGCCCAGAGGGGACGCTGGGCACGGGCCCCACGGTCTGGTTGGCCAGGTCGCCGTAGTCGCGCACGATGGAGTCGACCACGACGTCGGGCAGCCGCGCGTAGACGAAGGTTGCGACGTAGGTGTCGGTGGCGGTGCGCAGCACGGCGACGCCGGCGCCGAACTGGCCCTCGGGGATCAGGGCGTCCGCGGGGATCGTGCGCTCCGACGTCTTCAGCCCCACCCAGAACCCGAACAGGACGGGCGCGGCCACCACGACGGCCATGAAGATCTTCGCTCCCCGACCCGAGTCTCCCACGTTACGACGGAGAGGACGCGGCATCATGAACGTTGTTACCGTCCCGGTCCGGCCCCCGTCCCCGGCGCCCGGATCGAGTCCGCTGGCAGGGACCGGGGCGAGGAAGGCTTTTTCCGGCCCGCCGCCTCGCAGGGCCGATGATCCCCCGCGCCGCGGTGCAGGAAGCGTTGGCCCGGTACGATACGCGCAAGCTCACCGTGGGCGCCATCGGCAGCCACAGCGCGCTGGACGTCGCGGACGGCGCGGCGGACGAGGGCTTCCGCACGCTCGTGGTGGCGCAGCAGGGGCGCGAGAAGACCTACGCGCGCTACTTCAAGGCGCAGCGCGACGCGCACGGCAAGCTCCTGCGCGGCGCCATCGACGAGTGCATGGTGCTCCCGCGCTTCGGCGACGTCGTGCAGGACGCGCGCCAGCAGCACCTGCTCGACCGGAGCACCATCTGGGTGCCCAACCGCAGCTTCACCGTCTACTGCGGGATCGACAACGTCGAGGACAAGTGGCGCGTGCCGATCTTCGGCAACCGCGGGATGCTGCGCACCGAGGAGCGCACCGAGCAGCGCGACTACTACTGGCTCCTGGAGAAGGCCGGGCTCCCCTTCCCCGAGAAGATCAACGACCCGCGTGATATCAACGAGCTGGTCATCGTCAAGCTCCACCACGCCAAGAAGAAGCTGGAGCGCGGCTTCTTCACCGCCGCGTCATACCAGGAATACCAGGAGAAGAGCGGCGAATTGCTATCGCAGGGCGTCATCGACCAGGAGTCGCTCGACAAGGCGCGCATCGAGCGCTACGTCATCGGCCCCGTGTTCAACTTCAACTTCTTCCACAGCCCGCTCGCCGCGCGCCACGGCGAGGAGCCCCTGGAGCTGTTGGGCGTCGACTGGCGCTTCGAGTCGAGCCTGGACGGCCACGTGCGCCTGCCCGCCGCGCAGCAATTGACGCTCCAGGGCAAGCAGAAGATCCCCGAGATGACGGTGGTCGGCCACAACACGGCCACGGTGCGCGAGTCGCTCCTCGAGGATGCCTTCGCGCTGGGCGAGAAGTTCGTCGCCGCCGCGAAGGAGCACTACGCGCCCGGCGTCATCGGCCCCTTCTGCCTCCAGACGTGCGTGGACAAGGACATGAAGTTCTACATCTACGACGTCGCGCCCAGGATCGGCGGCGGGACGAACGTCCACGTCGGCGTCGGCCACCCCTACGGGAACGCGACATGGCGGCGCCCGATGTCGACCGGTCGCCGGATCGCGATGGAGATCCGCCGCGGGGCCGAAGAAGGCCGCCTCGCCGAGCTTGTGACGTAGCGCGTGGAGGGATTTCGCCCATCGGGCGCGGCCGGGGAACGCGCTCTGGCGCCAGCCGACGAGCACGGGCCGCCGGATCGCGATGGAGATCAAGCGCGCGGCCCAGGAAGGGCGGCTGGCCGAGGTCGTCACGTAGGCCGCCGCGCGAACGCCGGCCGCCCTAGGGCACCCAGCGCGCGACGTACAGCGCGAAGAGCTTCGCGTTGAACGAATTGCTGCCGTTCATGTGCGCCTCGACGCGGCAGTGCGGGATGGGCGACGTCTCCGCCGTGACGATCACGTTCTTCGAAGCCTGCACGGTGAAGTCGCCGTTCTCCAGCGCGCCGCAGGCCAGCTGGGACGTGGCGCTCGGGCGCGGGCCGGGGTGGATCAGCAGCGTGGCGGAGGCGTCGTCGCCGGAGCGCTGGTCGTCCGCGCAGATGGAGAGGATCGCGTTCTCTTTCGCAAAGGTGATGGGGAACGTGCCCAGCGAGGTCTGGAACTGCATCGTCGTGTCCTTGGGGCGCGGCTTCTGCGCGTCGAGGAGCACCATGTAGTCAGGCGGGTGAAGCTCCATCCAGCCGCGCTTCGAGGTGGAGCTCGGCGCGGGGATGCCCCACATGGTCTGGCCGAACCAGCAGTTGATGCGGCTGCGGTCGCCGGCCTCGCCCGAGGTGCCGCTGCTCTCGCCCGAGCAGGTGCCCGCGCCGAACGCGCCGTCGGGGTTGCAGGAGACGTGTGGCTCGTCCTCCCATCCCAAGCCCACGAGGCGCACGTAGGCGTCCTGCTGCCAGGGGACGAAGGTCGAGCCCGTCCAGAGGCGCTGGGGCGGGTAGGCCCAGAAGACGCCGGGGCCCTCGCCGAACGCGGTCTGCTCCGTCCAGCCGGAGGGCGCGCTGGCGCGGTCGTTGGGCTTCCCGGCGTGGTCCGCGGCCCAGCCGACGATCTCGACGTGGACCACGAGCGCCTGCGAGCCGCCGAAGGAGAGGCCGTCGGAGTCGACCTGGGGCGATCCGCCCGCGGAGCCCTGGCCGAACATCAGCACGTCGTCGGGCGTCAGGAAGTGGACGACCTTGTCGGGCGTGTCGATGGGCGTGACGCCGCTGCCTGCATCCAGCGACGAGTCCCAGCTCGTGTCGAGGAGGATCTCGGCGCCGTACTCGAAGCAACCATGCGTGCCGGACTCCTTGCAGACGGGCGTGCCGAGGACCCAGCCGCGCAGCTCGACGAGGCCGGGCGGGTCGGCGCGCGAGTTGGGGTCACCCTTGACGGGCTCGTGCACGCACCCTGCGCCTTCGGGGCGCGAGTCCTTGCCGCAGTAGGCGTCGCTGGGGCGCTCGACGCCGGCGAAGGACGTGTTGGTCAGCGCCGAATGCAGCGCGGTGGCGGCGCTCGAGAGAGTGGCCTGGTCCTGCTGCGTGCACCCGGCGAGGGCGCCCGCGGCGAGGAGAAGGAGCGCAGCGACGGCGAAGGCCTTCACGCGTGCGGCACCGCGCGCGCTCGCTTCACGTTTCCCATCCAGGGCCGCATCCCCAGAAGGCAGGAACGATCCTGCCGGGCAGAAGGCCCAAGTGCGCCAGCGCGATTGCCGCCGCATGCCGCAAGGCGGACCCGACGACGAGACGCTGGCCGCGACCTTCGCCGCGCTCGGGAGCCTGCCGCGCCTGGCGCTCCTGCGCGAGATCCGCGTGCCGCGCACGCTGCGCGAGATCGAGATCCAGGGGAGCCGCAAGGACGCGGAGCGCGTCGTGGCGCGGCAGACCGTGCGCGAGCACCTCGATCGCCTGGAGCGCGTGGGCTTGGCGCTCTCGCGCGACGCGCTGCGCGCCGGGGGCCCGACGCGGGAGTACCACCTCAACCACCCGATGTTCTTCTCGCTCTCCGAGGAGCTTCGCGAGCTGGCGCAGGCGCGCAGCATCGTCGAGCCGCGCGTGAGCACCGTGCCGCTCGACGCCGCGGGCCAGCCCGAGCAGCGCGGGCCGCGCCTCGTGCTGCTCAAGGGCGCCGACGAGGAGCGCGTCTTCCCGCTGCGCGCGCCCGATCCGCCCGAGGAGATGGCCTGGACGCTGGGGCGCAGCCGCGAGGCGGCGATCTCGCTCGACTACGATCCGTTCGTGAGCATGGAGAACAGCGTCGTGCGCGCCGCGCGGGGGCGCCTCACGCTGGAGAACGTGCCCAGCAGCCGCAACGGCACGCGGCTCAACCTACGGCGGATCGAGGGGCCCGCGCCGCTCGCGCACGGCGACGTCGTCCACGTCGGACGCAGCGCGCTCGTGTACTGGGAGCGCTAGCCGCAGCGCGTCGAGGAACGCCTTCGCGTCGGGCCAGCGCTTCGCGGGATCGGGCAGCGTGGCGCGTGCGGCGACGGCCTCCAGCGACGCGGGGAGCGGGCCGCGCACCGCCGCGCGCAGCATCACGCCCAGCGCGTACACGTCCGCGGCCGCGGTGGGCGTCTCGCCGCGCGCCTGCTCGGGCGCCACGAAGCCGGGCGTGCCCATCCGCAGGAGCGTGTCGCCCAGGACGAGCGTGCGCCGTCCGACGCGGCCCGCGATGCCGAAGTCCGCGATCTTGGGGCGGCCCTCCGGCGTGAGCAGGATGTTCGCGGGCGTCAGGTCGCGGTGCACGACGCCCAGCGCGTGCACGGCGCTGACGCCCTGCGCGATCTCGTCGAGGAGCGCCGCGCCCTGCGCCAGCGGGAGCGGGCCTTCGCGCTCGATCCGGTCGGCGAGCGAGCCGCCCGAGACGTACTCCATGACGAGCACGACGGAGGCGCGCCGCTGGAGCACGTCGTGGACCGCGACGACGAAGGGGTGGTGGACCGCGCCCGCGATGCGCGCCTCGCGCAGCGCCGCGGGGCCCGAGGCGGGGACGACCTTGAGCGCCACCTCGCGGCGCAGGTGCTCGTCCCACGCCAGGAACGTCTCGCCCGATCCGCCGCCCCCGAGCGCGCGCACGACGCGGTAGCGCGAGGCCAGCGTGGCGCCGGGGCCGACGCGCGTCTCGGGCAGCGCCTCCGCCTCGCCCTGGCGCGGCACGCCGTAGAGCGTGCGCGCCGTCGCGTCGACGAGGCCGCGGAACCCCTGCGAGAGCGCCAGCGCCGCGAGCGCCACGAAGACGGCCGCGGCGAGCGTCGAGGCGGAGTAGCCCAGCGTGCCGAAGATGGCGACGAGGAGCGTGGCCGCGAACGTCATGAACGCGATGACCAGGAGACCGCGCGAGGCGAGGCGGCGCTGCGCCGGCGAGAAGCGCGGCGTCTCGTCGGTGAAGACCATGGCCGACGCGAAGGCGCCGAACACGAGCCAGCGCACCGCGGCGCCCGAGCGGCCCAGGAACGAGTTCACGGCATCGATGCGCGGGCTCTCGCCGATGAGCGGCGTGCCCAGGAGGACGCCGGGGAGCTTCACGAGGGCAAGCACGAGGCCCGCGGCCAGCGCGGCCTGCGCGAGCCGGCGCTTGGCGACGGGGTGCGTCGCGCGGCGCGCCTCGCGGACGAGGAGGCCCACCATCAGCGCCATGAGGGCGAGGCTGGCCGCGAGCAGGCCGTAGAAGTACGGCGGCGGATCGTGCGCGCCGCCGAACCGCGGCAGCAGGACGATCGCGAAGACGGCGTTGAGCATGTCGATCGCGCGCGGCATGACCGCCACGGCCAGGGCCGGGATCATGATCCCCCACGGGGCGGTCGGATCTTCGCGGAGGCGGCGCACGGAGACGACGAGGCACCAGCCGTAGACGAGCAGCGTGTGGACGGAGACCGCCAGGCTGAACGCCACGGGGTCGCCGTTGGTGGCGCGGTTGAGCTGCAGCGTCCAGCCCGCGTAGAGCGCGAGGGCGCCGCTGGCGAGGAGGACGTAGCCCAGGAAGAGGCGCGAGGGCCGGGCGACGGGGCCCAGCGCGGCCGAGACGAACATGAGGAGCGCGAGCGGGTCGATCGCCGCGCAGATCGCCGCGAGGCGGTACCACGCCTCCACGTGGGGGCCGCCCAAGGCGCGCATCGTCTCGGCGCCCTGGTTGCCCGCGATGAGGAGGAGGAACGCCGCGAGCCAGAGGTTGCGCGCGCTCCGGCCGGGCACGATCAGCACGATGGAGGCGAAGGCCAGCGACACCAGCGCGGCCAGCGCCTTCAGCTCGGCGTCGAGGGGGACCACTGGCCGAAAAAGGGGAGGGAGCCCCTATGAACCCTCAGTCGAACCGGCGCTCGTCGACGATGGTTTCCCCGTCAACGGGCGGCTCGACGTAGCCGGGGGCGTAGCGCGTGTCGTAGACGCGGCGCTCGTAGGCGGGGGGCGCGACGTAGCCGGGCGCGCCTTCGCGCACCACGCGCCGCGTGACGCGCGACTCGTTGATGTTGCTCGCGGCGGCCATGACGCCGATGCCCACGAGCAGCAGGATCAGCACGAGGGCGAGGCTCGAGGGGACCTGGCGGCCCACCGGCGTCTGCGTGAGGAAGACCCAGGCGGCCACGACGACGATCACGAGGCCGACGAGGTAGAGCGCGAGGCGGGTGGCTCCCATGCGCTTGCCTCTGCTGGCCGGCAGGATTCCTGCTTGTGGCCGGGGCGTCGATGGGAAACGCTCTTCCGGCGCGCGCCCGGTGCGCGCACGATGACCCGCGACCCGAAGGGGATCCGCGCGCGCCTCACGCCCGTGAAGGACATGGCGATCTCGCCGGGCCTGCGCGCGGCCGACCTCGTCTCGCAGATGGGCGAGGCCTCCGCGTTCAGCGCCAAGAAGCTCGCGCTGGGCGCCGAGATCCTGGGCCGCATGCGCGGGGAGGGCGTCACCACGATCCTCAGCTTCCCGGCCGCGCTGTGCGCGACGGGCGTGCGCGGCGTCTTCACCGGCATGGTGCGCGCCGGCATGGTGGACGCCATCGTGACCACCTGCGGCACGCTGGACCATGACCTGGCGCGCACGTGGCGCGAGTACTATCATGGCAGCTTCGACCTGGACGACCGCGCGCTCCACGCGGAGGAGGTCAACCGCCTGGGCAACGTGCTCGTGCCCAACGAGAGCTACGGCGAGATCCTGGAGGAGCGCCTCCAGCCCTGGCTCGTCGAGATGTTCGCCACGCAGAAGCGCTGGAGCACGCGCGACTTCACCCGCGAGCTGGGCCGCCGGATCGCGCAGGAGCCGCGCAGCGAAGAGAGCCTGCTGCGCGCCTGCTACGAGAAGGACGTCCCCATCTTCATCCCGGGCCCCACCGACGGCAGCGTGGGCTCGCAGGTCTGGTCGAGATATCAGCACGACCGCCAGATCGGCTTCGACCTCCTCGCCGACGAGCAGCTGCTATCAGACCTCGCGTTCGGCGCGAAGGAGCTCGGCGCCCTCATGATCGGCGGCGGCATCAGCAAGCACCACGTCATCTGGTGGAGCCAGTTCCGCGGCGGGCTCGACTACGCGGTCTACGTGACCACGGCCGTCGAGCACGACGGCTCCCTCTCCGGCGCGCGGCTCGAAGAGGCCATCTCATGGGGCAAGGTCAAGGAGGATGCGCGGATCGTGAACGTCGAGGGCGACGCGGCCGTGATTCTTCCTTTGATGGTGGCGGCGGCGCTGGGGTAACAGCGACTGGAGGAAACCTCTCACTTTGGCGCATGGTTTATCGCCTCCACCGCCGCTGGCCGCTTCGATGTGCGTCAACCGGAGGCTTCTCGTCAGCATGCTCCTCGTCCCGCTCCTCGTGCTCGTCCCCTCCGTGGGTGCCGCCTCGCTTTGCGTCGGAAGCGGCGAGCTTTGCGTCGGCGCCGATGCCGCCGCGCCGGGCACCACGAACGCGGACACCGTGCACCTCGACTATGCGATCAGCAGCACCGTGGCGCCGCAGGCGAACGCAGGCGGCTCCTTCACCTGCGGCCTCGTCGCCTCCGCAGGGACGGAGACGCGGGCGGGCGCCGGGTGCGCCTCCCAGGGGCTGACGCCGTACGCGTTCGTCCAGAACGGACCGGGCACCACGACCGGACCGTGCGTCGGGGCCAACAACGAGCCCACCAGCTTCCCATTCTGGTGCCTCTCGCCGGGCGTCTACCAAGGGTGCGCTGGCCTCTGGTGGGAAGTGGAAGGGAGCACGTCGGTGGCGTGGCGGGACGTCGTCTGCCCCAGCAACGACTTCGCCGGCGTCTGCGGCTACGAGACGGCGTTCAACGTGGGCAGCGCGTGCGCCGGTGCCAACCCCAGCGGCGACGTCGGGGGAGCATGCGCCCACGTCAGCCTCGTCAACCCCTCCTGCTCGGGACTCCAGGTGTACAGCGCCACCTGCCCGGACGGGTCGGATGGCTCCCAGGCTTCGCTGTTCGTGTCCGGCCAGGAGACCAAGCTGGCCTGCGCGAGCTCCGGCGCGGCGGCGGCCACTCCGCACCCCACGCCCGGGGCGGGCGCCACGCTCCTGCCCTGAGGCTCCGCCCGCAGGCTTCATGAGGGGGGGCGGGCTTGCCCGCGTATCCAGGAGCGCCTGCCGCGGACGTTCTGCGGCGGGAAGGCCAGGGCCTCGGCCCCCTGGATGAGATGACACCATGGGCAACATCCGTCCCACCTACATCAAGCGCGTCGCGATCGAGCTCGTCGAGCGCTTCCCCGAGAAGTTCACGCCCGACTTCGAGCACAACAAGAAGGCCGTCGACGAGCTGGCCGACATCCAGGGCAAGGCCATGCGCAACCGCGTCGCGGGGTACGTCACCCGCTACCGCCAGCAGCAGGACGTGATGTAACTCCCGCTTGGGTAGCTACCCAAGCTTGATTCCTTGTCTCGGGGTGGCCCCCTTGTGTCCCCCCTCGATCAGGCCTGCGCGAACCTCCGCGCCGGCCGTCCCGTCCTGATCTACGACGCCGACGGCCGCGAGGAGGAGGTCGACCTCTTCTTCGCCGCGGAGACGGCCACGCCCCGCCAGATCCGCATGCTCCGCCAGGACGCGGGCGGGCTCGTCTTCCTCGCCGTCGACCCGCGCGTGGGCGCCGCGCTGGAGCTTCCCTTCCTGCAGGATCTCTACGCCGAGGACGCCGCGCGCCACCCGGTGCTCAGGCGGCTCATCCCGAACGATATCAAGTACGACACGCGCAGCAGCTTCTCGCTGACGATCAACCACCGGAAGACCTTCACCGGCATCACGGACGACGACCGCGCGCTGACCGTCTCCGAGTTCGGCAGGCTCGCGCGCAGCCCCGACGTCGAGGCGTTCGGCAAGGCGTTCCGCGCGCCGGGGCACGTCCACCTCTGCGTGGGCGCCGAGAAGCTCCTCCACCAGCGCCAGGGGCATACCGAGATCGCGGTCGCGCTCGCGCGTCTGGCCGGCGTCACGCCCGTGGTGGTGGGCGCCGAGATGCTCGCGGACGACGGCAAGGCCCGGCGCGTCGCCGAGGCGCGCGCGTGGGCCGCGCAGCACGAGGGCGTCCTCGTCGAAGGCAAGGACGTCATCGCCGCGTGGGTCAAGCTTGATGCCGCCGCGCCCCGTGCGTGAATGCAATGGCCAAGCGGGTGATGGCAGCGGGAGTCTTTGACTTGCTGCATCTGGGCCACGTGCACTATCTCTCGGAGGCGAAGAAGATGGGGGACGAGCTTGTCGTGGTCGTGGCGACGGACGTCATGGTGGCGAAGCGGAAGCACCAGCCCATCGTGCCCCAGGAGCAGCGTCTCGCGCTGGTGGCGGCGCTCAAGCCGGTCGACAGCGCGATCCTCGGGAGCCCGGTCGACCAGTACGCGACGGTCGCGGCCGTGAAGCCCGACGTGATCGCGCTGGGCTACGACGACTATCACCAGGCGGACCAGCTCCGCGCCGAGCTATCAAAACGTGGGATGGGCCACATCGAGGTGGCGCGCTGCCCGCGTTTCGACGAGCACGACCTCAACGGCACGCGCAAGATCGTGAAGCGCATCCTGGAGCTCTACGATCCGCGCGCGACGGAGGACGCGCCATGACGAAGGTGGGCGTCGTCGACACGACGTTCGCGAGCGTGGACATGGGCGGCATCGTCGTGCGCACGCTCCAGGCGAACGCGACGGGCCTCCGCATCGAGCGCTACACGGTGCCCGGCATCAAGGACCTGGCCGTCGCGTGCAAGCGTCTCTTCGACGCGGGCTGCGAGATCGTGGTCGCGTGCGGCATGCCCGGCCCCGAGGCCGTGGACAAGCAGAGCGCGCACGTCGCGAGCATGGGCCTCCAGTGGGCGCAGGTCGGCGCGGGCCGGCACATCGTGGAGGTCTTCGTGCACCTCGACGAGGCCAAGTCTCCGAAGGAATTGGAGGCGCTCTGCGCGAACCGCGCCAGCGAGCACGCGCTCAATGCGCTCGCCCTGCTCAAGGGCCCCACGGCGCTCACGCCGCGCGCGGGGACGGGGCAGCGCCAAGGCTATGCCGACGTGGGCGGCGCGGAGGCGCTGCGGCCGGGCGTCAATCCGTTCGAGGCGCGCCACGCGGCGTCCAAGGGTCCGGGCGTGGGCGCGCGCAGCGAGACGGGCAGCAAGTTCTCAGGCTCCAACGTGGGGAAGCATTGACATGAGGATCGCATACGTGGTCGCCGAGTTCAACTATGATATCACGAGCCGGATGCTGGAGCGCGCCAAGGCGCACGCCGAGTTCCTCGGTGAGGAGAACGGCCCCGTCGTGTGGACGGCCGGCGTGTTCGACACCAGCCTTCCGATCAAGAAGCTCCTGAAGCGCAAGGACGTGGATGCCGTCGTCGTCATCGGCTGCGTCATCCAGGGCGAGACGGGGCACGACCAGATCGTCGCGGGGCACAGCAGCCGCAAGGCCGCGGACCTCGCCGTCGAGTTCGAGAAGCCGGTCGGCCTCGCCATCACCGGGCCCGGCATGTCGCGCCTGCAGGCCGAGGCGCGCGTGGACGTGGGGCGCAGCGCGGTGGAGAGCGTCGTGAAGACGCACCGCGAGCTGGCGAAGATCTGAGGCGCGCATGGTCGACGTGCTCACCGAGACGGTGATCGCGCGGCCGCGCGAGGCGGTCGCCGCGTACGCCGCCGATCCGTCGAACGCGCCCACGTGGTACGCCAACATCCGCGGCGCGACGTGGGAGACCGAGCGCCCGCTGCGCGTCGGATCGCGCGTTGCGTTCGAGGCGCGCTTCCTGGGCCGTACGCTGGCCTACACCTACGAGGTCGTGGAGCTCGTGCCGGGCGAGCGCCTCGTGATGCGCACCGCGGAGGGGCCCTTCCCGATGGAGACGACGTACGCCTGGTCCGATGCCGGCCCGGGCGCGACGCGGATGAGCCTGCGCAACCGCGGCGAGCCGCGCGGCTTCTCCAAGGTCGCGGCGCCCATGATGGCGGCCGCGATGCGCCGCGCCAACCAGAAGGATCTCGCGCAACTGAAGCGCATCCTCGAAGCGTCATGACCCAATGCACCGGCTCCATCGGAAGAAACGCTACAACTTCTGCAACTTTGGATGCCGAGGATGCAAACCGCGCAGCGGAAACACACGATGCATGAGGCTTTGCCCTTTAGGCGAAGCGCCCGTGCTATCAAGCCTTGCTGCGCGGTTTCGACTTATTTAGAACCTGCCGCCGACAACGATTTGCATGGCGCGCGTGTAGTGAGGCATGCGCCTTGGAGGCGCAGAACGCGCGGCTGCGCGAGACGGGACCCGCAAGGGATCCGGCGCGCGCGGCCGTGGATCGTGACGGTCGCGACACTCGTCGTCGCCTTGCGCGACATGAGCTCACGAGACCGCCCAGCACGGCCGAAGCGAAAGCGACGGCCGCGGCTCCGGGTCGCCCCCGGGACCGGGACGCCCTCACGGGCATCCTCGCCCGCGCGTCCGCAAGGACACGCAGGACGATCCGCCGCAACGCCCCGAACCAGCCCGGACACCACCCGCGGCCTCGGGGCCGAAGATCGGACCGAAGCGCAAGCGCGCCACGCGCCTGCGCCATGCAGCTGGACGTGTGGAGTCTGCTGCCCAGCCACGGCCTGACGGGGTCGTGGCGCCACGCCGGCGGCGCAAGCCCCGGCGGCCCCGCCACGTGCACGACGTGGACGGCGGGGGATCGCACGCGGGCTGGCCAGCCCATCGCGATCGGTGAAGGTCCCGGCCCCGGCAACGGGGTCGCGGCCGGCCGCCTCGGGGCCCCACGCCCCGGGAGAACGCCCGTAGCGCCCCCGTGTCGCGGGAAAGCGGGCGGCCTCGCAAGAGGCACGGACCGGCCGGATCACGCGGCGACGCCACGCGCCTCCGAGCTCCGCACTCTTCTTGCGGTTCTGATTCCCCCGAGCGCGAGCGAACGCGCGCGGGGGCTGGGACCAATCTTGCGAACCTGTCCTCCGGGGATGCAGTCCGGAGGAACGACCCGCGCGCGGAGCGAACCAGCGCGCGAGCCGGAGTGACCAACCAGAATCGTGAAGGGGAATTCAGCGGACGACGCTCAACGAACCTGCGGGTTCGTCGGCGCCCTCAGCGGAGGGCGTAGCCGCCGCCCACGGCGAGGTTCTTGTTCGCCAGGAACGCCAGGACCGCGGTGGTCTGCGCGAAGCCGGCCAGGTTGCTGCGGGGGATGTCGGGGTGCATGCAACCGCGCTCCCAGGCGGTCCTCTTTGCTGCTTGTTGTACGCACCATCTCAACTTGGACAAGAACCGTTCACGTTCACGTTCTCGTTCACGGACAACGTTGCACGTTCACGTTGTCGTTGCAGGTTGCACGAGAAACGTGGAACGTGAACGCGCAACGATTTCCGTGAACGAGAACGTGAACGTGAACGACGCGCGCTCAAGGATGCCTTCATGCCCGGCGCGCGGGATGCCCGGCGCATGAAGCCGGTCGCCGCGCGCATGGGGCGCGTCCGGGAGTCGGGCACGGTCAAGATCACGGACGCGGTCAACAAGCTGCGCAGGGAGGGACGCGAGGTGATCAGCTTCAGCGTGGGCGAGCCCGACTTCCCCACGCCCGCGCCGGTCGTCGAGGCGGCGCAGCGCGCGCTGGCCGAAGGGCACACGAAGTACGTCAGCGCGTGGGGCCTCCCGGCGCTGCGCGAGGCGATCGCCGAGAAGTGCAACAAGGAAAACGGGATCTCCGCGAAGGTCGCGGACGTGCTCGTGACCCCCGCCAAGCAGGCCGTGATGTACGCCATCCTGACGCTCGTGGACGAGGGGGACGAGGTCGTGCTCCCCGATCCCGCGTGGGTCAGCTACGCGCCGCTCGTCGCGCTGGCGGGCGGCCGCGTCGTGCGCGCCCCCGCGACGCTGGAGACGGACTACCGCCTCACGCCCGAGGCGCTCGCCGAGGCCGTCACGCCGCGCACCAAGCTCGTCATCGTCAACTCGCCCTCCAACCCGACGGGCGGCGTCGCCACGCCCGACGACGTGCGCGGCTGGAGTGATCTCATCAAAGACCACGACCTCTGGCTGCTCAGCGACGAGCTCTACGAGAAGGTCCTCTACGAGGGGCAGCACGTGAGCCCCGCGAGCCTGCCGGGCATGTGGGAGCGCACGCTCACCGTCAACGGCTTCAGCAAGGCCTACGCCATGACCGGCTGGCGCGTGGGCTGGCTCGCGGGCCCCGAGGGCGCCATGCGCGAGGCCATCAAGCTCCAGCAGCACAGCCTCACGCACCCCGCGCCGTTCTCGCAGATGGGCGCGCTCGAAGCCCTGCGCATGGACCAGGCGCCCGTGCGCGACATGGTCGCCGAGTTCCGCGCCCGCCGTGATATCATCGTGGAGGGCCTGCGCAGCATTCCGGGCTGGACCGTGAACGTCCCCAAGGGCGCCTTCTACGTGTTCGCCCGGTTCGACCACGCGCTCGACAGCATGCAGATGGCCGAGCGCCTGCTGCACGACGCGGGCGTCGCCCTCACGCCCGGCATCGAGTTCGGCCCGCGCGGCGAGAAGCACGTCCGCATCAGCTACGCGAACTCGCGGGAGAACCTGCGCAAGGGGCTCGCGCGAATGGCCGAGGCATGCGCGAAGCTCTGAGGGTGCACAACAAGTCTTATATCCGCTCCAAGGGAGGGGCGCTCCGGTGTCCCGACAGCTTGCCCTGGGCCTGCTCGTGGCCCTGCTCGTGATGGCCCCGGTGGCCGGCGCGCACGTCATCGCGCCCTCGCCTCCGCCGGGCGGCACGGCCACGCAGGAGTCCGAGCTGGCGCCTCCGACCGCGGGCTACACGGGCCCGGGCAAGGTGCCCTACCTCTCGTTCTTCGACGGGACGTGGCTCTACGGCCAGTCGTCCTCGACGCCCATCGGCAAGCAGCAGCCGCGCCAGATCTTCGGCAGCGGCGACTGGCTCGTCTGGGAGGACGCGGCGCGTGGCCGCATCTACGCCTACAACGTGGGCGCGGGCAGCGGCTTCTACCTGGGCAACGGCACCGCGATCCAGCGCAACCCGGCCATCAGCGGCACGACCGTCGTCTGGGAGGAGTACCGTCCGCGCGAGAGCGGCCAGATCTGGTCCTACGACCTGGCGACGGGCGAGCTGCGCCAGGTGACGCGCGGCGGGCGCAACCACGCCAACCCGAGCATCGACGGGACGCTCGTGGCCTACGAGGACGAGGCGAACGGCACGACGCGCATCTTCGCGTACGACTTCGCCAACGACACGACGTTCCCCGTCTACGTCACCACCGACAAGGCGCAGGACCCGCTCGTGGTGGGGCATGACGTCTACTTCCGCACGTTCCGCTTCGACGTCTGGGACGTCATGGGCGCGGACGTCTCGCCCAACGGCACGGGCGTCTTCCAGGTCACGGCCGACAGCCGCATCCAGGGCGCGCCGTTCACCAACGGCCGCGGCGTCTACTTCCTCGACCAGTACCTCGACTACACGTGGACGCTGGCGCGCTACGACGCCTCCGCGGGCCAGCCGATGGAGACCTCGATCCACCTGCAGGACGCCGCGCCCACGCCGCTCTCCGACGACCGCATGCTCCAGGTCGTGCACGACGCCTCGTACGCGCAGCTCGTCGCGCGCAACGTCACGACCGGCACCACGACGCACGTCAGCGGCGACCTCGCGCTCATCGGCGCGCCCTACCTCGCCGGCACCACGGCCTACATGGCCCTCCACACGGCCAACGGCACGAGCCTCCTCGCGCTCGACGTGAGCCCCTTCGCCTTCGGCAAGCCGCCCAGCCTCACGATCACGAGCCCCGGCGCGCTCTACCCGTGGCTGCGCCCCGTCGTCGTGACCGGCCTGCTCGCCACCGGCCCCGGCTGGAGCGAGCCCGTCACCTTCACCTACCAGGTCGACGGCGCGCCGCCCATCGCCGTCCCGCCCAGCGCCGCCTGGCGCGTCACGCTCGACAACGCCGAGCAGGCCGCCGGCGCGCACCGCGTCACCTTCCGCGCCACGTTCCGCGAGGGCCCGCCCGTGAGCGCGAGCCTCACGCTCCAGGTCCCCTCGCCCGCCGCCACCGTCGACGTGGGCCAGGCCGGCCAGCAGTTCCACAGCGCGCGCGTGCTGGGCGCCTTCAACCAGTTCATCGTGACGAACCCCGCCTCCTACGTCGTGCTCGTCATCGGCCTGGCGATCCTCATCATCGTCCTCGTGCGCCTCTGGCTCGCGTTCCGCGCCAGCCGCGCGAAGTACGTCGTCGAGTACGTCGCGCCAGAAGAATGAGGCGGGCGTCCACCGTTCTCGTTCACGTTCTCGGGCGTCGTTCCACGTTCACGTTGTCGTTGCACGTTGCACGAACGCGGAACGTGCAACGTGAACGTGGAACGAACGCCGTGAACGTGAACGAGAACGGGAACGGTTCGTATTGATAGCAAAGCCGCTCAGCTGAAAAACGGTAATCCATCACCGGTTGCTGACCTCAGGTGGTTGATCCCACGTCATCGCGGCGAACGCGGCGAGGGCGCCCTGGGATTTGAGCGTTCGCTCCTCGCGGGGCCGGAGCTTCCGGCACTGGATCACGATGGTCTGCGCCGCCTCCGGCGGGAAAGGCGGGATTCCGAGATTCCATGCTTTCCGCGCGGAGCGCGCCCGCGGCCAGCCGGCGAATCCGGAGGCGTCGGCCGTCGCTCTTCGTGTGAGCCGAGTGCCCGAAGCGCCATATGCCAGGCGCGGGTTGGAGGGCGCGGCGCGATGACGAGACATCACGGAACGGACACCGCTCTGCAAGCGGTCGTTGGCGTGGAATCTCGATTGCCGAGCGCCAAATGGGGGGTCTGGGGGGCAAGCCCGCCAGCGGCGTGACGGCCACGCCCGCGCGCTTCGATGCGCGCCCGCCCTATCTCGCGCGCGGCTTGCGGGGCCTCTCGGCGCGCTCGTGGACCATGTGAGGTCGCTTCGTGCGATCACCTCACGTGCGCTTCAGGCGGCCGAGCACCGGCTCGTAGATCTGGCCCTTGTCCATGAGCGCGTTGAGGCACTCCTCGACGGCGGCCTCGCCGATGCCCTTCTTGGCGGCCTCGGCGACGACGTCCTCCCACGGGGCGCCCTTGCCGTCGTCCAGCTTCTCGCAGAGCGCCAGCACGGCGTCCTCGTGGGCGTTGGCCTCGGGCGCCTTCGGCTGCGGGACGGGCTGGGGCGAGGGCTGGCGCTGGGGCGGGGGGGCCGCGCCGCTCCGCGGCGCCGCCGGCGCGAACTCCGGGACCGCGGCCATCTTCTCGGCGCCGCCCGGGAGCAGGCTCTCCAGCGCGTCGCGCACGAGCGCGGCGTAGCGCGCGAGGTCGGCCTTGCCGTAGTGCTCGATGGCCTTGCAGACGCCCTCGGCGACGTCCTGGGGGAAGCCGAGGTCCTCGAGCGCCTTGGGCGTGGGCGTCTCCATCTTCTGCGCCTCGCGCATGGCGTCGAGGCGCTGGAGGCTCTGCCGCGCCGTGTCGAGGATCCAGGCGTCGCGGTCGGCCTTGTCGACCTGATGGATGCTCTCGGGGCGGATGCTCACGTACGTGACGCCGGGCTCGGGCTCGCGCGTGCGCCCCTTGCCCACGACCGCGACGACGGCCGGCGGGTGGATCTCCGCGAGCTGCGCCATCGCCTCGGGCTCGTACTGCCCGGCCCAGATGGTCACGAGCCCGGTGGGGTCGACGATCTGGCCGCGGTAGTTGGTGCCGGTGGCGCCGCTGGTCTCGACGCTCGTGAGGACGCCCACGAGGAAGAGGCGGTTGACCTTCGCGCCGTAGGGCGAGACGACGAACGTGGGGCTGCGGTCGCCGCTCTCCTTGTAGGAGAACTTCGACTGGTTGAACTCGGCCGCGAAGACGCGGTGCGCGACCTCGCGCTGGAAGCGCGCGTCGCCCGCCTCGCCCTCGGCGCCCGGGACGGGGGCGCTCATTGGGGCGCCACCCCCTGGAGGATCTCGGCCACGGCGCCAAGGAGCTTCTCGGCCTCCGCTTCCGCGTCGGGCGCGGGGGCGAAGTCCACGGCGTCGGCGAGGATCTGGAGGCCGTACTCGCCCGAGGTGGCGCGGCCCGTGACGACCACGCGGTGCGCGGTGAGCAGCCGGTCGAGGTCCTCGTGGACGACGTCCATCGTCATCGCGTCGCGCGCCTGCTGCTGGCACTGGGCGAGCGTCTTGCCCAGGAGCTTCTCGGTGGCCTCGCGGTTGGCGAAGAACGTCGCCGCGCCGCGCCCGTCGTCCAGGACGGCCTTGATGCGCAGGTCGGGGATGCCCTCCTGCTTCTGCGGGTGGATCGCGCACTGGCGGTTCTGGAGCACGCGGTTGCACCCCTCCTGCGCGCAGCGGAAGATGAGACCGCTGCCCTTCTTGACCTCCAGCACGATGCCCTCGACCGCGACGCCGGTGGCGCCGCCGCGGGCCTCGAGCTTGCCCAGGTCCATCGCGGCCGGGCGCTCCAGCTCGGCGAGGTTGGGGAGCGTGCGGTCGGGCAGGACCTCCAGCGTGGCGTACTGGCCGAAGTTGACCTGCGGGATGCCGCGGAACGCGCGCACGTAGGCGCCGCGCACGCGCACGACGCTGCCCTCCTTCACGTCCTTGACGCGCTCGGGCTCCCACGCGCTGAACGGCGCGCGGCCCGTCTCGTCGGCCAGCTCGCCCTCGACGAGCGTCTTCTGGCCGTTGGCCGTGCTGATGGTCTTCTCGCGCAGCGAGAGCACGCGCGCGGTGAGCGTGACGCTCGTGAGGCCGTCGACGAGGTCGGCGAGCTTGCGCTCCGCGCCGCTGATGCGGCCGCCCTCGGCCTGCGCGGCGCTGGGCACGAAGTCGTCCTTCACGGCGATCTGCTCGTTCGAGACGGCGACGGTCGTGTAGTCGCCCAGGCTGATCTCGACCGGGTCGCGGAAGCCCTTCTTGGCATACGCGTTCTCCACGTGGACGGTCGCGCCCTTCTGCATCGTCTCGAAGGGCTTCCACGCCGTGTACGGGACCTTGGCGGTCGCGTCCGCGAGGTAGCCGTAGAAGATCTGTTTCTGCTGCCCCTTGACGGTGATCTCCTTGGGGTTCACCGTGAGCACGCGCGCGGTGAACTCCAGCCCCTTCTCCTCGGGCTGGACTTCCGCGAGCTTCTTGGCGCCGGCGACGAGCGTGCCGCCGTGCATGCGCACGATGTCCTTCTTGGCCTGGGCCAGCGGCACACCGTAGTCGAGGTAGCGGCGAAGCTCGTCCTCGATGGCGTCCGGCTCCATGCGGTTCTGAAGCGCCCGGGCAATCTCCTGGACATGGGGCGCGAGGTTCTCGGTCTGTTGCATGGTTCTTCCTCGCCAGGCGGTCGACAAGCAGGGGCTCTGGCGCGGATGCGCATGCAGAGGCCCGGGGTGCTCGCCAAGGGGGCCTGGTTGGCCGTCCCAGCGCGCTCCCAAGCTTAGTCGTTATCAGAGGGGACCCCGAAGGTACCCCCGTGGGGGCGCTTTCGGGTGGGACGGGTGGCGCGCGTCGAGGGTCAGGTGACTATACACGAGCGGATCGCGCGGCGCCAACGTGTCTAGTCACCTGACCCGCGCCTACGGGTCGGAGCAGTCGCGCCGGTACCCGCACCGCGTGCACGTGAGCTTGCAGTGGAGGTCGAGGAAGGGCGCGCCGCAGAGGTCGCAGAAGCGAGGCCCGCCGCCCACGTGGGGCCGCACGCGCGCGCCCCGCGTATGCCTTTCCATGGCTACGCGGCGACCCATGTCGATTTGCTCCGCGCCGCGCATGCCGGGGGCGCATGTCGCGTCTTGCCTTCGTCGCCGCGCTCCTGATCTTCGCCACGGCCTTCGTGGGCGAGGCGCAGGCCATCCTGGACTACAAGTGCGACGCCCTGTCGTACCCGTCCTGCTGTCCCAACGGCCAGGTCGTCGGGAACGACTGGGCCGGGCGCGCCTACGTCTGCACGCCCGATGGCGGCCTGCCCCCGTAGAATCACGATCCGTGCAGTTCATATATCGCCCGCGACCCCTGCGGCAGTCGGGATGCCCGAGCTTCGCGCCCGCACGCTCTCCGCCTTCGACCTGACCGCCCTCGTCGTGGGCGCGGTGGTGGGCGCGGACATCTACGTCGCGGCGAGCCTGACCACGCCGCTCGTGGGCGCGGCCTCGCTGGCGCTCTGGCTGCTGGCCGGCGTCGTGGCGTTCGTCATCGCCCTCAACTTCAGCGCGTGCGCCCAGATGGCGCCCAGCGAGGGGGGTGCGTACGCCTACGCCCGCGATGCGTTCGGCGAGCGCGCCGGCTTCCTCGTGGGCTGGTGCATCCTGCTCGCGCAGCTCCTGGGCGCCGCCGTCTTCCCCGCCGCGTTCGTGCAGTACCTCCACGGCTTCCTCCCCTTCATGACGTGGTGGCAGGACGACCTCGTGAAGGGCGCCTTCGTCCTCCTCGTCCTCGTGACGAACCTCGTCCCCGCCAAGACCGCCTCGCGCCTGGGCGCCGCGCTCTCGTTCCTGAAGCTCGCGCCCCTCGCGCTCCTCGTCGCGCTGGGCATCGCCGCCGCGTGGCACGCCCCCGCCGGGTCCGCCTCTCACCTCCAGCCGCTCGCCACGGGCGGCCCGCTCGCCTTCGCGACGGCGTTCATGGTCATCTTCTGGGCCTACACCGGCTTCGAGGTCGCCACGCTCCCCGCGGCCGAGGTGCGCAACCCGCGCCGCAGCATCCCGATCGCCATCGCCGTGGGCCTCGCGTTCAGCCTTCTCGCCTACCTTCTCGTGAACGGCGCGCTCCTCGCCATCCTGCCGCAGGGCGACATCGCCGCGACCAGCGCGCCCCTCGTCGTGGCCGCCGCGCGCGTGGCCGGTCCAGTGGCCGGCGCCTTCCTCGGGTTGGGCGCGCTCGTCTCGATCCTGGGCGCGGACCAGGCGAACCTCCTGGGCGCCTCGCGCCTCACGCACGCCCTCGCGGCCGACGGCTACCTCCCGCCCGCGCTCGGCAAGCTCACGCGCTCCGGCGTCCCGCTGCGCGCGCTCCTCGCCATCAGCGGCCTCTCGCTCCTCGCCACGCTCGCCGGCGGCCTCACGCTCCTCATCGGCGCCACCGTCTTCTTCGTGGCGCTCTCCTTCCTCGCGACCGCGGGCGCGGCGTGGGTCCTCGCGCGCAAGGACCCGTTCCGCCCGATCCGCACGCCGCTCCTGCCGATCCTCGGCGCCGCGGCCGCGCTCCTCCTCGTCGCCGCCTGCGGCTGGCGCGCGATCCTCGTGGGCGCGCCCCTCGCGCTCCTGGGCTTCCCGCTCTTCCAGCTCTACGCGCCGCGCCGCCGCCACCACGGCCGGCGCCACGAGCTGCTGCACCGCCACCCCACCGCGCAGACCGTGCTCTCGCGGGGCGAAGGCATCTTCGCGCGGCTGGCGTGGTGGATCGCCAAGAAGCGGCACGAGGCGAGGCTGCGCACCGTGGCGCGGCACGACGGGCTGCCGGAGTAGCGTTCCTGACCCATGTTCGTCTTCGTGGCGCTCCCTTCCTGACACCGCGCATCCGAGGCATCCGCGGATTTCGGGATTCTCGGTGTTGAGAAAGGGGCGCCACGAAGACAAGGGCGGGTCGGGGACGCGCCGCGGGGGCCCTCACGCCTCGACGGGAACGTCCACGACGAAGTCGAGGAGCGCGCCCGCCAGGCCCGGCACCTCGGGGTCGCGGCGGCGCGGGTCTTCCATGGCGAAGCGTACGCGCACGACGGAGCCCGGGTGCAGCTCGCGCCCCGTGGACGCCAGGAGAGGCCCGGTCAGCGCCGCGGCCTCGCGCGTGATGCCCTCGGGGACCAATTCCAGGAGGTGCGGCTCGCGCTCGCCCACGACGAGGCAGCGCGCCTCCAACACGAAGGGGGAGGGAAAAGCCTCGGCGAGGCGGTCGCGCATGTGGCCGCGCAGCGCGGCGCGCGGAAGGTTGCCAAGCCCGGCCAGGTTCTCGGCCTCGTGGTTCACGAACTCGACCCAAGCCGCGACGGACACGAGGGGCGGATGGGCCGCGCGGGGATGATGAGCTTTGGCAAAACGAGGCCCGTCTTCCGGAACGGGCGGAGGCCCCCGTCCGGCGCCCGAATCCTGGTCCCGGGCCCCGCCGCCGCATGGCCCAGCTCCACGCGCGCCCAACGAGGAGGGCCGCGAGGAGGTCGCTCAACGACGGGCGCGTGCTCGATCGCCACAGGGCGCCCATCCGCACGACCGAGGGCACGCGCGCCCGCGTCTGGTCCTTCCGTGATCTCACCGCGCTCCGCACGGCACGGGACGCGCTGCGCGAGACCCACGAGCGGCTCGTGCAGGCCGCGCTTCTGGCTCACGATCCCGCTGGCGAAGCCTCAAGCCGCGCCCGGCGCGTCCTGATCCTCATGGCGTGGCAGGTCTACCGCGTGAAGAGCAGCCAGCGCGCGCAGCTCGAAGAGGCCCTCGGCGACGACATCCTCTCGCGCCAGAGCCTCCAGATCCGCGACGCGCGCCACTTCGGCATCCCCGGCGACTGGGTCTACCTCTTCGTGGACGGCGGCGAGGCCGGCATCACGCGCGCGGACGCCGTGCTCCTGGGCTTCGCCGAGCGCGCGCCCGACGCCGACAAGCTGCACGACATGCTCGTGGCCGAGGACGAGGCCGCCGCGAGCGGATTGGGCTCGATCTTCGGGTGAGCACGCTACCCGGTGGGCGCGCCGCGCCGCAACGCCCGCTTCAGCCACAATGGCGTGATGAAGGTCGAGAGCGCCACCACGAGCAGGATTGCGGTGTATTGCCAGGGCTCCATCAGCGGCGCGCCACCCACGAAGGTCGTCACGCCCACGAGCGCGAAGATGAGCCCGACCTCGCCGCGCGGCACCATGCCCACGCCCACGGCGTAACGGTTGAGCCCGCGCGGGACGGCCCACGCGCACACGAGCTTGCCGACGATGGCGGCGACGAGCAGCACGACGACGGCCAGCGCGATGCGCCCGACGTCGCCCCCGGCGCCGCGCAGGTCGACCTGGAGGCCGACGTAGACGAAGAAGAAGGGGACGAAGACGTCGGCGACGTGGCGCGCGCGCTCGGCGAGGGCGCCCTGCTGGCGCGTCGTGGCGAGGACAAGGCCCGCGGCGAAGGCGCCCACGATCGGGGCGAGGCTCGCGGCCTGCGCGCCCCACGCCAGGAGGAGGCAGAACGCGACGGCGCCGGTGAGGACCGCGCCGCGCACGCGCCGGTCGGCGAGCCAGCCCATGACGGGCGGCATGATCCAGAGGCCCAGGCTGACCGCGACGGCGAGGAAGCCCAGCGCGAGCGCGACGGTGAGGCCGAGCCCGACGAGCGAGACGGCGCCCGCCGCCAGCGCGGTGACGAACGCGAGGACGAGCAAGCCTCCGACGTCGTCGAGGACCGCGGCGCCCAGGATGATGCGCGCCTCGGCGGTGTCGAGCCGCCCCATGTCGCCCAGCACGCGCGCCGTGATGCCCACGCTCGTCGCGGTGAACGTCGCGCCCACGAAGACGTGGAAGAGAAGCGCGTCGCTCCAGACGTGCAGCGCGCCCATCGCCCACGAGACGCCAAAGCCCGCCGCGAAGCTGCCCACGATCCCCACGAGCGCGACGAGCACGCTGGAGGCGCCCACCTTCAGCATGTCGCGGAGCTTCGTCTGGAGCCCCACCTCGAAGAGGAGCAGGATCACGCCCAGCTCCGCGACGAAGGCGATGATGTCGGCCCCCGGCGCGTCCCCCGTGAAGTAGGCCGCGCGCAGCACCGTGGGGCCCAGGAGCACGCCCGCGAGCAATTCCCCGAGCACGGCGGGCTGGCGCAGACGCTCGGCCGCTTCGCCCGCGAGCTTGGCCGCGACGAGAAGCACGAGGAGCTTGAGGAGGACGAGGCCGAGTTCGACAGCCATGACTGCACGACCGCGCCGGCATCTACCCCGCATCCGTGGCGGGAGCCAATCCTCCTCCAGGCGCTGAGACGTCGAACCCGATGATCGCGTTTGGGTGTTTCGGAGGACGCCTGCGGCGGGCCACTCCCGTGGCGCCCGAGGGACCCGGGGGACCCGAGGCGGGCACATGGTCGGAGCGGCGGCGTGGATCCTTGGGTCCGACCCGCTTATCGGCCCGCGATGACGCGGATCTCAAGTTCGGGGAAGCGCAATTGGTAGGTTTGCGACCGGGACGCCACGGCTGGGAACCTTCGCTTCCAAGGACGTCCTTTCTTCGCTGCCTCGACGAGGCGCTGCGGCAACGAATCCAGCGCAAGCGCCGTGGCGAGCGTCATGCGCTCGCGCGAGTCGTTGCAGACTGGAATCTTGCGAGTGAAGGATGCAGGGAGGACCTGGATCCATTCTTCGGTCCCCGACTGCCAGGAAACCGATAGGGGGCCAGAACTGTGCGAGGCCATGGGGGCCTGCATGGACCGATCGATCACCTCTCTCATCCCAACGCTGCGGTCGCCGCGACCCAACTCATCCCAGAGCCTGATCATCCACCGGGGCGACGTACCGGCGATCAGCGTCGGTCGGCTCATGCGCATCCGCTCACAGCATGGCGCTGCACGGCTTGAATCCCATCGGAAGTTATTCTCTCTCCACCGGAAGCGGCTTGAAAGCGCCAAGGAGCAGCAGTTCTCGGGCCGGATCCGATGCGCCAGGCCAGCGGCACGTGGATCCGAACCCAAGGGGAGGGGGTGTCGCGTCGGATTCGCATGACGCTCATCTTGTGGCGGCCTCGTGGCACAATCCGCGCGTTCAGCCCGACGCTCAGCGTGCGAATTGGAACCGCATGCGCCGCCCCGATTCACCATCCTCGGGTCCCCCGGGCGCCACGGGAGCAGGCCGCGCAGCGTGGCCGGAGGCTTAGGGCTAAGGCTCAGGCTGAGGCTGAGGCCCGCATGCAAATCCACCAGCTCCGCGTCGGCCCGATGCAGAACTTCGCCTACCTGGTCGATCCGGGGAACGGCGAGGCCGCGCTGGTCGATCCGGGCTTCGAGCCCGACCGGCTCGTGGAGGAGGCGAAGGCGCGCGGCCTGCGCGTCACCGAGGTCTGGGCGACGCACGGCCACCCGGACCACGTCAAGGGCATTCCCCGGGTGAAGGCGCTGACGAACGCGCGCGTCGTCGCCCACGAGTCCGCCGACCATCCCGTGGACGTGAAGCTGCGCGACGGGCAGATCCTCGCCTTCGGCCCGACCCGCGTCCGCGCCCTCCACACGCCCGGCCACCGCTTTGATAGCATGTGCTACGAGGTCGCCGGCGAATGGCTGCTCACGGGCGACACGCTCTTCGTGGGCGAGTGCGGCCGCGTCGACCTTCCCGGGTCCGACGTGGACGCCATGCATCGCGCGCTCACGCAGATCCTGCCCGCGCTCCCGGACGGCCTGATCGTGCTGCCGGGCCACGACTACGGCAAGACGCCCACGAGCACCTTGGGCGACGAGAAGCGCACGAACCACACGATGCGGCCGCGGACGCTCGACGCGTTCCGCCGGTTCATGGCGGAGCCGTGAGCGGCCGCGCGAGGAACGCCTCGATCGCCTCCGCCGTCGCCTCGGGCGTCTCGATCGTCGGGAAGTGCGTGCGCCCGGGCAGCACCTTCGCGCGGTAGAAGGGGTGCTCGCGCGCGTAGGCCTCCTGGAGCGCGAGGAAGCCCGCGTCCCTGGGCTGTGCGTAGGCGTGCAGCACGGGCGGCGCGTCGCGCAGGCGCGCCAGCGCGGCGAGCGGGCTCCCCTCCTTCGCGTACGAGGCGGCGATCTCGCGTCCCGCGCGCGCCCACATCGCAGGGCCGAACGACGCCATGACCTGGAGGAACGCCTCGACGTCGGGCGTCTGCGTGCCGTCGCGCCACATGGCGAACACCTGCGCGAGCGTCGCCTCCACCTTCGCGGGGTCCTGCATGGCGGCGAGCGCCGCGAGGAACGGCGGAGGCGCCTCGGTCACGATCCAGTCGAGCAGCACGATCTGCGGGACGCGCGCGCCCAAGGCCTGGCGCAGCGCCAGCGCGACCCAGCCCGCGTGCGCCGTCGCGACGGGCACGACGCGCTTCGCGCCGCTCGCGCGCACGACCGCGAGCGCGTCGTCGAGGAGCTCCTTCTCGCCGAAGTCGCCCGCGGCCGCGCCGGAGCCGCCGTGCCCGCGCCAGTCCATCGCCAGCACGCGGTGGGGGCGCGCGAGAAGGGGCGCCACCCGGTTGAAGGCGGCGCGCGTGCCGCACCAGCCCGGCATGAGCAGCAGCGCGGTCTCTCCGCTGCCGAGGTCGTCGTACGCGATGCGGATGCCATCGGAGGTCGTGTAGGGCATGCAAGAGACGGACGCGGCGCGGCCTCACCACCCCTCCGCCGGCGCGGCGCGCGTTTTCGCCCCCGTGGCGCATCCGCGTGTCCGGTTCCGCGCGCGCGGCCGACGCGATCGGACACGCACCTTCTTGGCGCGCGGCGCGGATCGGCCCGGCATGGACGCCGTGGACCTCGCCATCCTGCGCGAGATGTTCCGCGAGCGCGTCCTCTTCTGGGGCAGCCTCGACCCGCGCGTGTCGACCGACGCCATCGCGCGCAAGGTCGGCGTCGCGGGAAGCACGGTGCGCGCGCGGCTCGCCGCGTGGCACGACGCGGGCTTCCTCGCGCGCTACGACGTGCTGCCCAACCCGGCGCTCGTGGGCGCGTCGCTGGGTGCTGGCAACTTCCGCGTGGCCGACCCGCGCCACAAGCCGCAGGCGTTCGAAGACCTCGCGCTCCTGGAGGGCACCGTCTCCGCGCAGGACAACCTCGGCGGCTGGATGACGACGACGTTCCTCGCCCACGGCCCCGAGTCGCTGGCGCGCCGCCTCAAGCTCCTCGAACGCCTGCCCGGCGTCGCGGAGACGCTGCCGTGCGTGCCGGTGCGCGCGCCCGCCCCGACGATGGCGCCCTCGCCGCTCGACTGGCGGCTCCTCGCGGCCCTCCGCCACGCGCCGGGCGCGAGCCTGGGCGGCGTCGCGCGCGAGCTGGGCGTCTCGACGAAGACGGCCGCGCGCCGCTACGAGCGGCTCGTCGCGGGCCGCGCCCTCTGGTTCGTGCCCGAGCTGGACTTCGGGCGCTGGCGCGGCGCGGGCCTCGCGCTCCTCAACCTCTACCTCGACCCCAAGACCGACTCGCGCGAGGTCGCCCGCGCGGTGCGGGCGCGCCTGCCCGACGTGCTCGTCCTGACCGACTCCGCCGACCTCTTCGAAGGGCACGCCGCGCTCGCGGTGCTCGTCCACCTGGGCGCGCTCGCCGACGCCGAGGAGGCGGAATGCGCCGCGCTGGAGATCGGCGGCGTCCGCGAGGTCGAGGTCCTCTTCCCGCGCCGCTTCCGATCCTACGGCGCGTGGGCCGACGAGGCGATCCGCGCGCACGTCGCCTGAGGCTCCACGCGCTCCACGCGCAACCCACCTTCGTTTCGGCCAGCCCTCCATCATGAAGATGTGAAGCGGCTTAGCCTGCCGCATGGGGTCGCGCCTGAACGACGTCCAGGGCAGGATCACCGGCAACAGCGTCCTGGAGCTGACGTTCCGCTGCCCGCACGACGCCGAGGTCTGCGTCGGCGACCTGCTCGTCGCGGAAGACCCGGCGCAGAGCGTCCCCCTCCTGATGCGCGTCACCGACGTGCGCTTCGGCCTCGAAGGCGAGCCCGAATTGGCCGCCCGCATGGCCGGCCGCATGATGACGCTGGAGGAGGCCGGCCGCTGGGACCCCGCCAACTTCTGGGACGAGACCACGCGCCTCTACCGGGTGGGCGTCGCCGTCCCGCTCGGCTACGTCAAGGGGGGCCGCTTCCGCAAGGCCAAGACGCTCCCCGCGCACTTCGCCAAGGTCCGCCGCGCCAACGAGACGGACTACGCCTTCCTGCGCGAGGACATGGGCGACGTCGAGGTCGGCTATCTCCGCAGCGGCGAGACGACCGTGCCGTTCCCCGTGGGCATCAAGGGGCACGTGAGCTTCCCGTACCACGTCGGCGTCTTCGCCACCACCGGCATGGGCAAGTCGAACCTCATGCGCGTGCTCGCGGCCAGCGTCATGAACACGGGGCGCTACGGCCTCCTCATCGTGGACCCGCACGGCGAGTACTACGACGGCGCGGGGCGCGCGAGCCAACTCGGCCTCAAGCACCACCCGCTCGCCGCGCGCAACCTGCGCGTCTACGCCACGCGACCGCTCAAGGGCAGCTACACCAAGCTCCAGGTGAGCGCGCACGAGATCGAGATCCCCGACCTCAAGCAACTCTTCGAGTTCTCCGGCCCCCAGGGCGAGCTGCTCGACGCCGCGCGCTGGCGCTACGGCGGGAGCTGGCTCGCCGACATCCACGACCGCAGTCCGGCCGACCTCAAGAACGACCTGCCCAACTTCCACGAGGGCAGCATCAGCGTCGTGAAGCGCCGCATCGCGCGCCTCTTCCGCAGCGGCCTCGTCCACCGCGACGAGAAGGTCAGCGTCACGAAGAACGTCATCCGCGAGCTCCACGAAGGCAAGGTCGTCCTCGTGGACACCGGCGGCCTCTCCGAGGCCGAAGAGCTTCTCGTCAACAGCGTGCTCGCGCGGGCCGTCTTCGAGGAGAACAAGCGCCTCTTCGCGGAGGACGGCTTCGACGACGTGCCGCCGATCCTCATCACGCTCGAAGAGGCGCAACGCGTCCTCGGCAAGGCCAGCGCGTCCAACGTCTTCGCCCAGATCGCGCGCGAAGGCAGGAAGTTCAAGACCGGCCTCTGCGCCATCACGCAGCAGCCCAAGCTCGTCGACCGCGAATGCCTGAGCCAGTTCAACACGCTCTTCATCATGGGCCTCGCCGACGCCCAGGACCGCCAGACGCTCAAGGACAGCGCCAAGCAGGACGTCGCGTCCCTGGAGAACGAGATCCAGACGCTGATGCCCGGCGAGGTGCTGATCACGAGCCCCTACGCGCCCTTCGCGATCCCCGCGCAGGTCCACCTCTTCGAGGACTACGTGGAGCGGCTCGCCAAGACGCCCGTGGTGGTCGAGGCCGCGGTGCCCGTGCGCGAGAAGGTGGGGGAGGACTTCTACTGACGCTTCCAGCCGCCTCCGGCGGAAAAGGACGGAATCTCGGCATCCCAGAATCTCCGCGTGATTCGGAGATTCGGAGATTCCGCGGTTTCCCCGCCAGAGGCGGCCCGGACGGGAAGGCCGCACCATGAAGCTCCTCCACGTCAGCGACACCCACGTCGGATTCGCGGCCTACAGCCGGGTAACACCAGAGGGACTGAACGCCCGCGAGCAGGACTTCTTCGACGCCTTCCGCCGCGCCATCGACGTCGCGCTCGAGAAGCGCGTCGACGTCGTGCTCCACAGCGGCGACCTGTTTGATAGCGTGCGCCCCACGAACCGCGCCCTGCACCACGTCATGGACCAGTGCCGCCGGCTGCATGAGGCGGGCATTCCCTTCGTCGTGATCTCGGGAAACCACGAGGCCCCGAGGCTGCGCGAGACGGGCGCGGTGCTGCGCCTCCTGGAGTTCATCCCGGGCGTGCGCGCGGTCTACAAGGGCAAGACCGAGGTGGTGCGCGTCGGCGACCTGGCGATCCACGCGACCCCGCACGCCGCGGACAACGACGCGCTCCTGGCGCAGCTGCGCGCCGTGCGCCCGGCGGAGGGCGCGCGCTGGAACGTGGCCGCGCTGCACGCGGGCGTCGTGGGCGTGGGCGACTTCAGGACGGGCGAGTTCCACGAGCAGGTCGTCCCGCAGAACGAGATTCCCCCGGGGATGGACTACGTGGCGCTCGGGCACTACCACCGCGCGGTCGAGGTGGCGCCCAAGGTCTGGTACGCGGGCAGCACGGAGCGCTGCACGTTCAAGGAATGCGGCGAGACGAAGAGCGTCAACCTCGTCGACCTGGCGCGCGGCACCGTGACGCCGCTCTCGCTCCCCGCGCGCCGCATGGAGATGCTGCCCCCGGTGCGCTGCGAGGGCATGGCCGAGGCCGACGCCCCCGGCGCGGTGTACGACGCGCTCGGGGCCGCCGACCTCCAGGACGCCATCGCGCGGCTGCGCGTCACCGGCATCCCGGCGCACGTCCACGCCACGCTGGACTTCCGCCGCGTCAAGCAGCTCACGCAGGGCGCGTTCCACTTCGACCTCCAGCCCGAGATCGTGCGCCGCGAGAACGCGGGCGTCGTCTCCGCCGCGCTGGGCTCGCTCGAAGACGAGTTCGAAGGCTTCCTCTCCCAGCGGACGCTCGGCGCGGACCGGGACGCGGTGCTCCGCGAGGCGAAGGCATTGCTGGCGAGCGCGGCAGGCGGGGATCCCAAATGATGGCATGGCCTGTCTCCCTCCAGCCACAGAGGACACAGAGGCCACAGAGGACGAGAGACAAATCATCCTCTGTGGCCTCTGTGTCCTCTGTGGCTGGAGCAAGACGCTGGGAGGAGTGTCGCGGATGAGGATCGACCGCCTCCGCATCCAGAACTTCCGGCGGTTCAAGTTCGTCGACCTCGAGCTGCCCGACGGCGTCATCGCGCTCGTGGGCCGCAATGGCGCGGGCAAGAGCACGCTGCTGGAGAGCGTGGGCTGGTGCCTCTACGGGCACGACGCCGCGAGGACGGGCAAGGACCTCATCAAGCGCCGGGGGGCCGCGCCGGGCGACGACGTGCGCGTGCTGCTCCAGTTCCGCTTCGGCGCGCACACCTACGAGGTCGTGCGCGAATTGCTCGGGAAGTCCGAGGCGCACGTCGCCTCCGTGAAGGTGGACGGCAAGCTCGTCGTGCCGCCCGGCGCCGCGTCGAGCAAGGAGGCGACGGCCTACGTGGAGCGCCTCTTCCACATGGACCGCGAGGCGTTCTTCACGACGCTCGTGGCAAGGCAGCGCGAGCTTTCCGCGCTCACGGACGCCAAGGCCTCCGACCGCAAGCGGCTGCTCATCGGCCTGCTGCGCCTCGACGCGGTGGACGGCGCGATCCAGCTCGCGCGCACGCAGCGCCGCGAGGCCCGCGCGCACCTGGCGGGCGTGCGCAGCGCGCTGGTCGACCCGGCCGCGCTCGCCGAGTCGGTCCAGCGCGCGCAGATCGAAAGCGAGGCCGCCCGCGCGCGCGTCGCGGAAGCGGAGGCGCGCATCGCGCAGCTCGTCGAGGAGGTCGAGTCGCTCCGCGAAGTCCGCGACGCCGGCCGGAAGCGCGCGGAGGAGCACAAGCTCGTCCTCGCGGCGATCCGGCTCGCCGAGCAGCGCGTGGGGCACCTGGCCGCCCAGCAGCAGACGCGCGCCGCGGAGCTCGCCAAGGCGCGCGAGGCCGCCGCGCAGGCCGACGCGCTCGCCCCGCGCCTGGCGCAGATCCCCGAGGCCAAGGCGCGGCTCGAAGCGCTCGCGGCGCGGCGCGTCAAGCACGAGGAGCTCGCGCGGGTGCGCGCGGAGATGACGCGCGCCCTGGCCGACGCGCAGGCCGCCGAGACGGAGATCGCGCAGGCCCAGGAGCGTCTCGCCGCGCTGGGCACCGTGCGCGCGCTGGCCGACCGCGTCGCGACGCAGCGCCCGCAGACGCAGGCCGCGTACGACGCCGCCGTGCAGCAGGCCAGCGGGGTCGAGGCCTCGCGGAAGGAGCGCGCGCGCCAGCTGAACGAGGCGGAGGCCAAGGCGAAGCGCATCCGCGAGATGGGCCCCGAGACGCCCTGCCCCACCTGCACGCGGCCGCTGCGCGAGCACCACGGCGAGCTGCTCCACGGCTTCGGCGTCGAGATCGACGCGCACCGCGCCGCGCTCACCGAGATGGGCCTCGCGCTGGCGAAGCTGCGCGACGACGAGGCGAAGGGGCGCGCCGGCCTCGCGGCGCTCGCGGAGCGCGAGAAGGAGCTGCGCGTCAAGCTCGACAAGCTGGTGGCCGACGAGACGCGCCTCGCCGGGCTCCAGGCGCGCGTCGTCGATGCCCGCGCGCGCCACGAGCGCCTCGCGGGCCAGGCCGCGGCGCTGGGCGAGGAGCCCTACGACGCGGCCGCCGAGCAGGCCGCCCGCGCGCTGGCGCAGGCGCTCGACGCGGACGCGCGCCGGCACGCGGCGCTCTGCGCGCAGGCCGAGCGCGAGACGGACCTCGTGGCGCTCCTGGGCGAGCTTGCGCTCTCGGCGGCCGAGGCCGAGGCCCAGCGCGCGGCCGCCACGCAGGCTCGCGACGCGCTGGGCTTCGACGAGGCCGCGCACGCCGCGGCGGAGACGGCGGCCGCGTCGGCCGAGGGGCGGTTGACCGAGGCGCGCGTCACCCGCGAGCGCGTCCAGGGCGAGCTGGCGCGCCTCGCGGAGACGGCGCGCGCCGCGCAGGCGCAGATCGCGCAGCAGGAGGCGCTCGCGAAGCAGGCCGAGGCGCTCGCGGCGCGCGTGACGCTGCTCGAGCTGCTGGCGGGCGACCGCGAGCAGGGGCTCCTGCCCGAGTTCAAGGACCACCTCATCGGCCGGCTCCGGCCGCTGCTGTCGAACCACGCGGGCCGCCTCTTCCGCGAGATGACCGAGGGGCGCTACGCCGACCTCGAGGTCGCGGAGGACTACGGCCTGCGCGTCCTCGACGAAGGGCAGCACTTCGAGCTGGCGCGCTTCAGCGGCGGCGAGGGCGACCTGGCGAACCTGTGCCTGCGCCTCGCCGTCTCGCAGGTCGTCGCCGAGCGCGCCGGCACCGAGGGCTTCGGCTTCCTCGCGCTCGACGAGATCTTCGGCAGCCAGGACGAGATCCGCAAGCAGAACATCCTCCTCGCCCTCAAGGGGCTCACGGGGCACTTCCGCCAGATCCTCATCATCACGCACGTGGGCGACGTGAAGGACGCCGCGGAGACCGTGCTGCGCGTCGAAGCTTTGGAGGATGGGACCTCTCAGGTGGTTCTTGAATCCCTCTCCTGAGGACAACTCCAGAAATCATGTTACCTCTGCGACCCTCTTCCTCCCATGACCCAATGCGGTAACTGCGGGGCCCAAGGCCAGCCTGGCGAACGGTTCTGTGGTCGCTGCGGTGCCCAACTTCCCCTCGTCGTGCCCCCGGAACCAGCGCCGAGCAAACGGCCGACTCCTCGCTGGGCGAAGTTTCTTTGGCTCATGGTCGCCGGGGCCGGCATCATCATGTTGGCAGGGCTGGCGAGCCACGATACCGCGACCGCGGACGTGCTCGGTCCTTTCGCGCTCCTCGGCCTCATTGTCGCGGTGTGTCTTCTCCTTCCAAAGGCAACGCGGCCGTGGGCCAAGCACCTCTCCGGCGCGCTCGCCGTCAGTCTTGTGCTCCTCGCCATCGCGGGGAGCGCGCCTTCCCGTCCCGGGAGCACCGGCGATTCCGGCACGTCCTCAGCCGTCCAGGCCCAAGGCGCATCGGTGGGGAGCCCGACGTCTCCGGCGCCGGGAGACTCAAGCGCGTCGCCCGTGAGCTCGACGCCCGCAAGCCCCCCCGGCGGATCCCCCACGCCCGCTTCCCCCAATCAGAACCCCTCAAGTTATCATCAGGACGATTGCGCGGGCGCCCGGTACTGCGCCATGTTCGAGAGCCTTGGATCCGACCACCGAGACTGCATCGGCTACAGTTGCGCCCAGACCGGGCACAAGTTCGTGACCGTGGACCTGACCGTCAAGAACGCCGGGCAGAAGACGTTCAACGTCAATCCCTTTGACTTCAAGCTCTCCTCGTCGGACGGCGTCAGCCGGGACTACGACAGCGCGACGTACTCCCTTCCGCGTGCGATGCAGGATGGAGACGTGGATGCCGGAGGTGCGCTCGAAGGGGAACTCGCTTTTGAGATCCCTGCGAGCGCGTATCCGACGAAGCTGTGCTTCGATGACGGCTACACGAGCCATTGCACTACCTTCACATACGGTTGAGCCTCCTCGGGGTCAATGACCACCCTGGAGACCGAGCGCCTGCTCCTGCGTCCCTACGAGCCGCAGGACGAGCCCGCCTACCTGCGGCTGGTGCAGGACGCCGAGGTCATGCGCCATCTGCCCGGCGGCCAGCCGCTCACGACGGAGCAGGCGCGCGCGGCGTTCCAGCGGCGGCTTTCGGGCGCGGATCCGCAGCGGCGCCACTTCGCCATCGTGGAGAAGGCCAGCGGCGAGGTCGTGGGCTGGGTGGGGCTCATGCCGCTGGAGGACTCGCAGGAGGTGGAGGTCTACTATGGCCTCGCGCGCGCCGCCTGGGGCAAGGGGTACGCGACGGAGGCGGCGCGGCGCGTCGTGCGCTGGGGCTTCGAGGAGATCGGCCTGCCGCGCATCGTGGCCGTGGTCGATCCGGGCAACGCGCGCAGCCTCGCCGTCCTGGCGCGCCTCGGCCTCGCGTACCGCGGCACCGAGACGCACTACGGCCGGCCGCTCGCGACCTACCAGACCGGCGCCCCCGCCGCCCCCGCGCCTCCCCCCGCCTCCCCCGCGTCGGCGTTCTGCGCCTCGTGTGGCGCGCCGTTGCCGCCCGGCGCGGCGTTCTGCACGCAATGCGGGACGGCGGCGCGCGCCCCCTCCTGGGCCCTCGCGCCGCCCGTCGCCGCGCATCCCGCGCCGACGACGCGGCCGGGCGGCGTCACCTTCGCGTGCGTGCTCTCGATCGTGCTGGGCGCCATCGGCTGCGTCAGCGCGTTCGCGCTCCTCATCTACGCGAGCTTCGCCGGAGCCCTGCCCTACCCGGGGCCACCCACCGCGGAGCTTGGCGCGCTGGCCGCCCTCGCGCTCGCGGCGTTCGGCGTGATGGGCATCGTCGCCGGGACACAAGGCCTGCGCGGCGTCGCGTGGACGCGCTGGGCCATGGTCGCGCTCTTCGGGGTGGGCGCGGCGTTCGCCATCACGACGCTCGTGATCCCCGCGCTCAACGTCCTCGCCATCGTCTTCCTGGTGCAGCGCGATGCCGTGCGCTGGTTCGAGGCGCAGCAGCGCGGGGGCGGCGCGTGATCGACTTCGCGGTGCCCGACGACCTGGAGGCGCTGCGCCAGCGCGTCGCCGCGTTCGTCGCGCGCGAGGCGATCCCCGCGGAGGCGCAGATGGACCTGGACCGCGAGCCGGACGCGCGCGTCGTGGAGGCGCTGCGGGCCAAGGCGCGCGCCGCCGGGCTCTGGACGCCGCACCTGCCGCGCGAATGGGGCGGGCTGGGTCTCTCCACCGTCGGGATGGCGCTCGTCTCGCAGGAGCTTGGCGCCTCCTCCCTGGCGCCCCTGGCGCTCAACTGCAGCGCGCCCGACGAGGGCAACATGCACACGCTGCTATCGTTCGGGACGCCGGCCCAGCAGCAGCGCTGGCTCAAGCCGCTCGCCGAGGGGCGCATCCGCTCGTGCTTCGCCATGACGGAGAAGGCGGCCGGCGCCGACCCGCGCGGGCTGCGCACCACCGCGACGCGCGACGGGGACGCGTGGCGCCTCCGCGGCGAGAAGTGGTTCATCACCGGCGCGCGCGGCGCCGCATTTGCGATCACGGTCGCGCGCACGGGCGAAGGATTCAGCCTCTTCCTCGTGGACGCACAGGACCCTGGCTGGAAGCTCGTGCGCGACGTGCCCGTCATGGGAACGCACGCGCCCGGCGGCCACGGCGAGGTCGCGCTGGATGGCGCGCGCGGCGAACTGCTCGGCGTCGAAGGGCACGGGCTGGAGCACGCGCAGCACCGGCTCGGCGGCGGCCGCATCGCGCACGCCATGCGCTGGATCGGCGCGGCGCAGCGCGCGCTGGACCTCGCGAGCCGGCGCGCGCTGGAGCGCGAGGCGTTCGGCGGGCCGCTCGCGGAGAAGGAGGCCGTCCAGTGGATGATCGCGGACTCGGCCACCGAGCTGCACCTCGCGCGCCTCGTCGTGATGCACGCCGCGTGGAAGATCGACCAGGGCCTGCCGCACCGCCAGGAGATCGCGATGCTGAAGGTCCACGTCGCCAACGCGCTGCAACGCATCGCCGACCGCGCGATCCAGATCCACGGCGCGCTGGGCTACAGCGAGGACACGCCGCTCGCCCGGCTCTGGCGCGACGCGCGCGCCGCCCGCATCTACGACGGGCCCGACGAGGTCCACCAGATGAGCATCGCCCGCGGCGTGCTGAATGCGACGCGCGAGCGCGGATCGAGCCGCCCCGCGCCGGGGTCGATCGCGTGAGCGCCCTCGTCGACGAAAGCAGGCTGCGCGCGTGGCTCGCGGCGACGCTGGGCGCGGCGGACGACTTCTCCCTGGAGCGCCACCAGGCCGGGCACAGCAACGAGACGTTCTTCCTGCGCTGGGGCGGGCGCGACCTCGTGCTGCGCCGGCCCCCCGCGGGCGCGTTCCTCCCCACCGCGCACGACGTGCTCCGCGAGCACCGCATCCTCGCCGCGCTCGCCGACACCCCGGTCCGCGCGCCGCGGCCCGTCGCCGCGTGCGAGGACGCCGACGTCCTGGGCGCGCCCTTCTACCTCATGGAGAAGGTCGAAGGCTTCGTCGTGCGCAACGCGCTCCCGCCCGCCCTCGACGACGCCCCCACGCGAAGGAGGCTCGGCTTCGAGCTCGTCGACGCCCTCGCCGAGATCCACAATCTCTCGTGGGAAGGGACGCCGCTCGCGCAGCTCGGAAAGCCCGAGGGCTACCTGGAGCGGCAGGTCAAGCGCTGGACCGGCCAGATGGAGATGACGCTCCCCTGGACCGAGAAGAAGCGCCCCGTGCCGGAGCTTCGCGAGGCCGGCGCGTGGCTCGCCGCGCACGTCCCCAAGAGCCCGCGCACCACGCTCGTGCATGGCGACTCCAAGCTGGACAACGTGGTCTTCAGCCCGGAGGGCCGGCTCGTCGCGGTCCTCGACTGGGAGATGAGCACGCTGGGCGACCCGCTGGCCGACCTCGGCTGGATGCTATCGTTCTGGCGCGAGCGCGGAGACCCTCCGGCCCTGCCCTTCGAGCCGCGCGTGACCGAGGCGCCGGGCTTCGCCACGCGCAGCGAGCTCATCGAGCGCTACGAGGCCGCCACCGGGATCAAGGCCGCGCACCTCCCCTTCTACCGCGCGCTCGCCACGTGGAAGCTCGCGATCCTGCTGGAGGGGAGCTACGCGCGGCACCTCCAGGGCGCGACGGACGATCCGTTCTTCGCGCGCATGGAGACGGGCGTCCCCGCGCTGGCGCGGCGCGCGCTCTCGTTCAGAGCGCCTTGACGCGCGCGACCTTCGCCTTCAGCCGCTCCAGCCCGGCGGCGTCGCGCGCCTCGACGGTGACGCGCACCTTGGGCTCGGTGCCGCTGGGCCGCACGAGGACCCAGCCTTCGTCGTAGTCGGCCTTGACGCCGTCGAGCGTCGTGACCTTGCCCTCCGCGAGCCCCTCGGCGAAGCGCTGCATCGTGGGCGCGATCTCCTCGGGCCGCATGCGCCAGCTGTGGCGCCACAACGGGTAGCGCGGCAGCGCCTCGACGAGCGCGTCCAACGGCCCGCGCGCCGCCACCATGCGGCACGCGAGCGCGGCGGCGAGCGGGCCGTCCGGGCAGTACGACATCTCGGGGAAGATCCACGCGCCGCTCGCCTCGCCGCCGAACGCGCCGCGCGCCTCGGCCAGCGCCTCGCTCACGTAGGCGTCGCCCACGCGCGTGCGCACGACGCGGCACCCGCTGGCGTCCTCGATCGTGCGGCTCGCGTCGACCGGGCACGCGATCGTCTTGCCCTTCTGCTCCTGCGCGAAGAGCAGGAGCAGCTCGTCGCCCTGCACGTAGCGGCCCGAGGCGGTGACGGCCATGCAGCGGTCGGCGTCGCCGTCGTGCGCGAGGCCGAGGTCCGCGCCGGCCGCGACGACCGCCTGGCGCAGCGCGGCGAGGTTCTCCTCGCTGGGCTCGCTGGGCCTGCCCGGAAAGTGGCCATCGGGCTGCGCGTTGAGCGTCACGACGTCGCAGCCCAGCTTGCGCAGCAGGAGCGGCGACTCGCGGCTGGCGGCGCCGTTGCCGCAATCCAGCACGACGCGCAGGGGCCGCGGCAGCGGCCCCGTGATATCCAGGATGCGCGCGACGTGCGCCTCGATGGCGCCGGGCTCCTCCTCGGCGCGGCCCACCGCGTCCCACGCGGCGCTCTCGGGCGGCGCGGCGAGCAGGCGCTCGACGTGCGCGCGCTCCGCCTTGCCGAAGGCTTTCCCGGTTGGCTCCCAGAGCTTGAAGCCGTTGTCCGGCGCGGGGTTGTGGCTCGCCGTGACGACGATGCCCGCCTCGTGCCGGCGCGCGGCGTACGCGAGCGCGGGCGTGGGCAGCACGCCGCACGTCGCCACCTCGGCGCCCTGCGCGAGAAGGCCCGCCACGAGCGCGCGCTCCAGCAGCGGCCCCGTCACGCGCGCGTCCCGCCCGACGACCACGCGCCTGCGCATCGCGCCCACCGCGCGGCCGATCCGCAGCGCGAACTCCGGCGTCGCCACCGTGGCGAACGGTCCACGGACGCCCGAGCTTCCGAACGAGGCCATGCGCGCGGCTTAGCCCGCCGGCGGCATGAGACTTCCCCCTCAGTACGAGAGCGGCTTGATCGGCCGCCCCGCCGCGCAGTCGGCCAGCAGCGTCGCGAACCGGCGCTCGCGCGTCTCCTCCCGCTTGGCGGAGACGACCCACCACGCCGCCGCGCGCCGGTAGCTGGGCGGACGCGCGGACCAGTACGCCCACGCCGCGGCGTCCGCCCTCAGCCGCTTCGCCATCGCGGGCGGGAGCTTCGCCGCGTCGCGGTTCTCGTAGCTCGCCCGCGCGGTCTTGGCCTCGGCGCGCGCCGCGAACGCCGCCTCGCCCGCGGGCGTCATCCGGCCCTCCGCCCGGAGCCGCGCCACGTGCGCGACGTTCACCTTCGACCAGTGGCTCCCCGCCTTGCGCGGCGTGAACCGGATCTGATAGCTTTCGTCGTCGATGCGCTTCCGCACGCCGTCGATCCAGCCGAACGCGAGCGCCTCGTCCACCGCCTCCGCCCACGTCATGCTGCGCTTGCCGCTGCCGACCTTCCAGAAGCCCACGAGAAGCTCGGCCCTGTTCGCATGGTTCTTCGCAAGCCACGCGCGGAATCTCTCCGGGTTGGCGAAGAAGCGCGGCTCCACGGGATCGCGTCCTACTCGACCGTCACGCTCTTCGCCAGGTTGCGCGGCCGGTCGATCGAGCAGCCGCGCGCGTGGGCCGCGTGGTACGCCATGAGGTAGAGCTGCACGCACGCGGGGATCGGGAAGAAGAGCGGGTCGCTGGCGGGGACGCGCACGACGTGGTCCACGTACTTGTGGATGTTCGCGTCGGTCTCCGTCGCCACCGCGAGGACCTTGGCGCCGCGGGCGCGCACCTCGCCGATGTTGCTGACCATGACGCCGTACGTGGGCTCGTGGTCGTTGAGGCAGACCACCACGGGGAAGTCGGGCGTGAGGAGGGCGAGCGGGCCGTGCTTGAGCTCGCCGGCCGCGTAGCCTTCCGCGTGGAGGTAGCTGATCTCCTTGATCTTGAGCGCGCCTTCCATGGCGAGGCCGTGGTTGATCTGGCGGCCCAGGTAGAAGGCGTGCTCGGCGCCGTGGAAGAAGCCGCCCGCGATGCCGCGCATCTCGTCGGCGCTCTCCAGCGCGCGCTGGGCGAGGCGGGGGAGCGTGCGCAGCTCGCTGGCGAGGCGCTTGCTCTCGTCGGGCGTGAGGTGCCCGAGCACGGTGCCCAGGTGCAGGCCCAGGAGGTAGAAGCCGCCCACCATGTTGGCGAAGGCCTTCGTGCTGGCGACGCCGATCTCGGGGCCGGCGCGCAGGTAGAAGACGCCCTCGGCCTCGCGCGCGAGCGTCGAGCCCACGACGTTGACCATGGCGAGAGTACGGGCGCCGCTCTGTCTTGCGCGGCGCAGCGCCTCGAGCGTGTCGGCGGTCTCGCCGCTCTGGCTCACGAGGATCGCGAGCGTGTTCTCCTGGCGCACCTGCGGCGCGTAGCGGTACTCGCTGGCGAGGTGCACCTCGACGGGGACGCCCGCGGTCTGCTCCAGGATCGAGCGGCCCACCATGCCGGCGTAGTAGCTCGTGCCGCACGCGAGGATGACGATGCGCTTGGCCTGGCGGATGGCGCCCTCGGAGAGCGCGCCCTCGACGTCGAAGCGCTCGCCGATGAGGCCCACGCGGCCGCGGAAGACCTCGTGGAGCGCGTCGGGGATCTCGTGGATCTCCTTGAGCATGAAGTGGTCGAAGCCGCCCTTCTCGGCCGCCTCGAGGTTCCACGGAAGCTCGCGCACGACGGGGATCTTGGGCTTGCCTTCGGCGTCCAGGAGCTTCACGTGGTCGCGCGTCAGCTCGGCGACCTCGCCGTCCTCCAGGAAGACGACGCTGCGCGTGTGCTCCAGGATCGCGGTCGCGTCGGAGGCGAGGAACATGCGGTCGGCGCCCACGCCGATCAGCAGCGGGCTCTTCATGCGCGCGCACACGATGCGGTCGGGCGCGTCGGCGCTGACGACGACGAGCGCGTAGCTCCCGCGCACGAGCGGAAGGATCTCCTGCACGGCGGCCAGGAGGTCGCCCCGGTTGCGCTCCTCGACGAGGTGCGCGAGGACCTCCGTGTCGGTCTGCGAGCGGAACTTGTGGCCGCGCGCCTCCAGCTCCTCGCGCAGCTCCTGGTAGTTCTCGACGATGCCGTTGTGGACGACGGCGAGGCGGCCCGTGCAGTCGCGGTGCGGGTGCGAGTTGTGCTCGGTGGGCGCGCCGTGCGTGGCCCAGCGCGTGTGGCCGATCCCGACGGTGCCCGCGGGCGCGACCTGCTTCTCCAGGTTCGCGACCTGGCCCACGGCGCGCTGGATGGCGAGCTCGTTGCCCGAGACGACGGCGATGCCGGCCGAGTCGTAGCCGCGGTACTCCAGGCGCTTGAGGCCCTGCACGAGCGTCTTCGCGGCCCCTTCGACTCCGACAACCCCGATGATTCCGCACATGTGGTTCCCGTCTCCTTAGAGAATGATAGCCCCGTCCTCGACGGTGCCCGCGAGCGTCTTCCCCAGCGCGACGCGGACGCGGTTGCCCAGGATGGTCCCGGGTGCCAGCGTCACGCACGCGCCGACCCGCGCGTCCTGTCCGACGACGCTGCCGAAGTCGGCCAGCGCGTGGTGCCCGTCCGCGGTGCGGGGCTCGCAGGCGCCCGACACCGCCGTGAAGCGCGGGCCCACGATGGCGCCCGCGCCGATGACCGTGTTCTTCAGGTAGCTGTACGGCCCGATCTGCGCGTCGTCGAGCACGATGCAGTTCTCCAGCGTGGAGTGGCCGCCGATGACGACGTTGCTGCCCACGCAGGTGTTGCGGCCCAGCGTGGTGTAGGCGCCGACGCTGACCTCGTCGCCGAGCATCACGCCGCGCTCGATGCTCACGTTCTCGACGACGGGCGTCGCGGGCGAGGTCCGCCGCACGACCTCGGCCTGCACGCGCAGCAGGTCCCACGGGTAGACCGCGTCGGCCCACAGGTCTTCGGTGCGCACGGCCTCGACGGGCGCGCCCCGCGAGAGGAGGCTCTGGATGAGGTCGGGAAGCCCGTCGGCGCCGGCCGCGCGCAGCTTGCGCAGGCGGTCGTAGTCCTCGGGCGCGAAGCGGTAGACGCCGGTGCTGACCCAGCCGGAGCGGGGCTGCGCGGGCTTCTCCTCGATGCTGGCGATGCGGTCGCCTTCGAGCGTGACGACGCCGTAGCGGCCGGGCGTCCCGCAGGCGTGGACTGCGAGCGCGGCGCCCTCGCCCGGCGCTCCGAGGATGCGCTTGACGAGCGCGCCGTCCACGAGGTTGTCGGCGCCCAGCACCAGGAAAGGCTCGGTGGGCCGGGGCGCCGCGAGGAGCGCGTCGGCCGTGCCCGACAGGACGGGCTGGAAGGCGTAGGAGACGCGCGCGCCGAAGCGGCGGCCGTCCTGGAAGTGGGACTGGACCTTCTCCTTCTGGTAGCCCACCACGAAGGTGATGTCCTTGACGCCGTGCGCGACGAGCGCCTCGACGACGTGCTGGGCGATCGGCTTGTTCGCCACCCGGATCATGGGCTTCGGGCGGTCGGCCGTGAGCGGGCGCAGGCGCGACCCTTCACCGGCTGCGAGAATGATGGCCCTCATGTTCGGTCCCAGCACGCCTGGCCTCCGAGGCGCCAGGGTTGCCACTTGAGGTACGGGCCTTGCCCGACCCCCCTCCGGCCCGTAGGCTCGCGTGGGAAGAAGCTCTCTGGAGGGCAACTCTAGTCCGCTGCTCTACGAAACGAGGGACTCGGGCTCTGGACTCGGGACTCTGGGCTCTCCGGGCGCATGGCAGGCGGGAGCCCAGAGTCCTGAGTCCACAGCCCCTTCGGACGTTCGTCAGCCCCCGTGGTGGTGCTGCCCCGTGCTCGGAAGGACGCGCCCGGAGGGAAGCTCGATGTCGTACACGTGGTACGCGATGCCCTCGGCCTCGGCGACGCCGGGGCCGGCGGCGACGTGGTGGAACTTCCAGACGCCACCGGGCTTGTCGACGCTGAAGAAGGCCAGCTTGTAGGGGGACGAGCCTCCCTCGGTGGGCATGAGCGTCGTCTCGTAGACCTTGCCGTCGGGGCCGGTGACCTGCTCGTCGAAGTAGCCGCCGCCCGTGGGCGCCGCCTGGCCGGTGAGCGCGCTGGCGCCCGCGAGGATCTCGACGAAGCTGACGCGGTCGTACGTGTTGTCCACGTTCACGGTCTCGTCGGGCGCGGCGGGCGCGTTGCCCGGGCCCACGACGCCGCCGAGGCGGAACTGCTGGAAGACGAGCTTGAACATGTGGGGGACGGTGACGAGGCCCTGGTAGCCGTAGCCGTGGCCCGTGACCTCGACGGTGGCGTAGTTGGCGTAGTCGATCTTGCGGACCTCGCCGATCGTCGCGTCGTAGGTGACGTTCATGTGGTCGTTGGGGCCGTCGAGCTGCACGAGCGCCTCCGTGGGGCTCTTGACGTGCGCGACCGCGGTGATCGGGCGCCCCTCGAAGGCGGTCTTCCAGGTCTTGCCCTCCGTGAGCGGGAAGCTGACCGGCGCGAAGTTGACGTTGTGCACGTCGAAGCTGAGGTCCTTCTTCGCCACCTGGCCGAAGCCTGGGATGTGGAGCACCATCAGCTCCGTGCTGAACTTGTCGGCCGGCATCCCCACGAGGTAGGCGTCGGGCTCCGCGCCGGCGACGACGCGCGTCCCGGTGTAGGTCGCGCTGTCGAACCCGTCGTGCACGGTGACCGTCCACCACTCGCCCTGGCGCCACTCGGGCGGCGCGTCCAGCGTCGCGGCCACGGGCGAGGTGGGCGCGCCGGTCGCCATCGCCTGGAGGTTCAGGCCCCCCTCCGCGCTGGCGTTCACGGCCGCCGGCGTCTCGGGGGCGGGCTTGGCGCCGATGCACCCCGCGAAAGCCAGGCAGAGGACGGCCATTGTCACGAGCGGGATGCGCATCGGGCCGCACCAGCATCCACGGGCGGATAGGCGTTGCTGCAGAATCCTTCGCGGGGGCTCTGGGCTCTGGACTCCGGGCTCAGGGCTCCGGAGCCTTGAGCCCGGAGTCCAGAGCCCAGAGCCCGGGCATGTACAATCCCCGTGCCATGCGGTCTATAACCCCCTCCCCGGTTCGGGAGCGCGATGTCCCCCCGCCCTTTCGTCGTGGCCCTCCTACTCTTGGGCGCCACCCTTGCGGGCTGCGTGCAGGCGCCCAACGGCGCGCCCGCCTCCGCGCCCGCCGCGAGCCTTCCCTCGGCGCTCAACCTGAGCAAGCCGGTGGTCGTCGACGCGACGCGCATCGCGAGCGAGCCCTCGATCAAGGTCACGAAGACGGGCGTCATCCTCGTCGCCGCGCCCACGGGCTCGGTCAAGTACGCGACGCGCCCGCAGGACCTCGCGGTCGAGGCGCCCAACGGCGCGGCGCAGAGCGCCATCTGGACCTCGAAGGACAACGGCAAGACGTGGAGCTTCGCGCAGATGGCGCCGCTCCCCTACCACGACGCGCTGCCGGGCGCGGGGGACGCGGACCTCGCCATTGATAGCAAGGGCACGATCTACATGGCCGACCAGCTCGGCCTCGCGCTCGAAGTGGTCAGCACGAGCAACGACAATGGCGCGACGTGGACGGAGGCGACGCCCCTGGGCAGCGGCGTGCCTGACGTCGACCGCATGTGGATGTGGCCCGACCCCGCGACCGCGGGCACGGTCTACATGAACTACGACCACAACGCCGTGTCGATCAACGTCGCCAAGACGACCGACGCGGGCAAGACGTGGAGCGCCGTGGAGACGGACGCGCCCAGCACGAGCCCCGGCCCGATCGTCGCCACGAACCAGACGGTGGCGTTCACGAGCTTCCAGGGGCAGGACATCCTCTACACGCACAGCGAGGACAAGGGCATGACGTGGAAGAGCGACGTCATCGCCAAGGACCACAAGGGTCTCTTCGACCACTTCCCGATCACCGTCGCCGACACCGCCGGCACGCTCTACGTCCTCTGGCAGGAGCACGACGGCGACAAGACGAACACGGCGTATGTCTCCAGCCACGACGCGGGCAAGACGTGGAGCCCCAAGGTCATCGCGTTCTCGGAGACGGGCAAGGCGCTCTTCCTCTGGGCCGCCGCGGGCTCGCCGGGGAAGCTGGGCCTCTCGTGGTACGAGTCGCCCGACAACGCGAAGTTCTACGAGCACGCCGGCGAGGTCATCGGCGCGGACGCGCCCAGCCCCCAGACGTGGGACGAGCGCGTGGGCGGCGACGCCGCGCTCCCCTACCCGCCCTGCGAGAGCGGCACCACGTGCACCAGCGGCCGCGAATTGGGCGACTTCCAGCAGTGCGCCATCGCCCCCGACGGCACGCTCGTCATGAGCTACGTCATCGTCAAGGACGCCATGAGCGGCGGCCACGTCGCCTTCGCCCGCGTCGACGAGGGCCCGAAGCTCCTGGACAGCACGCCCGAGCCCTGGGTGGTCTGAGTGCGCGCCGCGCTGCTCGTCCTCGTCGTGCTGGGCGCCTCGCTCGCGGGCTGCGTCAAGACGCCCGACGTCGGTCCCGCCTCGCAGGGCGGCCTCACGCTGGGCACGAACCTCACGTTCGCCAAGTCGGTGCGCGTCGACGCCGACCGCATCGCGTCCGAGCCCTCGATCAAGGTCGCCGCCGACGGCATGGTCATCGTCGCCGCGCCCACCGGCCTCATCAAGTACGCGACCCGGCCGCTCGACGCGACGAAGATGGTGGACAAGGGCCTCTTCCAGGGCGCCATCTGGACGTCCAAGGACGGCGGCAAGACGTTCGCCTTCAAGGCGGGCCTCGGCCCCGCGCCCTACCACAGCTATCTCCCGGGCGGCTCCGACAGCGACATCGCCATTGATAGCAAGGGCACGATCGTCGTCGCGGACCAGCTCGGCCTCGCAACTGAGAGCGTGTCGTACAGCACCGACAAGGGCGAGACGTGGCAGGCCGGCAGCGCGACGGGCGACGTCGACACCGACCGCCAGTGGCTCTGGCCAGACCCGGAGCACGCGGGCACGTTCTACCTCGACTACTCGGGGCAGCCCGGCGTGCAGGTCGCCAAGACGACCGACAACGGCGCGTCGTGGACCCCCGTGACCGCGAGCCCCGTGGGCGGCGACCCGGGCCCCATCGTCGCGACGAAGGGCGGCTTCGTCGCCTTCAGCATCGCCGAGGGCGGCAACCTCCACTTCGTGCAGAGCCACGACGCGGGCAAGACGTGGAAGGACGACATCATCGTGAAGGAGCGCAAGCTCACCGACAGCTTCCCGCAGACCGTCGCCGACACCGCGGGCACGGTCTACGTCGCGTGGACCGAGAGCGCCGGCGAGAGCGCGAGCCACGTCGCGTACGTCTACAGCCACGACATGGGCAAGACGTGGAGCGAGCCGCGGACCGCGTTCCACGAGGCGGGCCTTTCGCTCTTCCTGTGGGTCGCCGCCGGCGCGCCCGGCAAGCTCGGCCTCTCGTGGTACCACGCGCCCGACCCGGCGAAGGAATGGTACGAGACGGCCGGCGCGATCGTCGGGGCGGACACCGCCACGCCCACCGAGGTCAGCGGCCGCGTGAGCGACGCGCCCGCGCGCGTGGGCGAGCCCTGCCAGGGCGGCGTCTCGTGCACGAGCGGCCGCGAGCTGGGCGACTTCCAGCAGTGCGCCATCGCCCCCGACGGCTCGCTCGTGGTGAGCTACGTCACCGTGCTCAGCGCCGACGAGGGCGGACGCATCACGTTCGCGCGCATGACCGACGGGCCGAAGCTCGTGGACGACGCGACGACGATCCAGCCCTGGGTTGTCTGAGCCTGCCCGCGCGCTTCGCGGCTCCGCATGCGGAGACGCGGAGGACGCGGGGCGCGCGGCGTTCTGGGACTCCGCGGCCTCCGCGCTCACCGCGCCTCCGCATGCGGAGCCCGTGTCCGCCGGTCCAGCCTGCGTGCCCTGAGCAGCGCCATCGCGACGCCCGCGAGCACCAGCGCACCGCCCGCGAGCGTGGTGAGCGCGAGGCGCTCGCGCGCGGCCACCGCGCCCACCGTCACGGCGACGACGGGCACGATGACGCCCACGAGCGTCGCGCTGCTGGCGGGCCAAACGTTGAGCAGCCACGTGAAGAGGCCGAACGCGACGATGCTGCCCAGCACGGCGAGGTAGAGGATCGGCCACCAAGGCGCGAGGCTGGAAGGCGTCGCCCACGTCTCGCCGAAGACGAGGCTTCCGACGAGAAGCAGCGCGGCGCTCGCGGCGCAGCCCAAGGTCACGGTGGGGACGACCGGCTGCGGCGGGATGGTGCGCAGCAGCACGCTGGAGAGCGCGGCGCTGGCGGCGGCGCCGAGGATCGCGACGAGCGCCCACGGATCGGCGCGCGCGGTGAGCTCGCTGGCGAAGACGACGATGACGCCCGCGAAGGCCGCGAGCATGCCCGCGAGCTTCCACGCGTCGAGCTTCTCCTGGCCCACGAGGCGCGCGAGGAGCAGTGTCACCACCGGCACCGTCGCGTAGAAGACGGCCGAGAGCCCCGAAGGCACGCTGCGCTCGCCCCAGTAGAGCAGGCCCAGGTTGATCCCGAAGTCGAAGAGCCCGAACAGCACGACCACGAGCAGCACGCGCCCGCGCGGCATCGCGTCGCGGCGCACGAGCCACACCGCCGCGAGGATCAGCGCCGCCAGCGCGAGGCGCAACGCTGCGCCCCAGAGCGGCGCGAAGGCGTCGTTGCTGCTCTTGATGACGAGGAACGTCGTGCCCCACACCGCGCAGCAGGCGGCGAAGGCGAATCCGGGACGCGCGTCGGCCACGCGAGGGCGATCCCGCTCCAAGCATTTCATGCCTGACCCGGCGGGTGCCGGGCCGTGCGTCTCGACGCGGCGGATTGGCTGATCCTGCGCGAGCTGTTCCGCTGGGACGCCGGCAACTTCCCGCGCGGGCCCGTGAAGCCCCCGGTGCAGGAGCTGGCCGCGCGCACCGGGCTCCACCGCAACTCCATCCGCGCGCGCCTCGCCGCGCTGCGCGAAGGGGGCGTGCTCCTGGGCTCCGCGTTCCTGCCACGGTCGGATTTCCTCGGCTTCGGCCGCATGGGGTACGGCTTCGACGGCGTGAGCCCCGCGACGCCCGAGGCGCTCGAGGAGGCGCTGGCTCCTTTCCCGGGCGTCGAGCTGGCGATCCTCGCCCACGGCCTCGTGTTCATGCACGTCTGGCACCGCGGAGACGCCGACCGGCTCGCGCAGCGCATCGGCCGCGCGCTCGACGCCACGCGCGTCTGGCCCAGCTACGTCGCGCCACCGCCGCGACACGCGCCACCGCTCCCGCCCCTCGACGCGCGCATCCTTCTTGCCCTGCGCCGGACGCCCGCCCGCGCCGTCTCGGGCATCGCCAAGGAGGCGCGCGTCTCGACCCGCACGCTGGAGCGGCGCCTCCAGAAGCTCCAGGCCGCGGGCGCGGGCGGGATGGCGCCGCGCGTCTCGCTGGCCGCCATCGAGGGCGCGATCCTCGTCGAGTACGTCGTCACCCAGGGCGACGGGCGCGCCAACGCCGCGCTGGAGCGCGCGTTCCCCGACCGCGTGCTGGGCCCCTTCGGGCCGGGCGTCCCGCCGCAGGTCGCGGTGCCCGTCGCGAACCTCGACCAGGCCGAGCGGCGCCGCGCCGCCGCCGAGCGCGAGCCGGGCATCGCGCGCGTCCAGGCCATCCTCATGCGCGAGCTCGTCCACCCGCGCGCGTTCGACGCCTTCCTCGCCCAGGCTGTCGCGGATGCACAGCGCCGCGTGGCATCGGACTAAGCCCCGCGCGAGGATTCTACGCCCGCATGTCTGCGACCCGCTTCGCCTCGCGCGCCGCCCTCTCCGCCGCGGCCCTCTTCGCCCTGATGTTCGCCTCCTTCGGCCTGCCCAACGCGCCCGCGTTCAACGAGGCCAAGGTCGCACTGGGCGTCCTCGCCCACGCCGCGCTGCTCCCCGTCGTCGCCGCGCTCGCCGCGCCCGGATGGGCCCGCGTGGGCGGCTACGCGTGGGCCGCGGGTGATATCATCCTCAACGTGGCGACGCTCAACGCGGGCGCCGCGCCCGGCGACGCGACGTTCACGCTGATCATGTCGTTGCGCTACGGCCTGCACGTCTGCGCCGCGGTGTGGCTCCTCGCGAGCGCCTGGGAAAACCGTGGCGCGTTCGGCGCGGCGACGGCCGTGATGGGCCTCGCGCTGGGCGGCTTCAGCTTCATCGCGCCCTTCGTGCCCGCCTGGGCGCTCTACCCCGTGATGGTGCTGCTGGTCGTGTGGCTCGTCCTCGCCTCGCGCACGCTGGGGAAGGGGGCGAGGGAGGACGCGGGAGCCGCGGCCCGTCTCAGTCCTTCTTGACCTCGTAGTCCACGTCGATCGAGTCCGGGTCCGAGGCGTCGGCCTTCTTGGTGCGCGTCTCGCCATGCGCGGCGCCCCCGCCAGGCTGAGGCTCGGGCTGAGGCTGAGGCTCGGGGGCGGCGGCTTCAGCCGCCGCCTCGTACATCTTCGCGCCCACCTTCTGGATCGTCTCGGCCAGCGCGTCGGTCTTCGCCTTGATCTCAGCGACGTCCGCGCCGCCCAGGGCGGCCTTGAGCGCGTCGCGCCCCTTCTCGGCCTCGGCCTTGAGGTCGGCGGGGACCTTCTCGCCGGCGTCCTTCAGCGTCCGCTCGACGGTGTAGAGGAGCGTGTCGGCTTCGTTGCGCGCGTTCACCTCTTCGAGGCGCTTGCGGTCCTCCTCCTCGTACTCCTGGGCGCTGCGCTCGGCCTTCTTGACGTCCTCGTCGCTCAACCGGGTCGTGCCGGTGATGGTGATGCGCTGCTCCTTGCCGGTGCCGAGGTCCTTGGCGTGGACGTTGACGATGCCGTTGGCGTCGATGTCGAACGCGACCTCGATCTGCGGGATGCCGCGCGGGGCCGGCGGGATGCCGTCGAGGTGGAAGCGGCCCAGGCTCTTGTTGTCGCGGGCCATCGCGCGCTCGCCCTGGAGCACGTGGATCTCGACCGAGGTCTGCATGTCGGCCGCGGTGCTGAACACCTTGCTCTTCTTGGTGGGGATCGTCGTGTTGCGCTCGATGAGCTTCGTGCTGACGCCGCCGAGCGTCTCGATGCCGAGGCTCAGGGGCGTGACGTCGAGGAGCAGGAGGTCCTTGACCTCGCCGGTGAGCACGCCGGCCTGGACGGCGGCGCCCAGCGCCACGGCCTCGTCGGGGTTCACGCTGCGGTTGGGCTCCTTGCCGGTGATATCACGGACGAGCTGCTGGACGGCCGGGATGCGCGTGCTGCCGCCCACCAGGATGATCTCGTCGATCTTCTGCCACGCGAGGCCGCTGTCTTTGAGCGCCTGCTCGGTGGGGCCCTTGAGGCGCGCGAGGATGGGCTGGATCATCTGCTCGAACTGCGCGCGCGTCAGGTCGAGGTCGAGGTGCTGCGGGCCGGCGGTCGTGACCGTGACGTACGGGAGGTTCACGTTGGTCTTCGCGGCGGTGCTCAATTCCTTCTTGGCCTTCTCCGCGGCTTCCTTGAGGCGCTGGACGGCCGTGCGGTCCTTCATCAGGTCGACGCCGTTCTTCTTCTGGAAGTCGGCGGCGAAGTGGCGCATGAGGATCTCGTCGATGTCGTCGCCGCCCAGGTGGTTGTCGCCGCTGGTGGCCTTGACCTCGAAGACGCCCTCGCCGAACTCCAGGATGGAGACGTCGAACGTGCCGCCGCCGAAGTCGAAGACGAGGATCGTCTGCCCCTTCTTCTTGTCCTCGCCGTAGGCCAGCGAGGCCGCGGTGGGCTCGTTGACGATGCGCTTGACGGTGAGGCCCGCGATGCGGCCCGCATCCTTGGTGGCCTGGCGCTGCGCGTCCTCGAAGTAGGCGGGGACGGTGATCACCGCTTCGGTAACAGGCTCGCCCAGGAAGGCCTCGGCGTCGCGCTTGAGCTTCTGGAGGATGAACGCGCTGATCTCCTCGGGGCTGAACGTCTTGCCCGCGTTGGGCAGCGTGACGGCGGCCTTGCCGTTGGCGCCCTCGGTGACCTTGTAGGGCACGCGGCCGGCCTCGCCCTTCGTCTCGGCGATGGTGCGGCCCATGAAGCGCTTGATGGAGAAGACGGTGTTCTCCGGGTTCACGACGGCCTGGCGCTTGGCGACCTCGCCGACGAGCAGCTCGCCGTCCTTGGTGAACGCGACCACGCTGGGCGTCGTGCGCGCGCCCTCGGCGTTGGCGATGATCTCCGCGTGCCCCCCTTCGAGGACGGCGACGGCGGAGTAGGTGGTGCCCAGGTCGATGCCGATGACCTTGCCCATGGGGATCGGCCGGACTAAACAAGAGCTTCTATAAAGCGGTGACGGGCTCCCGACGCCGTGAACACGCGCCAACGCGCCCTCGCCGTCGTGGCCGTCGCGCTCATCCTCGTGGCCCTGCTCGGCATGGGCGCGCTCGTGGCGGGTTGGACGCCGCTGGGACCTCCGGAGCTTCCCGTCACGGCCTACGCGCCGCACGCCTCGGGCCCCTCCGACTACGACGCCACGCTCGACCACGGCGAGTTCAACGTGAGCGGCACGCGCTACGTGGCGGAGATGGCCGGCATGGCGCGCAACGCGAAGGGCGGCGTCTTCGCGCTCCACGTCCACCGCCTGGACGGATCGGGCGGCCGCGTCGCGCTGCTGAACCTCACGCTGCTCGACGAGAACGAGACCGTCCTGGGCGGCACGACGCAGACCGCCGTGGAGAACGGCACGCTCAGCGCCGTGGCGAGCGCGCTCCTCGCGCCGGGCAACCACGCGCTCCACGCCAACGCGACGCTCGACACGTGGCGCGAGAGCTGGATCGGCGTCTGGCACGCGCGGCCCCTGACGCTGCGCTTCGACATGGCGGTCGAGACGACGGGCTAGCCCGTGGCGACCCAGGGCACGTGCATCACGCGCACGGTGTCGCCGCACGCGCGGCACACGCGGATCGGCTGGAGCGTCCCGCTGGGCGGCCGCCCCTCGAAGCCCGGCTCGGCCATCGTCGTCATGGGCGCGTCGCAGCGTCGGCACCAGGGGACCCAGAGCGCGACGATGGGTTCCGGAGCGGCAAGGCCGGCCATGCGCCGCAGAGGCGCCGGCCTGGGAGATAAGCGCGCGCCGACCGCGCGCACGGCAGCAAGCTCGTCAGCCCGCCACACGGCCGCAGCTTCGCTCCGGCCTATCGCGAGGCGAGCTGCGGCTCACCCCGCGACGACCACGCGCGCGGGCCGCACGACGCGCCCATCGATCTGATATCCTTTTTCCGCGACGCGCAGCACCGCGCCCGGCTTCGCGCCTTCGCGCGCCTCGGTGGCGATGGCCTCGTGCAGCTTGGCGTCGAACGCCTCGCCGGCCGGGTCGAGCACGACGATGCCCTGCGCCGCGAGCGCGCCCGCGAGGCCCCGCGCGACGGCCTTGAGGCCCGGGTCCTCGGTGTGCGCGAGCGCGCGGTCCAGGTTGTCGAGGCTGGGCAGCAGCGCCTTGAGCAGCGCCTCCTTGCCGCGCCCGGCGGCCTCGCCCACCTCCAGGCGGCTGCGGCGGCGGAAGTTCTCGAAGTCGGCCTGCATGCGCGCCAGCCTGTCGAGCAGCTCCTTTTCGCGCGCGGCGAGCGCTTCCAGGCGCGCCATCATGCCGTCGGGCTCGTGCGCCTGCTCGCGCGCGGGCTCCAGGGACTCCTCGGGGCCCTCCACGGGCGCGTGGGGCGGCGCGGGTCGCTCGTCGTTGGGCACGCGGCGCGCAAGCGCAGAGGGGTGGATGAGCATTGTTCCGGGGCTCTGGGCTCAGGACTCTGGACTCGGGGCTCTCCGGTTGCAAGGCAAGCGGGAGCCCCGAGCCCGGAGTCCGGAGCCCAGAGCCCCGGCTTCATCGGGGATGTTCGTTTCGCCAGCGTCGTGCCGCCTCGCGCGTGGTCGGCTTACGCCCCGACCTCCCACGAGGACCCGATGGCGGCGCTGCGGCTGATGACGTTCAACCTCCGGCGCGACGTGGCGGACGACGGCGTCAACCGCTGGGACGCGCGCAAGGAACGGGCCGCCGCGCTGATCCTGCGCCACGCGCCGCACATCGTGGGCACGCAGGAGGCGCTTGCCCACCAGCTCGCCGACCTGGACGCCCGCCTGCCGGGCTTCCGCCGCGTCGGCCTCGACCGCCAGGGCGACGGGAGCGACGAGCACAACGCGATCTACTATGATGCCACGAGGCTGAGCCTCGTGGCCGCGGGCGACTTCTGGCTCTCGGACGCGCCCGCGCGGCGCGGCAGCGCGACGTGGGGCAACCGCCACCCGCGCATCGTCACGTGGGCCACGCTGCGCGACCACGTCAGCGGTCGTGATATCACGCTCGCCAACACGCACCTCGACCACGAGTCGCCCCACGCGAGGCGCGAGGCGGCCCGCCTGATCTCCGCGCGCCTTCCCGCCGCGACGCTCCTGGGCGACTTCAACGAGGAGCCCGGCGGCGAGGTCCACGCGATCCTCTGCGGCGCGTCGCGCAAGGACACGACGCACCTCGACCGCACGCCGACCTTCCACGGCTTCTCGCCCCACGCCCGCGCGCGCCTCGACTGGATCCTCGTCCCCGCCGGCGCGCACGTCAAGCACGCGCGGGTGGTGCGCGAGCGCGACGGCGGCTATCCTTCCGACCACGATCCGGTCGTTGCCGACGTCGTTCTGTAGGGCTCTGGACTCTGGACTCTGGACTCTGGACTCTGGACTCTGGACTCGAGGCTCAGGGCTCCGGAACCACAATCCAGAGCCTTGAGCCCCGAGTCCAGAGTCCAGAGCCCTTCGCGGAGCTACGGCATCCCGCCCTCGGGAGGCGGTGATAGCATCTCGGGCGGCGGAGACGGAGGCTCGACCGGCGGCAGCGGCGCGAGACCCACGGCGTGGCCGGAGTCGACGCGCTCCAGGTGCTCGACGTCCTCGCGGCGCGGCAGCAGCGCGATGAGGCCCAGGCCGGCGCCCAGCGCCATGCCCACGGCGAAGGCGCCCACGATCCACTGCGGCGGCGCGTAGACCTGCGGGAAGCCCTGGAAGCGCGAGTCGGCGGAGACGGGCGCGTTGCCGAAGGCGCCGGGCAGCCCCGCGAGGTTCGCGGAGACCTTGGCCTGGCCGTAGAACGTGAGCGCGGTGACCGGGTCCTGCTGCGTCTGGCCGAACTCGTACTCGCTCTCCGCGAGGAAGGGCTCGACGCCGCGCGCGCGGGCCTGCTCGATGGCGCGGGCGGCGCCGGCCTGCGCGGCGGCGAGCTTCTCCTGGGGCACGCTGCCCCGGAAGCCGGCCGACTCCAGGAGCACGCTGGCGCTGACCTCGGCGTCGAGCGCGTCGAGCATCGCGCCCGCGTAGAGCCCGCGGTCGTAGGCGTTCTGCGCGTCGTCGAGCAGACGGCTCGCCTCGGCGACGGAGGCCTGCACGTTGGCCTGGCTGAAGACGGCTGTCACATACGCGATTTCCTCGCGGCTCGCGGTGATCTCGTCGCGCGCGAGGTCGGCCAGCCCCTGCGCGTCGAGCGCGTGGCCCGGCTCGCCGCCTTCACCGAGCTTGAGCCACCACGTCGCGGTGTTGGCGCGCTCGGCGGCGTACGCGGCCTGGTAGATCGCCAGGAGCGCGGCGTTGGCGCTCGTCGCGTTGCGCGCGGTGGCCTGCGCCTCGGCGATGCGCCCCTCGGCTTCCAGGAGCCGCACCTGCGCGGCGCCCGCGGTCTCGAAGACACCCACCGTGTCGACCTTGTAGGGCTCGATGAGCTGGCGCGCCGCGTCCACGGTCGCGGCCGACGCCGCGAGCCGGTCGGCGAGGCTCGCGCGCGTGGCGTTGTCGGCCTGGAACCGCGCCGCGTCTCGCGCGTCGTGCGCGTCGATGGCCGCCTGGAACGAGAGCGAGGCGGCGGTGTAGTACGTCGCGTTGCCCGCCGCCGCGCGCGCCGCGTCCTCCGTCTGGATCGCGCACGCCAGCCGCGTCGCGGGGGCGAGGTCGAGCCCGCCGTTGGCGTTGGGCGCGCAGGAGGCCGCGGGGGTGACGCCCGCGTCGCGCGCCTGCTGGATCAGGTCGCCGCTCGCGTCGACGAGCTGCGCGGAGAGCGGCGCGAGCCTCGCCAGGAACGCCTCGCCCGTGACGTTGCCCGATAGCGGCGGGAGCACGATCTGGTGGTCCGTCATCACGTTGACCGCCTGGATCACGTCGCTCGTCGGGATGCAGGCGATGTGGAGCTGCGTCGCGCAGTATTGCGTGAGGTTCACGTCCTTGCCCGTGGACGACAACGTCGTGATCTCCTCGCCCGCCGGGAAGAGGAACGTCGTGACGCCCGCCTGCGCCGCGGCGGCCGCCTTCTCGGGGATGCCGCCCACGGGGCCCACGCTGCCGTCGGGCTCGATCGTGCCGGTCATGAGCACGTCGGGGCGCACCTTCCAGCCGTTGAGCGCGGCGATGGTGCCCACCGTCATGTCGGCGCCCGCGCTGGGCCCGCCGATCTGCTCGGAGGCGGAGCGGATGGTGAAGAAGAAGTCGTGGCTCGCCAGCGCCACGCCCGTGACCTGGCTCGCGACGCGGGCCGCCAAGCGCGCGCTCCCCTGCATGTCGACCGCGGTGAGCGGGAACGTGTCGAGGAAGATGTGCCCCGAGCCGTTGTCGGCCGTGCGGATGGTGATCGTGGCCGTCGAGCCCACGAAGCCGTTGCCCGTGTCCGCCACGGCGGCGGCGCGCATCACGACGGCATCGCCCAGGCTCAGCGTGTCCGCGGCCGACGCGGCGGGAAGGAGGATCAGCAGCACGCACGCGAGGACGAGGACCCGGCGCACGAGGCGCGGAAACGCGGCGTCCGCCATGATTCTTATGCTCGTTTGCGGCGCAAAGGACCCGAGTCCGATTCCGCTTCCGCTTCCGATTCCGGAATCGGACTCGGAAGCGGAAGCGGAATCGGGCCGGACGAGGCGGCTTCTTGAGGAAGGAGCAAGAATCCCGCTGCGTGCCCGACCGCGTCCCGGTCATCCTGCTCCCCGGCGCCTTCGGGCAGGAGCTCGTGTACTGGAACGCGTGGCAGTGGTTCCTTGAACGCGACGGGTTCCACGTGTACCTGGCCAGCTTCCCGCGCTTCACGTTCCACGACCTGCGCGTCTCGGCGCGCCACCTCGCCAGCAAGGTGGACGAGGTGCTCGCCGTCGAGGGGACGGACCGCGTGGCGCTCGTGGGCCACAGCATGGGTGGCCTGATCGGGCGCTGGTACGTGCGCTTCCTCGACGGGGCGCCGCGCGTCTCGCACCTCTGCTGCCTGGGCGTCCCGCACCACGGCACGTGGACCGCCAGCGCCGCGCCCGTCCTCACCGGCACGCGCCAGATCCTTCCGGGCAGCGCCTTCCTGGAGGAGCTGAACGAAGGCACGCGCTCCGAGGTGCCGATCCTCAACCTCTGGAGCAGGTGGGACGGCATCGTCGTGCCCGCGGAGAGCGCGCTCCTGGAGATGGAGAACGTCGAGAACGTCGCGATCCCCTTCGCGGGACACTGGGGCCTGCTCGTCTCGCGCAAGGCGTACCGCGCGGTCAAGACGACGCTGGAGCGCGAGACCTGAGGCATACGCCAATCCGTATATACGCGGACGTGTATGGATAGCGCGTGGCGGCGGACGTCTTCGCGGCGCTGGCGGACCCCACGCGGCGGCGCCTGGTCGAGCTCCTCGGCGAAGGGGAACGCTCGGTGGGCGAGATGGCCGCGGAGGTCGACATCCACCAGCCCGGCGTGTCGCGCCACCTGCGCATCCTGCACGAAGCCGGCTTCGTCTCCGTCCGCGCCGAAGGGCAGCGCCGGCTCTACTCCCTGCGCGCCGAGCCGTTCCTGGAGCTCGACGCCTGGATGCGGCGCTACGCCTCCGACCAGCTCGCGCGCCTGCAACGGCTCGCGCGGCTCGTCGAGGAAGACACGAAGAAGAGGAAGTGACATCATGGATCCCCAAGCCACTGCACGCGTGATCTCCGACCGCGAGTTCGTCCTCGAGCACACCTTCCGCGCGCCCGCGGCCAAGGTGTTCGCCGCGTACACCGACCCCCGGCTCGTCCCGAGATGGTGGGCGCCGCCGGGCGGCTCGCTGCGCGTGGACGTCATGGACGTGCGCGCCGGGGGCAAGTACCGCTACGTGCAGCGCGCGGCCAACGGCCACGAGATGGTGTTCTTCGGCACCTACCTCGACGTGCATCCCGTGACGCGCCTCGTCTACACCTACGCGATCGAGGGGCAGCCCGCCAACGAGCTTCGCGCCACGGTCGAGCTCGCCGAGAAGGACGGCGTCACGCGCCTCACGCTCACGAACCTCTGCGCGTCGAAGGAGGCGCGCGACGCGATGCTCCAGTACGGGGCCGCGGCCGGCGCCAAGGTCGTCTGGGACCGCCTGGCGGAGGTGCTCCGCGATGGCTAAGGCGAAGGCGGCCAAGGCGAAGGGCCTCTCGACCGCGGAGAAGGGGGCGATGAAGGAGATGCTGGCGGAGCGCGCCGGCAAGGGCGAAGGCGAAGCGGCCGTCCTCGCCGCGATCGCCAAGATGCCCCCCTCCGATCGCGCGATGGCGGAGCGCTTCCACGCCATCGTGAAGGCGAACGCGCCCAGCCTCACGCCCAAGACCTGGTACGGGTTCCCCGCGTACGCCAGCAAGGAGGGCGTCGTCTGCTTCTTCAAGGCCGCCTCGAAGTTCAAGGAGCGGTACGCGACGCTCGGGTTCAACACGCCGGCCAAGCTCGACGAGGGCGCGATGTGGGTCACGTCCTTCGCCCTCCTGAGCATCGGCGACGCCGCGGAGAAGAGGATCGCCGCGCTTCTGAAGAAGGCGGTGGGCTGAATGGACGTCCGGCTCACGCACGTCCCCCTCGCGGTGAGCGACCAGGATCGCGCGCTGGCGTTCTACACGACCCAGGTCGGCTTCGAGAAGCGCGCGGACGTCAAGGGCCCCACCGGCGCGCGCTGGGTCACGGTCGCGCCCAAGGGGAGCGACGTCGAGTTCGCGCTGATCGTGGCGAAGCAGAAGACGCGCGTCGCGGGCGACCAGGATCCGAAGGCGGGCACCGCGGGCCTCCAGGTCGCGCTCTCGACGACCGACTGCCGCGCCGACTACGAGGCGCTGAAGGCGCGCGGCGTCAGGTTCGACATCCCCGGCTACGAGAAGCCCCAACGCGCGCCGTGGGGCACGTCCGCCTACTTCCGCGACCCCGACGGCAACGCCTGGGCCCTCGTCCAGCAGAGCTGGATCGGCAAGATGATGGTGAAGGCCTTCGCGCCCAAGAAGAAGTGAAGTGATATCATGATCGACAAGACCACCCACGTCCCCCTCCTCGTGCGCGACCAGGACCAGGCGCTCGGCTTCTACGTCGGCAAGCTCGGCTTCGAGAAGCGCCAGGACTACGGCCAGAAGGGCCGCCCCCGCTGGCTCACCGTGGCGCCCCCCGGCGCGGAGGTCGAGCTTGCGCTCATCCAGGGCGAGTACCTCGTCGACCCGCGCGCCGAGGACGGTTACCGGCTCACGCTGACGACGCGCGACTGCCGCGGCGAGGTCGCCAGGCTCCAGGCGCGCGGCGTCGCGTTCCGCGGGCCCGCCCCCGTCGAGACGCCCTTCGGCATCCTGGCCTCCTTCGAGGACCCCGACGGCAACCGGTTCGCCCTCCTCCAGCCGGCGAAGGGCGGGGCGTAGGACGGGCGACCCGGGGAGCGGCTCTGACCCTAGAACCTGTTTCATAACCTCCTCAGTTGCCGCGAGGTTTTTCTTTTCATTTTCTGCGTGGCGCTTCGCTTTCCGCCATCACGCCACGACGCCAACACGCGGCGTGTTGGCGTCTTGGCGTGATGGCGGAAAG
>JAXDQU010000011.1:0-78229 GCA_034667685.1 Thermoplasmata archaeon | reverse complement strand
CGGGCGCCTGGCCGAGCGCGACGGCGCCGTGGCGCTCCTCGACGTCCCCGACGGCTCCGACCTCGCTTCCTTCCTGGCGCGGCGCGCGGCGCTGGCGCACACCGTGAGCGCCCACTGGTGGAGCACGGTCGCCACGCCGCGCGTGATGATCCCGCCCTTCGGCCGCCTCGACCTGAAGGGGCAGACGTTCGCCGTCCGCGCGCGCCGCCTCGAGGGGCACCACGCGGAGCTGCCGCTCTCCGACACCGTGCGCGCCATCGGCGCGGTGCTCGCCACCTCGGGCAAGGTCGACCTGGAGCATCCGCAGGTGGACGTCCGGCTGCTGCTCTCGGAGGAGGCGCACGTGGGTGCGCTGCTCGCGGAGGTCGACCGCAAGGCGCTGGAGGCGCGCCACGTCAAGCACCGCGCGCACTTCGCCCCGGTCTCCCTGCACCCGCGCTGGGCCCGCGCGCTGGTCAACCTCGCGCAGGTGGCGCCCGGCGAGCGCGTGGCCGATCCGTTCTGCGGCACCGGCGGCCTTCTACTAGAAGCAGGGCTCGCGGGCGCGAAGGTGCACGGAAGCGACCTCGACCCGCGCATGGCGGAAGGCACGCGCATGACGCTGGAGAAGTTCGGCGTCCAAGGCGCCACGATCGAGACGCGCGACGTCGGCGAATTGCCGGAGTTCGCGGGCCCGCTGGACGTCGTCGTCTCCGATCCGCCCTACGGCCAGAGCAGCACGACCAACTTCGAGGAGAGGACGGCCCTCTACGAGCGCTTCTTCCACGCGGCCCACGAGGCGCTGCGCCCCGGCGGCCGGCTCGCGCTCATCTCGCCCAGCGCCGAGCTGCGCGAGCGCGCCGCGAAGCATTTCACGCTCGTCCAGGCGCACGACCAGCGCGTCCACAAGAGCATGACGCGCCACTACGGGATCTTCAGAAAGGAGTGATCCACCCGCCGCCGCGGGCAAGCGGCCACGCAAATGATATCGCAGCGCCGCGACGCACGATAGCTTCATGTTGTCACTGGCGCACGTGACATCGGGGAATCCATTTGGGAAGGCCCATCCGTTCTGCATCAGCGTGCGCCATCGCCCTTGCCGCCCTCGTCGTGCTGCCGCTCCTCGCGGCGCCCGGCGCCGTCGCAAGCTCGACGGCCCTTGACACCCTCGCGAAATCGCTCGGCGTCTCCGCCGACGCCATCCGTCCTCCGCCGGCGAGCCCGTGGTCGCTCGTCCAGGAGGCCACGGGCGTCGTGCTGGAGTCGTCCAGCAAGTCGACGTACTCGCTCACGTTGACCGACGTTCCGCTCTTCGGCTTCCACGCCACGGCCAGGCAGGGGACGCTCACGTTCCTGGTTGATGGCGCGGCCGTGGAGAAGTTCGCCAACGACAACGAGCCCTACGACGTGGCGCTCCCGTCGGGCCAGCACACGTTCGCCTGGAGCTTCGCGCCCTCCAGCGCGAGCGCGGTGACCGACCTCGTGCTCGACGGCGTCAAGGCCGTCCGCGCGCCGGTCATCACCGCCGCGATCCTCGACCTGCCCGGATGCATCACGCCGCCGGCGCAGATGACGCTGGTCGCCGCGTTCGAGCCGACCGCCATCGACGCCTACGTCGACGGCCAGCAGGTGCCCGCGACGTTCGTCTCGGCGGTGAAAGGGCTCGGCATCGTGACGCAGGTCACGATCTTCGTGCCCTCCATGATCGAGGGCACGACGACGCACGACCTCCGCGTGGTCGTCCACGACGCCACGGGCCAGGTGTGGGAGCTTGCGAACCAGGTGATCCGCGTGCTCGTGGACCTCACCACCATCACGGGTCCGCGCGACTGGGCGTACCAGATGCGGCCGCGCGTGTTCATCCTCTCGTCGTGCATGCCCAAGGACGTCGCGTCCATCACGCTCACGGTGGACGGCATCCAGCGGCTCGTGGAGCCGGGCGTCGCGAGCGCCTCGTGGACGTTCGACCGCGACCTGCCCTTCGGCGAGCAGCACGCGTGGCGCTTCGACCTGCGCCTGGCCAACGGCGTCGCGGTGGAGCGCGAGGGCACGTTCCGCGAAGGGCTCGACGTGATGGAGTTCGACCTCTCGCCCGGCACCATCCTCTCGCAGAGCGGCGCGCCCAGCCTCTTCGGCGCGCCCGCGAGCCCAGGCGACCTGCCGCTCGTGCCGGTGGTCGAGTCGATCCCGAGCTTCCTGCTCGGCTCCGACGAGGGCTTCCACGCCCGCGCCGTCTACGCGCCGCTCGCGATCTCGTGCTCCTCGGCGCTCGGACAGGCGGTGTTCTGCCTGCCCTACGGGAGCGCGCATCCCGACGCGGCGCTCTGGGGCACGGAGGAGACGCTGACGCTCAGCGACGGCCACGGCTCGCACACGTTCCCGTGGCTGGGCCAGGTGGCGGCGATGAGCCGGATGGAGCGCGTGACGGTGCCGGCGCTCCCGACGCTCTAGAACCAAGTTCTGTTGCTTTGCGCGCTTCGCTTTCCGCCATCACGCCATGACGCCAACACGCCGCGTGTTGGCGTCTTGGCGTGATGGCGGCAAGCGAAGCGCCGCGGGGCCGCTGGGCCTCGCTACCACCAGCGGTTGCGGCCCGCCAGGCCGACCACGAGGGCGATGACCAGCACCGCGACCACGACGATGACGAGGATGGTGGTCGTGTCGAGGCCCGCGGTGGACTGTTGCGGGTTGTTCACGTTGACGACGGGCGTGGGGTTGTTCACGTTGACTTGCGGCGTCCCGCCCGAGGGCGTCGGGTTGTTGTAGTTGTTGTTCACGGTGGTGTTGCCGCCCTGCGCGAGCGCGGGCGAGACGACGAGCGTGATAGCAAGCAGGATCAGGGCGATCGTGGCGGCCTTCATGCCGAGCGCTCGGCCGCCCGGCGGCTCGTCGGTTCTGGCTGCGTCCTCGCTACGCGTCGAAGTCATGCAACGTCCGCTGCGTCAGCGCCTCGCGCGGCGAGGTGGCGACCTTCGTCCACTCCTGCGAGCGCGAGCGCCGAGCCACGTGGCGCAGCGCGCTCTCCAGGTCGCCGAAGACGAGCGGCTTCGCGTCCATCGCGGCCTTCACCGCCTCGCGGATCACCCAGACGCCCAGCGGCGCCCAATACTCGTCGGTGATCTCGCGGTACACGAACACGGCGGCCTGGCGGCGGATGCGCTTGAGGTGCTCCAGCACCGAGAGCCGGGCGGCGTAGTACGCGCCCGCGACCTGCTCGACGTACGCCGTGCGCCCGCGATAGCCCTCGGCGTCGCGCCCGAGCTGCCAGCGCCCGTCCTCGTGCCACGCCTCGATCATCTCGTAGCTCCAGGCGCGCGGCATCAGGAGCACCTGGAAGTAGTTCCCGAAGAGGTCCGCGGCGTGCACGAGCGGCGCGTCGAGCAGGCCGAATTCCTTGACCTCCTCGATCATCTGCTTGCCGAGGATGTCGTCGGTGGCGGTGATGCTCCAGCGCGTGGGCACGAGGCGCCGGCGCTCCCCTTCGCCCAGCAGGCCCACGGAGAGCAGGCGCTGGATGTGGTGGTTGGGCACGCCGCCTTCGTACAGCTCGTTCACCGCCGTCGCGGCGTCGGCGTGCACGTCGGAGACGAGCGCGTCGACCTTGCGCGGGACGCTCGGGCTTGATAGCAATCGCGCGTCGACGACGTCCACGCTGGGCCCCATCGGAGCGGCGAAGGCGTCCACCTGCGAGACCGGCTCGGTGACCCTGAGCGGCTTCTTCAGCGTGACCTCGGCGTCCACGGGGCGCGCGGCCATCGCCAATTCGCGCGAGGCCTCCAGCGCGCGCGTGGGGAGCGCCACGTCCACGCGCACGGGCGCCTTGCTCCGGTAGAGCCGCGCGCGCATGGCGAGGATCGTGGCGATGTCGAGCTTCTTCCAGTCCTCCGGCGAGTCCGAGAGGGCGGGCGCGCTCTCCGGCGTCGCGGGCAGGAGCGGCCCCATGCTCACGTCGGGGTAGCCATGGCGCCCCACGAACACGCTGGGCGGCGAGGGCCCGACGAGCTCCAGCCCCTTGACCTTGGGCGCCGCGAAGCCGAGCAGCTTCTCCACGAGCGGGCAGCCCGGCACGCTGCACAGGAGCGCGCTGCCGCGCATCGCGTCGCGCGTCGCGCCCTGCCGCACCTCCAGCAGCGTGCGGCCGCACCTCGCGCAGGGCTCGTGGAGGAGCACGCGCTCCGATGGGCGGTCTCGAATATGGAGCTACCCGCTCGCGCGCCGGATCACGACGGCGTCGCCCTGCTGGCTGACCTCGACCTCGTCGCCCGGCTGCGCGCCGCCCAGCGCCTCGCGCAGGAGCGTCGGGTCGAGCGAGACGACGACGGACGTGCCGCTGCGGTGGAGCTTGCGCTTGCTGCTGCGCGTGGGGCCGTACAGGCCGAGCCGCTCCGCCAGCCGGCGGGCGTGGTGGACCTGCTCGGCCCAGAACGCCTCCTCGCCGCACACCGGACAGCGCATGCCCTCCGCGGGCATCTTGCCGCGCGGATAGTCCATCTCGATGAGCGCGGGTTGCATCCGCCCGTGCCCGCGGTCGTTGGGGCAGAGCATGTTAGGCCGATCGGGTGGCGCTGACGGTCCGGACGAAGATCTCCTCGCCGAGGTCCTCGTACCGGACGATGATCGTCCGCCTGCCGATACGCTTCCTCGCGCCGTTCTCTGGGTCGTCTTCATCGGGCTCCTCCAGGACGTGGATCACGTCCCACTCGTGGATCTCGGGCCGCTCGTTGCCCAACGCCTGGGCGGCGTGCTTGCTCAGCGCCACGGGCTTCCCCCGCGCGGTCAGCCGCACGGGAGCAACCTCCATCCTGTTGCCATCATGATGGCATAAGGATTCCGGCCCTCCGGCATGTGGCATCGAGATGGACGGGCGACATAAGACGCTTCTCCGGGAATCGCCGCGCGTGGCGTCCCGCGAGCCACGTTCGAGGCGCGCTTCGTGCGCCGTCCTCACGAAACGCCTGGCTCCGGCGGGGCCTTGGCCTCGACCCACGCCGCCAGCTTGGCCAACGCCATGCGCCAGCCCCGCTCGTTGTCCGCGAGCCGGACGCCCGGCGGGACGTCCTCGTGGAGACCGAGCACGTCGGTCCCACCTTGCGCGTCGGAGAGCCGGAACGTGATCGTCATGTCGCCCTGCATCGTGGGGTCGGCCGTCTCGAACGCAAGACGTTCGACGACCTCCTCGTCCTCGACGAGCCGGAGGAAGCGGCCATGGTACGTGTCGGTCTGGGGCGTGGTCTTGCCGGCATTCGTGGGCGCGTCGTACGTGAGCGACACGCGCACCGCGCCGCCCTCGCGCGGCTCGAAGACGTGGACCTGGGCCCGCATCCCGTCCGGCACGCGCCAACGCGCGAGGGCGCGCGGGTCCAGCAGCGCGCGGTACACCTGCGCGCGGGGCGCCCGGACGTGCTGGCGGACGCGGGTGGCGCGCATCCCCCGGCGAGCGGGCGGGGCGTCCTTATGGGCTTCCGTCGAAGGACCTCTCCACAATCCTCAAGAGCGGCCGGCCTGGATGGGTCGCCGTGGTCCCCAGCCGCCTCGCCGCGTGGGCCGTCCTGGCCCTCGTCCTGCCGGCGCTCGCCGGGTGCGCGTCCAAGCACGACACGCCCGCGGCCAGCGTCAGCGGCGGCACCATCGGCGGGGGCTCCGCGGCCACCGGCGCCCCGAGGTCGATGGCGATGCCCGACGCGGCGCCGATCAACGGCACGAGCGCGCGCTGGCACTTCCACGACTACTGGCACGGCAAGCCCACGATCATCCTTGCCGACCAGGACCTCCAGCTCCAGCCCAGCGTCGGGGGTCTCTCCGCGATCCTCGAGCTTCCCCAGGGCGTCATCGTGCCGCCCGAGACCGGCTACCTCACGGTGAACGTGACGTGGCCCGCGCCCGCGACGGGCGTCATCAACCTCACGTACCGGCCCAGCGACAGCAACGACTTCGCGACGATCAAGGACGCCGCGAGCGGCTCGCCCGTGATCATCCCGACCTCGGAGAGCATGTGCGACGTGCCCCACCGGCAGAAGTCGCTCTGGGCGTTCAACCTCACCGCGATGCCCTCCACCGACGCGAGCAACGCCGGCGCGCCCACGAACCAGGTCCACGTCGTCGTGCGGGCGACGATCGGCCGGCCGCTCTTCATCGACCCGCCGCACTTCAACTGGTGGCAGGGCGGCGAGGCGCTGGACCTCGTGAAGTCCGTCACGATGGACCTGGGCACCGTCGCCACCGCGCAGGCGGGCAACGTCACGGCGCCCGACCCCACCGCGCTCCTTCCGAAGGGCACGACACCCCCGACGCAGAGCGACGTCGCCGCGACGGCGCGGCAGGCCAACGAGTCCGCGCGTATCCCCGCGACCGGCGGCCGCATCGTGCCCGAGGGCGCCGCGAACGTCGTCGTGCTGCTCAACTGGACGCCCGCGGGCCCGCAGATGCCCAAGCTGCGCGTCACCTACCAGGAGCAGAACTTCCCCAGCTCCGGCGCGATGCCCGTGACGGTCGAGGGCGACACGAGCCGCATCTTCGTGCTGCCCATCCAGCCCGGGCAGACGGACACCACGTACTCCAACCGGACGACGTGGGAGTTCCACGTGCTCCCCGAGGGCGACGGCGCGGCCGCGTTCAAGGGCACGTTCACGCTGACCGCGTGGACCACGCGCCTCTCGCAGGCCGAAGCCGTCGCCATGGCGAAGGGCGCCTAGCCCATCATGACATTGGATTGATCGCCGCCCTTGCGCGCGAGGATCGTCATGTGGTACGTGATGTCGTAGGGGAAGCAGCCGGGGCAGAGGCCCAGGTGGTTGAGCGCGGGGTTGTCGGGCAGGTTCAGCGTGGCGAACTCGGCCACGGGCCGGAAGCCCCAGAGCGACTCGGGCTGGTAGGGGCCGTCCATGCCGGCGGGCTCGACCTTCACGACGAAGTGGTAGTGCTGGAGGTCGTTCTTCTTCTCCACGTCGCCCAGCCGCTCGTTGAACTGGTCCTCCGCGTCGAGGATGGTCGCGTTGTGGTACTCCAGGAAGAAGCCCGTCGGGGGCGCGCCGTTGTCGGCCTTCGCGCTGGTGATGTTGATGAAGACGTCCAGCGAGCCCGTGCCGTACGAGATGAGCTTGTCCGCGTGCTGCCAGCTCGACGCGGAGCCGTAGAGCAGGTCCTCGTCGATGCCGTTGCGGTGGACGGAGACGCCCTTGTCCGCGATGACGCGCTCGGTCTTGTCGGCGTAGAAGTCCGGGTGCGGGGGCCAGTTGACGATCTGGCCGCCGTTGTGGATGGTGATCGTGACCTCGGCGACGTCCTGCGTGGGCTTGTCCGTGACGAGCTCCCAGGCCCAGAGGCTCGCGACGCTGTGGGGCATGTCGCTCTCCTTGCCGTGGACGTTGATGACCTTGGCCGAGCCGTAGGTGATCGCGCCGCCGTCCACGAACTTCGACTCGGCCGCCGTGCGGTAGCGCAGCGTCATCGCGGGCGGGTTCGGGTCGGGCGCGCACGGGTCGCTCGCCGGGTCGCCGGGGCAGTTCTCCGGCGCCGAGACGAGCACGTCCATCGTGGTGACGCCCTCGTAGACGAGGTGGTCGGGCTTCGTCTGGTTGAGCTTGATGTACGCGACGCTCTGCGGGCTGCTCCCCTGTCCGTCGGGGAAGACGGGCGTCGCCTGGAAGAAGGAGAAGTCCTTCGAGAGCACGACGTTCGCGCGCCCGCGCCAGTAGTCGTGCGTGTGCGCGACGGCGCCCGTGCCGTTCTCGGTCTTGTTCGTCTCGAGGTTGCCCGCGGACATGCCGCGGCCGTCGGGCAGCGTGGCGTTCTCGACGGTGGAGTTCAGGTGCGTCGTGTTGAGCGGCGCGGCCTTGGGCGCGTCCTTGGCGCCGATGCAACCCGCGAAGAGAAGGCCGGCGACGACCGCGAGCGCGGCCAAGGCACGAGAGGACATGGGGCCCGAGCACGCGGAGCCGGGCTTCAGCCTTCCGGGGATGACGTCCGCCGATCTACATGATCATGCCCGCCATCGGATCCGCGCTGGGGCGGGCGATGACGGTCATGGTGTAGTCGATCGTGTAGGGCATGCAGCGGTAGCACGCGACCGCGCTGTCGTCGATCGGGTTCGCCAGCACCTTGAACCCGAACCGGCTGGTGGGCTGATAGGGCGAGTCCACGACGCTGTTGTTGATGACGAGGTGCCAGTAGGCCTTCGTCGTCTTGTCCGTGGAGTTCGCGATGCTGAAGATGCCCAGGCTGTTGGGCGTCGTGTCGGCGCTGCGCCAGTAGAGCGTGAAGCCGCCGTTCGGGACGCCCGGGGGCAGCGTGAGCTGCGTGATGTTGACGTAGACGTCGAGGACGCCCGTGCCCATGCTGATGAGCTTGTCCGGGATGACCTGGTCGGGCTCGACGCCGTAGACCTCGACGTCGGCCGCGTTCTGGACGTTGGTCTTGCCCTGCTTGTTCGTCATGACGAAGCGCTCGGGCTGGCCGCTGTAGAAGTCCGGGTGCGGGGGCCAGTTGTCGACGTTGTGCGCCTTCGTGACGACGATCTTGACGTGGACCTGCTGGGTCGCGGGCGTGCCGGACGTGGCGCCGGCGTCGCCGGCGAGGGGCACGGGGCCGACGGCCTGGAGCTTCCAGTTCCAGAGCGAGCGGATCGAGTGCGGCATGTCCGTCTCGATCTTGTCGGGCGTGTAGACGAACGCCTTGCCCACCGAGACGGGCGTCCACGAGGACCAGTCCTTGCCCGCGGTGCGGAACGTGATCTGGTAGTCCGAGGCCCAGGCGGGCGCGCTCGTGAGCGTGAAGGACACGGAGCCCGTGCCCTCGAAGATCAGCGCCGGGGCGCCGGTGGAGTCGCCGGGCAGCTTCTCCAGGTTGATGAAGCCCTCCAGCACGTGGCCGTTGTCGCCGCGCTCGAAGACCGGGACGAGGTCCACGGACACGTCGTCGTCGAAGACGGTGATGGTCTCCTTGCCCTTCCAGTAGTCGTGCATGTGGGCGATGCCGCCCGTGGAGGAGTTCTCGACCTTCGTGGTCTCCGTCGCCGCGGCGAACTTGCGCCCGTCGGGCAGCGTCGTGTTCTGCGCGGTGGTGTTGTTCGCCTTCGTCGCCGCGGGGGAGAGGTTGTTCTTGCCTCCCCCGATGCAGCCGGCGAGGAGCAACCCCGCGGCAAGGAGGAAGACGACGACCGGACGGGAGACCATGCGCCGCAACGCCGCCGTTGGGCTCTTCAGCTTTGTGGGGACATTGTGCTCCGATCGGTCTAGAGGACGAGCCCCGGTCCCTGAGCCCAGCGCCTGGAGCCCCGAGTCCTGAGTCCAGAGCCCTGAGCCTCGGGCTCAAGGCTGAGGGCTCCGGACTCTGGGCTAGGGCTAAGGCTGAGGCTGAGGCTGGGGGCGCGTGGCCGGGGAACTTCACGGCAAGGTCGCGGTGGTCACGGGCGCGTCCACGGGCATCGGGCGCGCGACGGCGCTGGCCCTGGCGGGGGCGGGCGCGAGCGTGGTCGTCCACTACGCGCGCTCGCGGGACGAGGCCGAAGCCGTCGTGCGCCAGGTGAAAGACCTCGGCATGGGCGCCGTCGCGCTCCAGGCGGACTTCCGCGACCGGGCCGCCATCGCCGCGTTCGCCGAGGCCGCGGAGGCGCACTGGGGGCACGTGGACGCGCTCGTCAACAACGCGGGCATGATGGAGAAGGCGCTCGACCCGCGCACGCAGGGCGGCGACTTCGGCTCGCACCTCGAGCGCTGGGATGATATCATGAACGTCAACCTGCGCGCGCCCTACGAGCTGACCTGGCGCCTCGCGCGGGGCATGGTGGCGCGCAAGGGCGGCTGCGTCGTGAACGTGGCCTCGGTCGCGGGCATGTACGCGCTCACCGATGCGCCGCTCTACTCGCTGTCAAAAGCCGCGCTGCTGCACTTCACGCGCCAGGCCGCGCTGATGTACGCGCCGCACGTGCGCGTCAATGGCGTGGCGCCCGGCTGGACCGAGACGGGCTTCGGGCCGGAGCGCCACATCCTCGACCCCGAGTTCCAGAAGGCGATCGTGCGCCACATCCCGATGCGCCGCCTCGCCAGCCCGGAGGAGATGGCGGACGCGATCCTCTCGCTCGTGGCGGGCAGCCCCTACGTCACGGGGCACACGCTCGTCGTGGACGGGGGGATGGTCGCCGAGCTCCGCTGAGCATTCCGGCGAATGTCCACGACCCCGCGTCAGAGAACATAGAGGTTCAAGGACCGGGCCGGAATCCAGGGCGCATGGACGAGGCCATGGAGCGCGCCCGGAAGCGCTACGAGGTCCTCCGCCACGCCGCCGCGCTGGCCCACCGACGCTGGAAGGAGGCGCTCGCACCCGAGCGCGCGGAGGCGGCGAGCCGCTACGCCGACATCGTCGACCTGGAGTACGAGGCGTTGCGCGCGCTGGAAGCCGTCGAGGCGGCGGCCTAGGAAACTCCATCCGCCGCGCCTCGCCTGCCTGCGACGTGCGACGGCTGCACGTGGACGCCCGGCGCGGCATCCGCGGGACCGACCTCCTCGGGGCGCTCGTCGAGCTGGGCGCGCCCGCCGGCTCGCTCGCCGAGGCGCAGGCCGCGCTCGGGCTCCCCGCGCAGAAGGGGCTCGCGCTCGTGCGCCCCCTGGACGTCCACGCGCTCCTGGACCGCGCCTCCGTCTCGGAGACGGCGCGCTGGATCGCCTCGGACGCCGCGGGCCGCATGCTCCTCGCGCAGGGCGAGCGGAAGGTGGAGCTGGATGGCGCCGCGCTCGCGCTCGCCCTGGCCTGCGCGACCGCCCTCGACGCGCTGCGGCTCGCGGACGCATCCTGCTCGCGCGTGGGCATCCCCGCGCCGACGCCCGCGCCCGTCGCGCACGCGCTGGTCGCGTGGGACGGGCTCACCGACCCGGGCACGGGCGAGACCGACCTGGAGGGGGCGGCGCTCCTGTGCGCGTTCGTCTCGCCCGACGACGCCGGGGGCCCGGAGCCCGCCTGGATCGCCCCGCCCCGGCGCGGCCGCAGCGGCACGCTCGCGCTGGCCGTCGGGAACGTCTGATCACGAAAAAGCCCAAGGCGGAGGAGGCGCGCTAGCCGCGCGGACCCGCCAAGGGATGATCCCCCGCGCGATGGTCGGTGCAGGAGCGCATCGCATGACCCGAATCGCCTTCGCACTCGCGCTGGCCCTGCTGGCGGCCGTCCCGGTCGCCTCGGCCGGCTGGTTCTCCTCCGATCCCGTCACCGTGAACGTCGCGTCGCTGCGCGCCGGCGACCGGCTCTCGTACGTGGAGCACACGACCAAGTCCCACTTCACCGACGAATATCCGCCGCGCCTGGTCGTCGAGCCGGCGACGTACGAGCACACCCTCTTCATCGAAGGAGCGGGCACCGCGCAGGACGGCTACGGCATCGCGCGCGCGAGCGAGAGCTACCGCCACGACCAGATGGAGGGCGGCAAGCTCGTGCGCTCGGAGATCTGCGACGCGCTGCCCGGGAGCAACGTCTCGATCCGCCTCAAGCCGCTCATCGCGCAGACCGCGGGCGGAAGCATGGCGTGGGGCACGACGGGCTTCGGGCCGCTCGACCTGGGCTCCACGCAGGGCCAGCAGAACGAATCGCTCGTCGCCTCGTACGGAGGGATGCCGTGCTTCGGCCAGCAGATCCTCGGCGGCCGCGCGTTCCACGAAGGGGACCGCGTGCCCTTCGGCGCCGTGATCCCCGATCCGCTTCCCGGCGCGATGGCCCAGACGCTCTCCGCGCCGCTCACCGCGACGACGTACCACGGCCGCGCGGCGCTCCTGATGCGCTATCATCTCGCCAAGGACGGGCAGGATCTTCCCGTCTCGATCCTCGTGGCCGACGGACTGCCCGGCGTCGTGAACCTGACGGTCCCGAGCCTCAGCGGGACGAAGGCGTGGAACTACACGCTGGAGCTGAGCGGCTTCGAGGCCGGCAACGGCCCCGCGCTCGCGCCGTACGCGCGCGCCGCGCTCCCCGAGAAGAATCCCGCGGCGAGGTTCCAGGCGCCGGACCGGCTGCGCTTCGAGGACGCGGCGTTCGGCCTGCCCCTTCGCTACGACGACGCCTACCGCGCGGCGACGCTCGACCCGACCACGGGGCTCGCCTCGTGGCTCCAGTCGCACCCCGACGCGCGGCTGCTCTTCGCGAGGTGGTTCGCCGACACCTACGTCGACCGTTCGGCCGCGACGTCTCCCGACGGCACGTGGTCGATGACCTTCCTCTCCGGTGGCGAGACGTACGGCGTCTCCGTCTCGCGCGACTCCGCGGGCTTCGGCGCCGTGCGCCAGCCGATCCCCCTCGTGGGCCCGCCGACCGACTCCGGATTCAAGGGCCACATGTCGGGCGACCCGGGTGCCATGCCCGCGGAGGTCGCCTCCAGCGACGCGCTCGCGCCCATGATGCGCGGCCAGGGTGTCGACGCCTCGCGCCTCCAGGAGCTGTCGGTAAGCCTCTTCGCCGGCCGCTCGCTGGTGACGCTTTCCGACTCGCTCTGCTGCAACGCCAACACGCCCGCCGAGGGGCACATGGTCGTCCTCGACGCGGGCCGCGCGGCGGTCTACGCGGTGCTGGAGACGAGCTCCATCTACTCAGAGACGGGGCCGCTCGTCGCCGCCTCGCAGCGCGGCCTCGACGCGCCGCGGCAGAGCGCGATGTCCGCGCTCGCGGGCCCGGCGCTCGGCGTGGGGCTCGAGGGCGGCGCGGCCGTGACGCTGCTCGCGCTGCTCCTCCTCGCCGCGAAGCTCCTGCTGGTCCCGCTCTTCACGCGCCTGCGCCGCGGCGCCCTCCTGGACAACCCGGTCCGCGCGCGCCTCTACGACCGCATCCGCCTGGAGCCCGGCATCCCCGAGTCGGAGCTGGTGGACTTCGCGGGCGTGGGACGCGGCGCGACGGTGCGCCACCTCGACCAGCTGCGCCGCCACGGCTACGTCGTCGAGCTGCGCGAGGACGCCCGCAAGCGCTACTTCGCCGCCGGCGAGGTCCCGCCCGCGCTGGCGCGCCGCGAGGCGATCCTGCGCGCGGGCCGGGCGCGCGACGTGTACGAGCTGTTCCTGGCCGAGCCCACGATGAGCCTGCGCGAGGCGGCCGCGCGGCTGGGCATCTCGGCGCCCAGCGTCCACCGCGCCAAGAAGAAGCTGGAGAAGGCGGGGCTCCTGCCGGCCGCGGCCGAGGCGAGCCTCGCCGCCCTCGAAGCGTAGGCGGGCCCACCGTCCAAATCCACACCCGAAAGGCTATGGCGTGCCTGCCGGACCACGCCGTCAACGCGGGACGCGCCCCCACCGCCCGGGGCGGAGAAGGCGCGTACCGCAACGGACAATGACAGGACCCTTGGAGCCTCGAAGCATGCACCCCGAGACGCCCCGCATGAACCTGATCGGATTCAGCCACATCACCGGCATCATGGCGCTCTGCGCCGACGAGAAGACGCACGTGGGCGGCGCGCGCCGCCTGCGCTGAGACATCACGATTCCTGGTTGGTCCCCTTCTGGGTCCGCGCCTTCGCTGGCCGGGTCCGGAATCCGCGCGCTCGGAGAGGCTTGGCGCGTGGTCCGCCCCACTGCGGTCGGGCGGATTTTATTCCTACACTTCGTCGCACGGCTCGCGCGACTTCGTGGCAGGGGGGCTACGCGCCCGCCTGGACCCTTGCGCGGCGGGTTGCGCCCCCCTGGACCTCCTTTGCCTTTGACCACGCTGGGGATGTCAGGGTCAGGTGAATAGACAGGTGACGCGGCGCCGCATTCTCAGGTGTCTAGTCACCTGACCGCGACCAGCCCCGCATGGTCAAAGGCAAGGGGGTCCGGGGGCGGAGCCCCTGGCGCGGGGGTGCAGGGGGGCGCGCAGCCCCCCTGCCACGAAGTCGCACGAGCGAGCGCGGAGCGGCCGCTTCAGCGGCCGCGCAGCGCGAGCCGTGCGACGAAGTGCAGGAAGAAAGGAATCGCCCGGGCCTCCGAGAATGTGTTGGGGAGGCTGTTGCTTGGAGGCTGGGAGGCTGTTGCCATGCGCGGAGGGCCGGGCGAGCCGACGCGGTTGCGCCGGTTGGCCCCAGGTTGCGGGGGATGGGGGATATCGATTCTGATACGCGAATCGAAGGAGCGCGTGGCGAAGGAGCCAAGCGGCCGGCCGTCGCAGCGGGGCGCGTGACCGACGTCGTCGTGTGGACCGACGGCTACGTGGGCGAGGTGGGCGCCGGCTGGGCCTTCGTCGCGCAGCCCGGAGGCGTCGTGCGGCGCGGCGCGCTGCCCGCCTGCCCGAGCCACGAGGCGGAGTGGCGCGCGGTCCGCGAGGCGCTATCATGGGCCGAGGCCGCCCTCGCGCCAGGCGACGCGCTGGAGCTGCGCACCGACAGCGCGCTCGTGGCGAAGGGGCTCGCGTCACGCAGGCCCGCGATGAGCGGCGAGGCGGCCGAGGCGCGCGCGGCGTGCCGGCAGGCGCTCGCGCGTCTTGGGCAGCGCGGCGTCAAGGCGCGCGTGCAGCGCATCGGGCGCGAGGAGAACGTCGAAGCGGACGGGCAGGCGCGCCTGGGCGCCGGTCAGAGATAATACGCGAAGCGCCGCACCATCGCCGCGACTTCCGGATCGACCTCGGCGCGCTGCCCCGGACGCAGGCCCCAGCGCGCGAGGAGGCTCGCCTCGAGCACGTTGAGCATGAGCTGGTCCTCGCGCAGGGCGCTCACGCGCTTGCGCTGGATCGCGCGCTTGATGGCGAGGTCGCCCTCGCGCATCAGCTCGGCCTCCTCGCCGGGCGCCAGGAAGCGGGCGTGGAGCGCCACGACGCGCGGGTCCGTGAGCGAGCGCAGGAAATCCGTGTAGGTGCTGTCGACCGGCGGCGGGGGCCGGTCGCCCGGCCTGGGACGATCGAGCCGGCCCTCGCTGATGCGGCGGAGCATCGCCTGATAGCTTTGCAGCGTGTCCCGGCGCCACCCGTAGCTGTGCGCGCGCAGGAAGTCCTGCGTGAAGAGGAGCTTCTCGTAGCCGCGGGAGCGCAGCGCCAGGTGCTCGCGCGCGAGCAGGCTGCGGGCGAGGGGCGCGGCCGCGTCGCGCGCGAGGATGCGGATCTCGCCCTGCGTGGCGTCGGGCCAGCGGAAGTCCATGCGCGCGAGCATCGTGCGCGGGCCATCCGGGCCGGTGGTCGCGATCTCCAGGAGCACGGCGTCCTCGCGCGTCACGCGGTGGTGGAAATGATAGAACTTCATCTCGCCCGGGACCAGCGTCTCCTGCACGGGGCGCAGGTCGGCCGCGGCGAGGAGCGATTTCACGCGCGTCCAGCCGGCCGCGGGCTGCTGCGCGTCGAAGCGCCAGTACGTGCCCAGCATCGCGAGGCGCGCCTCCAGCTCCATGTGGTGCAGCTTGGCCTCCCACGCCGCCGCGATCGGATGGATGGTCTCGACCGCCTGCGCGGGATCCTGGCTCCCGTGCACCATCTCGCGCACGACGAACTCCGGCCGGGGCTGCTGGCGGAAGCCGGCGTGCACCTCGTGCGTGCGGCGATCGTCCACGTAGTGCCAGCGAGCCAGCACCGTCCCTGGAGGTGCTGGCCCCGGCTGGAGAGGGGCCGAAGGTTGGCGTGCCGGGAGCGGCGCCGTCGCCATGGCCGTAAGCCGCTCGACGGCGCGGCGCTTGAACGTGTCTCAGCGTCCGCGCTCCGGGAGCCGTTTCAGAAGGGACTTTGGGACGGAAACGCCCGCGGGCCGCCGATGGACGCCGCGCCCACGGGCCTGCTCGCCGAAGGCCGGGCCAACCGCCTCGCGCGCATCGCGCTCCAGCTCGCCCTCGCCAGGCACGGCCGCGCGAGCCTCCCCGACGTCGAGGACGAAGCCGCGCGCCTGGGCCTCGCTCCGCAAGAGGTCGCCCCCGCCCTGGCGCGCCTGCGCGAGCGCGGCGACGTGATGGAAGGCCCCGCGGGATGGACGCCCCGCTCGCGCCCCCACATGGCGACCCGCGTCCAGGCGCGCGAGCAGGCAGCGCGGCATTTCTGGGGCTGGAGATAGTCTGAGTGGACCCGGCGAGATCCGCAGGCGCCGCAGCGCCGAGGGTCGAGCCGGGGCTGCGACCGAAGCGAGCGGACCCGGCGAGATTCGAACTCGCGGTCTCAGGCTTAGGAGGCCTGCGCCATATCCGGGCTAGGCTACGGGTCCCGCGATGCGCGCAGCCCGCAGCCGCCTGAAAAGCGTGCCGCCCGCCCCGGGCATGACAACAAGGGCTCCACACGCTTTATATAAGCCGGAGCCAGGGTGCCGCTTGATCGTCATGCGTCTCGCCCTCGTTCTGGTCGCGGCCCTCTTCCTCACGGGAGGCCTCGCCGGATGTCTCGGTGGCAAGGATGCGCCCGCGAAGCCCGCGGCCATCAACGCCACCAACACGTCCAAGGTCGCCATCGACACGGGCAACTCGGCCAACGCGAGCGGCGACATGGGCCAGGTCGCGCACATGCACGACTACTGGAACGGCAAGGAGCGCATCACGCTCGTCGACCAGGACCTCAACATCCAGCCGCAGGACGCGCTCGCGCAGACGTTCACGAACACGTTCCGCTACCAGGACCCGGCCGTGGGCGGCACCACCGTGCGCCCGCCCGACAACGTGATGGTCTTCGAGGGCACGGGCAAGATGGAGATCACCGCGACGTGGAGCTCGCCCACGGTCTCCAGCGTCACCGTGCGTTACCGCAGCGCCGCCAGCTCCGACTGGTCGCAGCCCAAGCCGCTCACCTCGGGCGCGCCGCTGCCGCTCGAGATCACGCCCGACATGACGGACATGCCGCACAGCAAGACGAGCCGCTGGGTGTTCCAGCTCATGCCCGCACAGGGCGGCGTCATCGAGGGCGCGCTGCACTTCCGCGTCGACATCGTCCGCATGCGCGACATCAGCCTCTGGCCCGCGCACGGCGACCTCTTCGGCGGCGCGCACACGCTCGTCCTCTTCGACGGGCAGGCGACGAGCAGCCACCAGGGCGCCGAGAGCGCCATCGTCGACCGCGCGACCAACAACGGCGACTCGCCTCCGGAAGGCGTGCAGGCGGCCAAGGTCGTCCCGATGGAGACGATGTGGATGACGGCCAACGTCACCATCACCGACGCCACCGCGCAGTTCGGCCAGGTGCGCAACATCTCGTTCCTCTACAAGACGGCGGACAGCTCCAACTTCCGCCGCGCGAACGTCACGCACAGCGACTTCGCCAAGGGCGTCTTCCAGTTCAGCTGGCCCGTCAAGATGCAGCAGACGGACAGCCCGTACGACAAGCAGAGCCAGTGGCGCTTCGACCTGCAGATCGCGACGAGCGACCCCTCCGGCCAGCTCGGCCAGTGCGGGATCTGCTCCGACGCGCAGGTCCAGTACAAGCTCCAGGTGGTCGCCTACGACGCGGCGCACCCCGAGCTGCCCCCGATCGGGCCCTGATCTCGTGCTTAAGGCTGGCGCGACCGTCGCCGCGGCCCTCGCGCCAAAGGTAGGCATGCCCTGCGCCTACGTGGGGGCATGAAGGCGTTCGACGCGCGCACCGCCGCCCCGTTCCGGCTGGATTGGATCGAGAGCCTCGACGCGACCACCCGGGACGACTACGCGCGCGCCATCGCCGAGAAGGCCGACGTGCTGCTGCGCGGCGCCCAGTTCCTCGACCTCCAGCGCGACACGGCGCAGACCGAGGTCGAGGTGCGCGTCTGGGTCGAGGCCGCGTGCGGCTCGGCCTGCGTCTCGATCACGTGGGAGCCCCGGCCGGGTCGCTACGGGTTCTACCTGCTCGACGAGACGCTGCGCGAGCGCCTCGCCTGCGTCGTCTTCGAGGGCGTGCCCTGCGTCGATGCGCCAGAGAGCGCCGAGCAGGCCGACCGCGTCCTGGCCGCCGCGCTCAAGGCCATGCGCGACGCGCAGCGCGCCGGCGAGGGCCCGGCTGCGTGGGCCGACGCCGTCCGCGACAGCGAGCGCCCCTTCCGCGTGCCCGTGCAGGATGGCCCCAAGCCAGAATCCGATTCCTGAGAAGAAGAGGGCAGGGCGAGGATGGCTTGCCGGGTCGTAACCGCACCGACCCAGCGGGGTACCATCCCCGCGCCCTCACCATGCCATGACACGGCGAGGCATCAACACCTCGCGCGTGCACCCGGCCTGCTGCTACCCCCGGGGGGTGGTGGCTCGGCTGGCCGGCCGCCTCGTTGCGGAGAAGATATCATTGGGATTGGCGGGGAGCTTGCCGCTGGGGGCTGCGCCCCCAGACCCCCCATTAGCGGGCCTGTTGGGATTCGAACCCAAGACAAACAGCTCCGAAGGCTGCCGCCTTATCCGGGCTAGGCTACAGGCCCCGGTGCCGCGCCAATCGAGCGGGCGCAGATGAATCTATCTCGGGGCGTGGGCCTGCGCGCGGCATGAGCGTCCTCTCGGACCGCGACATCGACCGCCTCCTGGCGCGCGGGAGCCTGGGCCTGGAGCCGTTCGCGGCGCGCAGCCTGACGCCCAACGGCTACGACCTTCGGGTCGCGGAGGTCCTGCTGCCCGACGAGGGGAGCGAGGTGGTGCGCGAGGGGAAGGCCGTGGTGCCCGCCGGGGCCCGGTTCCTCGTCTCGACGATGGAGCGCGTGCGCATGCCCAACGACGTGTGCGGCTCGCTCTGGCTGCGCAGCAGCTACGCGCGGCGCGGCGTCTTCGGCTCGTTCGGCAAGGTCGAGGCGGGCTTCGAGGGCACGCTGACCGTGGGCGGCTTCAACGCCTCGCGGCAGCCGTTGGAGGTCCCGATCGGCGATCGCTTCTGCCAGCTCGTCTTCGAGCGCCTGGAGACGCCGCCGTTGGCATTGTACCACGAGCGAAGCGGGAATTACCAGGGACAGACGGGCATCACGCTGGCGAGAGACCGATGAGCCTCCCCGTCCTGAACGACGTCTGCAGCAAGCACGGCTGCGCGGCGTGCTGCCACGATACCGAGATGCCGATCACGGAGGAGGACGCCGCGCGCCTCGCCGCGCTCGGCCACGATCGCGCCGCCTTCTCGCGCGTCGATCCCGCGGACCGCGGGCTCTACCTCGCCAACGTGGAGGGCGCCTGCTTCTTCCTGAAGGACGAGCGGTGCAGCGTCTACGCCGACCGCCCCGTCGGGTGCCGCATCTACCCGTGGGTCATGACCGAGGACGGCAAGCTCGTGCGCGACGAGGATTGCCCGCACCGCGCCGAGTTCCCGATGGTGCCCGGCACGCTTCGGAGGATCCAGAAGATCGCGAGCGTGCTGTCGCGCGAAGCTGGCAAGCGCCGCCGTTGAGCGCGCGGATCGCTCGGAGGGTCGCGTACTTACCTACGCAGCGCCTGGGGGTCCCCAGGTAACTCCATGGTTCGATACTACAGCGACGACGGAACGTTCGACGGCCCCGTCGACAAGGTCTGGAAGCTCATCCAGGCGCACAACGATCCGAAGAACAAGATCCACGGCAGCATCGTCTCGATGGCGAGCAAGCCGCAGCCCGACGGCTCCGTCCTCGCGGACGTCGTGACGCTGGGCAACGACGGGCGCTCGCACGTCAACCACAAGTGGCGCTTCACCGTGAAGCCGCCCCACACGCAGAGCGTCGAGATGGTCGAGGGCCCCATGAAGGGCACCTGGTTCACCTCGGTCTACCTGCCCGAGGGCAACAAGACGCGCGTCGTCACCGTTGCCGAGTGGAAGGTCGAGGGCGTCCACGACGAGGCCACGCTGAAGAAGCTCGCCAACGAGTTCTTCGACAGCGGCTTCGACGAGGACAACAAGTTCCTCCGCAACATGCACTGAGCTACCCGTGGAAGATGGGCCTGAGACTCATCCGCATCGGGACCGGCAGCTTCGCCGCGGGGCGGTGCCCCTGCATGTCGCGGGCGAGGTGGGCCAGCTCGTCGAAGCTGACCTCCTTGCTCTCGCCCGTGCGCATGCGCGCGGGGAGCTTGCCGGCCGCGGCCTCCTTCTCGCCGTACACCACGGTGATGGGGACCCACTCCTTCTCGGCATCGCGGATCTTGCGGCCCACGCCCTGGTCGCGGTCGTCCACGTCGGCCCGGAAGCCGAGGAACGATAGCTTCTGCGCCATGTCGACGCACGCGGGCGCGTACTGGTCGCTCACCGGGAGGAAGCGCACCTGCGTCGGGCTCAGCCAGAAGGGAAGCTGCCCCTTCTGCCCCGCGTTGATGCGGCGCGCCTCGGTCTCCAGCAGCGCGTACATGTTGCGGTCGATGCTGCCCGAGAGGCTCGTGTGCAGGATGAGCGGGTGCTTGCGCTGGCCCTCGGCGTCCACGTACTGGATGTCGAAGCGCTCGCCGTTCTCGACGTCGATCTGCACCGTGGAGAGGGCGGCGGCCTTGCCCTGCGTGTCGACGACGTTGAACTCGAACTTCATGACGAAGTAGAAGAAGCGCTCGTCCCACATCTCGATGAGGATGGGGCGCCCGAGCAGCTTCGCGAGACCGACGGCGAAGTCGCGGTTCTCGTCGAAGAAGCTCTTGACGAAGCGCACGCCCGCGTTGAACGGGACGTTGATGTCGTCCATCCACTGCATGCTCAGCTTGAAGTGGTTCAGGAACTCGACCTTGGCCTGCTCCATGTCCGCCACGACGGTGTGCATGTCGGGCATGGTGAACGTGCGCAGGCGCCGGAGGCCGGAGAGCTCGCCGGTCTGCTCGCGCCTGAAGGAGTAGTGCGTCAGCTCGTAGACGCGCAGCGGCAGGTGACGATAGCTCATCGTCGTGTCGTGCATGATGAGGTACTGGCCGAAGCAGGCCGCGAACCTCAGGAAGAACTCCTTGTCCTCGCTCTTGAGCACGTACTGGCGCGCCGGGAAGCGGTTGAGGTACTTCGAGAGCGCCGGGTGCTCGTAGTCGTACATGATCGGCGTCTCGACGCGCATGCCGCCCGCGTCGGCGACGATGTCCGAGACGCGCGTCTCCAGGAGACGCTTGATGAGCGAGCCCTTCGGATACCAGCGGAAGTTGCCGGGGTCGGAGCCGGGCTCGTAGTCGACGAGCTCCATCTCCTTCATCATGCGCACGTGCGGCGGCTCCTGGCCGGCGGCGCGCGTGCCCTGCGTCTCGTGCTTGTGGAACGCCGCAAGCTCCGGGTAGGGCGAGAAGTCGAACTCGCTCGCCTTCGTCAGCACGCCCTCGGGCGTGAGCACGTACCACGTGGAGACGAGCTTCTTCTCCTTCTTGAGCGCCTCCGACTCGCGCGCGTCGCCCTCGGGCTTGGCCTCCGCCGCGGCCTTGACCTCCTCGGCGCCGATCGAGCGCGAAAGCTCCGAGAGCGGGTGCCCCTTGACCTTCACGTTGAACATCTTGTACCAGCCGAAGGGGGCGCTCGTGACCTGATAGCCCGCTTCCGCGGCGGCCTTCTTCAGCTTCTCGCCCGCGAGCTGCGCCTTCGCCGGCGCCGCGAGGCTGTTGCTCAGGTGCGCGTACGGGTAGAGCACGACCTTCTCGGCCTTGACCTGCCCCGCGACGTCCTTGAGGTTCGCGAGCGCCGCGGCCACCGCGCCGTCGATCTTGTCCTCGTCGCTCTTCTCGACGCTGTACATCATGACGAGCGCGTCCTCGACGCGCGCCGCCTTCTCGGCGTCCGCGAGCGGAGGCGGATTCCGGAGGGCCGGCTTCTTGGCCTCGAACTCGATGAAATCGCTGTGAAGGAACAGGAGCTTCACGGACGCACCTACGGGCGGCGCCAGCGGGAGCCTGCTCTATAAGATTGACGCCCGCGCTCAGGACGCGGGCGGACGCGTCCGTCGCCTCGCGCGCCACGTGCGCACGACGAGCACGACGCCCCCGATCGCCACGAGGAAACCCGCGCCCGCGAGCGCCCACGCAACCGCGCGCTCACCCCGGGCGACGCACGCGGCGGGGCAGTCCGAGAGGAGCGCGACGCCCACGTAGAGCAGCCCGAAGAGCAGCCCGGCCACGGCGAGGAGCAGCCCTGACGAGATCCGCAGCCACGCACGCATGGGTGCACGACACCCCCACAACGCTGATAAGCCGCATGGCCGAGTCGGCTCCGTGAACAAGGGCGCCAAGGTGGCCATCCTGCTGCTCCTGGTCGTCGCGGGCGGCGCGCTCGCGTACGCCGGCAGCCGGCCCGAGGGCTACCAGGGCGTGGGCGACGTCGTCGCCAACCCCGCCGCCTTCGCGGGCAAGGAGGTCCAGCTCAAGGCGAGCGTGGTGCCGGGGAGCGTCAACCGCACCGGCTCGCCCATCACGTTCCTGATCGAAGACGGCCACGCCCAGCTCCCCGTCGAGTGGGACCCGCGCAAGCCCCTTCCCGACCAGGAGGCCGGCGGCACGATCGAGGGCAAGAACGTGGTCGTGACCGGCGTGCTCGTCACGGACGCCGGCGGCACGCGCCTTCGCGCCACGGACGTCAGCGTCGGCTGCGCAAGCAAGTACCGGCCGGCCTAAGTGATATCAGAGTAACCCGGAGATAACATTCCAGGCGCTCGCCTCCCCGGTTCTCTGTAGAGAATTGTTTTCGGGTTTCTAGGAACGATCGCCCAATGGCGCGCTCTTGGACGTGAATGGCTATGCATACCCGCTCGTTGCGGGGTCTGATGCACGAACTTCAGGTCCTCACGCGGGGGAGAAAGGAGACCGCCCACCACCAGCGCTGCATCGCGTGCGGCACACCGAGCTTCGCCCGGACGCTGCGCGGCGCGATCACGTTCCGCAGCAAGCACCGGAAGAAGTGCCTCGGCGCCGAGTTCGAGAACGTCGGCTGACCCTGGATGTCCATAGACAAATCTTAAATCGCCTCCCCCGGCTGCCCGCGGCATCTCCGGAGGAGTCAGACTGGCCACTGCCACGGCGACGACCGAGCCGCTCACCCACCGCCGCGACGCGTGGTGGGTCTTCCCCGCGTTCACGGTGATCGTGTACTCGGCGTTCATCCTCTACGCGACCTACCGCGTCTTCGAGCCCGTCTTCGCGGCCGGCACCAACTACGCGGCCTACGCGGGCTACTACCTGGCGGACAACGGCCACTACCACTACGCGTCCCCCTTCGGCACGCCCGACTTCACGTGGGCGGTGCCCGGCTTCCTCTACAACCTGCCCTACCTGGCGCAGGCCGTGCGCAGCCCCGCGTTCCTGATCCTGCCCTTCCCGGCGGGCTTCCGGATGACGTGCTACTACTACCGCAAGTCCTACTACCGCGCCTTCGTCGCGCGCCCCGCGGGCTGCGCCGTGCCGGCCAACAAGGGCTTCGACTACAAGGGCGAGCGTGGCATCCTCGTCCTCCAGAACCTCCACCGGTGGTTCCTCTACGCGGCCATCGTCATCACGCTCTTCCTGGCGTGGGACGCGATCCGCAGCATCGTGACGCCCAACGGCCTTTACTTCGGCCTGGGCAGCGCGCTGATGCTCGTCAACGTCGGCTTCCTCATGGCGTACACGTTCGGCTGCCACAGCTTCCGCCACCTGATCGGCGGCAAGCTCGACTGCTTCTCGTGCGACGGCGCGGCCTCGACGCGCTACTCGCTCTGGACGAAGGTCACGGTGCTCAACGACCGCCACGCGCTCTGGGCCTGGCTCTCGCTCTTCACCGTCGCGGGCGTGGACCTCTACATCCGCTACGTCGTCATGAGCGACCCGCTGGGCATCGCGGCGGCGCTCAAGTCCGCGGGGGTGCCGCTGTGAAGTTCGCCAGCCACGAGTTCGACGTCGTTGTCATCGGCGCGGGCGGCGCGGGCCTCCGCGCCGCGATCGAGTCCGCCCGGCAGGGCCAGAAGACCGCCGTGCTCTGCAAGTCGCTCCTGGGCAAGGCCCACACCGTGATGGCGGAGGGCGGCGCGGCGGCTGCGATGGGCAACGTCGACGGCCGCGACAACTGGAAGGTCCACTTCCGCGACACGATGAAGGGCGGCCGCTACCTCAACTCCTGGCGCATGGCCGAGCTGCACGCCAAGGAGGCGCCGCAGCGCGTGCGCGAGCTGGAGGAGTGGGGCGCAGTGTTCGACCGCACGAAGGACGGCTGGATCAGCCAGCGCGCATTCGGCGGCCACACGTACCCGCGCCTCGCGCACGTCGGCGACAGGACCGGCTTGGAGATCATCCGCACGCTCCAGGACAAGGGCGTCCACAGCGGGCTCGACGTCTTCATGGAGACCACCGTGGTCCGCCTGTTCAAGGACGGCAACCGAGTCGTCGCGGCCCTTGCCTACGAGCGCGACACGGGCGCGTTCCACCTCTTCAAGGCCAAGGCGTTCGTCCTTGCGACGGGCGGCTTCGGCAAGGCGTTCCAGGTCACCAGCAACTCATGGGAATACACGGGCGACGGCTACGCGCTCGCGTGGCTCGCCGGCGCGGACCTCCAGGACATGGAGTTCATCCAGTTCCACCCCACCGGCATGGTCTGGCCCCCGAGCGTGCGCGGCATCCTCGTCACCGAGGGCGTGCGCGGCGAGGGCGGCCGCCTGACGAACACGAACGGCGAGCGCTTCATGTTCCGCTACGTGCCCGACCTCTACAAGGGCGAGTTCGCGGAGACCGAGGCCGAGGCCAACACGTGGGTCGAGCAGCAGGGCCAGCTCAAGGACGGCAGCATCACCGCGGGCCAGAGCACCGCGCGCCGCCCGCCCGAGCTCCTTCCCCGCGACATCGTGGCGCGCGCCATCATGGCCGAGGTCAAGAGCGGCCGCGGCACCCCGCGCGGCGGCGTCTATCTTGATATCAGCTGGCGCGACCCCGAGTACGTGAAGCGGAAGCTCCCCTCGATGTACCACCAGTTCAAGGAATTGGCGAACGTCGACATCACCAAGGTCCCGATGGAGGTCGGCCCCACGATGCACTACACGATGGGCGGCATCCGCGTGGACCCCGAGACGCAGCAGACGCCCAAGGTCCAGGGGCTTTACGCCGCGGGCGAGGCGGCGGCCGGGCTGCACGGCTCCAACCGCCTGGGCGGCAACTCGCTCACCGACCTGCTCGTGTTCGGCGCGCGCGCCGGCGAGCACGCGGCGAAGTTCGCCAAGACCGCGCCGCCGGGCCGCGTCGACGACCGCGAGGTCGAGGCCGCGGTCGATCATTACCTGTCGTTCGTCGGCTCAGGCGCGGGCGAGTCGCCCTACAAGGTGTGGGAGGACCTGCAGGTCGTCATGCAGAACAAGGCCGGCATGGTCCGCTTCAAGGACGACCTGCTCGAAGCCATCGAGGAGCTGCAGACGATCAAGAAGCGCGCCGCCGCCGTCAAGGCGCCCGGCACCACCGCGTTCAACCCGGGCTGGCACGTCGCCATGGACCTGCAGTTCATGGTCATCGCGTGCGAGGCCTCGTGCCGTAGCGCGCTGACCCGCGAGGAGTCGCGCGGCGGGCACACGCGCGGCGACTTCATCGAGAGCGACGAGAAGAACTGGGGCGGCCGCAACATCGTCGCCCGCAACGTCAACGGCAAGATGGAGATCGCCGTCGAGCCGATCCCGGCGATCCCGGCCGAGCTCAAGCAGATCCTTGATAGCAAGGCCGAGGACATCAGCACGAAGGGGGTGGCGTGAGTGACCGACGCGCCGAAGGTTGATATCACGGTCCAGCAGCTCACGGCCCAGAAGGGCCCCGTCAAGATCCAGGAGTCGAAGAAGTACCCGCTCCACCTGCGCGTGCGCCGGGGCGAGGGCGCCACCGGCGAGAGCCAGTGGCAGGACTTCCACCTCCAAGTCGAGGAAGGCAACGTCGTCCTCGACGCCGTCCACCGCATCCAGGCGACCGAGGACCCGACGCTCGCGTGCCGCTGGAACTGCAAGGCCGGCAAGTGCGGATCGTGCAGCGCCGAGATCAACGGCGTCCCGCGCCTGATGTGCATGACGCGCGTCGAGGAGCTGCCCGAAGGCCCCGTCACCGTCGAGCCCGTCAAGACGTTCCCGCGCAAGAAGGACCTCGTCACCGACGTCTCGTGGAACTACCGCGTCAACCAGAACATCCAGCCCTTCACGCCCCGCGCGCGGACGGCCGAAGAGGCCGCCAAGGGCGAGTTCAACATGAAGCAGATCGACGTGGACCGCGTCCAGGAGTTCCGGAAGTGCATCGAGTGCTTCCTCTGCCAGGACGTCTGCCACGTGCTGCGCGACCAGGGCAAGGGCACCGACCCCACGAAGGACGGCGGCTTCTACGGCCCTCGGTTCACCATCCGCATCGCCAGCCTGGAGATGCACCCCGCGGACGCCGCGGACCGCGTGCCGCTCCTGCGCCGTGAAGCAGGCGTCGGCCTGTGCAACATCACGAAGTGCTGCACCGAGGTGTGCCCCGAGCACATCCACATCACGGACAACGGCATCATCCCGATGAAGGAGCGCGTCGCGGACCGCTACTTCGATCCGTTGCAGCTCGTCATCCGGAAGGTCACGAATTCGAAGAATGCGCCATAACGCATTCATCCTCCGCGCACCGCATCGCCCCCGCGGAGCGACCTGACCGAACCGCGGAGGCGCGTGGGTGCCAGGCGGCCCGGGCACTGTGGTGCGCCGCTGCCGCCGGCACGCCTCCGCCGTTTCTCACACTTCGTCGCACGGCTCGCGCGACTTCGTGGCAGGGGGGCTGCGCGCCCCCCTGCACCCCCGCGCCAGGTCCGGCCGAACTCCGGTTCGGCCTCGCCGCGCCCTTGCGCGGCGGGCTGCGGCCCCCTGGACCCCCTGGCGTTCACCATGATGGGCTTGGCAAGGTCAGAACTAGACACCTTGAGAACGGGCGCTGCGTCACCTGTCTAGTCACCTGACCTGCCGTCCCGCGACAAGGTGTCTAGTCACCTGACCCACGCCCCAGGCCGCGCAGGCGTGTCCACGCCTCCCGGATGGTCAGTGCGCGCTCGCTTCGCCTTCCGCGCCTTCGGCCATCTCGGCCTTGTGCGTCACGACGCGCACGCGCAGGATGCGGCGGTTGGTGACCTTCTCGACGACGAGGTCGAAGCCGGGGCCGTGGACGACCTCGCCTTCCTTGCCCAGGCGGCCCAGCGCGTGGTAGACGTAGCCGGCCACGGTGTCGTACCCTTCTTCCTCGGGGATGCCGATCTCCAGCGCGTCGTTGACGTCCGCGACGTGGGTCTTGGCGTCGACGACCGCGGTGTTCTCGTCGAGCTTGCGGATGGGATCGGTGCGCAGGTCGTACTCGTCGAAGATGTCGCCCACGACCTCCTCGACGATGTCTTCCAGGGTGACGAGGCCCGCGGTGCCGCCGAACTCGTCGATGACGATCGCCATGTGCATGCGCTTCTCGCGCATCTCGCCCAGGAGGTCGTCGAGCTTCTTCGACTCGGGGACGAAGTAGGCCTCGCGCATCAGGTCGCGCAGCGGGACGCTGGACGCGGCTGCGGCTCCGTCCGCGCCTCGCTGCGCCACGGCCGTGCCGGCCTTCTTCTCGATGAGGTGGAGCAGCAGGTCCTTGACGTAGAGGAGGCCCACGACGTTGTCCACCGTGCCCTGGTAGACGGGGATGCGGCTGAAGCCGCTCTCCAGGACGAACGCCTTGATGTGGTCGACCGTGGCGTCGGCGGGGACGGCGGTCATGTCGATGCGCGGCACCATGATCTCGCGCGCGGTGGTCTCGCCGAACTCGATGACCGAGTGCAGCATGTCCTCTTCCTTCTCTTCGAGGACGCCCTCTTCGGTGCCCACGCTGATGAGCGTCTTGATCTCCTCTTCCGAGCGGAAGGTGGCGCGCTTGGCCCGGTCGCGCAGGAGCGCGTGCATCATCTTCTCGTAGACCCACACGATGGGCGAGACGACCTTCTGGATCGCGAGGAAGGCGGGCGCGACGCGCAGCGCCCACCCCTCGGCGTTGTTGGCGGCGAACGCCTTCGGGATGATCTCGCCGAAGGTGAGCATGAAGAACGTGACGACGCCCGTGGAGATCGCCACGACGTAGTTGTCGAACACCTCGTCCGCGAACGAGGTCACGATCGCCGCGGCGCCGATGTTGATGACCGTGTTCAGCAGGAGCACGGTGATCAGGAAGCGCTCGGTGTTGCCCATCAGCGCCTCGACGGCGTCGATGCGCGGGTGCGCTTCCTCGACGAGCTGGCGGCGGCGCAGGCGGGAGAAGCCGATGAGCGCGGTCTCGCTGCCGCTCATGAACGCGGAGAGCGCGATCAGGACCACGAAGATGATCGTCCAGAGGAGGAGGGTGCCGGCCGCCGGAACGGAGCGGATCAGCGCAAGGCTCGGTCCCATGGCTCGGAAGTCACCGGACGGGGGGTCCGGATTTGCCGAGGAGGCGCTGGCGCATAAGGATTCCTGACTCGAACCTCATGACATGTCCAGGATCCGCCGGACTTGTAAAGCGAGCGTGGTGGCGTCCGGTCCGGTGAGGTACGCCTGGGGCTCGACGCCGAAGGCGCCCGCGTGGTGGAAGACGTCGGGCACCGCGCCCGCAAAGCGGAGCCGGCCGGGCGCGCGCTCGACCTCCGGCGCCACCTCCTCGACGCGCAGCCCCGCGGCGCGCGCCCCGGCCAGGAGCGCGGGCGCGGGCGCGAGGTTCAGGCACGCGAGGCGCGCGGGGTCGGCGCGGAGCACCGCGAGCAGCACCTCCGCGACGTGGCGCGACACGCCAAGTTCCGGGGGCGCCGCGACCTTGACGACGCCGCGCGTCTCGAAGAGCCCGCCCGGGATCGCGGCGACCTCCGAGACGTCCGTCGCGCCCGGCACCGCGCGGGCGACGTTGGTGCCCACGTGCGGCAGGTGCGCCGCGAGGCCAGGCGTCGCTTCCAGGATGCGGACCGCGGCGCGCAGGTCCATCAGGGCGGCCTGCTCGGCGCGCAGCATCGAGCCGCCCGCGCGGATGCAGATGTCGCAGCCCAGCCCCGCGAGCGCCGGCATCTCCTCCTCGTGGATCGCGCAGATCGGGCCGCGGTCCTCCAGCGCGCGCACCAGCGCCTCGGCCTCCAGGAGCGCCTCGAACGCGGAGAGCCGCTTCGCCATGATGCCTTGCGCCACGCGCTCGACGGCCTCGCGCACCCGCGCGTCGCCCGCCAGGCGCGGCTCCAGCGCGAGCTTGCCCTGCAGGTGCTTCGAGACCGCCGACTGCGTGACGGAGAGCGCCGCCGCGATCTCGACCTGCGGGAGGCCCAGCTCGTGGAGCCGGCGCGCGAGCAGCCCGCGCCACGTCGGGACGAAGTGCTGCGCGACGACCTCTTCGGCGAAGAGCATCGCGCCCCGAGCCTCAGCCTCCGCCTTAGCCTTAGCCCAGAACGGATTCGCAACGCCTTTGTGGCAAGGAGCGGCGTACCGCGCATGACCGCCCGCCTCGTCGCGCTCGACGCCCCCGCGCTCGCCGGCGTCCACACGCTGAAACTGTTCTCGCGCGACCCGCGCGGCGCCGCGGCGTGGTACGCGCGCGTCATGGGCTTCGCGCCGGAGCCCGCGCTCGCGGAGCCCGGCCAGGTCACGCTGCGCCACGCGCCGACGGGCCTGCTGCTCGCGCTCGTGGCGGATCCGCAGCGCGCGGCGGCGCTCGCGGGCGCGAACCTCGTGGGCTTCACGCTCCCCGACGGCCATGCGATGGACGCCTGGCTCGCGCACCTCGACACCGAGAACGTGCTGCACTCGGGCCTGCGCCGCGGCAAGCAGGGCTGGGGCGTCGCCTTCCACGACCTCGACGGGTACGAGGTCCGCCTCCACCTCGATCAGGACTGAGCGGGCGTGCAGACGCCGGGCCCGTGGGCCGTCACGACGTTCGGCGCGAAGGCGGCGATCGGCTGGCCGCAGAGCGGGCAGGGCCCGACGACCTCGACCATGCGCGCCTCTTCGCGCCGCATCGTGCAAATCCCTGACGCTCAGAAGAGGACGCGCCGCTCCTCTTTCACCGTGTTTAGGACGAGCTGGGTGCCCGTGCGCTCCACGTGTGGCATCGCGAGCAGGTCCTTCACGAAGTCGTTGAGCTCCTCGCGGTCGCGGAAGCGCGCGATGATGATGCTGTCCCAGTCGCCCGTCACGTCGTAGACGGCGAAGACGCGGGCGAGCTTGGCGATCTTCTGCTGCGCCTCCAGGAGCTTGCCGTGCGCGATCTTCACGCCCACGACCACCACGAGGTCGAAGCCGAGCTTCTGCGCGTCGATGACCGGGACGTAGCCCGTGATGTAGCCCTGCGCCTCCAGGCGCTTGACGCGCGCGCTCACCGTCGAGAGGGCGAGCTGGAGCTCCTTCGCGAGGTCGCGGTAGCTCTTGCGGGCGTCCTGGTTGAGCGCGCGCATGATGCCCACGTCCACGTCGTCGAGCCCCTCCTGCGGCTTCGGGCCGGGCTTGGCGCGCGTGCGCACCGGCTGCTCCAGGAGGAATCCCATCTTCCGGCGAACGGCCAGGTCCGCGCCCTCGGTTGGCTCCACGGATCGGGGCAGGATTGGCCAAATGAAAAGGGCTTCGGTGAAAGAATCGGTCATTCGTCCAATCCTGAAGGCCATCTCCGGACGGGCAGCCCTCAGAAACAAGCTGGCTACCTATGTTTATGACGTCGCAAGAGGCCTCGGGCGCCGGGAGACTTGCTGTCATGAAGAGCGTTCTCGTTGTCTTGGTCCTCCTTGCGACCACGTGGATCCCCACAGGATCCGCCGACCCCTGCATCGACCCGCAGGGATCGCCCCCCATCTCGGACGATGGCCAATGCACCATGCCGCGGCTGGGCCTGGGTGCGAGCGCGTCGTACGAGGGCAACGTGGTCCACTTCCTGGTGTACGTCTACGACAGCGAGGTCTGGGTCCAGTACGAGATCACGTGCGTGCTCAACACGCAGCCCGACCCGCAGCAGATCGACCCCATGACCTGCACGGTCGACTCGGTCAGCACGATCCCGAGCCCGCCCCCGCTCGTCGCGCTCCCTCCGGCGCAGATCCCGCGCCTGCCCATGCTCCCCTGAGGTGATGCGATGCGAGCCGCCCTGCTCGTCGCGCTCCTCGTCCTCCTCCCCGCCGCCGGGGCCAGCGCGGGCGCTCCGGTCCACGCCCAGGCGACGCTCGTGGGCGGCGTGGGCCTTCAAGGCGCGATCTCGGCGCGGGCGACGGACGGGCTCCTCGACCTCTCGGCGGCGCCGGGGCATCCGATCTCCCTCTCCTTCGCCTCGGCCCGGGGCGAGCAGATCGACCGCTATCACCAGCTCGTCCACACCGGCCTGCCGATCTGGCCGCACTCGCCAGGCTACGGCACGCCCAACGGGACCCGGAGCGCGCTCTCGCTCGGCGCGACGCAGGGCGCCACCATCACGTGCAAGGAGAGCTGCTTCCTCGTGCTCGCATCGAGCGATCCGCTCGGCGTCGAGACGGACCAGCTCGCGTTGCACGAGCTCGACCGCCCCCGGACCTTCCGGACCTCGACCGCCGGCAGCGGGCCGGACTCCGAGTACGTCGTGACCGAGCCGGCCGGAACGCTGGAGGCCACCGGCGCCGCCGGCACCCCCGTCCTCCCCTCGCACGTCCACCTCGTCCTGCTCAACGCGACGCTCCACACGAGCGCGGGCGAGATCGACACGTTCGAGCGGGAGGAGCCGCGCAGCGACGCGCCCGGCCAGCCGCTCCTCACCCAGGCCCACACGCGGTGGGTGTGGCTCGATCTCGTCGACCCGCGCATCGAGGGGCTCTCGCCCTTCACGCTGGAGGGGACCACGGACGCCGTGGACGTGCAGGGCCGCCTCGCCGCCGGGAGCGCGGCGGGCGACATCACCGTGGGCTGGATCCCCCACTCGCTGGGCGGGGGGACGCTCGCGCTGGAAGGCGCGCTGCAGGTCGCGGTCTCGGGGTCGCGCCAGGCCAGCGGCCTGCTCGCGCCGGCCCCGGAGCCGATGAGGATCAGCCTCGTGGGCACCGCCACGCGGGCGTCCGCCGCCGGCGTGGATCTTCTCGGAGGCCTGAGCGCCCAGAAGGCCGCCGTCGCGGGCGGCGTCACCATCCTGGGCCTGCTCGCGGTCGCGGGCGCGCTCGCGCTCTACACGCGCATCGCGCCCTCGCGCGCGCTCAAGCACCCCATGCGCCAGCGCATCCACGCGCTGCTCCTGGAGCGGCCGGCGGCCACGACGGCCGACCTCGTGCGCTGGACCGGCGCGCACCGCATCGTCGTGCGGCACCACCTGCGGATGCTGGAGAACAGCGGCCACGTCGCGAGCCAGCGGCACGGCGCGATCCGGTGCTATCACGTCGTGGGCGAGGTCGCTCCGCGCGAGGTCGAGCGCTCGGCGAGCGTGCGCGATCCGACGCGGCGCGCCATCGCGGCGCTGGTCGCCGGCGCGCCGGCCGGCCTCACGCAGCGCGATCTGGTGGAGCGCACCGGCTTCTCGCAGCGGCTCGTGTCGTACCACCTGGGCCGGCTGGAGCAGGCCGGCTTCCTGGAGCCGCACGACGGAGCGTCGCCGCGCCGCTATCGCGCGAGCCCGCTCGCGCCGGCGCTCTCCGCCGACGCGGCGAGCGGCTGAGCGGGGCGCGCCTGGCCCGACAGGTGTGCGGGATTGCGCGCCGCGCCGCCCAGCTTCTTCCGATCGTTCCGGCCAGACGGATCAAGCTCCATCGGAAATGGTGTGCAAACGTACGTGAAATGGCCCACTGGCCGTGCGGGCGTCGCTCTGTTTTTCGGAAACCCATAAGTACGCGATCCCACTCGATGGGCCAGCGGCCCCGCGTGGCCGAAGGTGTGCATTCCATGGCTGCTCCCACGAAGAAGTCCGGCGCGGATACGGTCCGCGGCGACGTCCTCAAGTCCGCGAAGGCGGAGAATGTCAAGTTCATCCGCCTGATGTTCAGCGACATCAACGGCACCCCGAAGAACGTGGAGCTGCCCGTCGAGCGCCTCGAGGAGGTGCTGGAGAGCGGCGTGCAGTTCGACGCCTCCTCGATCGCCGGCTTCGCCGAGATCCAGGAGTCGGACATGATCCTGAAGCCCGACGCCGCCACGTGGGCCGTCCTCCCCTGGACCTCCGGCACGGGCCGCTCCGCGCGCCTGATCTGCGACGTGTACCTGCCCGACGGCCGCCGCTACGACGGCGACCCGCGCTACGTGCTCCAGCGCCAGATCAAGAAGGCCTCCGAGATGGGCTACAACTTCTTCACGGGCCCCGAGTGCGAGTTCTTCCTGTTCAAGCTCGACGCGAACGGCAACCCCACCAACACGCCCCACGACCGCGCGGCGTACTTCGACGTGGGCGTGCAGGACTTCGGCGAGGAGGTCCGCAAGGAGACCATCCTCTACCTGGAGCACATGGGCTTCAACATCGAGGCGGGCCACCACGAGGTCGCGCCCGGCCAGCACGAGATCGACTTCAACTACGGCGACGGCCTCGTCAGCGCCGACCGCATCCTCACGCTCAAGTGGGTCACGAAGGTCGTCGCGCAGCAGCACGGCCTCCACGCCTCGTTCATGGCGAAGCCCATCTTCGGCGTCAACGGCAGCGGCATGCACGTCCACCAGAGCCTCTGGAAGGGCAACCAGAACGCCTTCTACGACGAGAAGGGCCGTTTCCAGCTCTCCGGCACCGCGTACAACTACATGGCCGGCCTCCTGACCAACGTGCCCTCGATGACGGCGGTCCTCAACTCCACCGTCAACTCGTACAAGCGCCTGGTGCCGGGCTACGAAGCGCCCTGCTACATCGCATGGGCCAACAAGAACCGCAGCGCGCTCATCCGCATCCCGGCCGCGCGCGGCAAGGGCACGCGCCTGGAGCTTCGCTGCCCCGACCCCGCCGGCAACCCCTACCTCCAGACGGCCGTCATGCTCGCCGCGGGCCTCGACGGCGTGAAGAACAAGCTCACGCCCCCCGAGCCCGTCGAGCAGGACATCTACCACATGACGCCGCAGGAGCGCAAGAAGAACGGCGTGGGCTCGCTGCCCGGCTCGCTGCGCGAGGCCCTCGACCTCGCCAACGACAGCAAGCTCGTGCGCGAGGTGCTCGGCGAGCACATCTTCGAGCAGTTCAACACGGTGAAGACGAAGGAGTGGGACTCGTTCCGCCTCCGCGTCCACCCGCACGAGCTGGACATGTACCTCGCGAAGATCTGAGGTCCGGATCCTCTCGCCCGCGCGGGCGTTTTGCCCGCGCGGGCCGCGACCGGCTCAGGAGTAACAGCCGGGCACGTTGCCCGGGGAGCACAGGATTTCCGTCAGCAGCGGCGAGAAGAGCCTGTCGACGTGGCACAGGTACGGCGGGTGGTGCAGGGGGTCGCCGGGCGTGACGCACGCCAGATCGGGGCTCGGGGGGAGCGGCCCCAGGGGGTTGTCCGGAACGGGAAGCGGCGGCGTCGCCAACGCAGGAGAAGCCACGACGACGAGAAGCATGAGAAGAAGCCCTAACAGGAACAGCCTCATGCGCGCGTAGTGGAGCCGGGCCATCATAAGGCTAGTAGGCGTTCGGTTTCCAGCCCTCGTGGACCCCGGCGGTGGGCTTTTCTCCGTGGATCGCCTCGTGCGCTCCGGAGGCTTCGATGCGCGCTTCGCTCATCACGATCGCGACGCTGGTCCTGCTCCTGACGCCTGCCGCGCTGGCGACCTCGGCGGTCCGCGGCGACCTCGTCTTCGGCCATGGCGGCTCGGCCACCGGCCACGCCGTGACGAGCGCGGACGCGGGCCTCCTGGACCTTGCGCCCTCCCTTCGGCTAGGCGGGACGCTCGTGGCCCACGCGCGGGCGGCCCACGGCTACGTGGTCACGACCTCCCGCACCCGTGTTGCCCAGGGCCCCGCAAGCCAGGACGTGCCCGAGAACGACACCGTCTCGCTCCTCTCCGGCAACGTCACGTTCTCGGGCTGCCGCGACGGATGCGAGCTCGTCGTCTACCCGGAAGGCCACGGCGCCCTGTCGGTTTCGGGCGCGTCCGCGCGGCTCCCCGCGTTGACCGCGCTCCCGCTCGTCTTCGCCGTGAACGCGCTCCAGGAGGGGACGCCCGACAACTACTACTACGAGGCTCCCGCGGGCAGCTACCTTGTCCCGTTCGGCGCGGCCGCCGGGCCGGGCCTCTCCTCGGCCACCGCCCGCGCGACCGGCCAGATCGAGGTCATGGCCTACGGCGTCCAAGTCACGCTCCGCAACGACACCGGCGGCGAGGCAAGCTTTGACACGGGGCGGTTCACCACGCCCGTGCTCGGACCAGCCGGGACCCAGACGCTGGCCCAGAAGGAGACGGAGCGTTTCCTCGTGCTCGACCTCGACGGCTCGGACGTCCAGGTCCCCAACGCGGCGGGCTCCCTCCTGGCGCCCACGCTGCGCGTCGCGCTCGACGGCGCCCTCGCCGCGCCCTCGACCAGCGGCTGGATGGAGGTGGATGGCCACCGGTACGTCCTGGACAAGGATGCGCTCAAGCTGGAGGGCACGCTGACGTTCGATCCCCGGCGGCCGGATCCCCCAGAATCGCTGAAGGAAGCGGGCGCGCTCAATGCCGTCGCCGGGACCTTCTCGGGCCAGGCGCGCGTCGCCAGCGTCGGAGGGGTGGCGATCCCGCTTCGCCCTGAGCCGACGACGCCGGCCCAGGCCGCGGCGGGGATCTCGCTGCTCGCGTTCGCCGCGCTGGCGATCTTCCTCGCCCGCCACGCCCTCGCGGCGCCCTTCTACAGCCGCATCAACCATGCGACCGTGCTCGCGAACGAGAACCGGCAGCGCATCCTCGCGCTCCTTTCGGCGCGTCCGGGGCTCACCGCCACGGAGGTGGCGCGCGAGGCGGGGCTGGCGCGCGTCGTGGCGCAGCACCACCTGCGGATGCTCGTGGTGCACAAGATGCTCGTGGCGCGGCCGCACGGGCGCAGCGTGGCGTTCGCGCCGCCGGAGCGCGTCAACGAGGGCGCGGCGACGGACGCGGGCTGGCTCCTGCGCGATGCGTCGCGCGCGCGGATCGCGCAGGCGCTCGCAAGCGCGCCCGCGCCGCAGACGCAGATGCAGCTCGCGGGCCTGACCGGCCTGTCGCGCCGCCTGGTGGCGCACCACCTCCAGCGCATGGAGTCGGCGGGCCTGGTCCGCCGGGAGCCGGGCATGCCGCAGCGCTACGTCGCGGGGCCCGCGCTGCAGACCACGCCTGCGGCATCCTAGGCCGGGTTCATCCGGGGATCGCCCGATGCCAGGCCATGTCGAAGCTCAAGATCGGCGTGATCGGCTCGGGCGATGTGGGCAAGCAGCTCGCGGGCGCGTTCGCGAAGCTCGGCCATCCGGTGACGATGGGGACGCGCGAGCCGGGGCGCGAGGATGTCGTGGCGTGGACGAAGGAGACCGGGGCGAAGGCGGGCACCAACGCCGAGGCCGCGACGTTCGGCGAGGTCGTCGTGCTGGCGACCGACTGGTCGGGCACGGAGAACGCGGTGCGCCTGGCGGGGCCGGAGCGGCTGCGCGGCAAGCTCCTCATCGACGTGACGAACCCGTTGACGTACCGCGAGGGTGGCCTTCCTCCCCTCCTGGCCGTCTCGGGGAACGACAGCGCGGGCGAGCGCGTGCAGCGCTGGGCGCCGGGCGCGAAGGTCGTCAAGACGCTCAACGTCGTGAGCCATGCGCAGATGGACGACCCGGGCGCGTTCGGCGATCCGACCATGTTCGTCGCGGGCGACGACGAGGCGGCGAAGCGGCGCGCCGAGGAGCTGCTGCGCGAGCTGGGCTGGCGTGATATCATCGACCTGGGCGGGATCGAGGCCGCGCGCCTGCTCGAGGCGATCGCGCTCGTCTGGATCGTGCACGGCTTCCGCACGGGCAAGTGGACGCACGCGCTGAAGATGATCCCGGCGAAGTGAGACCATGCTCGTCGTCATCACCGGCGCCTCCAGCGGCATCGGCAAGGCCGCCGCGCTCGCCTTCGCGCGCGAGGGGGCGCGCCTCGCGCTCTGCGCGCGCCACGGGCCCGCGCTGCGCGAGGTGGCCGAGGTCGCCAAGGGGCTCGGCGCGCCCGAGGCCGTGTGGCGCGCGTGCGACGTCACGAGCGAGGCCGACGTGCGCGCGTTCGCCGCGTCGTGCGGTCCCGCGGTGGACGTCCTCGTGGCGAACGCGGGCGTGGGCCAGTACGGCGCGTTCCTCGACATGCCGATGGAGGACGTCACGCGCGTGCTCGACACGAACCTCGTGGGCGTGCTGCGGACCGTCCATGCGTTCGGCCCCGCGCTGCGCGCCGCCAAGGGGCACGTCGTCGTGGTGGGCTCGCAGGCGGGCAAGGCGCCCGTGCCGCTCTCGTCCGTCTACGCGGCGAGCAAGTGGGCCCTCACGGGCTGGACGCGCAGCGCGCGCCCCGAGCTGGAGGCCGACGGCGTGGGCCTGACGTTGCTGTCGCCCGGCGGCGTGGACACCGGCTTCGCGGACCGGCGGCTCGCCGCGCCCGGCGCGCCAGGAGCCCGCGCCAAGGTGCCCGGAAGCCAGAGCGTGGAGCACGTCGCGAAGGCGCTCGTCCGCGCCGCGAAGCGCCGCACGCCCGAGGTCGATCTTTCGCTGGTGGGCGCGATCGGCCGCGCGGCGAACGCGGTGGCGCCCCACGCCGCGGCGCGGGCGATGCTCAAGGCGCGCTCACGGCGGTAGGCCGGAGGGGGGCGGCGGGACGTAGCTCGTGAGTGGCATGCATCCGCTTCCCGGTCCCTCGAGGTTGAGCCCGACGCCCTGGTCCGGCGTCAGGCACACGATCATCCATGCGACTTCCTCCGCCGTCTGGACGCAGACGGGCGCGTCGGGGTGGTACACGCAGTACTCCAGGAGCTCGTTGATCAGGCACGCCTGCGCGTCCTGGGCGCAGGGGGCGTTCACTTTGGCGATGTGGCCCACGGGATCCTGGCTCAGGAGCCGACCCAGCGGACCCCCGACCACGAAGGGGGGATTGCCGGGGTAGAGGGGAATGGCGCTCGCCAGGGGGGCGGCGAGCGCGAGGGTCAGGACGAGGGCGAGGCCCAAACGGAAGGTGCCCATCGGGGCGGGTGTGCGCGGGCCACAACATAAGGTGCGTAGTCGCATGTTGTACCCGGCGGGGCAGCGCGCACGCGAACGCTCAAGTCCTCGCGGGCGCACTCCGCCCCGCATGCTCCGCGGAGGCGTCTACGCCGCGCTCGCCACGACGCTTCTCGTGGCGGCCTTCGCGGGCGCCTCGCCGATCCGGGGCTCGCTCGATCCCGCGATCGGCATCGATCTCTCGGGCCACGTCGTGTTGTCGACGGCCGATGGCGTGCTCAACCTGACCCCCTTCGTGCGCGCCGGGGCGCCGCTCGCGCTGCACGCGAGCCTCGTGGACGGGCACCGGATCACGCGCAGCATCGTCGGAGCCCAAGCAGGGCCCGTGGAGGAAGGACCCCAGAGCGGCCCGGCCGACGACCCCATCCAGACCTCCAACGCGACGATCCGAAGCTTCGCGTGCCAGGAGGATTGCCGCGTCATCCTCGTCGTCTCGGGGGGAGGCCGCCTCGGCCTCGAGGGGAACGCGTCGGGCCGCCTCGCCACGCTCCCGCTTGGCGAGCGTTTTTGCAGCCGTGAATGCACGGGCGAAGACGCCTTCAGGCGCGACGAGCCCACCGGCGCGCTCGTTGCGGGACCGGCTCTCCTGGGTGGGTCGCCGCATCTTCTCGCCTCGGGCCGCGTGACCCTCTTCCTGAAGGGCGCCTCCGCCATCGTCGAGACCGCGCGCGGCAACGAGTCGCTCGACGCGACGACGAGCCGCGACCCCGCCGTCGCGCCGCTCCCACCCGTCGTCTACCAGGGCGTCGACCGCCACGCCTGGCTCAACCTGACCGGAGCGTCCGTGCTCCAGGGGAGCGGCCCCGCCGAGCTGCTCGCCGAGAAGGCGGAGCTCGACCTCCAGGGCGCGCTCGCCTCGCCCGACGCCAGCGGCACGCTGGACTACGCCGGCAACCAGACCTCGTTCCGCCACCAGCCGATCCGCCTCGAAGGCGCCTTGCTCCTCGACGCGACGCGCTCTCCCTCCGCCGGCGCCCCGGCCACCGACGCGCTGGGGGGCGCGCCCCTCGCCTCGGGCGTGCGCGGCGACGCGACCCTCGTGCGCGTGGGCGATCACGAGACGCGCGCGGCGGCCGGCGCGTCCGCCTCGTCCGCGGCCCTCGCGGCGCGCATCGGCCTGGGCGGCGCGATCCTCGCGGCGCTCGTGCTCCTGGCGCGCGCGCTGCTCGTGCCGCTCTACTCGCGCATCGCGCCGGCCGACGCGCTGGCGAACGCGAACCGCGCCCGCATCCACGCGCTTCTTTCCGACTCGCCGGGCCAATGTCCCGCGGACGTCTCGCGCGCGACCGGCATCGCCCGCGTCGTCGTGCGCCACCATCTCGCGGTCCTGGAGGCGCAGCGGCTCATCGTCTCGCGTCGCGTGGAGGGGCGCCTGCTCTACCTGCCTGCCCGGCGCTCCCTCGACCCGGAGACGTTGCGCGCGAAGGCGCAGCTCAAGTCCGGCACGCGCCGCCGTCTCGCCGAGGTCGTGGGCGCCGCGCCGGAGGGCCTGACCCAGGGTGATATCATCGCGCGGACCGGGCTCCCCCGGCGCCTCGTCGCGTACCACCTCCGCCGGCTCGGGGGCCTGGGCCTCGTCGAGCACGACGGCGGGGCGCCGCGGCGTTACCGCTCGTCGCTGCGCCTGGCGGCGACCCTCGCCGGGCCTCAGGGCTCGCCGGCCGGCGCCGCGCCGGCCGGTCCGTGAGCCGAGAGCGAGTGCGGCGGCAGCAGCGCCACGAACGCGAGCGCGACGGCCGCCACGAGCGCGAAGGCGTAGAGGCTCCAGACGAACCCGCGGAGCCCGGCGAGCAGCACGAACGCGGAGACGCCCAGCGCGGCGCTGATCTGGCGGACGAACTGCTGGCTCGTGGTCGCGCTCGCCATGCGCCGCACCTCGACGCTGTTCTGGACGACCACCGTGAGCCCGGGCGAGAGGATGCCCATGCCCGCGCCGCAGACGCCGGCCGCGAGGCACGCCGCCGCGAGGCTGCGGTCGAAGAAGAGCGCGAGCGCGAGGAAGCCCGCGACGTGGACCGCGACGCCCACGAGGCCCAGCGATCTCTCGCCCACGCGGTGGACGATGCGCCCCGCGGTGAACGCGCAGCCGCTCCAGCCGATGGTGAACACGCCCACGACCCAGCCCACCGCGCCGGGCCCGTGGACGTCGTGCGCGCGCAGCGGAAGGTAGGCGCTGATGCCGAACGCGGTGAAGAAGAGGAGCAGGCTCGCGGCCATCGACGCGGCGTATCCGCGGTGGCGGAAGAGGTCGAGCGGCAGGATCGGCTTCGCGGCGCGCGACTCGACCCAGACGAAGAGCGCGAGCAGCGCGAGGCCGCCCAGGGCCAGCGCGTACTCCGTCGTGCCGATCGTCCCCTCGCCCATGTCGACGAACGCCCAGACCAGGAGGCCGCCGCCCACGCCCGCGAGCAGCGCCCCCGCGAGGTCGAAGCGCCCCTCGCGGTCGCCGTGGCTCTCGGGCATGGCGAGGAGGATCAGCGCGCCCGCCAGGAGCGCGATGGGGACGTTGATGAGGAACGCCCAGCGCCACGAGGTGAAGCTCGTGACGGCGGAGCCCATCGCCGGGCCCGCGACGCTCGCGATCGCCCACGCGCTCGACACGACGCCCAGCGCCTTGCCGCGCATCTGCGGCGGGAAGACGACGCCCAGCACGATGAAGGGCAGGCTCGACACGGCGCCCGCGCCGAGGCCCTGGAGCGTGCGCGCGGCGATGAAGAGCGGCATCGTGGGCGCGGCCGCGCAGAGCGCGCTGCCCAGCGTGAACACCGCGATGCCCACGAGGTACGTGCGCTTGCGCCCCCAGCGGTCGCTGCCCGGACCCCAGAGCGGCATCGAGATGGCCGTGGCGAGCATGTAGGCCGCGAAGGCCCACGCGTAGAGCCCGGGGCTTCCCAGCTCGGCGCGCGCGACGGGCATGATCGTGCCCACGATGGTGTTGTCCAGCCCGGCGAGGATCACCGTGAACAGGATGCCGACGAGCACCTGCGCGCGCTTCGCGTTCGGAAGGTCCACGGCGGCGCGACGCTAGGCAACGGTCTTGTAGGCTGCGCTTGCTCGATGCGCGTGGAGCCCCCGGTCCTCGCGCTGCGTGGCGTGCGACGCGCCTACCGCGCCGCGGGGCACGTGGTCACGCCGCTCGAAGGCGTCGCGTTGGACGTCGCCGCGGGCGAGCGCGTCGTGGTGCGCGGCCGCAGCGGCAGCGGCAAGACGACGCTCCTCGCGGTGGCGGGTCTGCTCGACGCGCCCGACGCCGGGACGGTGCTGCACAAGGGGCGCGACCTCTGGCGCGCCACCGACGCCGAGCGCGCGCGGGAGCGCCTGACGGGCATCGGCTTCGTCTTCCAGCACTTCCACCTGCTGCCGCGCCTGAGCGCGCAGGAGAACGTCGCGCTGCCGATGAAGGCTGCCGGAGCGACGGACGCCGGCGCCCGGGCCGCGGAGCTTCTCTCGCGCATGGGCCTCGCGGAGCGTGCGGGCCACCTGCCGCACCAGCTTTCCGGCGGCCAGCAGCAGGTCGTCGCCGTCGCGCGGGCGCTGGCGAACCGGCCCTACCTCGTGCTGGCCGACGAGCCCACGGGCGAGCTCGACCCCGAGAGCGCGCGCCGCGTGATGGACGCGCTCGACGAGGCGTGCGCGCAGTCGGAGGCCGCGCTGATGCTCGTCACGCACGACCCGGGTCTCGCGCCGCCCGGCGCGCGCCAGGTGCGCATCGAGGGAGGAAGGCTCGCATGACCGTCGCCCGCGATCTCATGCGCGCCGAGTGGGCGAACCGGAAGCGCACGTACGTCGCGCTGGCGATCCTGCTCGCGGCCACGTCCGCGACCTACTTCCTCGTCCTCGCCTCGGTCGACGGCCTCGAAGGCGGCGTGGGGCGCGAGATCTCGACGACGCTGGGCGGCGACGTGCGCATCGCGCGCGCCCGGACGGGCGTGGGCGACGGCGAGCCGATGACCGACCTCCAGGACGTGCTCACCGGGCTGCGCTATGACAATCCTTCAGCGCGCTTCGCGCCCCGGCTCGAATCGGAGGGGATCTTCCTCCACGGCGCGGACTTCACGACGGCGGCGGGCGCGGCGAACGCGACGCGCTCGGCGGCGATCCTCGTGGGCATCGACCCGGACGCCGACGCGCAGGTCGTCGACCTCGACGCCTACGTCTCGCGGGGCGTCATGCTCGGGCGTCAGGGCGCGTTGCCCACGCTGCCCGACGGCGAGCCCGTCGTGCCGATCTTCGCGGGCGAGGACTTCGTGCACAGCGCGAACCTCACCGTGTACGACGGCTCCTTCGCCTGGAGCAGCATCTACAACTTGACGGCCGGCCACGTCGAGAACAACCAGCTCGTCTCCGCGCACGGCCTGCTCGTGGGCACGTACGCGACGGGGTTCCGCATGATCGACCGGCTCGTCGTCTACGCGCCGCGCGGCGACGTGGCGCGCCTCCTGGGCTACTTCGCCACGAACCCGCCGGCCAACGTCGTGCTCGCGGCGGGCGACCAGCACGCGCTCGTGGCCTCGGCGCAGCAGCGCGGCTTCGTGGCGATCGCGTCCGGGCCGTTCCGGGAAAGCTATCTCGGGCCGGTGTTCGACAGCGTGCGCGTCACGGCGTGGATCGTCGTCGCGTCGCTCACGCTCATGACCGGCGCGTGGATCGCGCACACCCTCGCGCGGCAGGTGCGCGAGGACCGCGCGACGCTCGCCACGCTGCGCGCCATCGGCATCCCCGACCAGGCGTTCGGCCGCGTCTACCAGGGCCTCGGCCTGTGGCTGGGCCTGGCGGGCGGGGTCGTGGGCGTGGCGTTCGCCACGCTGCTATCATGGCTCCTGGCGCTCGCGTTCCGCGCCGCGGCGCTCAAGGTCCCTCCGCCCGCCCCCTCGTGGCTCGTGGCGCTGGCGATCCTGGCGCTGGCGGTGGCGGCGGGCGTGGGCGCGTCGCGGTGGGCCCTGGCGCGGCTGCGCCGTCAGCCCATCCGCGACGCGCTCGGATCGCCCTAGCACACGGCGCCGGTCGTGAACTCCGGCATCGCGGCCTCGTACGCCGCGACCTGGTCGGGCGTCTCGTCGCCGTACACGAGGACGTAGCGCGCGTGGTCCGTGATCGGCGCAGTCACGTCGACCTCCTGCCAGGGGCCGTTGTCGTCGCTCTCGAAGAGCCGAAGGGCGTGCGTCTCGTCGACCGCGTAGTCGCCCGCGAGCGTCGCGCCCTCGGGGATCGTCAGGTCGTCGGGCTTGAGCGCGCCACCCTGGCTCCCCCAGTTCACGTTGAACAGCGCCGCGAGCGAGCCGCTCTCGGCGTCGCCCTCGTTGTGCAGGAGGCGCGGGTTGCACTGGTGGAGGTGCGCGGGGAGGAAGCGCGCGCCGCCCTCGTAGAAGAGCGCGATCGCCGTGGACGGGCTGATCTGCATGCGCTCGCCGTTCACGTACACGTCGAAGAGGGCGTGCCAGTGGATGTTCGGGGACGACGTCGGGGGCGTCGGCGTCGGGTACGGATACGGCGCGGGCGTCGGTATCATCTCGATCTCCGGGGGCGGGCCGCTGTTGGGCATCAGCGCGGCGGGTGAGAGGCCCGCGCTGGAGGCCGCGAACCCGACGGGCGCGTAGGCGGCGCCGGCGGCGAGCGTCTGCGCGAGGCCCAGCGCGACGACGGGCGAGACGAGCGTGGGCGCGTCGGCGAGCTTCGTGGCCTGGAGCGTCGCGGTCGCCGTGAGCTCCAGCTTCACCTGGTCGGGCGAGAGCGTCTCCAGCGAGGCGGTCTTCCACGCGCCCGGCTGCACCGCGCGGATGATGGCCTTCGCGGCCGCGTCGACGTCGAAGGGCAGCGAGGTCTCCATCTTCACGGGCTGGTAGGTCTTGGCGTCGAACCAGTAGGTCGAGCGCGCGACGGTCTCGTTGAGGCGCAGGTTCTCGATCGAGGGGCCGGCGGACGAGCCGTCGGAGAGGCGGTCGACGTTCGTGACGATGCGCGCCTCCTGGACGACCTTGAGGGCGTCGAAGGTGCCCGCGGGGACGGTGACCTTCTCCTGGTCCACGACCTCCAGCGACGAGGTCTCCAGCACGTCGTAGACGTTGCTTCCCTCGCGGCTGCTGTCGCGCATGCTGACGCGCAGCGCGTCGCCGGGCTGCATGTCGAGCGCGAAGAGCGCCTTGAGGAAGGTCGTCACGTCGCGCGACTCCGACGTCGTCGACCGCGGGAGGTCCGAGGCCGCGATGGCCTGCTTCTCGCCGGCGGGCCAGTCCTGCGTGGTGCCATTGAGCTGCTCCGGGTGGCAGTTGTCGGCGCGGCTCTTGCCGATGCAGTTCGAGGCGTCCGCGCCGTCCTGGGGCACGAAGCCGCCGGTGACCCACGCGGTGACGCTGGGCTGGAACGTGGCGTGGCCGCCGTCGAAGCGCGTCGCGGTGGGGCCGCCGTCGTCCCACCAGGTCGTCGCGCCGAGGTTGACCTGGGCCGTGGCGGCGGAGACGTCGACGCCCGCGGTGCCGGGCTTGCCGTCCATGCTGCCCGTGGCGTCCACGAGGAGCAGGTCGGCGGCGTTGGCGGGCACGTGCAGGTCGAGCGTCGAGGCGAGCGGCGCTCCGTCGGCGCCAGGCGCGCCCAGCGTGTAGGCGAACGAGCCCTCGACGGGGAGCGTGAACGCGAGGCGCGCGGTGTCGAGCGTGACGTTGTTCTCGGCCTTGACGTTGGTGAGCGTAACGCCCTCGTGGAGAAGGGAGGTCGTGGCGTAGCTTGCCGAGGCGCCCGGCGCCAGCGTGAAGCCCAGCGGGACGTCGCCCGCGTGCCACCAGGTGGCGTTGAGCGGGCCGCGGGTCGCCTTGACGTCGCCCGCCGCGTTCTTCAGCGTCGCGGGCGCCATCGGGTCCGCGCCGGAGACGACGTGGGGCGTGCCGGGGACGAGGTCGGCGAGCGGCGCCGTGCGCGCGACTCCTTGGGCGTCGGTGTACGAGAGCGTGTAGGCCCCCGCGTCAGCCACGCGCACGACGAGGTCGGTCTTGAGGAGCTGGCGCATGGCGTCGGCCGGCGACTTGCTGCCGCCCACCGACGAGAGCGTCTTGCTGTCCGTGTCGAGCGTGTAGACGCGGCTGATGGCGGTCTCGCCGCTGGTCTTGGGCGCGTTGCTGAGGCAGCCGGCGAAGGCTGCGGCGACGAGGCCGACGAGCGCGAGCGTCAGGAGCGGCTTGGCGAAGGTTTGCATGAGGTTCTCCCCGCGAAACGTGCCCACGGGGGGCCGTTAGATAAGCATATTGCAGAACCCGTTCCTGGACGAACCGTGGCGGATTTGATACGGACGCTGGAGTCCGATCTCTTCGGCGGCTACGAGTGGGCCGCGGACCTGTACGGGGACCTCGCCGACGTCCCCGAGGCGCCCGACCGGCTCGCCGTCTTCCGCGGCCTCATGCGCGCGTACGAGGCGCTCGAAGGGAAGGCCGCCGAGGCCATGCGCGCCGCCGAGGGGCTCGTGCAGGCGGAGGAGGATCTCGACGACACCGAGCGGGCGCTGCTCGCCAGGCTGGAGGCGCCGCGCGAGGCGCTCTTCGAGGACCCGACGCCCGCGCGCGCCGAGGCGTTCCTCGCGGCGTTCGACGCGCTCTGGATCGGGCAGGCGGAGAAGCCCGCGCTCGTCCCCGACGCGATCCTCGCCGCGCTCTGCCACAGCAACCTCATCGCCGCGACGCGCAACAAGGCGATCGCCCCCGAGCAGGCCAAGCAGCACCACGTCAAGGCCGCGCAGCTCTACGAGGAGCTCTTCGCCATGCTCAACTTCCGCGTGGGCAGCGGCGAGCAGGAATGGAAGGAGACCGCCCAGAGCGCCGCGTTCCGCGCGGCGGTCGCGTGGCGCTTCGCGGGCGAGGAGTCGCGCAGCAAGCGGGCGACCGAGATCGCGGGCGCTCCGCCCGGCTTCGACCGGCACGGGCACCGCGCGGCGTGAGCTAACGCCGGACGCCCGTCTCCTCGCGCAGGATGTGGCGCGCCAGGACGAGGACGAAGATGGCGAGCGCGAGGGCCGCGACAGCCATGACCACCACGATGCCCAGGACGATCGACTCCAGCATGTCCAATGCCTCCGATCCCAGGCTGCGGTGGCCTTCTGGGTATTAGATGATTCTTGTGAATTTCCTGGGGTGGGAGGTCTGGCGGGTGGAGGGTTGTCGCGCCGTCGCGCGTCGGCGCGCCCGGGCCTGGTCGTCGGCCGGCTGGCGAACCCTTTTTCGGGCGGAGGGGCCCATCGCCCCGCGTGGCCCCCGGGCTCGCGGACGCGGACGCGATCTTCTTCGACGTGGACGACACGCTCTACGACTTCGACCGCAGCATGGCGCTCGCGTTCGCCCACCTGCACGCCACGTTCCGCGACGTCTTCGCGCGGCACACCCTCGACGCGCTCGCCGAGGCGTACTGGTCGCACTACCACGGCATGGGCGAGCACGCGAAGCGCGAGCTGATCAACCGCGACCCGGACCTCTTCCGCCGCACGATGTGGGCCGGCGCGCTCGCCAACCTTGGCCTCGACACGGCCGGACTCCGGTCCGGCCTATCGGCACCTGGCGGCGCCGACCCGCACGATCTCCTCGTCGAGCGGATCACGACCGAGTTCGACCGCACGCGCGCGCAGCAGTGGCGCGCCGCGATCTACCCCGGCGCGCGGGAGCTGCTCGCCGACCTGCGCAAGGCGCGGACGCTGGGCGTCATCACCAACGGCCCCACGAAGGTCCAGCGCCCCAAGCTGGAGGCGATCGGCTACCGCGAGTTCTTCGAGGAGCCGCGCGTCTTCGTCTCGGGCGAGTTCGGCGCCGCGAAGCCCGATCCGTCGATCTTCCTGGCCGCGGCGCGGTCCGCCGGCGTGGCGCCCGAGCGTTGCGTGATGGTGGGCGACGCGCGCGTCTTCGACATGCCGGCCAAGGCCGTCGGGTTCCGCACGATCCTCTTCTGCGAGGGGCGCGACGTCCCCGACACGGCGGCCGACGAGCACCCGCCGGATGCCGTCGCGAAAAGCTATCGCGACGTGCGGCGCCTCTTGGGCTTCTGAGGGCGCGCCTTCCGGATCACGAGCGCCTCGCCCGCCGCGCCGATCTCGACGACGGAGCCGGGCTTGAGGCCGAGGCGCGCCAGGAGGTCGGGCGGGAGCGTCACCGACGCGCTCGTGCCGGTGGTGCCGATCTTGCGCTCCACCGCGCCCTCGAGGCCGTAGAGGCCAAGCTCGTGCGCGAGCGCCTGGGCATCGACGAGGTCCTCGCCGCGGATCTTCTCGTCGCCGTCGATCGGGCAGCGCCCGCCGCGGACGGGAAGCGTGCCGCCCGGGAACTGCAGCGTGACGATGGCGTCCTCCATCGGGACGGGCGCGTCGTGGAGGTTACAGCGGAGGCCGCGCGCGGGTGCACGAGACGGTTCGGACATCATATTCCTCCTGGGTCTCCAGGTAGCGGACGATCAGCGATCTCCCGCCGACGCGCTTCCACGCCGCGCGGCGCGGGCCGTCGACGGCGACGAGGTCGGGCTGCTCCAGCGCGTCGACCACGTCGAAGGGCGTGAGGGGCGGGCGCTCGTTCTGCATGGCGTTCGCCGCGTGCTTGCTGATGTCCACGAGCTTGCCGTTCGCATGGAGACAATGCATCCGTATGTCATTCGTATCCATAAAGTCTCCTTCCTATCCCACGCCGAACCCCCGCAGGGCGATCGGCACGAGCAGCGCGGCCATGCCGAGCGTCCTGCGCACGCCAAGGCGGCGCGGCACGAGCCCCACGATCGTCGCGGCCGCGAGGTCGAGCGCCCCCAGCCACCCCGCGAAGGCGAGCGTGGAGAGCGCCACCAGCGCGAGGCCGCCGACCGCCCAGCGCGCGATGCCCACGCGCGCGCAGGCGCGGGCGACCGGCATCGAGAGCGCGCGGACGAGCAGGCACGCGATCGCTGCGGCCAGCACGACCCGGAGCGCCTCTGCCGCGAGGTCGCTCGGCGCGGGGCCCATCGCCTGCGCCGCGACGAGGGCGCCGCTCCGCGCGCGGCCGAAGGCGTGCCACGCCAGGAGCGTGAACACGACGCCGCCCCCGTTCACCGCCGCGAGGCGCACGAGCCGGCCTTCGGTCGTGCCAGCGCGCGGCGTGAGCATCGCCGCCATGGAGGGCGAGACGGCGGGCACGAGCCCTTCGACGCACGAGGCGGCGGCGCCGGGAATCGCGTTGCGCAGCAGGCCGCGCGGCGGGAGGGCGCGCAGGGCCGCGCGGGGGCCGGGCTTGCGGGCCCGCGCGGCGGCGAGCAGCTCGGGCGCGGCGAAGAGGCCCGCGAGGAGCGGAAGGAGCGGGGTCGCGGGAAGGCCGAGCGGGGAGGCGGCGCCCAGGCGCAGCGCGGCCCAGCCCAGCGCGCCTGCTAGCACGACGACCAGGAGGGCCAGCGCGCGGCCGGCCCAGGGCGAGAGCGGGCCTTCGACGCGCTCGTGCGTGACGAGCCGGCCCCGCTCGCGCAGCGGCGTGGGCAGCGCGCGGCGATGGACCTTCGGGCGCGCGGGCTCGATGGCGACGAGCAGCGCGAGGATGGCGATCGCGAGCCACGGGGCCCCCGTGCCGAGCTTCGGCCCGAGCCACGCGAAGAGCGGAAGCGCGGCGAGGGCGAGGGGCAACGCGACGAGGATGCCCGCGAACGCGCCCCACGCCTGGAGCGCGACGGCCTCGACGCCGCGCCCTTCGCGGGCCAGCGCGTGCGCGGGGAGCGAGGCGAGCGCGCCCTCCTCGCCGCTGGCGCCCACGAACGTGCCGGGCAGCGCGCCGCCGAACGGGCTCGCCGCGAAGGCCGCCACGAGGAACGCCTGGCCGGGCGCGCCGGCGGAGGACGCGAGCGCGAGGGCCAGCGCCGCGAGGCCGTTCACGTGCAGGCCGGGGATCGCGGAGGCGGCGAGGCCGGCGAGCGCGCCCGCCAGCGCCGCGATCAGGAGGGCCGGCTCCACGCGTCCACCCGCAGCTCGTACGCCGCGTGCGCCGTGTCATAGAAGACCGTCCCCGCCGCGAGCCAGCTTCCCGGCGCGGGAGGCGCGAGGCCTGATAGCAGCATGCGCGCGCCGCCGCCCGCCAACGCGCCGTCCCGCGCCTCGCCGCGGAGCAGCACGCGCGCGCCCTCGTAGAGCTGCGGCTGCCGGGCCACCTGCGCGGGGTCGATCGGCTGCGTGGCGGCGCGCTGCGTCACCGTGATCGTCTCGGCGGAGAGCCCAAGCCCGTCGCTGAGCTGCGCCACGAGCCCCACGAGGCGCACGCGGTCGCCCGGCTGCGGCTGCGCGAGGCCCGCCTGCCCGAGCACGGTGAGGCGGGCCGTGTCGTCGGCGACCACGAGCCGCAGCCCGCGCGCCGATCCGCTGGCGGCGAGCACGCGCGCGTCGAGGCGCACGCGCTGACCATCGTGGAGCGGCGCGTCCTTCGCGGCGATGGCGGCCGGCGCGGTCCCGAGCGAGACGGCGAGGAGAACAACGACGGCGACCGAAGCCGCGAGGACGACGGCGAGGTCAGGATGGAGGGGCGCGCGCACGCCCGGGGGTGGGCGTGCCAGGCTTGAGCGTTATCCGGAGGTCGCAGCACGTCAACGCAGGCGCTCGTCGAGATCTTCGCGCGTGAGCCCTGCCTGGCGCAGGATGGATGCGAGCGTGCCGGGCGCGATCTCCGCGTGATCTGGCATCACGACGACGCGCGTGGGCGAAGGATCGCGGCGCTTCAGCCGGATGTGGCTTCCCTTGCGGCCGACGACCTCGAATCCCAAGGAGCGCAGGACGCGCAGCAGCTCACGCGCGGACACGACCCGGCGCGTCGCCATGGTTGACCTCGAAGGTGGTCAGCCGCGCCTGAGCGGGGGCGACCGCGTCGTCGTCCTCAAGGTAGAGCTCGACGGCCTCCTTCAGGTTCGCAAGGGCTTCGGATTCGCTGGCGCCTTGGCTCGCCACGTCGAGCTCGGGACACCAGGCCGAGAACAGGTCGCCTTCTTTCCGGATCACGGCGGAGAGGCGCATGCTCCCGCGATGCGCGCCGCCGATACTTGAGCGTTGTCCGGGAATCGCCGCTACTTTTTCGGGAGGCGCTTCTGGAGCGCCTTCATCTCGCGCAGGACGTCCTTGCGCTCGGACTCCAGCTCCTTGAGGCGCGCCTTGTTGGCGGCCTTCTTCTCCGCGCTGAGGTTCTTGGCGAGGTTGCTCTCGCTGCTGAGGCGCTTGGCCTCGGACTTGTTCTTGGTGAGCTGGGCCTTGAGCCCCTTGAGGCGGATCTCGGCCTGCTCGGGCGACATGCCCGCCGGGCCTTCGGAGCCGCCGAAGAGACGCTTGATCGCGCGGATGACCACGACCGTTGAATCCGCAGGGGCTACATGAAGCGTCTGTCGGGTGGTAGCCGAAGGACCGGAGCGGGCCGAATCGCCGGAAGTCATGCCGGGAAAGCGTGACCCCATCCGAAACCCGAGGACCCGAAAACCCGCGAACCCGCTGGCCCAACTCGGGTTCTCGGGTTGGCGGGCGTTCTCGTTTTCTTTCAGGGGTCACGTCCCCGGCTCTGGTTTGCCCCGCGCTCGACTCACCGCGTCAGGGAATCCAGGATTCCGTTCATCCGCCGCAGCACGTGCTCGTTGACCCGGTGCCCCAACGCCGCAGTCGCCTTGCGCGCGTCGCCGCCCAGCACCGCCTCGGGGTAGTGCTTCTCCAGGCCCGTCGTCACGAGGAACTCGGGGATCGGCGCCTTCGGGATGAACGGCGGCGCGCGCTCCATCCTGCAAAGCTCGGGCGCGATCGCCAGCATGCGCGAGGTCTCCAGCGTGCCGGCGTGCCCGTCCTCCAGCGGGATCTCCTCCCATCCCGGCTTGCCGCGCAGCTCGTAGACGATCTCCCAGTCGGAGAGCACCGCGAGCTTCATCGCGGGGCGCTTGGCGACGACGTCCTCGGCCGCGAGGCGGAGCGCGCGCACGTGGTCGGCGCCCAAATGGCCGGACACCACCATCGCCCGCGTCACGCCCTGGCGCCCCATCTCGTCCATCACGTCGTAGGCCAGCGCGCGGATCGTGTCGAACTTGAGCGAGATCGTGCCGGCGTAGGGCGCGGTGGCGACGCCGTTGCCGAAGCGCATCGGTGACAGCAGCAGCGTGCCCTCGCGCTGCGCGAGCTTCTCGCAGCCCCACTCGGCCTGGATGGCGTCGGTCGCGAGCGGCAGGTGCGGGCCGTGCGCCTCCAGGATCCCGATGGGCCAGATGGCGACGGTGCGCGAGCCGACCTTCTCCTTGAAGTCGGCCATCGTCAGGTCGTCCCAGCGCAGCACTCAGACCACCTTCGAGAGGAAGTCGTTGAGGGGCGCGAGCTTCTTCGCCGCGGCGAGGAACGTCTTGTCAAAGTCGGGCGCGGTGATATCAGCGTCCTTGAACGCGATGCCGGCGGTGAAGGACTTGCGTTTCAGGTCCTCGGCGTACGGGTGGTCGAGCGGGACGCCGCGTGGCGGGCGCTTGAGCTTCTCCTCGTCCTCGGAGAGCCCGACGGCGCGCGCCTTCTTCCACGCCGCGGGCTTGGCGACGATCCCTTCGCGGATGCGTGATAGCACCGGCGGCTCGGGGTGCCAGATGCCGGCGTGGATGGCGCTCTCGCCCGGGCCCGCGTGCAGGAAGTAGCCGGGCGCCGTGACCGCCTTGCCGTGGCCGAAGCCGATGCCGACGTTGGTCTTGTAGGGCGACTTGTCGCGCGAGAAGCGCGTGTCGCGGTAGATGCGCATGACGTTGGGCTCCAGCTTGAGCTTCGTCCCGACGGCCGCCGCGAAGCGCGCGCTGGGCTCCTTCACGTGCTCCTCGTAGCGCGGCTTGTTCTTCTCGAACCACGCCTTGTTGTTGTGCTTCTCCAGCTCCTTGAGGAACGCGAGCGTGTCCTTCGTGAAGTAGGACGGCATCGCCGCGCGAACGCGCCGGGCCTGCTTGAAGATGTCAGAGGACCGTGAGCGCCAGCCCCGCGAGCACGAGCGCGCCCGCGCCGGCATCGAGCCACGAAAGCGCCTCGCCCAGCACGAGCCACGCGCTCGTGAGGCCCGCGATCGGAATGAGCAGCGCGAAGGGCGCGATGCGTCCCGTCGGGTGGCGGTGCAGCAGGCGGTTCCACGCCGCGAAGCCGAAGAGCGTCGCGCCCCACGCCATGAAGAGCGTGCTCGCCCAGGCGCGCGGGCTCATCGACGCGATCGCGTGGAGCGGCGCGAGGCCGCCCTCGAAGAGGAACGACAGGACGGCGAGCGGGACGGGCGCGACGAGGCTCGACCAGACGACGAGCGCGAACATGTCGAGCGGCGGCGCATCGGCAGCGCGGGCGCGCGCGGCGTGCTTGGCGACGACGTTGCCGATGGCCCACGAGAGCGCGGCCAGCAGGCAGAGCGCGAGCCCGAGCGCGGTGGCCCGCGCCCCGGAGGCGAGCTTCGCGCCCACGAGCAGCGCGAGCCCGGACGCGGCGACGAGCGCGCCGAGCGCTTGCCTGGGCGCGACGCGGTCGCGCAGGAGCCACGCGGCCAGGCCGATCGTCAGGAACACCTGCGCCTGCGCGACGAGCGACGCGAGCCCCGCGGGCATGCCCACCGCGATGCCCAGGAAGAGGAGCCCGAACTGCCCGACGCCGATCGCGAGTCCGTACGCGACGACGCTCCAGGCCGGCGCGGCGGGACGCTTCACCAGGAAGACGAGCGGCACGGCGGCGAGGAGGAAGCGCAGCGAGGCCAGCGCCAGCGGCGGCACCTCGTCGAGCGCCCAGCGGATGGGCACGAAGTTGAACCCCCAGAGCGCGACGACGGCCAGCACGAGCAGCAGGTCGCGCGTCGGAAGCCGCTCGGGATCGGGCACGCGGGGCACTCGCGGCGCCAGGGTGTTAACCGTGCTGGCGCCCCGGCCGAACGAATGCGCACGCTAGGCGCTCAGGAAGATCTCGTCGAGGAACAGCGGCAGCGAGCGCGAGTTGATCTTCGCCCCCGCGGAGGTCGGATGGCCGCCTCCGACGATGCCATGCTCGCGCGTGAACTCCTCGACGAAGAGGCCGAGGTTCATGCGCGTGTCGCCCGTCGCGCGCAGCGCCACCGAGGCGAGGTTTCCGCGCCGGTTGACGAGCACCGCGACCTTGGCGCCTTCCTCGCGCGCGACGCTGGTGAGGGCGCGCGTGCCGAACCCGAGCAGGCTGGGCTTGCGCTTGCCGAAGTGGAGCAGCGCGACCTCGTTGCGCACGACGAGCCGGCTGCGGACGCGCTCCTGCGCCTTGAGCCAGCGGTTCTCGTTGAGCATGGTGAGGTAGCGCGACTTGACGTCGCTGACCTCGCTGGGCCAGAGCCCCTTCGCCAGCCGGCGGCTCGTGTTCGCGCGGAAGCGGTCGTCCTCGATCTCGAGGCGCCACGCGAAGTCGAGGTGCTCGGCCTCCTCCTCCAGCCGCTCGAAGCCGTGCGCGTGCATCGCCGCGTCGAGGTGGTTGGAGGTGCCGTACTCCACGATGTCGGCGATCGCGGCCAGGCGCGTCAGCTCCGCGGTGGGCGCGAGCATCCCGCGCGCGATGAAGTGGTCCAGCGCCGCGCCGGCCGCGCTGCCCGCGTCGCCCAGCACGACCTCGACCTCGGTCGAAAGCTCGTGCGCGTGGATGAGGCTCGTCTGGTGGTGGTCGATGAGCGTGACGCGCGCGCCGGACTTGGCCTTCGCGTTGAGCGTCTTGATGAGCTTGGGCGTCAGGCCCACGTCGATGAGGTAGAAGTGCCGCGCGCTGAGGTCCTTCCTGAGGAGCTCGACGGCGCTGGTCGCGCTGGGCACGTAGCTCACGCGCGCGTCGGGGTGCACCGCGAAGCAGAACGAGGACGAGACGATGCCGTCCACGTTGCCGCGCGTGATGACGTGGACCGCGCGGGAGTCCGTGAAGGAGAGGCCATCCGCGATCGACGGGGCGCCCCACCTCGTCGCGTCACGCGGCGCGGGGGTCGCCATATTGGCCAGGGGTGTCTGCGTGTCAGGCAGGCTTAGCCTTTGCGAGATGATTCGACCGATGCTTCTTCGGTCACGCCCGGGGAAGCCGACGGCACAGGAAGGGGAAAGAGCGAATCGGAGTGGATTGGAAAGAAGCCATCGATGATCCGGGGCGCGTGGAAGTTGACGAGAACGACCGCCGCGCATCCGCTGAAACGGAGGTAGGTGCGAGCTTGCGCGAAGTGGATGGGGGCGAGCCGGTCAACCGCTTTCAGCTCGACGATGACTCGACCGTCAACGAGAAGGTCAGCCCGAAATGCCCGATGTAGGATCAAGTCCTCATAGAAGGCCGAGAACGCGACCTCGCGCTCCACCTGGTGCCCGCGCTTCACAAGCTCGTGGCTGAGGGCATCGCGATAGGGATGCTCGTAGAGCCCACGGCCCAGGATCCGCTGGACCCGGATCGACGCGTCGAGGATCTCGCCGATCGTGCTTCGGCAATCGCCCGTCACGACTCAGGGTGGGCGTCCGGGACGTGAGCTTTGTCCCGAGGTCGCCCCATCGCCCCCTCTTTCCCCTTCCTGTGTCGTCACCCGCGCGTGACCCACTGCTCGACGCCATGCGGGGTCGTCGCCTGCAGCCCATCCAGCGATTCGATCTTCACGAGCTGCCACGGCTCGAGCTTCGCGCGCTCCAGCATGCCGGGCGTGCAGTGCGGGAACATGATGTTGTCCGGGTCCTCGACGTGGCCCAGGCCCAGGAGGTGGAGGATCTCGTGCGCGACGACGCAGTCCTTGATGCGCCCGTCGCCCACCTCGGCCGCGATGCCGCTGCTGACGGTCGCGCCCAGCGTCGCCCGGCCGCTCGTTGCGGAGAGGTCGCCCTGCGTCAGGAAGAGGGGCGCGCCGGCCGGGTCGCGGACGACGCGCACGCCGGCGTGCTGGGCGAGCCACGCGAACGCGCCGCTCAGGTCCGCGTCCGCGCCGTCGCCCTCGACGTCGAGGTGCAGGTCGAGGGGCGCGCGGGTCGGGGCGCCGGTCTGGGGGCTCACGGCCAGCGCGTCGAAGTGGTCGCGGGCGACGACTTCGAAGGGGACCTCGTCGCGGTGGAACGGCGTGCCCAGCGCACCCGCGGTGAGGATCGCCGTCAGCATCGCCGGGAGGAGCAGCGTTCGCGCGCGCAACGGGGCGGGTGGATTTGCTCAGGCTCCTAACCTTGGCGAAGGGGCGGATTCGCACTTCCGCCGACGTGGCAACCCGCCGGTTCGGAAAACCGACAGCGGAGGGATCGGCTACGCGATGCAGCGGAAGTAACGCCCGCAGTGGTCGCTTCGGCAACTATATGCCTGGCCGCTTGCTTTATGACGGCACCGCTCCGGCGGGATGGGATGCACATGCGGAAAGAAGACATGATCAGGTTGCACGCTCTCCTTTTTCAGATGCGGCGAACCTTCGAAGCGACGGGGATCAGCCACGGGATCGACTACTTCACGGCCTACGACAAGCTCGGCGTGACCCCCGTTTCCCTGCACCGTGACCGCCGCGCGCACCAGATGGCGATCTTCCTCCTGGGCGAGGCGCTCAGCAAGGCGGCCGTCGAAGGCGTCGGCCAGGAAGCCGACCTGAAGAACGCGCTGCACTTCATCCACCAGCCGCGGCGCGAGCTTCTCTAGACAATTCCAAGGGCGCGCGGCGCCTTTCGTTTTCTCGTGTTTGAAGTTGGCTTCTCAGCTTGGGCGCCCGTCGCCCCGGCCGACGCGTTGGCGTGGTGGCTCGACTTCCGCGAGGGCGCGGGCGACCACGCCTTCCTCGGCCTGCGCGTCCGCCGGCGCATCCTCGCGCGCTCGGCCGACGCGACCACGATGGAGGATCGCGCGCCCCTCTTCCGCGAGCGGGTCACGGCGCGGCGCGAGGGCGATGCCGTGGTCTTCGAGGGCGTCAACACCTTCTCGCGCTTCCGCGGGTCGTACGCCTTCTCCTCCGAGTGCGGCGGCACGCGCATCGCCCTGCGCGCCACGATCCGGCTGCGGGGCCTCTGGCGCGTGGGCGAACCGATCGCGCGCCCCCTCGCGCGCCGCCTGCTGAGGCTCGACCTTGAGGGGCACGCCCGCGAGCTCGCCGCATCGACCTAGCGGCGAACGGCGATGCGGCCAGAACCGCCTTCGCGCGTGGCGACCGACCGCGCCTCCGTGCAAGCCGGCCGCCTGGCTCCCATCCTCGTCGCCATCCTCCTGCTCGCGCCCGTCGCCGCCGCCATCGCCACGCTCACGCGGACGATCGCGCCGGGGGCCGCGCCGTTCAACGGCCTGCAGATGGCGCTCGCCGACTTCCGCGGGGACGGCAAGCTGGAGGTCGTGGCGCAGAGCGACGACGGCAACGTCTACGTCCTCGACCCGGCGACCGGCGCGACGCTCGCCAGGTTCGCCCCGGGAAACGCCGGGTGCGCCTCGACGTGCTACAGCTTCGAGGGCGTGAGCGGACCGATCAACGCGCCCGTCGTGACGGACCTGGACGGCAACGGGAAGCTCGACGTCGTCCTGGCGGACACCGCCGCGGTCGTCGCGCGCTTCGAGATCGACCCCGCGGCGAGCAGCGCCTCGCAGCTCGTCTTCACCAAGCTCTGGGAGCACCGCTACAACCAGTACCAGTCGTTCACGACGATGGACGCGAGCCCGACGGTCGCGGACTTGAACGGCGACGGCAAGCTGGACGTCGTGGTGGCGACCGAGGAGACGGGCATCTTCGCCGTGCGCCCCGACGGCTCCACGCTCTGGGCCCAGGCGCTGCCGAGCGGCCACGCGACCCCCAGCGTGGGCGACCTCGACGGCGACGGCAAGCCCGAGGTCGTGATGGCCAACGACGCGGGCACCGTCTACGCGCTCAACGGCGCGACGGGCGGCACGAAGTGGACGTTCAACGCCGCGGGCTACGTGTGGCCCGCCAGCATCCCGATGCAGCCCACGCTCTCCGACGTCAACGGCGACGGCCACCCCGACGTGCTCTTCGCGGCGCGCGATGCGCACGATAGCACGACGTTCGGCAACGACCATGCGATGTGGTTCGCGCTCGACTCGTGGGGGCACCTGCTCTGGCGCGCGCAGCCCACGTGGGCCGCGCCGCTCTCGCACACGCGCCCCGTCGTCGTCTCGGTCAACGGCGCGAAGGCCGTGCTCGTGGGCGACTGGAACACCATCGGCCACAAGCCGGGCAACTTCGAGCAGGTGGGCCCGGGCCACGTGGCGCTCTTCGACGCGACGGGCCACGAGAAGTGGCACCGCGACCTCAACGCGCAGGTCTCGGACAAGGATATCATGGTGGCTGACGTCGTGGGCGACGGCACCCAGCAGGTCGTCGCCGCGGGCGCCAGCAGCGGGCAGACGGGCCTATGGCTCTTCGACCTCGCCACCGGCGCGACGAAGGGCTTCCTCGCGACGCCTACCCCCACGCGCAGCACCGCCGAGGCCGCGAGCCTCTTCGGCGACGGCAAGCTCGCCATGGCCGTCGGCGTCTCGTCGGGCGGCGGCCAGGTGCAGGTCTGGACCGGCGCGCAGGGCTTCAACGCCATGTTCCCGGGCTGGGGCGCCATCAGCCCGCCGCACGAGAAGGTCGCGCTCGCCGGCAACGGCACGACCACGCCGCCGCCTCCGCCCCCGCCCAGCGGCGGCAACTTCACCGCGACGTTCGGCCCGAAGGGCAACGAGTGGTGGGTCGAGACGAGCGCCTCCGCCAGCGGCCACACCATCGCGTCGGTGAGCGCGAGCCTGAACGGCGGCGCGCCCGTGGACCTCCCGAAGGACTCGTGGGGCACGTGGGCGAAGTCGATCCACGCGCCCAGCGGCACGGTGCTCCAGTTCACCGCGACCGACACGACGGGCGCCACGGCCGTCTCGGGATGCTATCTCTGGACCGGCGCGACGGCCACCACGTGCAGCGGCGGCACCCCCCCGCCCTCACCCTCGCCTTCGCCCTCTCCCCCACCCTCCGGCAACATGACCGCGACGTTCACGCCGCGCAACGGCAACGAGTGGTGGATCCAGGTCCACGTCGCCGCGAGCGAGACCGTGAAGGCCGTCGACGCGCGGATCAGCGGGGGCGCGTGGCAGCCGCTCGCGCTCCAGAGCTACGGCGACTGGACGGCGAGCTATCACGCGCCGACGGGCTCGCAGGTCGAGTTCCGCGCCACTGGCGCCGACGGCGCGCAGGTCGTCAGCCAGGCATTCACGTGGCCGCAATGACGGGGAAGACAAGAAGAAGCTCAGTCTGTGGTCACGACGAACGCCATGTCGGTGGCCCGATCGTCTCGCCGAACGCGTCGATCTCGGGTGGGGCCCGAACGAGGGCTCGGGCACGCGGGCAGCGCCACGCGGTCCGGCGGTCGTTGACGCCAAGTCTTTGCCCGACGCAAGACGGTGCGGATCGTCATGGTCAACACCTCCGACGTCATGATGGACACCCTGGAGCGCTGGGGCGTCGAGGTGATCTTCGGCCTGCCCGGCGACGGCATCAACGGCCTGATGGAGGCCTTGCGCCAGCGCGAGGGGAAGATCCGGTTCGTGCTCGTGCGCCACGAGGAGGCCGCCGCGTTCGCCGCCGCCGCGTACAGCAAGTTCACCGGGAAGCTGGGCGCGTGCATCGCGACCTCCGGCCCGGGCGGCATCCACCTGCTCAACGGTCTCTACGACGCGAAGCTCGACCAGACGCCCGTCGTCGCCATCACGGGGCAGACGTACTCCGACCTCATCGGGTCGCACTACCAGCAGGAGGTGAACATGCTCTCGCTCTTCACCGACGTCGCCGAGTACAACGTGCAGGTGAACAGCGCCGAGCACGCGCGCATGGCGACGGACAACGCGTGCCGCGTCGCGCTCGCGCACCGCTGCGTGGCGCACCTGAACGTCCCCATCGACGTGCAGGAGGCTGCGCTCAAGGGCGACTACAGCCGCGCGAAGGTGCCCGGCTCCACGAGCCACCGCCCCGCGGACCTCGGCATCCGTCCGCCCGAGCACGCGCTGCGCGAGGCCGCCGCGCTCCTCAACAAGGCGAAGCGCGTCGCCATCCTCGCGGGCAGCGGCGCGCGCGGCGCGGGGCACGAGATCATCGCCATCGCGACCGCGCTCCAGGCGCCCATCATCAAGCCGCTCCTGGGGAAGGACGTCGTGCCCGACGAGCATCCGCTCTGCCTGGGCGGCCTCGGCCTCCTGGGGACGGCTCCCTCGCAGAGCGCGCTGGAGCAATGCGACGGGCTGCTGATGATCGGCACGTCGTTCCCCTACATGGACTACCTGCCCAAGCCGGGCCAGGCGCGCGCCGTGCAGATCGACCTCGAGCCCTCGCGCATCGGCATCCGCTACCCCGTCGAGGTCGGGCTCGTCGGCGATAGCAAATGGACGCTGTCCGAGCTCCTTCCCCTGATCGAGACGCGCGCCACGAGCGACTGGCTCTCGGGCCTCCAGGGCGAGATGCGCGGCTGGTGGCAGCAGATGGAGCAGCACGCCACGCGCCCCGACATGCCGATGAAGCCGCAGGTCGTCGCGTGGGAGCTGGGCCGCCGCCTCGCGGAGGACGCCATCGTCACGTGCGACTCGGGCACCATCGCCGCGTGGGCCGCGCGCTTCATCAAGATCCGCGGCCGCCAACGCTTCAGCCTCAGCGGCACGCTCGCCACGATGGCGCCCGGCCTGCCCTACGCCATCGGCGCGCAGATCGCCTACCCGGAGCGTCAGGTCGTCGCGTTCGTGGGCGACGGCGGGCTCCTCATGCTCGGGAGCGAATTGGCGACCGCCGCGCAGCACAAGCTCCCGGTGAAGGTCGTCGTGATCAAGAACAACGTGCTTGGCATGATCAAGTGGGAGCAGATGGTGTTCCTCGGCAACCCCTCCTTCGGGGTCGAGCTGCCCGACGTGGACATCGCCGCGATGGCCGAGGCGCTCGGCGTCAAGGGCTTCCACGTGGACCGCGCGCAGGACGTCGGCGCGGCGCTCGACCAGTTCCTCGCGCACGAGGGGCCCGCGCTCCTGGAGGCCGTCGTCGACCCCAACGAGCCGCCCATGCCGCCGCGCATCAAGGCGGGCCAGGCGATGCATTTCGCCGAGGCGCTGGCGCGCGGGCAGCCCAACGCGAGCCGCATCGCGCTCACCATCTTCCGCGACAAGATGGACGATCTTTTCGGAGAGCAGCATGAGGATCAGGTTCGAGACGTACGACGGCGCTGAGGGCGCGCCCCTCGACGTGCCCGACGACGCCGCGATCCTCGCGCCGCGCGACGAGCTCGTCCACCTCGGCGAGACGGGCGGCGGGATGCCGGGCGACGCGCGCATCGGCATCGGCCACGTGGGTCACCCCAGCTGTCAGGCGCTCTGCGGCCTGCCGCTCGACGAGATCCGCCGTATGGCGGCCGAGGAGATCGAGGACGTCATCGGCGCCGCCGTCGCGGCCTTCGCCGCGCGGATCCGCGAGCGCAGCGACGTCTTCCTCGTGATCCGCGGCATCGCGAAGCTCGACGCCGGAGGCATCCACGCTTGAGGATTTGCTATCTCGAAGGGGACAAGTGCTCCACGAAGTACCTGCTCGGCGCGTTCGCCGCTGCCGGCATCGAGGTCGAGCCCGAGCCCCGCTGGCGCGGCTGCGATGCGGTGATGCTCTCGGACTACGGGGCGGAGCGGCTCGGCGTCGACGCGGCGCGCGCCCTGGTCCGCGACGTCGCGTCGGGCCTTGGCCTCGTCATGGTCGGGGGCTGGCGCTCGTTCGGCCGCGGCGGCTACGCGCGCAGCCCGCTCGCGGAGGCGCTGCCGGTCACGATGCTCGACGGCGACGACAGGCACGCCAGCGTGGCCGGCTGTTACCCGGTGCCCATCGGCCCGCACGCGATCCTCGGCGCGCTCGACTGGTCGCGCCCGCCCGTGCTCTGCGGCCACAACCAGCTGACGCCGAAGCCCGCGGCGCACGTCGTGCTGGAGGCGCGCGAGGCCGCGCTCACGCCCGAGGGCCCGCGCGTGAACGTGCGCGGCGCGCCGCTGCTCGTGGCGGGCGGCGTGGGCGAGGGGCGCGTCGTCGCGTACGCGGGCGACCTCGCGCCGCACTGGAGCGGCGGGCTCACCGACTGGGGCGAGTCCGCGGTGCCGGGCCCCGAGGGCGAGGAGATGGGCACAGCCTACGTGGCGTTCGTCGCGCAGATGGTCCGCTGGGCCGCGCGGGCGGCGCCGCAGGAGCCCGTGAGGCGCGCGTGAGGCCCATCGAGGACCACGGCCTGATCGGCGACTGCCTGAGCGCCGCGCTCGTGGCGCCCGGCGGCCGCGTCGTGTGGTGGTGCGCGCCGCGCTTTGATAGCATGCCGGCCTGCGATGCCATCCTGGGCGGTCCCCACGAGATGTCGCTCGCGATGCGTGACGCCCAGGTCACGTCGTTCGGCTACGCGGCGCAGACCAACGTCCTCGTGACCGCGTGGCGCGGGGCGGCCGGCGCGGCGCGCGTCCACGACTTCATGCCCTATCCCGCCGAGCGCACGAGCGTCGTCCGGCTCGCCGAGTGCCTGGATGGCGAGGCGACGATCGAGGCCACGATGCCGGGCGGATGGCGCCGCGAGGTCCGGCTGCGCGCGGGCGAGGCCGCGGCCTTCGCGTGGAGCGAGGGCGGGCCCGCGGCGCCGGATGCGGGCGAGGCGCGCGCCGCGCTGGACGCGACGTTGCGGGCGTGGCGCGGCTGGGCCGAGCGCTGCGAGTACGACGGCGCGCACCGCGACCTCGTCGTGCGCAGCCTGCTCGCGCTCAAGGCCATGCGCTACGCGCCGACGGGGGCGATGGTCGCCGCGCCCACCACGAGCCTCCCCGAGACGCTCGGCGGCGTGCGCAACTGGGACTACCGGTTCGCGTGGCTGCGCGACACGGGCTTCTGCATGGATGCGTTCGTCTCGTCGGGCTACCGCGACGAGGCGCGCGCGCTCGCCGGCTGGCTGCTGCGCACCGTGGCCGCCGCGCCGGCGAAGGACCTGCGCGTGCTCTACACGGTCGAGGGGGCGCCCGCGCCGCGCGAGACGCACGCGGACCTGCCCGGCTACGCGGACTCGCGGCCGGTGCGCTTCGGCAACGACGCCGTCGACCAGTTCCAGCTCGACGCCTACGGCCACGTCATGGAGTGCCTGCACCTCTGGCAAGGCCTGCGCAGGCCGGAGCGGCGCCACCTGTGGCCGCACGTCGTCGAGCTGGTGGAGCGCTGCTGCGCGCGCTGGCGCGAGCCGGACCACGGCATCTGGGAGCTTCCCCACGGCAAGCGGCAGCTCACGTACTCCAAGGTCATGGCGTGGGTCGCGGTGGACCGCGCGATCAGGACCGCGGAGGACTACGGGCTGCCGGCGCCCTTGGCGCGGTGGGACGCGACGCGCGGGGAGATCCGGCGCGACGTGATGGAGCAGGGCGTCGACCCGGAGACCGGCGCGTTCACGCAGGCGTACGGCGACCGCGCGGCCGACGCATCGAACCTGCGCCTCGCGATCGTCGGGTTCGTGCGCCCCGACGACGCGCGCTATCAGGCGACGTTGCGCGAGGCGCGCGAGCAGCTCTCGCAGGGCGGCTTCCTGCTGCGGTACGCGAAGGCCGACGGGCTCGAAGGCAAGGAGGGCGCGTTCCTGGCGTGCTCGTTCTGGCTCGTGGAGGCGCTGGCGCTCGCGGGCCGGCGCGACGAGGCGCAGGAGGCGTTCGACCGGCTCGCGGCGCTCGCCTCGCCGCTCGGGCTCTACGCCGAGGAGTATGACCCGGTCGCCAAGCGCCACCTGGGCAACTTCCCGCAGGCGTTCACGCACGCGGCGCTGGTGAGCGCGGCCTGGCAGCTCGTCGATCCCTCCTCCACGCGCGAGCGCGGCGCGCACGAGCCGGCCGAGCGGCGCCGGCGGATGGAGGTGGCCTGAATGCGCGCGATCGTCCTGCGCAAGGGGGAGCACGCGCCGCGCCTCGTGGAGCGCCCCGAGCCCGCGCGGCGGGAGGTGCAGGCGCTCGCGCGCACGCTCTACGCCGGGCTCGACGGCACGGACGACGAGGTGCTATCAGGCGCGCACGGCGCGTTCCCCGAAGGCCGGGACGAGCTGGTGCTGGGCCACGAGTGCCTGGGCGAGGTCGTCGAGGCGCCGGAGGGATCGGGCCTCGCGCCGGGCGACCGCGTCGTGCCGCTGGTGCGCCACGGCTGCGGCCAGTGCGTCGCGTGCCTGCGCCACGCCGACTTCTGCCCCACCGAGGGATATCGGGAGCACGGCATCAAGGGGCTCGACGGCTTCTACCGCGACCTGTGGGCCGACGACCCCGCCACGCTCGTGAAGGCGCCCGCCGGCATCGGCAGCCTCGCCGTGCTCACCGAGCCGCTCTCCATCGTCGTGAAGGCGTACGAGGAGGCGCGGCGCATCCAGCGGCGCATCCCGTGGTTCGAGCAGGAGGACGAGTTCCGAGGCAAGCGCGCGCTCCTCGCGGGCACCGGAAGCCTGGGCACCGTGGGCTGCTTCCTGCTGCGCTCCGAGGGCATGGACGTCTGGGCGATGGACCGCGAGCCCGAGGACTCCGCGCCGGCCAAGCTGCTATCATCGCTGGGCGTGAAGCACGTCGACGCGCGCGAGACGAAGGTGGCCGACCTCGCGCGGGAGGTGGGCGGCTTCGACCTCGTCATCGAGGCGACGGGCGTCCCGGAGGTGGCGTTCGACTGCGTGCAGACGCTCGCGGGGAACGGCGTCATGGCGATGCTGGGCGTTCCGGAAGAGAGGCCTCCCTTCGCGGTGCCCGGCGACGACATCATGCGGCAGATGGTGCTCCAGAACCAGGCGATGTTCGGCAGCGTCAACAGCGGCCGCAGGCACTTCGAGGTCGCCATGCGCAGGCTCGCCGAGTTCCGGGCGCGCTGGCCCCACGAGACGGAGCGCATCGTCACGCACGTCTTCGCGCCCCAGGAAGTCGAGGTCGCCTACAAGCTCGATGGCCCGCAGGTCATCAAGAAGGTCCTCGACTGGACGGCCAAGGGGGTTTCAGGGGACGGAGCCCCCTGACGTCCAAACCGCTCACGATTCAACAGGGGTGAAGGACGCACGACCTCTGCCTCGCTGCAAGGGGTGCAAGTCGGATTGCCGACGGCGAGCGCGAGGTGCTCCTGCGGCCCGACACGTTCAACGACCACTTCCACCCCGAGATGCGCTGGGCCGTCGTCGACGTGCTGGAGGCCGCGGGCTTCCGGGTGCGCATCCCCGCGAAGCCGCTCTGCTGCAGGATGGCGGGCGGGTTCGGCTTCGAGCGGACGCGCTACGCCGTCTCGCCGCAGGTGGGCGAGCTGGGCATCCTGCCCAAGGCGCGCGCGGCGGACGCGGCGACGCTGCTCCTCGCGGACGGCTTCTCGTGCCGCACGCAGACCGAGCACGCGACCGGGCGGCGACCGCTGCACCTCGCTGAGGCGCTGCAGATGGGGCTGAAGGGCGGAAGGCTTAATTGTCCAATCATCCAATTGCATAATTGGAACCTCGCGCACGACCGAGGCTCCAGACGGGGCTAAGGAACGCGCGCTGACAGAATGTCGGAGACTGTTCCATGACAGAATCCCAGACGACCATCACCATCAGCAACGCGACGAAGCGCGAGCTTGCCCTGCTCAAGGGCGACCGCTCGTGGGACGAGCTTCTGAAGGAGATGGCCGCGCACTTCCCTCGTGACGCCGCGATCGAAGAGGCCGAGCGCCGCCTCGCCGAGCTTCGTCAAGGTCGCGCCAAGGCCGTCTCGTGGGACGACGCGAAAGCGAGGCGCGCCTCGCGCAGTCCGCGCAAGTGACCCGGATGAAGTCCCATCCTCTTGGAAACCGGGGCCCTCCCAAGTACGCAGTCAAGCTCCACGAGAAGGCGCTCGACGAGTTCGAAGCGCTGCCCGACGCCATCCAGGAAAGGATGGAGGCCGGGATCGACGAGCTTCAGCACGATCCGTTCCGCCCGCGCCCCGGCGTCGACGTCCTGAAGCTCGAGGATGTCGGCGGGGACGATGACCTCTACCGGCTGAGGGTGGGAGACTACCGCGCGATCTACACGGTCGACAAAGAGGGACGCGTCGTCCTCGTCGTCGTGGTCGATGACAGGGAGATCGGCTACACACGCCTCGTGGCGATCACGAAGGCGCGTCTAGGATAGGCCCTCAGGACCCGTGCAGCATCGCGAGCGCCTTGAACGCGAGGAACGCCACGAAGGCCGCGGCGGGGATCGTGAAGATCCACGCGCCCACGATGCGGCGGCCGACGCCCCAGCGGACCGCGCTCGCGCCGCGCGTGGCGCCCACGCCCATGATGCTGCCGCTGATCGCGTGCGTGGTGGAGACGGGGATGCCCGCCTCCGCCATGCCCGCGAGCACGACGCCGCCCGCGGCGGAGGCGGCGAAGCCCTGCGCGGGCGTCAGGTGCGTGATCCGCGTCGCCATCGTGTGGATGATGCGCTGGCCTCCGAAGAGCGTGCCCAGGCCCATCGCGGTCGCGCTCGCGAGGATGACCCACGTCGGGACCGGCAGGCTGCCCGTGCTCACGCCGCCCGCGGTCGCGCCCGCGGCCAAGAGCAGCACGGCGATGACGCCCATCGTCTTCTGCGCGTCGTTCGTGCCGTGCGTGAGCGAGTAGAAGGCCGCCGAGACGAGCTGGAGGCGCTTCGAGGTCGTCGAGGCCCTCGCCGGGTCCGCGCCCAGGGCGAGCCACGCGACGACGGCCATCAGCAGGAAGCCGGCGAGGAAGCCCAGGAGCGGCGAGAGGACCATGAAGAGGATCGTCGCGGTGAGCTTGCGGAGCACGAGCCCCTTCGTGAGCACGCCCAGCCCGATGCTCACCACGGCGCCGAACCCGACGACGGAGACCACGAGGTCCGCGCCCATCTTGTGCTGCGTGATCATCCAGAGGATGGCGCCGAGGAACGCGCCGATGAGCACCGCGATCGCCACGTGGAGCGCGTACTGCGCGAGGGCCGCCACGGCGATCGCGGGCAGCGCGTTGGCGCGGAAGAAGAGGCCGCCCAGGACGAGCGCGCCCACGACCGTCATCGGCGCGAACGCGGGCCGGGGCAGGCGGGCGCGCGAGAGCGCCAGCGCCGCGAGGCCGGCCGCGAGCCCCGCCGCGGCGCCGTAGAGCGCGTAGCGGCCGATGTCCTCGGCCTCCTTCCACTGAGGCAGGATGACGCCGGCCGGGCCCAACGCCGCGAGCGCCGCGCCCACGAGCCCGCCCACGAGCGCGTGCGAGGACGAGCTGGGCAGGCCGATGTACCACGTGATGAGGTTCCAGACGATGGCGCCCACGAGGGCCGCGAAGATGACGTTGGGGAGCGCAATCGCGCCGAACGCGGAGACGTCGATGATGCCCGCGCCCACGGCGCCCGCGACGGCGGTGCCGAAGAGGAAGGGTCCGAGGAAGTTGAAGAGCGCCGCCATCACGAGGGCCTGGCCGGGCGTCATGACCTTCGTCGCGATCACGGTGGCGATCGCGTTGGCGGAGTCGTGGAAGCCGTTCACGAAGTCGAACGCGAGCGCGACGAGGATCGTGCCGCTGATGAACGGGTGCGCGGCGACGAAGGCCCAGGCGCCGGCGAGGAAGTCCAGCATGGCGAGGCCTCACTGGTGCTTCACGAGGATGTCGCGGACGACGTCGGCCGCGTCCTCGCACTTGTCGGTGGCCGTCTCGAGGTACTCGAGGATGTCCTTCATCTTGATGATGTGCTTGACGTCGTCCTGGGCGAACAGCTCGGCCTTCGCGCGGTTGGTGAGGTCGTCGGCCTGGTTCTCCAGGCTGTGGATCTCGACGAGCTTGGCTTTGATATCTTCGCGGCGCCCGGGGTCCGAGAGCCAGGTGAGCACGTCGCGCAGGTGGACGGTCTGATCGCGCAGGAGCATGGCGACCTCGAGAAGCTCCTTGGGCACCTTGCGCACGTCGTAGAGGTGCAGGTGGTTCGCCGTCGCGTAGGTGAAGTCGAGGATGTCGTCGAGCGCGCTGGCGAGGTTGCCGATGTCCTCGCGGTCCAGCGGCGTGATGAACGTCGCGTTGAGCGCGGTGTAGAGCTCGTGCGTCTTCATGTCGCCGCGGTGCTCGATCTCCTTGATCTTGCGCTTGTGGTCGCGCACGGTCTTGGGCGCAGCGCCCGTGGTCGTCGCGTCGCCCGTGCCGGCCTTCACGGCGGCGTCGTAGCGCTCCAGCATCTCGACCAGGGCCTCGGCCCCTTCCTGCACGAGGGCGCTCTGCTCCTTCATGACGTCGAAGAAACGCTCCTCGCGCGGGACGAGCCAGTCCTTGAGCTTCATGGGGACTCCAGAATCCCACTGGCACCCGGCGGGTTAGGCCGTTTCCTCTGGAAGCTATGGGGCGCTCCAGAGTTCTCCATATTTGGTCCTGGCGTAGGCCAGGAAGTCGTCCGGCGCGAGCGCCTTGCCCGTCGCGCGCTCGACCAGCTCGCCGGTCTCGTAACGCTTGCCGTGCCGGTGCACCTTCTCGCGCAGCCAGGCGCGCAGCGGCGCGTGCTCGCCGGCGCGGATCGAGGGCGCCGCGGGCCCGCGCTCGCGCTCGAACGCCGCGAAGAGCTGCGCCGAAAGGATGGAGCCCAGGCTGTACGTGGGGAAGTAGCCAAAGCTGCCGTGCGACCAGTGGATGTCCTGGAGGCAACCCTGCCTGTCGTCCGGCGGCGTGACGCCGAGATAGCTTTGCATGCGCTCGTTCCACATCGCGGGGACGTCGCGCACCTGCGCCTTGCCGGCGATCACGGCCTCCTCGATCTCGAAGCGGAGCGTGACGTGCATGTGGTACGTCAGCTCGTCCGCCTCGGTGCGGATGAAGCTGGGCTCCACGACGTTGACGGCGCGCCAGGCGTCCTCCGCCGTCGCGCCCTTCAGGTTGTGCGGGAACGCCTTCTGCATCGGGCCGATCCAGCGCTCCCAGAATGCGCGGCTGCGGCCGACGTGGTTCTCCCAGAGGCGGCTCTGCGACTCGTGGACCGCCATGTCGCGCGCCTCGCCCAGCGGCGTGCCGTGGCCCTCGCGAGGGAGCCCCTGCGTGTAGAGCGAGTGGCCGAACTCGTGGATCGTGCCGAGCAGCGCGCCCAGAGGGCTCTGCTCGTCGTAGCGCGTTGTAATGCGCGAGTCGAAGACGTTGCCCGTGCTGAACGGGTGCGCGCTGATATCAAGCCGGCCGCGCTCGAAGTCGTAGCCAAGCTCGCGCAGCACCGCGACGGAGAACGCCGCCTGGTCCGCCTGCGGCCACTTGCCCTGGAACACGTCGCGCGGTCGCGGCTGCCTTGCCGCCTTCTGGATGAGCGGCTTGAGCCCGTCCCGGAGGCGCGCGAGGTTGCGCCGCGTCTCGTCGAGCGACACCCACGGCTCGTAGTCGCGGAAGAGCACCTCGTAGGCAGGCGCGCTCGCGTCGATGGCCGCCGCGTACTGGCGCTTGAGGTCCACGATCTCCTCCAGTACGGGCCGGAACGCCGCGAAGTCGGAGGCCTGCCGCGCCTTCGTCCAGATCGGCAGCGCGCGCGCCGTCGCGTGGCTCATCTTCTCCACGAGGTCGGTCGAGACCTTCGTGGCGCGGTCGTACGCGAACCGCACCTCGCGGAGCAAGGCGCGGTGCTTGGGGTCCGTCTCCTCCTTCTCGGCGATGGCGAGCGCGCGGCCCAGCTCGGGCGACGTGAACATCTCGTGGGAGAGGGCGCTCAACGTCGCAAGCTGCATCGCGCGCGCCTCCGCGCCGCCCGGAGGCATGTACGTCTCCATGTCCCACTGCAGGAGCGCGGCCGACTCGCCCAGGCCCGAGAGGCGATGGAGACGGTGGACGAGGTCGTCGTACGCGGAGCGCATGCGAGGCGCAGCGGGCCGCGCGGATTAAAGCCCGTCGAGAACGGCCTTCAGCTTCTCGGCGGAGACCGGCTTCTGGACGAAGCCGTGGATCTCCGCGCGCCGCGCGGCCTCCAGCAGCTCGATGCTGTCCCTCCACGCCATGGAGCAGTCGGCCAGGAGCGCGTCATAGGCGCGCTCGCGGAGCTTGGCGACCGCGGTCTCCGCGCTCATGGCGCTGCTCGTCGCGTGGGTCTTCCTACGCTCCGACCGGCTTCTCCCCGAGCGCGGGTTCGGCGCGTCCCCGCTCGACGTCGTCCGCGCCGGCGCGGTGTTGCTCGGCAGCGCGCTCCTCCTCTTCCACTACGTGGGCAAGCGCGCGCTGGCCGTTGCGGACGTGGCGCATCGCGGGCGCGGCGCGCGACGATCGCGGACGAGATGCTCGAAGCGCTCTCCCGCGCGGGCGGCGAGTCGGACAAGCGCCTTACCCACGTCGCGATGCGCGCTCCTCGACACCGACAAGGCGTGGCGCGAGGCGCTCAGGCTCTTTGGAACGGCGGAGCCCGAGTAGGCTTAAGCTCTGGGCGCGCCGATGGTGCCTCACCCATGCGGAAGGATCTGGAAGAGGCCCTCGGCCTCGAAGACGCCCTCGCCATCGACAGCAGCCTCGTGAACGTGCGCCTCGACACGCGTCGGTACGGCAAGAGCGTCACGGTCCTCGATGGGTTCGACCCCACCGTCGACATCGCCATGCTCGGCAAGCAGCTCAAGCAGGCGATGGGCACGGGCGGCACGGTCCGCGACGGCACCATCGAGCTCCAGGGCGACCATCGCCGCGAGGTGCGCGAATACCTGGAGAAAGCCGGGTACAAGCTCTCCTGACCGGACATCTGTCGGGCGGCGTCCGGGAAAGCTTCTTAACGGAGCCCGCGTGCTGCGCCAGCATGTCCGCCGGCGCTCCTGCGAACCCGCGCGTGATCATGGACGGCAAGCTCGTGCCCTGGGAGAAGGCCACGATCCACGTCTCCACCCACGGCTTCCTCTACGGCACCGCCGTCTTCGAGGGCGTCCGCGCCTACTGGAACGAGGAGTCGCGCCGGCTCAACGTCTTCGAGCTCGACGCCCACAGCAAGCGCCTGGAGCGCAACGCCAAGATGATGGGCTTCTCGCAGACGCCCGACTGGAAGACGCTGCGCGAGTGGCAGCTCTACGCGCTCTCGTGCAACGAGTTCAGCGGCGACGTCTACCTGCGCCCTGTCATCTACTACGGCGAGGGCGGCATCGGCATCTTCCCCAAGACGCAGGCCCAGAAGACGCTCATCATGGCCGTCCCGATGGGCTCGTACTTCGGCAAGCCCACGCTCTCGGTCAAGGTCAGCTCGTGGGTCCGCATCCCGGGCAACGTCATCCCGCCGCTCGCCAAGGTCAACGGCGGCTACGCGAACAGCTACCTCGCGGCCAAGGAGGCGCGCGACGCGGGCTTCGACGACGCCATCATGCTCAACCGCAACGGCTACGTGAGCGAGGGCTCGGGCGCCAACATCTTCGTCGTGAAGGACGGCCACCTCATCACGCCCGGCTACAGCAACGACATCCTCGACGGCGTGACGCGCACGCACGTCATGCGCCTCGCCAAGGACCTCGGCATCCCCGTCGAAGTGCGCACGATCGCCCGCGCCGAGCTCTACACCGCGGACGAGCTGTTCTTCTGCGGCACCGGCGTCGAGATCAGCCCCATCGGCAAGGTGGACCACGTCGTCCTCAACGAGAACGACGTCGGCCCCATCACGAAGCAGATCCAGGCGCGCTTCCAGAGCAGCGTCCGCGGCAAGATCCCGCAGTACGCGCACCTGCTCACGCCCGTGCCCGCGGAGTGCCCGATCCCGCTGACGCCGCTCTGATGCTGCGCGAAGTCCGGCGCGAGGATCTCGACGCCATCTTCGCGATGCAAGGCGATCCGGTCTCCGCCTCGATGGCCGCCGTGCCCAGCCGTGATCGCGCCGGGTTCGAGGCGCACTGGGCGAAGATCCTGCCGGACCCCACGGTGGTGAAGCGCGTCATCGTCAAAGGGGGCGTCATCGTGGGCTACCTCGTCGTCTTCACGCGTGACGGTCACCGCGAGCTGGGCTACTGGATCGACCGGGCACACTGGGGACGTGGTCTGGCCACCGCCGCCGTCCGCACTTTCCTCACGGAGCACGCCGAGCGCCCGCTGCGCGCGGTCGTCGCGGCGCACAACCGGGCCTCCCGCCGCGTGCTGGAGAAGGCCGGCTTCGCGCGCGCGGGCGAGCCGTGGCGCGCCGAGGATGGCGTCGAGGTGCTCGCGTACGAGCTGGAAGCGTAGGGCGCCCGGAAGGCTGAAGGCGCTGGCCGCGGCATCGGTGTTCCCCGCGCGTTGCTACGCACCCCGCGAGATCGACGCCCGCGCCTCAACCGCGCGGGTGGAGACGATGACACGGGACGCTGACGCGTGGGTCAATCCCCGCCCGTCGCACCCCCCTCCGCCAAGGCCTCGGCCGATGAGACGGAACGCAGTCGGGCGGGTCACCTTCCCAGGTCCTTGTCCATCTGCGCGAAGAAGCCGTCCCACATCGTGCCAATCTCGCGCTTCAGCCTCGGCTTGGCGAGCCACACGGCGAGGCGGCGCGTCCACTTGCGCGGGTAGATCCGATACTCGACGTCGAGCCGGCAGCCGGCCGCCGTGGACGTCAGCCGGTACTCGTTGACCATCCAGTGGCGCCCCAGCGTCGCCACCCAGCGGTGCTCCTCGGGGTACAGCTTGACGCTGCCCGTCCCCGGCATGAGGCGGCCCAACGTGTGGAGCGCGCCCTCGAAGTGGACCTCGTCGCTCTTGCGCGCCACGACACGCCGCTCCCGGACGAGGGCCGTCGTCAACGCGGGGTCGTCGTCTTGGTAGTCGGTGAGCCAGGCGAAGGCGGGCTCGATGGGGTGCGGGACGTCGCGCCGGTACCGGATCGTGACGTGCGGGCGGTCCATGCGCGGAGAGGTGGCACGCGCCTCAAGAAGTGATCCGTGTCGCGCGCCAGGGTCAAGCTTCGAGCGTCGCGAGGATCTCGTCCGCGAGGAAACGGCGATGGCGCTGCTTCCCGGTGACCTCCCGGAGGACTCCGATCGGGACGAGGTGGTCCTCGATGATTCGCTGGGCGGTCGGGAAGGCCACCTTCGAAGCCACAGCGGCGTCCCCGATCGTGAAGAACGGGCGCTCGAAAGCGAAATCGAGGACGCGCTTCGCGGTGTCTCGCGCGCCGTGGGCTTCGAGCCTTGCCCTGTAATCGTCGCGAAGCGCGAGCAGCCGATCCCCGCGTTCGAGAGCGTCCCCGGTCTGGGCGATGACGCCTTCGAGGAAGAACTGGATCCAGCCGTGGTATTCGCTGGTCTCGCTGACGTGCCGCAGGTGGTCGTAGTAGCTCTGGCGGTTCTTCTCGAAGAACGCGCTGAGATAGAGCAGGGGCTCCCGAAGCGTCGTGCGCTCGAGAAGGAAGAGCGTGATCATGAGGCGCCCGATGCGGCCGTTCCCGTCAACGAAGGGATGGATCGCCTCGAACTGGTAGTGCGCCAGCGCGGCTTGGACGAGGGGATGCGTCTTGGGCGGATCGCGCAGATACGATTCGAAGTCGCGCAGCGCGCCCTCCATGGGTTCGCCCGGCCTGGGCGGGACGTAGGTGGCGTTCCGAGGCCCACCGGTGCCGCCAAGCCAGACCTGTGCTTCGCGGAATTGCCCCGGGCTCTTGTCGTGGCCGCGGCTCGATCGAAGGAGCGTCTCGTGCAGCTCGCGCAGCAAGGGCAGGTCGAGCCGCCGGCCCGCACGGAGGGCCTGGATGCCTTCGTCCTGCGCGCGGACGTACGAAAGGACTTCGCTGGCATCCTTGCGGACTTCGCCTGTCTCCTCTGCGTAGACGTCTGCGAGCGTCGCGATCGTTCCCTCGATGCGGCTGCTGAGCACCGCCTCGCGCCGCAAGTACGGACGCATGAACAGGCGCGCGTCGGGAAGCTCCTTCTCGGCGAGGACGTTGAGCTCGCCAAGGCGGCCGCGCGCTTCGGCAAGCAGGCTCGCCAGCTCGTCGTCATACGCAAGAGACACGGGCGGCGGGGGAGGCACGAAGTACGCGTACTCTACGCCTTCATGAGTAGCAGTCCCAAGCGTTCCCTTGCTGTGTTGGAAGCTGCTTGGGTCCATGTCCGCGTGCCCGCTCGGCGCTTCTTAACGTCTCGGCGCCAGATGTGAATACGCGCGCCCTCTGATTAACGATTCGGGCAGTTTTGTGAATTGCGGATCGACCCGATTCAAGTCTCGCGAATTGCAGCACCGCCCTGTCGGCCTTCGCGGAAGCCAGCGAAACGATCAGCAACGAAGAGAAGACAGCGACCGAACCGGGTCTCCGGCGCCAGCCCCGGAGGCGGGCTTGGGACATCGTTCCCGGTCCCAGGAACTCGATTCTTGGGTATGGGCCTGCCGAGATTTGAACTCGGGGCAAAAGCTCCGCAAGCTTTCAGGTTATCCAGACTACCCCACAGGCCCTGATGTGAAGCGCTCCCCGGTGGGGCGGGGGCACGGCGCGCCTAACCCACAGGGGGTATTTGACTGTTTTTGGCTGCTCGGAGGGGGGCGCATGCTTATGGCGGAGCGCACGGCTCGCCGGCCCATTCGGGGTTCCGGACATGTCGATGGAGCAGGAGTACCAGCTCGACTTCTTCAAGCAGAACGGGTTCCACCGGAGGATCTGCCCCTCGTGCAAGGGACCCTTCTGGACGCTGGACGCCAAGCGCGAGCTTTGCGGCGACCCGCCCTGCGTGCAGTACTCGTTCATCGGGAACCCCGCGACGAAGCGCCCGTACACGCTCCACGAGATGCGCGAGGCGTTCCTGGGCTTCTTCGAGCGGAAGGGGCACCACCGCGTGGCGCGCTATCCCGTCGTCGCCCGCTGGAGGGACGACATCTACCTGACGATCGCCAGCATCGCGGACTTCCAGCCGCACGTGACCAGCGGCGAGGTCGCGCCGCCCGCCAACCCGCTCACGATCTCGCAGCCGTGCATCCGGCTCAACGACCTGGACTCCGTGGGCAAGTCGGGCCGCCACCTCACGACGTTCGAGATGATGGCGCACCACGTGTTCAACACGCCCGAGGAGCACTTCTATTTCAAGGACCGCACCGTCGAGCTTTGCCACGAGTTCCTCACGAAGGAGCTTGGCATGCCCGGTGCGGAGATCACGTACAAGGAGAACCCGTGGGCCGGCGGCGGCAACGCGGGCCCGGCCATCGAGGTCATGATCCGCGGCCTGGAGGTCGCCACGCTCGTCTTCATGATGTGGGTCGCGGACCCCAACGGCCCCATCGACGTGAAGGGCGAGAAGTACCGCGACATGCCGCTCAAGATCGTGGACACGGGCTATGGCCTGGAGCGCCTCGTCTGGATGAGCAACGGCGCGCCCACCATCTACGACTCCCTCTTCCCGGACGCCGTGCGCTTCCTGCTCGACGAGACGAACCTCGGGCAGACGGTGCGCGACCCGCGCATCCAGCGCATGTTGGCGGACACGGCGCGCGCCTCCAGCATCATGTCGGTGGACACCGGCACGAAGGTGCTGGAGCTTCGCCGCAAGGTGCACGCCGCGCTGCGCGAGAAGGGAGATGACGTCCCCTTCGAGGATCTCCTCCGTATCTGGGAGCCCCTCGAGAAGATCTACGCGCTCACGGACCATGCGCGCTGCCTGGCGTTCATGCTGGGCGACGGCATCGTCCCCTCCAACGTCAAGGCCGGCTACCTGATGCGCATGGTCATCCGCCGGAGCCTGCGCCTGATGGACGAGCTGGGCCTCAAGCTCTCGCTCTTTGATATCGTGAACCGCCAGCTCCAGGCGTTCGCGACGGACTTCCCCGAGCTGTTCGCGCACCGCGAGTACATCCACACGGTCTTGGAGCTGGAGACCGCGCGCTATCACGAGACGCTGGAGAAGGGCAAGCGCCTCGTGGAGCGCGAGGCCAAGGCGTTCAAGGGCAAGGAGTTCCCGCTGGAGAAGCTCATCGACCTCTACGACACGCAGGGCTTGAATCCCGAGATCGTGAAGGCCACCGCGGAGCCCCTCGGCGTCAAGGTCGACGTGCCCGACGACTTCTACAGCGCGGTCGCTAACAAGCACGCCAAGGCGAAGGCCGGCGAGTCGGAGGACTACGACGCGGCGAAGGAGGACAAGCGCTTCGACGCGCTCCCGCCGACGCGCGCCATCTACTACGAGGACAGCACGGTGCGCGACTTCCACGCGAACGTCGTGTGGGCCGAGGGCGATCTCGTGGTCCTCGACCAGACGTGCTTCTACCCCGAGGGCGGCGGCCAGCCGCACGACGTCGGGCACATCCATGTGGGCGACCACGGTCACGAGAAGGGCCCGGTCGCTGATATCATCGACGTGCAGAAGTACGCGACCCCGAACGGCAACGTCGTCGTGCACAAGGTGCGCGGCGCCACGTTCCGCAAGGGCGACAAGGTCCACGGCCACGTGGACTGGGACCGGCGCACCGGCCACACGCGCCACCACACCGCGACGCACCTGATCCTCGCGAGCGCCAAGCAGGTGCTCGGCTTCCACACCTGGCAGGGCGGCGCGCAGAAGGGGTACGAGCGCAGCCGCGTCGACATCCAGCACTACAACCGCATCACGGACGACCAGCTGCGCGCCATCGAGGAGCTCGCCAACAAGGCGGTGCTCGACGACCGCAAGGTCGACAAGGTCTGGATGCCGCGCGACCAGGCCGAGAAGAAGTTCGGCATGCAGCTCTACCAGGGCGGCATCCCCAAGGGGCACGACGTGCGCGTCGTGACCGTCCAGGACTATGACGTCGAGTGCTGCGGCGGCACGCACGTGGCCACGACCACCGAGATTGGCCCGATCAAGATCCTCCGCAGCGAGCGCGTGCAGGACGGCCTGGAGCGCATCGAGTTCAGCGCCGGCCTCGCCGCGATCCGCCAGATGCAGAAGAAGGACGAGCTGCTCAAGGCCGCGGCCGAGACGCTCTCCGTCCAGCCCGAGGAGCTGCCGAAGACGACGCAGCGCTTCTTCGAGGAGTGGAAGCAGCAGCGCAAGGAGATCGAGTCGCTCAAGGCGCGCCTCGCGGAGCTGGAGTCCAAGAGCTTCGCGCCCGACTTCGACACGCACACGGAGGGGACGAAGGTGGTCGCAGCCATCAAGCCCGTTGACGCCGGAACCCTCCGAACGTTGGCGATGGAGTACGCCAAGCAGATGCCTGGCCACGCCATCGTTGTGGCCAACCCCCACGGTCATTTCGTGGTCGCCGGCACCAACGCAGTCGCCATCGCGAAGAAGCTCGCGGCAGGCCGCGCCGGTGGCAAGGACAACCTCGCGCAGGGCAGCATCCCGGACTTCGGCGTAGGCGACGCGAAGCAGGCCGTGGAGAAGCTGCGCAAGCTGCTGGGTTGAAACGCACGCTCCCACACGAAGGCCGCCGGCCGAAGCCTCCGACGCTCCCTGATGTCGGTTTGGGCCGCCTCCGGCGGGGATCACCCGAATCCCGAAGACCCGAATCACGACGAGAAAAGGCGTGATTCGGGTCTTCGTGATTCGGGATGCTCTCGCGCGGAGCGCGCCCACGATCCCAACACGGCTTCGGAGGCTCCGGCCGCCTTCTTGTGAGGTCGCACGCCACGTGACGACACCGTTTTGCGCCTTCCCCGCCTGATCGGGCGCGATGGCCGAGGACCTCACGCTGGTGAAGGACCTCGCTGTCGTCCTCGTCACGGCGGGCATCGTCGCGTTGGGCTTCCACCTGCTCAGGCTCCCCGCGATCCTGGGCTATCTCGTGGCCGGCGTCCTCGTCGCGCACGCCTCGCCCGTGCCGCTCATCGGCAACGCGGCGGACATCAGCGCGCTGGCGCAGCTTGGCATCGTCTTCCTGCTCTTCGGCCTCGGGCTCGACTTCCACCTGGGGAGGCTCCGGCGCGTCGGCGGGCTCGCGTTGACCGCCGGCACGCTGGAGACCGCGCTCATGGTGGGCGTCGGCTTCGTCGTGGGCCGCGCGCTGGGCTGGAGCCTGGGGAGCGCGTTCGTGCTGGGCGCGATCCTCGCCATCTCGTCCACGACGCTCGTCGTCAAGACGCTCCAGGACCTCGGCCGCGCGGGGCACGGATCGAGCGAGGTCATCTTCGGCATCCTGCTCGTGGAGGACCTCGTGGCGATCGTGCTCCTGGCGATGCTGCCCACGGCGACGACGCCGCTGGGCGTGGCGGCCGTCGGGAGCGTCGCGCTGAAGATCGCGCTCTTCGCCGCGGTCGCGCTCGTGCTGGGCCTCGCCGTGGTCCCGCGCGTCGTGGACAAGGTCGCCACCATGCGCGTGGAGGCGATCCTCGTGCTGCTCGTGGTGGGCATCGCGTTCGCCGTCTCCATGAGCGCGGTCGCGCTCGGGCTCTCGGTGGCGCTGGGCGCGTTCATCGCGGGCGCCATCGTCGCGGAGTCGCGCGCCGCCGCCGCGGTCGAGCACCGCATCGCGCCGCTGCGCGACGTGTTCACGGCGGTCTTCTTCGTCTCCACCGGCATCCTGCTCGATCCGGCGACGCTGCTGGCCCACTGGCAGCTCGTCGTGCTCCTCGCCGGGGTCACGCTGGTGGGCAAGGTCGTCGCCGTCTCGGGCGCGACGTTCATCGCCGGCTATCCGGCCACCGAGGCCCTGCGCGTGGGCATCGGCATGGCGATGATCGGCGAGTTCAGCTTCGTCATCGCGGCGCAGACCTCGCCCGCGTTCCTCCTGCCGATCGCCGTGGGCGTCTCGGCGCTCACGACGCTGGCGACGCCGTTCCTCGTGCGCCGCAGCGACGTCATCATCCGGGGCGCCTCGCGCGCGGCGCCCGCGGGGGTGCGCGACTTCGCGGCGACGTACTCGGCGTGGGCGCAGCGCGCGCGCCGGCGCCGGGGCGGCCGCGAGGCGTTCGAGGGCGGCCTGCGCCGCGCCGACGTCGCCCGCGCCGCGGTCTTCGTGCTGCTGCTCGCGTTCACGGGCATCGCCGCGGCATTCATGGACGGCCGCCTCGCCGCCGGGGGCGTGGCGTACGCCTGGCGCATCGCGTCGATCGCCGCCTTCGCGCTCCTGGGCGTCGTGATGCTCGTGGGGCTCGCCCGCGCCGCGCGCACGCTGGTCCGCCACCTCTCCGAGGCGATCATCCCGCCCGAGCAGGCCAGCGGGGCGGGCGCGGCGGCCGCGGCGGTGCTGCGCCGGACGCTCTACGTCTTCCTCGCCTTGCTCACCGGCGCCGTCCTCTTCGCCGCGGGCGCCGCCTTCGTGCCGCCGCTCCCGCTCCTCGCGGGCGCCCTCGTCCTCGTGGCGTTCGCGCTGCTCATCCTGCGCGGCGCGATCCGCCGCCTCGACCGCCAGATCAGCCAGGCGCTCGACGTCGTGCTCGAAGGCGACGAGGAGGCGCCCGGCACGCGCGACAAGCTCCTCGCGCTCATCCGCGCGCAGAGCCCGTGGGACATGCACGCGCAGAGCCTCATCGTGTCGCCCGGCGCGCGCGCCGCGAGCAAGCGCATCCGCGACCTGCAGCTCCCGCAGAAGACGGGCGCCGCCATCGTCACGCACGAGCGCGCGGGGCGCAGCGTCCTCAACCCGCCCGCGGACCTCATGATCGAGCCGGGCGACATCCTGGGCATCCTGGGCTCGCGCGAGCAGGTCGAGAAGGCGCGGCGGCTGCTCACGGGCGAGGACGCGATGGCGCAGCGCCCCGCCGG
>JAXDQU010000010.1:0-24955 GCA_034667685.1 Thermoplasmata archaeon | reverse complement strand
GGGACCCTTCTTCCCCAGTTCGCTTCTTCCCACGCTTCCCGTCTTCCCTTCGTTGTTACTCCCAGATCGGACCGGGCCAGTCCCCGTCGGCGTTGTACCCCTCGCGCTCCCAGTAGCCGCGGTACGCGGTGTCGGAGGAGACCTCGATCTCGGTGAGCCACTTGCAGGCCTTGTAGCCCCACTTGCGCGGCGTCATGAGGCGCACGGGGAAGCCGTGCTCCCGGGGCAGGTCCTTGCCGGCGACGGCGTAGACGACGATGGCGCTCTCGGCGACGCCGGACTTCAGCGGGAAGCTGCTCGTGTACTGCTGGCCGTACGCGAACCACTGGCGCGAGACCTCGGGCGACTTGAAGATCAGCATCGCGGCGCCGGGCTTGACGCCGCCCGCGCGGGCCAGGACGTCCGAGAGCCGGACGCCGGTGAAGTCGTCCTCGTAGGTCCACCCTTCGACGCAGTGGTGGACGACGTGCTGGTCGACCGCGCGCATCGCCAGGAGGTCATCCCACGAGAGCTCGATGGGCTGCTTGACCAGGCCCGTCACGCGCAGGCGCCAATTCTCCTTGGTGAGCTGCGGCGTGTAGCCCACGCTGTTGAGGCGCCACGACTTGACCTCGGCCTTCGCCGCGCTGCCGAATGATAGCGCGAGCGCGACGCCCGCGACCGCGTAGCCCCCGATGCGCAGGAAGAGGCGCCGCGTGACCTTGGCCTGCTGCGCCACGGCCTTCTCGCGCTGGCCGGCCTTCGTCGCGGCTTCGAGGGCCGCGCGCTTGGCCGCCGCGCGCTGGAGCCCGACGCGCACGCCGCGCCAGGTGTGGACCGCGAGCGGCGGCAGGAGGAGCCCCGTCGTCACGAGGTGGACGGCGACCGCGTTCTCCTTGGCGAGCAGGACGTAGTTGTGGCTCCACAGCTCGTAGCCCGTCACGATCTCCACGAGGATCAGCGCGATCAGGACGTACGACGCGAGGCGCAGGAACCAGGTCTGGCCGGCCTTCTTGGCGAAGAACGCATAGAGCGGCGGCCAGAGGTGCCAGGCCGTGAACGCGATGAGCAGCACGGCGGCGGCCAGGTGCGCCACGTAGAGCGCGTTGGCGGCCCACGGCGTCGCGTAAAGTCCGAGCGAAGCGAGGACCGTTGGAGAAAAGAGCAGCCCCGTGACGGCGAGGATCAGCGTGAGGGCGCCCAGGATGGCGCCCGTCTCGACGAACCTGCCGACGTTGGGCTGGCCGGCCACAGGCTCTCCAGACCTTCGGGTGGCCTATGAGGCTATTCCCAGATTGAGCCCGGTCGGCCGTCGGAACACGAAGGCACGAAGCCACGAAGAGCACGAAGTTCCGAGGGCTTTCGTGCTCTTCGTGGCTTCGTGCCTTCGTGTTGAAGTCGGCCTAGAACACGACCTCGATGATCTCGGCCTCGGCCGCCAATCGCTCCTGCGCGTCGGCCGCTTCCAAGAGACGCTGCTTCGTGGCCAGGTCGAAGGGCAAGCGCGAGGCGACGACGTGCGAGACGCGGACGGGGTCGTGCACGCCCTCGTGGTCCCAGTCGACCTCGCCGCCGACGGACTCGATGGCCTCGAGCACCTCCTCGGCGAGCGCGGCCGCCGCGGCGACGTCGCCCGCGGGCTCGGCGAGCCACTCGACGTCGGCCTCCTGGTAGGGCTTCTCGCTGTAGAGCTTGACGATGCGGAAGCGGTGCGTGCCCACGGTGCTCAGGAGGTAGCGGTCGCCGACGCGCTGCGCGTCCACGATGCGCGCCGCGGTGCCCACCTTCTCGGGCTCGAACTCCACGCGGTCCTCCGGCTGGTCGGGCCGCGCGAGGACGACGCCGATGGGCAGGTCGCTGGCGAGGCACTCCTCCGTCATCAGGAGGTAGCGCTCCTCGAAGACGTGCAGCCCGAAGGACTCGCCCGGGAAGAGGACGACGTCCAGCGGGAACACCGGGATCCGAGGCACGCACGGCTTCTCGCCTGACGCGGCTTAGGGCTTTTGGCTTGTCGCGGCAGCTTCATCTTGGGCCGGGCCTCACGCTTTGGCGATGCGCGTCGGGCGATACGCCGTGGGCTGGCCCACCGTCTCCGCCACGTGGCGGATGGTGCGCGACGCCCGCCGCGTCCGGCGGGCCGGCGTGCCCCGCCTCGCGGCGCCCGACCCGGAGGCGATGGCGCGCGAGGTGCTGCGGGCCAACGCGCGCGAGGTCCTCCGCTCCGGCTCGGGCCACTTCCACGACATGTGGGTCGCGGACCTGGGCAAGGCGTTCGCGGGCGCGACGCGCGAGCTGCCGCGCGAATATCTTGCGGGCCTGCTGGACCGGATCGTCTCGGTGAGCGCGCGCGTCGGCCGCGTGCCCACGTGCTTCACGCCGCGCGGCTGGCACGACCTCCCCTGGCCCCGCGCGGACAGCCTACCTTGGCTGCTGCACATGGTCGAGACGCTCGACGACCCCGCGTTCCTCGCGGAGCGCCACGGCGCGCTGCGCAAGACGTACGCCGATTGGGCTGCGGCGACGATCGACCCCGCGACGGGGCTCGTGCGGCGCGACGTCACCGGCGACTGGATGGACACCGTGCCGCGCCCGTCGAGCACGTACAACAACCTCATGGCGCTGCGCGCCGCGCAGGCCGCGCGCCGGCTCGACCTGGGCGACGCGGCGCTTGACGTGGATGCCCTCCTCGCCTCGCGCTGGACCGGCACGCACCTGCGCGACCACGCGGCCAGCGGCGACTACCTCAGCGCCGACGCCAACGTGCCGGCGCTCTACCACGGCCTGCTGCGCGCCGACGCGCGCCGCGCCATCGCCCGCGCGCTGGAGGCGAGCGCGCTGGTGCGCCCCGTGCCGATGCGCACGCGCGAGGGCGCCTACGCGCGCGACGAGCTTCCGCCGCTGACGCGCCTCGCGCCGAGCTATCATTCCACGACGTGGCTGCACCTCGGGCTCATGCTCGCCAACGGGCTGAAGCGCGAGGGCGCGCCGTGGCGCCACCACGTGGAGGCGGTCGAGGCGAGCGTGCTCGCGCACGGCAACTTCCTCGAGACGTTGGACGAGCGCGGCGAGCCGCACCGCTCGCGCTGGCTCTCCACGGAGCACGGCTTCAGCATGAGCGCCGGGCTCTATCTCGAAGCGGTCAGCGAGTAACCACAACCCGGACGCTGCTGAGCGCCACGGTCGTGTTGCCCGCGTTCGCCAGGAGCGCCAGCTCGCCCTCGCCCTGGGTCGCGGCGTCGGGCGCGCAGATGGTCGCGGTGCCGTTCGCCAGCGCGTTCCCCTCGACGCGCGCGATGCCTGGCGTGACGTTGCTCACGAGGCGTCCGTCGAGGCCGCGGCTCCCCTGGACGTCGAGGCGCAGCGGCGCGGGGCGCGCGACGGCGTGCGCGCGCAGCAGCCACGGCAGGTCGACGCACGTGCCCGGCTGCACGAGCACGGGGCCGCTCGTCTCCCAGCGCACCTCGACGCCGGGCGGCTGGGCGGGCAGCGGGGCGACGTTCTCGATGAGCGTCTCGCGCGCGGGCTGCGCCTGCGCGAGGCATCCGGCGAGCGGCAGCAGCGCGAGCAGCAGGGCCAAGGCGCGACGCACGCCCGAGGGTTCGCGCCGCGGGGATTCTCAGTCGTGGAACAGGGCTCGCACGGTCAGTAGCGCCCGAGCGTGCCGCGCTCCCTCGCCGCGCGCTCCATGTGGCGGAACGAGAGGAAGCCGATCGCCATGAGCGCCGCGCCGGTGAGCGCGAGGCGCAGGAAGACGGGCGCGAGCTGCGCGAAGCCGTGGTCGAGCAGGATGCCGTCGCGCACGATGGTCAAGCCGTGCGTGAGCGGCACGACGTTGGAGAGCGGCTGCGCCCACGCGGGCAGCGCGGCGATGGGGAACATCATGCCCGAGAGCAGCACGACGACCGGGCTGAGGATGAACGCGAGCGCGTAGGGCTGCTTCCAGCGCAGGCCCAGCGCCGCCATCGCGAAGCCGAGCCCCTGGAGCGCGACGAGCGTCAGCACGATCCCGGCGAACGCCACGAGCAGGCCGTGCCACGTCGGCGTGACGCCGAAGACGACGCTGCCCAGCAGGAGCACCGCGAAGAAGTCCACGAAGCCCGTGACGAGGCCCGCGAGCGTCTTGGCGAACATCCACACGAAGCGGTTGAAGGGCGCCAGCGATAGCAATTCCCACGTGCCGTTGCTCTCCTCGTCATAGACCGCGTTGCCGCCGTCCTCCAGCGCGCTGGTGGCCAGGCCGTTGAACGCCACGCCGAGGATCACGAACGCGACGTAGCTCGGATAGCCCGTGAGCGCGAAGAAGCGCGTCGGCGAGGCGCCCTGCCCCAGGAAGACGAGCACGACGTACGCGCCGGCGAAGAGGAACACGGGGCTGAGGATCGCGCTGATCGTCCAGCCCGAGAGCGTGTAGCCGCGGAACTGGGCGAGCAGGTTGGCCTTGAAGGTGGACGAGAACGTTCGTCTCCAGCTAGTAAGTATGCAGCGTCCCCCTCGTCTTGGCCAGGTTCTCCATGCGGCGGATGAGGAGCACGCCCACGACCCAGAAGCCGACGGTGAACGCCGCGAGCGCGAGCAGCGTGGGCGCGAGGCTCGTCCACGTCCCCTCCCCGGTGAACACCTGCCGCGTGGCGATCATGCCGTAGGTCATGGGGAGCGCGAAGCTCACGGCCTGGAGGAAGCCGGGCAGCGCGTTGATGGGGAAGCTCGTGCCGGTGAAAAAGCGCACGGGCGTCTGGATCGCGTTCGAGAGCGGGCCCGCGCTGCGCGTGAGCACGTAGAACGCCGCGAAGAAGAGCGAGAGCGCCACCATGCTGGAGAGCGTCAGGCCGATCACCGCGACCGCGAGGCCGGGATGCGCGACGCTGAACCCCGCCGAGTAGGCGAAGCCCGTCACGACCAGCGCGAGCAGGATCGTCCAGCCCCCGTCGATCAGGCCATAGATCGTCTCGCCCAGGATGAACGCGACGCGGCTCGTGGGCGCCAGCATCACGATCTCCAACGTGCCCTGCCAACGCTCGCGCTGGATCGCCATCCCGCCGCGGAAGTTGAGCGTGCTGAAGAGCGAGAAGATCGTCTGGCCCAGGATCAGGAACGCGACGAAGTTCCCCGTGTTGCCGCTGCGCAGGAACGCCTGCTGCACGCTGGCCTGGTCCGTGAGCGCGAGGTAGGAGAGCAGCGAGATGCTGATCCACACGATCGGGCCCACGATGCGGTTGAGCATGTACGTCGGATACGTGTAGCTCAGGATCCAGTTCTTCCGGAGCCCGGCGCGGATCACGCGGGCGTAGCTCATCGCGCTCACGTTCGGCATCCTCCTGGCCACGCCCGACCCCACGCGAAGAGCACGAAGACACGAAGAGCACGAAGCTCTCGCAACCTTCGTGCCTTCGTGTCTTCGTGCTCTTCGCGTGGGGCCGGGCCGAGGAATATCATTCGTCGTCCCCCTCGTGCTTCTGCTCCACGAGCCCTTCGCCCGTGAGCGCGACGAAGACGTCTTCGAGCGAAGGCTCCTCCACCTGAAGCCCGACGAGATGCACGCCGGCCTTGGTCAAGCGCGCGGCCAGCTCCGAGGCGTCGGGGACGGCGCGCAGGCGCAGCGCGGTGACATCACCCTCGGCCGCGGCGCGGCGCACCTCGCCGTGGGCGCGCAGGATGCGCTCGGCCTCCGCGGCGTCTCCTTGGACGCGCACAAGGAGCGCGCGGTCCTTGGCGTAGCGCGCCTTGAGGCTCGCGCTGGTGTCAAGCGCGATGATGCGCCCCTTGTGGAGCACGCCGATGCGGTCGGAGAGCTCGTCGGCCTCGTACATGTAGTGCGTCGTGAGGATGACCGTGCGGCCGTGCTTGTCCACGAGGTCGCGCACGAGCGCGCGCAGGCTGCGCCCGGCGTGCGGGTCGAGGCCGATGGTGGGCTCGTCCAGGAGGAGGATCTCCGGGTCGGTGAGCAGGCCGCGCGCGATGTGCAGCCGCTGCTTCATGCCCTTGCTATAATTTTCGACCCGATCGTCGGCTCGCTCCGCGAGCCCGACGATCGAAAGGACATCCTCGATCTTCGCGCGCGCCTTCGCCGAGGGCATGTCGTAGAGCTGCGAGAAGTACCACAGGTTCTCGCGCGCGGTCAGGCGCCAGTAGAGCGCGCGGTCGCCGCCCAGGACGACGCCCACGCGCTGCCGGATTTGCTGCGCGTCCTTGCGCACGTCGAGCCCCAGGATGCTCGCCTCGCCCGAGGTGGGCAGGAGCAGCGTGCTGAGGATCTTGACCAGGGTGGTCTTCCCCGCGCCGTTGGGCCCGAGCAGGCCGAAGAGCTCGCCCCGCCGCACGTCCAGGTCGACGCCCGCGAGCGCGGTGAAGGCGGGCTTGCGCGGCTCGCGCCGGACGATCTCGACGAGCCGGCGCTTCTTGGGCGGGAAGGTCTTCGTGAGCCCGCGCGTGCGGATCGCGACGTCGTCCAACGCGGCGGCCTACGGCCCGCTTCGGCTTGATGCTTCGCGCCTCCTTTGGCTCCGCATGCGGAGGCGCGGGGCGGCGCGGAGGCCGCGGAGACCCAAGACCCCGCGATCCCCGCGTTCGCCGCGGCTCCGCATGCGGAGCCGCGAAGCCGGCAAAATGACGTGACATCCGACATCACACGGTTCCCGGACCGGGCGGGAAGCTCCAAATACGCCTCGCGAGCCAAAGAGTCGCATGGACGGCACCTGCGTCTACGGGATCCAGTACCAGCCCACCCCGGGCGACTTTGACATCCTGAAGCTCCACCTCCGGAACTGCCCGGATTGCCAGCAGCAGGTCACCCTCGTCTGATCCGTCATCCCACCCCCTGTTTTCCAGTGCAATTTGGGTATTGTGATGTTCCATGTCACGTCGTGGGACGAACTGGCCGCTGACCTTATCCGGACCGGTGGGCCAGCCGGGGCCCGCCATGGGATGCCGCTGCGTTCTTGCGCCCAGCGACGGAGGCGCCTAGGATGGCGCCCGCTCCGCGCGTCGAGGTCCGCGCACCTCCGACCCCCGCCGATTCCCGCATCCTGACCCCCGACGCGCTTGCCTTCCTGGGCGAGCTGCATGCGCGCTTCGGCCCCACCCGGGAGAAGCTGCTCGCGGCGCGCGTGGAGCGCCAGCGCAGGCTCGACGCGGGCGAGTGGCCCGACTTCCTGGCCGAGACGCGGCACGTGCGCGAGTCGGAGTGGCGCGTGGCGCCCATTCCGCCCGACCTGCAGGACCGCCGCGTCGAGATCACGGGGCCCACCGAGCGCAAGATGGTCATCAACGCCCTCAACTCCGGCGCGCGGACGTTCATGGCCGACTTCGAGGACGCCAACGCGCCCACGTGGGAGAACCTCGTCGTGGGCCAGGCGAACCTCGTCGACGCGATCGACGGCGCCATCCGCGTCGACACCGCGGAGAAAAGCTATCACCTGAACCCGAAGGTCGCGGTCCTGCTGGTCCGCCCGCGCGGCTGGCACCTCGTGGAGAAGCACGTGCTCGTGGACGGGCAGCCCATGAGCGGCTCGCTCTTCGACTTCGGCCTCTACGTCTTCCACAACGCGCGGCGCCTCCGCGAGAAGGGCATGACGGCCGCGTTCTACCTGCCCAAGATGGAGAGCCACCTGGAGGCGCGGCTGTGGAACGATGTCTTCACCTTCAGCGAGCAGCGCCTGGGCGCGCCGCACGGCTCGTTCAAGGCGACGGTGCTCGTCGAGACGATCCTCGCGGCGTTCGAGATGGACGAGATCCTCCACGAGCTGCGCGACCACGCGGCCGGGCTCAACGCCGGCCGGTGGGACTACCTCTTCAGCGTCATCAAGAAGTTCCGCAACCGGCCCGAGGTGCTGCTGCCCGACCGCGCGCAGCTCACCATGACGACGCCGTTCATGCGCGCCTACACCGAGCTTCTCGTGAAGACGTGCCACCGGCGCGGCGCGTTCGCCATGGGTGGGATGGCGGCGTTCATCCCGAACCGCAGGGACGCGGCGGTCACGGAGGCCGCGCTCGCGAAGGTGCGCGAGGACAAGCTGCGCGAGAGCCGCGATGGCTTCGATGGGACGTGGGTCGCGCACCCGGACCTGGTGCCCGTGGCGACCGAGGTCTTCGACGCGGCGCTCGGCGCGAAGGCCAACCAGCTCGACCGCCAGCGCCCCGAGGTCCACGTCAGCGCGAAGCAGCTCCTCGACTTCACCGTCGGGGGCGGTCAGGTCACGGAGGCGGGGCTGCGCAACAACGTGGAGGTCGGCATCCGTTACCTGGAGGCGTGGCTGCGCGGCAACGGCGCGGTCGCGATCCACAACCTCATGGAGGACGCGGCCACCGCCGAGATCAGCCGCAGCCAGGTCTGGCAGTGGGTCAAGCACGGCAAGTTCAGCGCCGAGCACGTCCGCCGCGTCGTCGACGAGGAGGTCGCCAAGCTCCAGCGCGAAGGGCTTCCCCGCCTGGCGGAGGCGCGCACCCTCTTCGAGCGCGTGGCCCTGGCCGACGATTTCCCCGAGTTCCTGACTCTCCCCGCCTACGAGCATCTCGAGTGATAGCATGACGAAGCAGCACCTCCAGCCCCTCGGCCTCGACCCCAAGACCGTGATCGACGACGCGGCCCGCGCGCTCCAGCACGACTGGGACGCCAGCCCGCGCTGGAAGGGCGTCAAGCGCGACTATTCGGCGGTCGACGTCGTGCGCCTGCGCGGCAGCATCCCGATCGAGTACACCATCGCGCGCTACGGCGCCGAGCGCCTGTGGCACCTGCTCCAGACCGAGCCCTACGTGGGCGCGCTGGGCTGCGTCACCGGCATGCAGGCCGTGCAGGCCGTGAAGGCGGGCCTCAAGGCGATCTACCTCTCCGGCTGGCAGACCGCGGCGGACAACAACCTCGCGAGCCAGACGTACCCCGACCAGTCGCTCTACCCGGTCAACTCGGTGCCGGACGTCGTGGAGCGCATCAACAACGCGCTGCTGCGCGCGGACGAGATCGAATGGGCCGAGAAGAAGCACACCCACTGGTGGCTCGCGCCCATCATGGCCGACGCGGAGGCCGGCTTCGGCGGGCCGCTCAACGCCTTCGAGCTGATGAAGAGCATGATCCGCGCGGGCGCCGCCGGCGTCCACTGGGAGGACCAGCTCTCCAGCGAGAAGAAGTGCGGCCACCTGGGCGGCAAGGTGCTGATCCCCACGAGCAACCACGTGCGCACGCTCTCCGCCGCGCGCCTGGCCGCCGACGTCTGCGGCGTGCCCACGTTGATCGTGGCGCGCACCGACGCCGAGGCCGCGACGCTGCTCACGGCCGACATCGACCCGCGCGACGCGCAGTTCCTCACCGGCGAGCGCACGAGCGAGGGCTTCTACCGCGTCAAGGACGGCATCGAGCCGTGCATCACGCGCGGCCAGGCCTACGCGCCCTACGCCGACATGATCTGGATGGAGACGAAGCACCCCGACATCGACGAGGCGCGCCAGTTCGCCGAGGGCGTCCACGCCAAGTTCCCCGGCAAGCCGCTGATGTACAACTGCTCGCCCTCGTTCAACTGGAAGAAGCACCTCTCCGACCAGCAGATCGCGCGCTTCAGCCACGACCTCGCGGAGATGGGCTACAAGTTCCAGTTCATCACGCTGGCCGGATTCCACAGCCTCAACGCGGGCATGTTCGAGCTCGCCAAGCAGTACGCGCAGGAGGGCATGCCGGCGTACGTCCGCCTCCAGCAGCACGAGATCGAGCTGGAGAAGGTCGGCTACACCGCGACGACGCACCAGCGCGAGGTGGGCACGGGCTACTTCGACGAGGTGAGCACGGTGCTATCAAAAGGGATGTCGAGCACCCTGGCGCTCAAGGGCTCGACGGAAGAGGCGCAGTTCAAGTAGCGCTCAGCACGGGTACACGATCACGATGTTGCCGTTGCCGTCCTCGTAGATCTCGGAGGGAGTCGCGCAGTACGCCGCGTCGCGCACGCAGCCCACCAGCGAGTGGGCGTCGAGGGGCCCGCAGGGGGGCGACGCGCTCGCGGCCGGCAGCGCCATCATGGCCAGGGCCACGAGGCCCATCGCGAGGACGATCGGAGCCACGCGCATGCCTAGGCCCCCACCTGGCATTCCATACTTTGGGTCTCCAGGTCGGTCTCGTAGCATTGGACGCCGCAGTACGCGTACGAGATCAGCGCGTGGTCGGGGTAGGGCGACGGGCCGCACGTGGGCGGCGAGGCGTCGGCGGCGGGCACGATCGCCGCGATGGCGGCGGTCGCGAGCAGGGCGATCAGGACGATGGTGGTCTTCATGGTCAGTTCCTCAGAGGGGGCCGTCTTCGCAGTTGTAGAGCCGGATCTGGATCTCGTCGCCCACCTGCTTGATGGTCGGATGGATGCAGTCGACGATCGGGCGGAGCGCGTCGATCACGGGCTGCGCGCAGTCCTTCGCGTCGTCGACGGCGTTGTTGCCGCCGCAGAGCGACGGGGTGGCCTGCGCGGGGAGCGCGACGAGGACGAGCGGCGCCACGAGCGCGAGGCCAAGGAGAGAGATGCGGAGCATGGCGGTCCCTCAGAGGTCGCAGCCGATGGGCTGGATGATCGGCGGCTCGAAGGTGGTCGCGAGGCAGAGGATGTGGCCGACGAGGTGGAGCTCGTCGTGGGCGAGGCCGAGGGCGTAGGCCGGGCAGTCCTGGACGCCCTGGACGACGTTCGGGTCGCCACAGACCGGGGGCGTCGCCTGCGCGGCGCCGGCGACGAAGCCGAGCGCCGCGCCGACGAGCGCGAGCGAAAGGAGCGTGGTTCGGATCATGGCAGGGGGGCGAGCCCCCCGCCCGCTCTTGGGCTGATGGTGCGTGGCGTTGCCAGGAGGCTTACGCCTTCTCCAGATTCGCGAGGATGCGCTGGTAAGTCCGCTCGATGGACTCGCCGGGCGCGCCCGTGTTGATGATGACGACGCGGGCCGCGCGCATCTCGTCGCGGAAGAACTTCTCCTGGCGGGCGTGGTCGGCGTAGAGCAGGTACGGGTTGTACCAGGGCTCGTAGCCGTAGGTGCCCCACTTCTCGCGGGGACCCGCGCCGGGGCGGATGAGCGTCTTGCCCTCCTTGAGGATCTTGATCGCCTCGTCGGCGTTGACCGAGACCTCGGCGGGCGACTCCTTGTCGCGGCGCAGGAGGACGATCAGCCGGAGGTTCGCCTTGTCGCCGACCTTTTCCTTGCCGGCCATCCACTCGCGCGGGATCATGGCGCGGCTGTTGCCGAAGCCCCAGTAGCACTTCGAGTCGCCCTCGTCCTTGATGGCGCACTTCTCGCCGGGCGGGTGCTCGCAGTTCTTCGCGTCGGTGACGACGTTCTCCAGCATGCAGCGGTCGAAGATCGGGCGGAGCCACTGCTCCTCCTTGGCGTTCTCCGTGCGCACGTAGAGCGACTTCTCGGGCTGCGTGACCTCGAGGATCGGCTCCTTGAGCTGGTCCACGTTATCGGGGTGCTTGATGTAGATCCAGTCGTCGCCCACGACGCGGCCGCGCGGGTGCTTGAACAGCTTGTTGACCTGCGTGGTCTTGCCGGTGCCGGTGGGCGCGATGATGACGACGCCCTTGCCGTCGATCTCGGCGCACGCGCCGTGGATGGAGTGCGTGTTGTACTTCTGCTCCAGGATGTGGCACGCGAGGCCCAGCGCCCAGCTCTTGCACTGGCCGTAGTACTCGGTGTTCACGAAGACGGCCGTGTGGCGGTCGGGGCAGTAGTAGGCGTAGGGCTCCTCGCCGGGCACGCCGAAGACGCTGAGGATCTTGCCGTGGGGCAGGACGCTGTCGTTGTTCGGGCCGGGCCACCAGTTCTGCGCCCAGAACTCGTACTGGTGCAGCGAGTTGGTGGTGAGGCGGACGATGATGCCGTTGATGTTCGCGTCCCACTCGTACGTGTTGTCCTTCACGAGGTGGGGCTTGACCTTCGCGAGGAGGGCGTCCAGCTCCGCGACGGAGATGTTCTTGTTGGAGGGGCCGCGGCCCTGCGAGGCCGTGATGTAGTTGTTCAGTTGGGCGCGAGCGTGCGACATCAGAGGTCACCTGATGGAACCGGACCCGTCAGGAAACTGACGAGCGACGAGGCGGGGAGCCCCTACCCTTTCATAACCGTTTCCGCTCCGCCGCGCCAGGGAACGGCAAGCGCCGAAAACGCCACGTTTCGTCTCGGCGGAACGGTCCCTCGGTTTATCCGGCGACGCGGGCCTGCGCCGCCGATGAGCGAGGAGCCCCCGGTCCGACGGGACGAGTTCGAGGCGCTGCGGGCGCGCGTGCGCGAGCTGGAGGCGCGGCTCGCCCCGGCCCGCGGCCCCGCGGTCGCGTGCATGAGCTGCGGCATGCGGATGGCCCCGGCGGACCGCTTCTGCGGAGCCTGCGGCGCCCCCCGCCCCGGCGTGCGCCCGCCCGCCCCGGCGCCCGCGCCGCCGCCCATGTCCCGGCCCTTGCCCGCGCAGGAGCCCGTCGCGTTCGAGGCCGTGGAGGACGAGCCCGCGTCGTGGGACCCCAAGCCGCGCCCGAGCCTGGAGACCGCCCTGGGCCAGCGCCTCGCGCCGCGGGTGGGCGCCGTCCTGGTCTTCCTCGCGGCGCTCTTCTTCCTGGGGCTGGGCGTGGAGCGCGGCTGGATCGGCCCGCCCGCGCAGCTCGCCCTCGCGGCGCTCGTGGCGCTCGCGCTGATCGGCCTGGCCGCGTGGCTCGCCCGCGCGGGGCGCTACGGCGCCTACCCGCAGATCCTCGCCGCCACCGGCGCGTGCATCCTCTACGTCGAGGCGTTCGTCGCGCACGCGCTTCCCTACTATGCCGACGTGACCGGGCTCTCGGACCTGGGCAGCGGCGCGCTCATGGCGCTCGTCGCGCTGGGCACGGTGGGCGTGGCGCTCTGGCGCGACGCGCGCGTCCTCGTCGGGCTGGGCTACGTGCTCGCCTTCACCACCGCGGGCCTGGGCTGGGGCGTGCTGCCCGCCGTGACGCTCGCCTACGTCGCGCTCCTGGGCGCGAGCCTCGCCCTCGTCGTCGCGTGGAAGCGCTGGACGCCCGAGGCAGGGTTGGGCACGCTCGTCACGGGCGGCTTCCTCGTGGGGCTCGCGTGGTTCCCGCCGCCGGATGGCGCCCCCGCGCTCGCCGTCGCCGTCGCGTCGATCGTCCCCGCGGCCGCGTTCCTCCTCGTCGCGCTGCGCCCCGCGCCGGGGGACGATCCGATCCTGCCGCCGCTCGTGGGCGCCGTCAGCCTCGCGTGGGCGCTGGCCGTCTCGCTCGCGCCGCTCCCCCGCGAGCAGGCGCCGGTCGGCCTCGCGCTCCTGGCGTGGTGCGCGGTGTCGCTCGGGCTCGTCTTCGCCGCGCGCCGCTTCGCGCCGGGCCCCGGCGCCACGGTCTTCGCCACGTGCGCGATGGCGCTCTTCGTCGTGGGCGTGCCGCTGGCCTGGAGCGGGGCGCCGGAGCCCGACCTGCTCACCACCTGCACGTACGCGCTCGCCGCGCTGGCGATCGCCCTCGCGTCGCGCTCGCGGGGCGCGTGGGTCGCGTCGGCCGCCCTCGCGGTGGCCGCGCTCCTGCACGCCGTCTTCCTCGACGACCGCCTCCGCCCGGCCGCGCTCCTGGGCGGCGACGACGCGCTCCTGGGCGGCTGGCAGGCGTGGGTCACGCTCGCGCTCCTGGCGCCCGTCCTGGTCTTCCTCATGGCCCGCGCGCCGGGGACCTCGCAGCGCGTCGTCGCCTTCACGGTGACCGCGCTCTTCGCCCTCGTCTGGGCCTTCGCGCTCTTCGCCTCGCCCTTCCTCGCGACGCTCTTCCTGCTCGCGCTCGCGGGCGTCTTCGCGGGCATCGCGGCGGCGCGGTCGCTGGACGTCTCGGTGGAGGCGAGCGGCGCGGCGATGCTCGTGGCGATCCTCGCGGCCGCCAAGGCCGCCACGTTCGACGCGCACGTCGTCTCGCCCGCGATGCCCCCGTGGGCCGCCGCGATCGAATCGGCGCTCGCCGTCGCCGCGCTCCTGGCCGTCCACCACGGGGGCTCGCGCGGCCTCTCGCGCGACACGGCCCGGCTCTCGGCCATCGCGCTCGTGGGCGGCAGCGCGGCCGTGCTCGCGAGCTTCGCGTTCGCCTACCTCCAGGGCGCGTGGATCAGCGTCGCCCTGGGCGCGCTGGGCGTCGCGTACCTCGCGGCCGGCTTCGCCATGCGCGCGCAGGCCACGTACCGCTACACGGGCTTCGGCGTGCTCGGCTTCGTCATCCTGCGCGTCTTCGCCGTGGACCTCAGCGAGACGGACCTCGCCGTCCGCGCGGGCATCTTCGCGCTCTTGGGCGCGATCCTGCTGGGCGTGGGCTACGTCTATGCCCGGATGGCGCGCAACGTTGAGCCCCCCTCTTGAACCGACCTGGAAACACCCTAAGTAGGGGTGGCGAGAGAAGACGAGGTTGGCTGTGGGCCTGCCTGGCAGGCTCTTGGAGTCTCTCGCATGAACGCCCCCATCTCGATGCGCGCGCTGACGCTCGCCGCCCTCCTGCTCCTCGCGGGCGGGTTGGCGCCGGCGGCGGGCGCGCACGACCCCGGCGTGCTCCTCGTGGGCTACGAGCCGGGCGCCCCCGCGCCGGCCTCCGTCTCCGCCGCGGGCGACGTGCTCGCGCTGGATCCCGCGCTGGGCCTCGCCATCGTGCGCGCGCCCGACGCGGACGCCGCGCTGGCGAGCCTGGCCGCCGATCCCGCGGTGCAGTTCGCGGAGCGCGACGGCGCCGTCCACGCGCAGGCCGTGGGCGCCGACTCCTCGCGCTGGGATTCGAGCCGGTGGGACTCGTCCCGCTGGGACTCCTCGCGCTGGGACGCGCTGACGCTCGACTCGTCGCGCTGGGACTCCAGCCGGTGGGACTCGTCGCGCTGGGATTCGAGCCGCTGGGACAGCTCCCGGTGGGACGGCAGCGCGCTCGTCGCCGACCCGCTGCTTCGATATCAGTGGGGCCTCGCCGACCTGAACGTCCCCGACGCGTGGGCGATCGACGTGGGCCACATGACGCGCACGCTCTGCGTCGTGGACTCGGGCGTCGACTACACGCACCCGGACCTCGCGCCCCAGATGTGGACCGCGGCGGACGGCACGCACGGCTGGAGCTTCGTGGGCAACAACGCGGACCCGATGGACGACGCGGGCCACGGCACGAACGTCGCGGGCATCGCGGCCGCGGCCGTGGGCAACGGCCTGGGCACCGCGGGCGTCGCCAACGCGAAGATCATGGCCGTCAAGGTGCTTGATGGCAAGGGCGTCGGCGGCGAGGGCAACCTCGCGCGCGGCATCCAGTGGTGCGCGGACCACGGCGCCAACGTCATCAGCATGAGCTTGAGCGGCGACCAGTCGAGCCAGGCCGTGGCGCGCGCCGTCCAGTACGCGCAGGCCAAGGGCGCGCTCCTGATCGCCAGCGCCGGCAACGTCGGCAAGTGCGGCTGCCCCGCGTACCCCGCCGCCTACCCGGGCGTGATGGGCGTCGCGGCGATCGACATGGCCCGGCAGCACGCCGGCTTCTCGCGCCAGGGCTCGTGGGCCGACGTCGTGGCGCCCGGCGAGCTGATCGCGGGCCCGTACCTCGGCCACGACTACGCGCTGGGCACCGGCACGAGCCAGGCCACGGCGCTCGTCGCGGGCGTCGCGCTCCTGGGCTGGGACCACGCGCCCTCGCTCACCGCGGACCAGCTCCAGGCGAAGATCCTCGCCACCGCGCAGACGACGCCCGGGGGCGAGAAGGAGCCCGACGCGGCGGCGCTGCTCCGCGCGCTGGGCTGAGGTGAGCATGGCCGAGCGCGTGATCCTCCTCGTCGACGACATGGAGCCGATGACGGCCATCGCGGCCGACTTCCTCCAGCGCAGGCTCGAAGGGGTCCGCGTCCAGGCCTTCAACAAGCCCAAGGAGGCGCTCGCCTGGCTCGCCACCGCGCCGCGCGTGGACCTCGTGCTATCAGACAACCACATGGCCGAGATGGACGGCCTCGCCTTTCTGGAGCAGGCGCGCGTCCTGGCGCCGCACGCGCCCCGCGCGCTGATGACGGCCTACCTTGATATCGTCGCCACGCCCCCGCAGATGGGCGCGCGGGGCATCCACGCGCTCCTGCGCAAGCCGTGGGAGTGGAACGACTTCGGCCGCGCGGTCTTCGAGATCCTCGCGATGCCCCCCGAGGAGAAGGCGCGCGCCGAGCGCGAGGGCCCCTACGCCTACCCCGAGGGCGCGTTCGCGGAGTTCGCCGCGAGCCGCCGCCAGGCGGCTCGCCCCCAGCCTCAGCCTCAGCCCGAGCCCCAGCCCCGCCCCCAGCCCACGAGCGTGCCCGTCGTTCGCCACGCGCCCGCGCCCGCGCAGGCGGCCGAGCCGCGCGACCTCGCCACGCTGCTGCGGCGCGCGCCCGCCTCCGACGAGGAGGACGCGCTGCGGCTGCTCGCGTACCTCCAGGCCCACCCGGGCGTCGCGGCGCGGCTCCGCGCCATGGTCGCGCGCCCCAGGAGCGGGCCGTGAGCGAGGCGGCGCTGAAGCGCTACGTCCTCGCGCTGGCGGCCGGAGGGCTGGGCGTCCTCGGCCTCTGCGCCGCGACGCTGCGCCTGCCCGGCCCCGCGTGGGCCGCCGCGCTTGGCGCCGTCACGTTCGTCGCCGCGTTCTTCCTCCTGGGGCAGACGAGCTTCACGTTCGCCTGGCAGGGGCACCGCCACCGCATGGTGCTCGACGAGGTCGCGCTCTTCGTGGGCCTCCTCGCGCTGCCGGTCCCCGCGGTCCCGCTTCTCGTCCTGCTATCAGGCCTGCTGGAGCAGGCGCGCATGCGGCGCGATGCGCTGAAGGCCACGTTCAACCTCGCGCAGAACGTCCTCGCCTCGGGCGCCGCCGCGGGCGCGTTCCTGCTGGCCCTGCGCCTGGGCGCTCCGCCGATCCTCGCCGCGCTCCCGGCCGCGCTGCTCTACCCGCTCGTCTCGAACTTCCTCGTGGCGGGGATCTTCCACCGCCTGAGCGGCGAGGGGCACGTCGCCATCTTCGCGCGACGGTTCCTGGCGCCCGGCCTGCTCGCGGGCGCGGTCGGCGTGGGCGGCGGCGTGGCCGTCGCGGCGCTCTGGTCGCTCCACCCCGCGACGCTCCTGGCGCTGATGCCCTTCGTGTTCCTCACGTACCGCTACGGCGTGCTCGCCTCGGTCGCGGACCGCGAGCTGGAGGTCCACAAGCGCCTCACGCAGGTCGCGAAGGACCTCGTGGGCGTCAGCGACGTCGACGAGGCCTCGCGCCGCGTCCTGCGCGCGTGCGGCGATGCGTTCCCCAGCGTGGGCCGCGCCGAGGTGCTGCTCGAAGGCCAGGCGCCCATCGTCGAGGAGTTCGCGCCCGGCGACCCGCGCGCCGCGCCGCTCGACGAGCCCGTGCCGGGCCTCGGGACGCTGCGCCTCGTGCCGCGCCGCGCCGCGAGCGGCATCACCGACGTGGAGAAGGGGCTCGTGCGCATCGTCGCGCAGCAGCTCGCGGCGACCGTCGGCCAGGCGCGCTCGCTCCAGCAGATGGCGACGATCGCCAGGCAGGAGAAGCTCAGCGCGCTGGGCACGCTCGTCGCGGGCGTCGCGCACGAGATCAACAACCCGGTCACATACATGCGCGGCGCGCTGGAGCTCACCCGCATGGACATCGAGGAGGGCGACGTCGCGCACGCCAACGCCTCGCTCGCGCGCCTCAAGGAGGGCATCGACCGCGTCGACAAGATCACGCACGCGCTCAAGGCCGTCGCGCGCCAGGGCAACGGCGAGCGCGCGCCCGAGGACGTGCGCGCCATCGCGGAGGACGTGGCCGAGGTCGTGAAGCTGGGCCTCCCGCGCAACGTCGCGCTGGAGCTGGACCTCGCGCCCGCCGCGCCGCGCGTCGAGGCCAACGCGGCCGAGCTCCACCAGGTCGTCCTCAACCTCGTCAAGAACGCCAGCGAGGCGCTGGCCCAGCAGGGCGGCCGCGTCAAGCTCAAGGTCTGGGCGGAGGCGCGCGACGTGTTCGTCGAGGTCGCGGACGACGGCCCCGGCATCCCGCCCGACGTGCAGCGCCGCCTCTTCGAGCCCTTCTTCACCACCAAGCGCCAGGGCACGGGGCTGGGCCTCTCCGTGTCCAAGGGCATCGTCGAGGCGCACGGGGGCGAGATGCGCCTGGAGAGCGCGCCGGGCAAGGGCGCGCGCTTCACGCTGCGGCTGCCGGCCCAGGCCTAGGCGCCGTCGCGCGACCCCCCGCCACTAACACCCACGGCTGGTGCTGGTCGCCTCGTTTTTCGGCCCCGCGCGGGGCGTAACCGAGGAGAAGAGTTTTTTTATTCGAGGTTTTATGTGAAACCCAGTGGCTGTATGAAGAAGCGAGGACCAGGCCGACCCCCCATGACCCAAACGGACCGCGTCTTGAGCTCGGTCCGGCGCGGCGCGCAGGATTCCAAGACGATCGCACGCCTCGCGCGCATCCCCCGCACGCACGTGCATCCCCTGCTCAACCGCCTGCGAGCCCGCGGCCAGATCGTGGGCTTCATCGGCGACCTGCGCGTCAAGTCGCCAGGCAAGAAACACTGAGTCAGGCCGCGCCGGGCCGGCTCTTGCGCAGCAGCTTCTCGAGGCCCCGCGATGGCCGGAGGTCCACGTGGCGGAACCGCGACGCCGACGTGATGACGCCGACCTCCGCAAGCCGCTTCACGTGGTAATAGACGACGCGGGGCGACTCGCCGGTCGTCACGACGAGATCCGGGATCGAGCAGCCCGGCGAAGCCAGGACGGCCTCCGCGATGCGGCGCGCCGTGGGCCCGCGCAGCAGCGAGACGGCCTTCGCGTGCCGCGCCTGGCCGGCGCCAGGGAGGTAGACGAGGCTGACGCGCCCCACCGAGCGGACCTCGATGCGGCCCGCCATCCTCAGCTTCGTGAGGTGGTAATGCACCGAGCCCCACCCGGCGTCGAGCCGCGAGCGCAGCTCCGAGACCGCGATGCCGGGCTGCGTCCTGACGAGCCGAAGGATCTCGCGCCGGACGGGCGACCCGACGATCTCCCGGGCCGTGAGCGGGCCGCGTCCCATCAGGGGCGCCACCACCGTGGAATCGACTGCCGCCCGCACGGCCGACGCGATCCAGTCCAACGCCGTCCCTCACGAGGCAGCGGCCCCGTCGCATCATAGTCCTTTCGCGCCGCCGCTCCTGGCGAAGCGCTCATCCCGCGCCGCGGGCTTCTTCGCGCATGCGCATCCTCGCCCTCGACCAGGGCACGACGGGCTCCCAGGCCACGGTGTACGACGCGAAGCTCCGGCCGCAGGCGACGGCCGACCGCGAGTTCGCGCAGCACTTCCCCAAGCCCGGCTGGGTGGAGCACGACGCCCAGGACATCTGGGAGACGACCGCGGCCGTGATGCGCAAGGCGCTCGGGCGCGCGAAGCCCACGGCGATCGGCATCACGAACCAGCGCGAGACGGTCGTCGCGTGGGACGCCAAGACGGGCAAGCCGCTCCACCGCGCCATCGTCTGGCAGGACCGGCGCACCGCGGCGCGCTGCGACGAGCTTCGGCGCGAGGGGCGCGAGGCGTGGATCCGCGACCGCACCGGGCTCGTGACGGACCCGTACTTCTCCGCGACCAAGATGGAGTGGTTGCTGCGCCACGCGCCGCGCGTGCAGAAGGCCGCGCGCGAAGGACGGCTCCGCTTCGGCACCATCGACTCGTGGCTCGTCTGGAAGCTGTCAGCCGGCGAGTCGCACGTCACCGACGCGAGCAACGCGAGCCGCACGATGCTCTACGACCTCGACCGGCGCGCGTGGTCCGACGAATTGCGATCGCTGTTCGGCGTGCCCAGCGAAAGCCTGCCCCGCGTCGTGCCCAGCAGCGGCCACCTGGCGCAGACGCCGGAGGGCGTGCCCATCGCCGGGATCGCGGGCGACCAGCAGGCCGCGCTCTTCGGGCAGGCGTGCTTCGCGCCGGGCGACGCCAAGAACACGTACGGCACGGGCTCGTTCATGCTGATGAACACCGGCGGCAAGCGCCCGACCTCGAAGCGCCTGCTCGCGACCGTCGCGTGGGACCTGGAGGGCAAGGTCGAGTACGCGCTCGAGGGCTCCATCTTCACGACGGGCGCCAGCGTGCAGTGGCTGCGCGACCAGCTCGGCTTCGTGAAGACCGCGGCGGAGACCGAGCGGATGGCGCGCAGCGTGAAGGATACGGGCGGCGTCCGGTTCCTCCCCGCGCTGGCGGGCCTCGCGGCGCCGCACTGGGACGCCGAGGCGCGCGGCGCGTTCCTGGGCCTCACGCGCGGCACGACCAAGGCGCACCTCGTCCGCGCCGTGCTCGAAGCCACCGCGTACCGCACCGCCGAGGTGCTGCGCGCCATGCAGGAGGACTCGGGCGTCGAGATCCGCACGCTGCGCGTCGACGGCGGCGGCAGCGCCAACGGGTTCCTGATGCAGACGCAGGCGGACCTCGTGGGCGTGCCCGTCGAGCGCCCGCGGATCGCGGAGACGACGAGCCTCGGCGCCGCCGCGCTGGCCGCCCTCGGGAGCGGCGCCATCGCCTCGCGCGACGCGCTCGCCAAGGCCTGGCGCCTCGACAAGCGCTTCACGCCGCGGATGCCGGCCGGCGAGCGCGACCGGCGCAACGCGGACTGGGCGCGCTTCGTCGATGCCGCAAGACGTGCATACGCGGACCTCGCGGGCACCGTGTCGTGAAAGCGCTCAAGTAGGGGGACGGGCTCCGGCAGGATCATGGCACGCACCGCGTGGCGGGACGCCCTGCATTGGGCCGTCGCCCTGGCCCCGTTCGCGCTCGTGCTCGCCCTCTCCGTGTGGGGCTACGGCCGCTACGCCTGGATCCCCTTCGTCGCCGGCGTGCTCTGCCCGTTGGGCCTCGTCCTGACCGCCTGGCAGGTCAAGCGCGACCGCGAGAGCCGGACGCGCTAGCTCACGCGCGGAGTGCTGCGCAGAAGAAAGGGTTAAGAAAGCCCGCAGGGAGTCATCCCGCGTCCTCCATGCCGCGCGCGCAGAACAAGGCAGCGTCGATCCGTCGTTCGATCCAGGTGGGCGCCACGCCCCAGAAGGTCTACGACGCGTTCCGCACCGGCGAGGCGCTCTCGACCTGGTACATGGACGGCACCACCGCCGAGTTCGCCGTGGGCGGCTCGATGTCCTTCGACGGCCCCGAAGGAAGCGTGCGGGCGACCTTCGCCGAGCTTCAGGAGAACGAGCGCATCGTCATGGATTACCACGCCCCCTGGTGGGGCACCGTCACCTGGGAGATCGCCCCCACGCCCAAGGGCGCGCGCGTCACGCTCACCCACGAAGGGTTCGAGGGCCGCGAGGAGTGGCTCGACCGGTTCACCTGGGGCTGGGAGAGCTTTCTGAAGGCCCTGAAGGCGTACGTCGAGGGGCGGCCGATCAAGTGACCTTGGCGCGGGCCGTCCAGACTCTCTGAGGGCCTTCGCGCTTCTCCGCCACGTCGCGGAACGCGGCGCGCAACGCCTTCGTGACGGTCTCCGAGGCGGGCGCCTCCGCGACGTCGGGGAAGAGCTGCGCCTGCGCGTCGGCCAGGAAGTCCACGAACGGGTCGAGGCCGCGCGGCAGCGGCGCGGGCGCGATGGCGTGGAGCGTGCCGCCCGGCGCGAGCACGCGCGCCCACTCGCGCGCCGCGCGGGGGAGCGCGCGGGTCGGCGGAAGCTCGTTGACGAAGAGCAGGCGCGCGTGGGCGTCCCGCAGCGGCAGCGCGCTCCACGCGCCCTCCATCACGACGAGGCCGGGCGGGGCGCGGCCGGGCAGCGCGGTGCCGGGCGGGACGACGAGGAACGTCTGTCGCGGGCGCGCGGCGGCGTAGTGGCCGAGGATGCGCAGCTCCAGCGAGCCCACGCGCGAGCCGCTGACCATCGCGACGGGACCCTCGGGCATGCGCGAGCCTCCGCCCGACCTGCGCCGGGTCGCGTCGTGGTATGCCGCCATCAGCCGATCCAGCGCGCCGCGAAGCTCGTCGTGCAGCGCGCGCGTGCCGGCGGGCGCCACGCGGTAGACGCGCCGGCGCGGGCCCTGGCCGGGCGCGTCGGAGGAGGCCAGCAGGCCCGCGCGCTCCAGGCGGTCGAGGCGCCGGTAGACCGTCGCGCGGTCGGCCGTCTCGCCCTCCTGCGCCAGGCGCGCCGCGACCGCGTAGGCGTGCATCGGCTGGGCGCGCAGCAGGCGGAGGATGCGCAGGTCGGAGCCGCTCGTCGCAACCATGCGAATAGCCGAAGTCGCATAGACGCCTATAAGGCCTGCCGCCGTTGGCCGCCTCATGCAGTGGCGCCACGAAGCGCGCATCGACGCGCCGGCCGACGCGGTCTACGCCTGGATGAGCGACCACCGCGAGGACGACCACGCGCGCGAGGCGTTCCTGCGCGGCGCGGGCCGGGGGCCGGAGGGCGCGCGCTCCCGGCGCGAGGTCGTCTCGCGCGACGGCGACGTCGTCAAGCTGCGCGACGTCTGGGGCAAGCGCGTCTTCGAGATGGAGGCGCGGCTCGACGCCAAGGCGCGCGAGGTCCGCCTGACCGGCGCCTATGGCTACCGCGCGACGTGGCGCGCGATCCCGGACGGCGCGGGCACGCGGCTCGTCGTCGAGGGCGCCATCGAGGCGCGCGGGATCGCCGGGCTCTTCGCGAAGCTCTTCGGCAAGCGCATGCTCCGCGACATGCAGGCCGACTTCAACGGCCACGTGGCGGACGCGCGGGAAACGCTCAAGTGAAGGAAGAGGGTCCCTCGGCTTGCCGCCGTGATGCTTGGCTTCGGAAGGAGCACCCCCAAATTCGCGATGACTGGATTGGACTTTGCTGAGCGGCATCAAACTGAAACCTTCCGCCTCCGATGACGACGCTGCATGATCGTCTTCGGAGACGTGGCCATCGTCGTGTCGGACACGGGCGCGGCCAAGCGGTTCTGGACGGAGAAGCTGGGCTTCGAGCTGCGCGATGACATGGGCCACTGGGTGACGGTGGCGCCGAAGGGCGCCTCGACGGTGATCCACCTCTGCCAGAACGGGACGCGCGAGGAGGGCAACACGGGCATCGGCTTCGAGGTGCCCGACGTGCGGGCGCTCTACGAGACGTGGCGCGCGAAGGGCGTCGCGTTCCCCACGCCCCCGACGGACACGCAGTGGGGCACGGTGGTCGCGCACTTCGCGGACCCGGACGGCAACACGTTCCAGCTCTCGGAGGACCCGGAGCTTCGCAAGCCCAGGAAGAAGGCGGCCAAGAAGGCCGCGAAGAAGGCGAAGAAGCCCGCGAAGAAAGCGAAGAAGGCGGGCAAGAAGGCGCGGCGCTGATCACGCCTTCGCGAGCGCGCCGAAGCGCTCCTGTGCCTGCTGGGGCGTGAGCTTCGCGGCCTTGGCGAAGGCTTCGAGGCGCGCGCCCTGGAGGTCATCCGGGCGGAGGCGCGCCTGGAGCGGCAGCGAGGCGAGCCACGCGGCGCCCTGCGGATCGACGCGGCGGATGCGCACCTTGCCCGTCGCGGGGTCGCGCAGGTCCTCGAACCGGATCGGGACGAGCTTGCCGTCCTGCACCGAGATCAGCCCGTGCCCCTGGCCGTTCGCCAGGAAGTCGACGGCGCCCACGCCCAGCGTGCGCGTGTACTGCACGTCGAACGCCACGGGGTCGGCGCAGCGCAGCTCGTAGCCGATGATCTTCGTGATGAAGCCGACGTCGAGCTTCCGCTCCTTGAACCGTGATAGCAGGACGTCGCGCACGACGCGCCCGAGGTCGATCTCGCTGAGGCGCGCGTTGTTGTGCTCGTCGTATTCGAGCGTGACGAACGAGGCAAGCTCCTGCGCGTCCATGCGGTCGAGGAGGCCTTCCGCGAGCACGACGACGCCCCAGTCGGAGCCATCGACCCTGCGCTTCGCGATCGCGGCCTCCACGAGGTCCGCGATGTCGGAGAGGCGGATCGTGCCGGCGGGGAACTCCTCCGGGATGACGACGAGCTGCGAGCCGGAGCCCACGGCCATGCTCAGGGCGAGGTGCCCCGCGCTGCGGCCCATCGCGGTGATGAGGTACCAGCGCCCGGTGGTCTGCGCGTCGACGCGGAGGTTCTTGCACAGCTCGCTGCCCCAGTATTTCGCGGTCTCGAAGCCGAAGGTGGGCGCCTGGCCCGGCAGCGGGAGGTCGTTGTCGATCGTCTTCGGGACGTGGACCGCGCGCATGCCGGCCCCCGAGGCCGCGGCGACCTTCGTCGCGCTCGTGGCCGTGTCGTCGCCGCCCAGCGTGACGAGGTCCGTGACGCCCAGCGCCTTGAGGCTCTCGACGACCTTCTGCATGTCCTCGGGCTTCTTGGTCGGGTTCGCGCGGCTGGTGAAGAGGATCGAGCCGCCGCGCGTCTCGATGCCGGCGACGTCCTTCTCGGTCAGCTCGCGGACGTTGCTGATATCACCCTTCATGAGCTGGCTGAAGCCCTTCGGGACGCCCAGGACATTCCAGCCGCGGGCGCGGGCCGCGAGCGTGACCGCGTTGATGACGCCATTGAGACCCGGGGCCGGGCCGCCGCCCACGAGCATCGCGAGGGTGCGCTGCTGCATATGGCGGCGACACTGGGCACCCTGGAAATACCTAGCGCTTCGGCATCACCACGAACTCGCAGCGCGCGTAGCCTTGGCTCTGGCAGCGCACTTCGCTTCCGAGCGCGGAGGAGCCGTGGAGCTTCGCGACCGTGCCCTCCAGGTAGCCCACTGCCAGGTGGCACGTGGGCTGGAGCGAGGCCGGGCGGCGTTCGAGCAGGTCGTCGCCCACGAAACGATAGCCCGCGCCCTCGTTGCGCTCGAAGACGAGGCTGCCCAGGCCCATCTGGCGGAACGCGTCCGTGAAGGCGTCCAGGCGATCGCCCTCGACCTCCTTGGCGAGGCTGCGTCCCATGTCGGCGATGGCGTGGCGCGTCGCGTTGAAGTTGCCCACCAGGTTGAGGATGATGCGGCGCACCAGCGGGCGCGTGACGCTCTGCGCGCGCTTCGCCTCCTCGGCCTCGCGGCGCTCCGTGATGTCGTGGACGAGCAGGACGGAGCCCGCGCCTTCGGAGAGCGGCACG
>JAXDQU010000009.1:0-41503 GCA_034667685.1 Thermoplasmata archaeon | reverse complement strand
GCTGGGCCCCTCGCCTCCCTTCGTCTCCCCCAGCCTCCCCGCGCCTCCCTCAACCTCCCTTCGTCGTCAGTCGGAATGCCATTGTCCGCCGTCGGGGTGCAGGACGTGTCCCGTGAAGTAGGACGCGTCGTCGCTGGCGAGGAAGATGAACGACGGGGCCACCTCGTCGGGCTGGCCGGGGCGCTTCATGAGCGTCTGGCTGCCGAACTGCGCGACCTTCTCCGCGTCGAAGGAGGCGGGGATCAGCGGCGTCCAGATGGGGCCGGGCGCCACGGCGTTGACGCGGATCTTGCGTTCGGCGAGCTGCATCGCCAGCGAGCGGGTGAACGTCACCATCGCGCCCTTCGTCATGCTGTAGTCCAGGAGGTCCTTGTTGCCGTGGTACGCCGTGATGGACGTCGTGTTGAGGATCGCGGCGCCTTCCTTCATGTGCGCCAGCGCGGCCTTCGTCATGAAGAAGGGGCCGAAGACGTTGGTGCGGAACGTGCGCGTGAGCTGCTCCTCGCCGATCTCCTCGGGGCCCTCGGCGGTGTGCTGCTCGCCGGCGTTGTTCACGAGGACGTCGAGCCCGCCCAGTCCTTCCACGACGCGCGCGACCGTCTCGCGGCAGAACGCCTCGCGCCCCACGTCGCCCCGGAAGGTCAGGCAGCGGCGCCCCTCGGCCTCGACGAGGCGCTTCGTCTCCTTCGCGTCGTCCGTCTCCTCCAGGTAGACGATGGCGACGTCGGCGCCTTCCTTGGCGAAGCCGATGGCGACCGCGCGGCCGATGCCCGAGTCGCCGCCCGTGACGAGCGCGCGCTTGCCCTGGAGCTTGCCCGCGGGCTGATATCGTTCCATCTTGTCCTGCGGCTTCGGGCGCATCGGCGCGGTGCGGCCCGGCTGATGCTTCTGGTGCTGCGGCGGGAGCGTCTGCTTGTCGGACATCGGCGTGCGGAGCCCGCGGCGCGTGGGCGAAGCTTGTGGAACAACGCCCGTCACGGGAGCGGCAGGGCGACCTGCGCCGCCAGGAGGTACATCGCCGCGGCCGCCGCCAGCGGCACGACGAGGTTGTCCTCCACGCGCGGGATCGTCTCGGCCAGCGCCCCCGCGGCGGCGCCCGCCAGCACGACGCCCAGGAGCGCCGGCGGGACGGGGACGCCCGCGAAGACGTACGGGATCGACGCCATCACGAGCCCGGCGAGGAAGCCCGCGACGAGGCCGGCGGCCGTGCCCTCCCAGCTCTTCTTGCGGTTCCAGGCGAGCTTCGTGCGGCCGTACGCGACGCCCACGAGCGCGCTGGCCGCGTCGCCCAGGCCGAGAATGGCGAAGGCGGCGAAGGCGAGCGTCCACGGCAGGCCGATGGCGACGTGCGCGACGCCGATGACGACGAGCGCGAACGTGTAGAGCACCGGCGAGAAGGGGAAGTCCTCGCCCTCGCGGCGCGTGGCGCGGAGGATCTTCTGGAGCGGCTCGTGCAGGCGCGGCAGGCGCGCGTCCGGCTTCAGGTAGCGCCGGTCGATGGCCCACACGAGCGTGATGACGAGGATGCCGGCGAGCGCCAGCCCGAACACGAGCCCGAAGGGAAGGAGGAGCAGCGCGGGCACCGCGACGATGGCGACGAGGACGTGCAGCACCTTGCGGCGAAGCTCGAAGCGCATCGCCGGGCTGACCTCGGGCACCGCGCCCCGCGCGCGCTCCATCGCGCGACGCAAGGCGTCCTGGCGCGGGTCCTGCGAGGCCACGCGACCGGACCGCACGCGATGGCGAATAATGGTTCTGAAGGGGCTCTGGGCTCAGGACTCTGGACTCGGGGCTCTCCGGATGCAAGCAAGCGGGAGCCCCGAGTCCAGAGTCCTGAGCCCAGAGCCCCGCCCCCGAGCCGCATAGGTATTTGACAAAGAGGCCCGCTCGCCGGCCCGTCAGATGAGGATCGCGGTCGTCGAGAAGGATCGCTGCCAGCCCAAGAAGTGCCAGTACGAGTGCGTCACGTTCTGTCCCGTCGTGCGGCAGGGCATCACCGAGTGCATCCAGCCCGGGCCCGACCAGGGCAAGGCCATCATCAGCGAGGAGCTGTGCATCGGCTGCGGCATCTGCGTGAACAAGTGCCCCTTCGACGCGATCCACATCGTCAACCTCCCCGAGATGCTCGAGGAGGACCTCATCCACCGCTACGGCGAGAACCAGTTCACGCTCTTCCGCCTGCCCGTGCCGAAGGCCGGCCGCGTGGTCGGCCTCCTGGGCCCCAACGGCATCGGCAAGTCGAGCGCCATCCGCATCCTCTCGGGCCAGGAGATCCCCAACCTGGGCGAGTTCGAGCAGAAGGCGACCTGGGACAAGGTGCTATCGAAATACGGCGGCACCGAGCTTGGCGACTGGCTGGGCAAGGTCGCGGCGGGCAAGATCAAGTCCGTCGTCAAGCCGCAGTACGTCGACAAGCTCGGGCGCGCGGTCAAGGGCACCGTGCGCGAGCTGCTCAAGAAGGCCGACGAGCGCAAGATCTTCGATGATATCATCCGGCGCTTCGAGCTGGAGAGCGTCGTCGACCGCGAGATCGAGAAGCTCTCCGGGGGCGAATTGCAGCGCTTCGCCATCGCGGTGGCGCTCGCGCGCGACGCCGACGTCTACTTCATCGACGAGCCCTCGTCCTACCTCGACATCCACCAGCGCCTCAACGTCGCGCGCGCCATCCGCGAATTGGCCGACGTGCACGGCAAGGCGGTCGTCGTCATCGAGCACGACCTCGCGGTCCTGGACTTCCTCGCCGACAACGTGCACCTGCTCTACGGCAAGGAGGGCGCCTACGGCATCGTCGCGCTGCCCCGCCCCGTGCGCACCGCGATCAACGTCTACCTCAGCGGCGAGATGCGCGAGGAGAACATCCGCTTCCGCGACAACGAGATCGAGTTCGAGGAGCACCCGCCCCGCCACCAGTGGTCGGGCGTGTCCATCGTCGAGTTCCCCGCGCTCAAGCGCGTCCAGGGCGAGTTCACGCTGGAGACGGGCGCGGGCGAGATCAAGCAGGGCGAAGTGGTCGGCATCGTGGGCGCCAACGCCACCGGCAAGACCACCTTCGTCAAGATGCTCGCCGGCGTCGAGAAGCCCACCGAAGGCGCGATCGAGGCGACCGTCCGCGTCGCCTACAAGCCCCAGTACGTCAAGGCCGACATCGAGGAGACCGTCGAGACGATCTTCTACACGCAGCTGGGCAAGGACTACCAGACCTCCTTCTTCCAGAACGAGATCGCGCGCCCGCTGCAGCTCAAGCGCCTGGAGCAGAAGAAGGTCAGCGAGCTTTCCGGCGGCGAGCTTCAACGGGTCGCCATCGCGCTCTGCCTGGGCAAGGAGGCCGAGCTCTACCTCATCGACGAGCCCAGCGCCTACCTCGACGTCGACCAGCGCATGATCGCGGCGAAGGTCATCCGCCGCGTCATGGAGAACCGCGGCCGCAGCGCGCTCGTCGTCGACCACGACGTCTACATGATCGACGTCATGTGCGACTCGCTGATGGTCTTCGGCGGCGAGCCCGGCAAGCGCGGCGTCGGCTCGGGACCCTACGACCTGCGCGAGGGCATGAACCAGTTCCTGCGGTCCGTTGATATCACGTTCCGCCGCGACCGCGAGACGCTGCGGCCCCGCGTCAACAAGCCCGGCTCGCGCCTCGACCGCGAGCAGCGCGGCATCGGGGAATATTTCTACACGCAGGTGTCGGGCGGCGGCAAGGACGAGGAATGACCTAGCAAAGGGTCCGCGCATCGACTCTTCATCCCCCTGAAGATTCTCGCCTCGCCGCCTCGGCGGCACGTGAAACACCATGCGAACCTCGATTCTTCTCGTGATGGCGTCCGTCGCCATCATGGCGATCCCCACCATGCTTGCCCCCAACGTGGCCGCGGAGCCCGTGGGCGTCCCGGACCCCATCGTGGTCATCGGCGAGGTCCCGGCCCTCAGCCTTCCGGACCTTTCCGGCTACACCGAGCCCGCGCTGAGCGTCGGCGACGTCGCCCTCGACAGCGGCTGCGACCGGAGCACGACGAACCTCCACGGCTACGTCAACATCCCCAACTGGGGCCTCTACGCCGCGGACGGCGGCTACTCCGACGGCTGCGGCGGCCACGGCTGCGACGACACCCTCTGGGGCACCTACTACACGCGCCGCGGCAGCTTCGGCTTCGGCATCGTCGAGCAGTACTACAAGGACCGCGGCTGCTACGTCTCGTGCTGGATCTACACCAGCCAGTACAGCAGCGGGTACCACCACTTCGACAACGTCCCCGGCTACGTGCAGCCCGCCTACCCCGCGCCCAACGGCGCCATCTTCGGCTGCGGGACCCGGGGCACCACCGGCGGCGCCTTCACCGGCTGCTTCGAGTCGACGGGCACCTACTGCGAGAAGCGCATGGGCGTCTCCACCGACACGGGCGTCGAGCTGGGCCTCGTCGACTGAGCGCGCGGTCGCGACGCCCGGCTCCTAGCTGGGCGCGAAGCTGAACGCCAGCGCGTACCTCACCTGGCCGGCCGCGCCGTCCGCCACCTGGACGCGGGCCCGCAGGTCGCCCAGGTAGGTCGCCGCGGGCACGTCGACGGCCGAGTCCTGCGTCGGCGACGTCCGCGTCACCTCGCGCCAGCCGCCGCTCCCGTCGGGCGCCTCGAGGATCGCGACGGCGGTGATATCATGCGCGCTGGCGCCCTGGCCGCCCGAGACCATGCGCACGCGGATCGCGCCGCTCCTCGCGACGAGGTCGATCGTGTGCGTGTTCTCCTTCGTGGGCACGCCGTTCACGGTGGCTGCGGTCAGGTTGCCCTCGAACGTGCGCACCTCGACCGCGTGCGCGCCACCGCCCGCCACCGTGCCCAGCGTGACCTGGAGCGGGCCCACGGGCGCGGCGAGGATGAAGAGCAGCGTGAGCAGCGCGACGAGGCCCGAGGCGCCGGCCGCCACGCCCGGCGCGCGCTCCAGGGGAACGTCGCGGCGCCGCGCGCGGTTGGAGCCCACGAGGAAGACGATGCCGAAGACGAGGAGCAGTACGAGGCCCGCCGCGCCGAGGCCCGCGCCCACGATGCCCTGCACGCCCGTCGCCTCGAAGCGCGAGCGGGAGGGATCGAGCTGCGCGGCCTGACGCTGGAGCGCGTACGCCGCCTCGGTGAGCACGGCCGCGCCCGCGACGAACAGGATCGTCGCCGCCATCACGCCCCAGCCGCCCACGCGGCGCCCGGATCCGGGTGGCATCAAGGTCCCTCGAACGCGCCCACGAGTGGGCAAGCAAGCGCGCGCACTTGAAGGCCCCTCGTGTAGGGGCGCAGGACCCAAGAACATGCCGCTGTTCCGACGGGCCCCCCTTGTCATTTCTCCGGGGGACCCGCGCCGTTTCCGGTGGCCCCAAAGAAGGGGTTATAGCGCGTGAGGCGCCCAAGGGATCCTTGTCAGACCGGCGCGAAGGACCTCCCACCCGTGGGACCGGCCCCGCCGCCTGACAAGAAGTGGTGTGTACGATGCCGAAGACCCGACGCAGCAACGAGCCCTACAAGAGGCACCACTGGCACAGCGCCCGCACGGAGCGCCGCAATCGCTTCTCGACCGCGCTGAAGTCGTGGAAGCGCGTCCGCGCCTTCGACTCCGAGATCTTCCTGGAGCCGCGCGACCAGGACCTCCAGATGCGGCGCGGCGCGAACGTCAGCCGTGGCCACGGCCGGGGCGGCGTCTCCTTCGAAGGCGAGCGCCGGCCCCACGTCGACTGGATCACGGCCGACAAGAGCCGCATCCGCTACCAGCTGGAGCGCCAGCAGATCCCGCTGGCGCGCGCCTCCGAGCTCGAGCGCAGGCTGAACCTGTAGGCCCGGGGCGGGCGCCCTGCGCCCGCCCCTCTTTCCTTCTTACGCCGTCCGCGCGACCTCGACGGACGGGTTCCCTTCTCCGTAGCCGTTGGTCGCGGTGACGTAGTAGTAGTACGTGGTGAGCGCCGACACGTCGTTGTCGGTGTAGCTCGTCACGTTGCCCAGCACCGCGAGCACGGTCTCCGCGCCCGACACCGTGCTGCGGTACACGGTGTAGTTGGTGACGGCGGAGCCGCCTCCGTTCGTGGGCGCGTTCCACGAGACGGCGATGAAGGTGTGCGCCGGCGCGCCGACCGTCTGCACGTTGGTCGGCGCCGTGGGCACCAGCTGCGGCGGCGCGAGCGTGACCTCGTTGGACGCCGAGCCCGTGCCCACGCCGTTGATCGCCTTGACCTCGTAGTAGTACGTGTTGCCGTTGATGGCGCCCTTGTCGACGTAGCTCGTGTTGCGGCCGATGCTCGCGAGCAGCGTCTCGCCGCCCGAGGTCGTGCCGCGCCACACGCTGTAGCCGGTGATCGCGCCGCCGTTGCTCGCGGGCTCCGTCCAGGAGAGCGAGTTGGAGCTGTTGCCCGCCGCGCCTGATAGCACGGGCGCCGCGGGCGCGGAGGCGGCCGCGGGGTCGTTCGCCGCGTAGAGCGGGCTTCCGCCCGACTGCACAGCGATGGTGGGCACCGCGCTCGTGCTGGCGCCCGAGCCGGTGGCGCACGCGCCCACGCAGCCGTCGGCGAACCCGACGATGACGTGGCCCGCGGCGTCCTTCGTGGCGTCCATGAAGTCGAGGAGGTTGCGCCCGCTGTTGCACGAGATGCCGGCCGAGCAGATCCAGCCGCGCTGGACCGGGTCGTCCGTGACCTTCACGGTGGTCCACGTCCCGCCGCCGTTGGTGGTGGTGGAGACGTAGAGGTCCCAGACGCCGTTCCAGCCGGCGGCGAAGGGGTTGCCGCCGGTGGAGCTGCCGAGGTAGGCGACCGCGGCGCGGTTGTCGTCGCCCGCGACGGCGGCCTGGAACGTCGAGGTCACGATGTTGGGCGTGTACGTCGTGGAGAGGTCGGTGACGTTGAGCCAGCTTCCGCCGCGGTTCTTGGTGAGCGCGACGTAGGGGTGGTTGTTGCCGTTCTGCCAGGCGAGGTAGGCCCAGTTGTGGGTGGTCACGGCCACCGAGGGGTCGAAGCCCGAGCCCGGGACGGAGCCGTTGGGCACGTTGGCCTGGGACCAGCTCATGCCGTTGTTCGTGCTGACGGAGAAGCCGGGGTGGCTGCCGCAGTTGCGGTTGGGCACGTAGGCGGTGCCGTCGGAGGCCACCTTGACGTGGCCCTGGAGGCTGCCGCACGCGAGGAGCGTCCCGGGGCCGAACGTCAGGCCGCCGTTGGTGCTCGTCGAGCACTGGGCCTCGGACTCCTGGGCGCAGTAGTAGAGGATGCGCGAGTACGTGGCGCCCACGGGCGTGCTGCCGGCGTAGGGGCCCGAGCCGATCGTCTCGTGGTCCCACGAGGGGACGGCGCAGGAGTTGCCGGTGGGCGACCAGTCGGTCCCGTCGTTGTCCGTGTAGGAGAGGACGCTGCATCCGCCGTCGAGGCCGCCGGCCCACGTGCGGCCGGTCGCGCTGTCGGTCGCGAGGATGGGGTCGATGTTGAAGCGGCTGTAGGTGGAGGTGACGCCGGTCCACGTCGGGGGCCACGAGGAGAGGTCGATGCGCATCGTGGAGACGCCCGCCTGGTAGAGGAGCGCGCCGGTGGCCGGGTCGAGGCCGATCGAGGGCTCGCCGGCGTTGAGCTGGGCCGACACGCCGGGCGCGGCCGCGACCCGGAAGGCGGGGGTGACGACGGCGGCGCCCGCGGAGGGGAGGACGCCCTGGAAGGTCATGGCGAGAAGGAGGGCGGCCCAGACGAGGCAACCCAAGCGAAGACGTGCGGTCATCGGCCCCCCATGCCCCAAGGAGACATGAACCCCCAGGCCCCTGAAAGGAAAGCTCTAGCAACGGTTGAATCGTCCGACGTGCCTGCGCGCTTCGTGCGCCTCCTCGTCGCGCTGGTCCTGGCCTCGACGCTCCTGGCGGGCTTCGTGCCCTCCGCGCGCGCCGCGGGGACGGAGGTCGTCGCCTACCTTCCCGCGCCGACGTACGCCTCCGCCATCGCCGACGACGGGGCGGGGCACGTCTACGTCGTCTCCGGCGTCCTGGGGGACGGCACCTACTCGCCCTACGTCTTCCGCTACGAGCCGGCCACGGGGCGCGTCCACCTCCTGGGCAACCTCACCTCGTCCGACCCCAGCATCGTGCCCGGCCGCCAGCTCGCCGCGGCCGCCTTCGCCGGGGGCAAGATCTACCTCTTCGGCGGCCTGGGCGGGCGCCACATCCCGGGCATGCCCCCCAACAGCGTGTACCCGGATCCGAAGAAGGACATCGTGGAGATCGATCCCGACACGGGCAACTCCACGACGCTGGTCGACACGCTCCCCACCGACGCCTTCGGCATCGCCCCCGTCGTGCGCGACGGGAAGGTCTTCCTCTTCGGCGGCGTCTCCATCGGCGGCCCCTCGGGCGAGCGCGTCCTCGACTCGATCCTCGCCTTCGACCCCGCGGCGCCGGAGGGCATGCGCGTGCAGACGGTCGCGCACCTCGCGCAGCCCGTCGCCGACCCGACGCCCGTCGTCCACGGCGACCAGGTGCTCCTCCTGGGCGGCTACGCGAACAACGGGACCGCGAACCCGTGCGAGCCGGCGACCACCCGGAATGCCAGGACCAACGCCACCGTCACGGTCCCCATCGACCATTGCTACGCGGACTGGATCCAGCGCGTGACGCTTCCCGACGCGCGCGACGACGCCATCGTGGGCCACCTCCCCGCCAAGTGGGAAGGCCCTGGCGCCGCGCTCGTGGGCGAGGACGTCTACGTCGTGGGCGGCGTCCTCCAGAGCGGGAACCTCACGACGGCCTGGCGCATCCCGCTGCGCGACCTGAGCCACGCGACCGTGCTCCCCTTCTCGCTGCCCGTCCCCATCATGGTCGCCGCGCAGCTCCCGCTGGGCGACGGCATCGCCCTCGTGGGCGGCACCAACGCCCCGAACCGCCAGATCACCCGCAACGTCACGTACATCGTCCCGATGGACCCGCCCGGCCCCACCGGGCCGCCCGACGTCGCGCCCACCGCCGACGGGCTGCGCGTCACGTGGAGCGCGCCCGTCTCCGACGGCGGCGCCACCGTCACCGGCTACGACCTCCTCGACGACGCGGGCCACGTCCTCGCCACCACCTCCTCCACCACCTGGTCGGGCCCCGCCCCCGCGACGCAGGGCGCGCTCGGCGTGCGCGCGCGCAACGTGCTGGGCCCCGGCCCCGCCACGTCCGCCACGCGCTACGCCACCGGCGAGACGCCCCTCGCCGCGCCCGCGGGCCTGAAGGCGCTCCCCGGCGAGGCGCACGTCGCGCTCACCTGGACGCCCCTCGCCGACGCGCGCGTCACGGGCTATCAGGTCCTCCGCGACGGCGCGCCGGCCGCCAACGTCACGGGCGCCTCCTTCGACGACGTGGGCCTCGTGGACGGCGCGACGCACGTCTACCGCGTCCGCGCGCTCGCCCCCGACCTGGACGGCGCATGGTCCGCGCCCCTCACGGCGGCCGCGACCGCCGCGCCCCCCGCGCCCGCCTCGCTCTCCGCCACGCTCGCCCTCTCGCCCCCCGCGGAGGAGCGCGCGCGCCTCGCGTGGCCCGCCGTCGAGGGCGCGAGCGGCTACGACGTCTACCGGCTCGTGGGCGGCGTCCGCATGCGGATCGCCAACGTCACCGGCACGCTCGCCTTCGACGACCGCGCGCCCACCGACCCGACGACCGGCTACGAGGTCGCGGCGTGGAACGCGCACGGCGAGGGGCTCGCCGCCTCCGCGAGCGTGACGCCCGTCCCGGTCCCCGCCGCGCCCGACGCCCCTTCGGCGAGCCTGAAGGACGAGGGCAGCGCGCTCGTGGCGTGGCAGCCCACGCTCGTGGGCGGCTCGCCCGCGCTCTACGACGTGCGCGTCACCGACCCCACCGGCGCCTCGCGCGTCGCGGGGCAGGACGTCGCGGGCTCCTCCTTCGAGGTCCCGCTCGACGTGTCGGGCACGTACACGTTCAGCGTCCGCGTCAGCGCGCCCTTGCAGAGCGCGTGGTCCCAGGCGCGCAGCCTCGCCTACACCGCGCCCGTCGCGCCCACCGGCGGCTCCCCCGCGGCCCCGCGCCCGTCAACCTACGTGGCGCCCACGCCCACGGACCCCGCGGCGCCCGCGATCCTCGCGCGGGTCGTCTCGGTCCAGGGCGACACGGCCACGTTCGACGCGCAGCTCCAGAACGCCCCCTCCAACACCATCCTGCGCTGGGACTGGGGCGACGGCACCGCGGGCGGGCAGGGCGCCTCGCCCGTCCACCGTTTCGCGGCCGGAGGCACCTACACGGTCCGCGTCAGCGCCACCGCGCCCGACGGCACGCCCCTGCGCGCGACCGTCCCCGTCACCATCGTGCCGCCCGTCGCGGTCTCCGACAAGACGACGGCCACGCAGCACGCCATTCCCGGGCCGGAGGCCGCGCTGCTTCTCGTGGTCCTCGCGCTGGTCGCGCGCCGCCGCCGATGATTCACGATTTACCTCCACATCGTTCAAGACGTGCGACCGATTTCTGACGCCCCTCATGCGCGCGTTGCCCCTGGTCCTCGTCGTCCTGGCCCTGGCCGTTCCCCTCGGCGCGGGGCAGGGCTCGCTCATCCCCCATCCGAACACGCCGCTGGAGTACATCACCGGCGACGTGGTGTGGGACACGCCGCACGACCTGGACCACGGCATCGTCGTGACGCCCAACAGCACGCTCACCGTGCGCGGCACCAGCGTCGACTTCCACAACGCCACGCTGGAGGTCAACGCCACCGCCCGCATGATCGTGGAGTCCACGAACGAGTCGCCGGCCCTCCTGCGCGGCGAGATCGGCTGGGCGAGCAAGATCGTCGGCGAGCTGACGCTCGTGGGCACGGACGCGAACCCCGTCGACGTCATCGGCCTGGGCGGCGTGGGCAACGCGCAGAACCTGCCCCGCGGCGGCCCCGTCACCGTCCTTTCGAGCATGGAGGTCCCGCGCGGCACGGTCAACGCCTCGCACGCGCGCTTCCTCAACTACACGGGCGGCATCCTGGTCTCGGGCAACCCGCTCGGGCAGGGCCGCGTCGCGCTGAGCAACGTCACCTTCGACTCGCCCTACGGCGCGGGCCTGGTCGCCACGAACGCCTTCGTGGACGTCCAGGACGCGGTCTTCCGCGGCGCGGGCGCCAACGTCTTCCTCTCGACGTCGAACCAGACCGCGACGCTGCGGAACGTCACCTTCGAGCAGAGCACGGCGGGCCTTGCCATGCGTGCCGTCCACGTCGTCGTCGACGGGATGCGCAACACCAACTCCACGAGCTGCCTGACCGTCGAGGAGGGCTTCGGGCTCGACCTCGACCTGAGGAACTTCGCCTGCGTCGACCCCCACCAGCAGGGCATCTACGCCGACCAGGTGGGGAGCGCGCTGCGCGGCGTCAGCCCGGTGCGCATCGAGAACGCCACGATCAGCACGAGCGCGCCCCGCGCCCTCGCCATGATCCTCGGGGGCAACGAGAACCTCACCTTCGCCTTCACGAACGTCTCGATTGGCCCGACGGGGCGCTCCGCGGACGCGGTCGAGCTGAAGTCGCGCGTCATGGACCTCCCGGGCGTGCGCTTCCACGACGTGGGCGGCTTCGACGTCGCCGTCGTCGACCCCGACGTGGCCGACCCTACGCACCCCATCGGCGAGGGCGACCCGGGCAGCCTCGGCTGGCTCCACGTCGTCCAGCCGACCACCGTGATGGTCTCGAACGCCGACGGAAGCAAGATCCAGGACAACGCGAACCTCGTCGTCTCCGACGAGACGACCCACGCGATCGTCTTCAACGGGACCACCGGGACTACCGGCGCCCCGATGGGGCTCGACCGGATCCGCCTGGGCGCGGACCTCGTCCCGCGCAACGTCACCTACGACCTCAAGGCCTCGCTCAACGGCACGACCGGTGAGCACGCGCACTACGTGCCCGCGACCTCGGGCACCATCGTCCGCCTCAACGATGGCACCACGGGCGACACCGCCCCCGTCACGACGCCCGCCGGGACCAGCGCGAGCACGAACACGACGGAAAGCGCGCCACGCGGCGTTCCGCTCCCGTGGTGGGTCGCGCTCCTGGCGGCCGCCAGCGGCGCTGTGGCGTGGCGCCGCCGCCCTTGACTCGGGGCTTCACAGCAATCATCCACAATCGTGAACCCTACCAAGCGGATTGGAGGGTCCGCCACCCGGCTGATGTCGGATGGTTTGGAGGTATTACATGAACGCGAAAGTGATCCTGACGTCCGTCGTGCTCCTCGGCGCCCTCGTGCCCGCGGTTGCCATGGCGGCCACCGTCCCCCCGCTCCCGAACTGCGACAGCTCGAACCTTAACTACGTCCCCGCGCAGACGACCCACGTCTTCGTGATCGCCGGCAACTTCGGCGTGACGCTCGACTCCCAGTTCGGCGGCGTCGGCGTTGCCGACGTGTTCGACACGTCCGGCTGCGCGACGGGCGACGGCGACAACGAGACCGGCCAGGGCGGCGCTCAGTTCCCTGAGACCAGCCAGGGCGCCTGCGACCCCGCGGCCCCCGTCGTCGGTCACCACAACGGTGGCGTCGGCGCGACCGCGACGATCCAGACGAACACGGCGAACCTGCCCGTGGACTTCACCTTCGGCACCGACGGCCAGGACCCGGCCGCCTGGACCGCGGGCCAGACCTGCACCGGCAACAACGTCGTGTCGGACAGCTACGACACGGACCCCTTCGACTGCGGTCAGGGCGTGACGGGCCACTTCCCGGGCACGAGCGCGACGCTCGCGGCCAACGTGAACCCCCACGACGGCAGCACGACTGACCCCGACCCGTGGGCGACGTCCTTCGGCGCGGGCACGCAGGGCGTGGCCCGCACGGACCCCAACGGCGTCCAGTGCTTCGGCGTCCTCGACGGCAGCGCGTGGAGCTTCTTCGTCTTCGGCCCCAGCGCGTCCGGCCTCCCCGGCCTGACCGGCGGCCCCCTCCTCGACCTGACCGGCTGCCCCGTCATCGGTGACAGCTCGTCGGTCGGCGGCGGCCTCGCGGGCACCGGCCTGCTGACCGGCCCCCTCGCGGGCAACAACCAGTGCGGCATCGGCTCCGTCCCCGGCGTCGACCCCGGCAGCCCCGCCGCGGGCGCGAGCACGCCCCTCCAGGGCACCATCACGGCCCCGTAGATAGACGGCCGTGAGAACTGAACCCCTCGGGGCGGGCGAAAGTCCGCCCCGAGACCCTTCTTTCCTTCTCCACAACGCATTTGTGACGGGCGCGCGTCGCCCGGCCGATGCCCAGCGCTTACCCTGTGGCGCCACGCGTGATCGCGGGCGCCTGCGCGCTGGTCGTCCTTGCCTACTTCGGCATCCTCACCCCCCTGCTCGTGCTGCGCGCGGGCTACCCGGCCACGGCCGCGTGGCTCGCGATCACGAGCCTCGCCTACGCGGGCTTCCTCGGCGCAGTCGCGGCGGCGCCGGCCACGATGCAGCGCGCGCTCTCGGGCCGCACGCGGCTCGACCTCACCGACGCGGGGCACGTCATCGCGCTCGTGCTCGTCGTGAGCGCGCTGGAGTACGTCTTCGGGAACGGCCTCGCCAACGGCATCTACGCGCTCGAGGCGACGCTGCGCCACGTGCCGCAGCCCGACGTGACGCTCACCGCGGGCGACGTCGTGCTCAACATCGTGGTGAACGTCGCGGTGTTCGTGCTGCCGGTGCTCTTCTACGTCTCGTTCGTGGGCCGCACGGGTCCCTCCGGCGCGCTGCGCGAGCTGGGCCTGGCCCCCGAAGGCGCGGGCCGGCAGATGATCGTCGGTCTTCTCGTGGCCGCGGGCTTCCTCGCGGCGCTGATCGCGGCCTCGGCGCTGCTCTCGCGCTTCGTCGACATCCCCGAGAACCAGCGCGCGCTCGACATCGCGCGGGGGCTCGACGTCGCGAGCGCGCTCGTCGTCGCCGCGGGCGCCGCCGTCTCGGAGGAGGTCTTCTTCCGCGGCTTCCTGCTGCCGCGCGTCGGGCTCGTCGGGCAAGCGCTCCTCTTCTCCGCGGCGCACCTCTCGTACGTCAACGCGCTGGAGATCGTCGTGACGCTCGCGCTGGGCCTCGCGCTCGGCCTCCTGCGCCGCCGCACGGGCAGCCTCTGGGGCCCCATCGCGACGCACTTCGCGTTCGACTTCCTGGAGCTGATGGTCGCGATCTACGCGCCGACCTCGACGTAGGCCTCAGCCTTAGCCTCAGCCTCAGCCTCAGCCTCAGCCCTCAGCCTACGCATGCTCGTCTTCTCAGGCCGGCGTCAACACGAAGCCACGAAGCCACCAAAACACGAAGATTCCTGGGCCTTCGTGTCTTGGTGGCTTCGTGTTGACGCCGGCCGCGAGCAGGCTGAGGCTGAGGCTGAGGCTGAGGCTGGGGCTGGGGTCTCGAAGCCCTTATCCGCGCCTGGGCGCTCGCGGCCGCGTAGCACGGTGCGTAGCATGGACGAGCGCGGGACCCCGGGAGACACGGCGGGCGAGAGCGGCCTCACGGGCAAGATGGAGCTGGAGCTCGAATTGCTCCAGCGGCACGTCGAGATCCTGAAGGCCGTCAAGGACCACGAGCCGATCGGCATCATCCGCCTCAGCGAGATCACCGGCCACCCGCAGCACAAGGTCCGCTACTCGCTGCGCATCCTGGAGCAGGAGGGGCTCATCGAGCCCTCCGCGCAGGGCGCCGTGACGACCACGCGCATCTCGGAGTTCATCCCGCACCTGCGCAGCATCCTCACCATGATGACGGAGACCGTCGCCGAGCTGCGCAAGACGATCGGCTGAGGGGCGTGCCGTACCCGTTCGGGGCATGACCCGGTCTGGCCGCTGGCCTCCGAGTACGCGGCGACGAAGGACGCGGCGCGTGCGACGCTGGAGCGGCCTTGTGATCCTGGGCTCGCACGAGCGCGGCCCCGTGGAACGCGCGTTCCTGGGCAGCGTGAGCGAGGGCGTGCGCAACCGCCCCCGCGCGAGCGTGCTCTCGCGCGCCAGCCGCCGCCTCGCGCCTCCGTGCTCGTGGGCGTCGACGGCTCGCGCGGGAGCCAGGAGGCCGCGGCGCTGGGCCTTGCCCTGGCGGAGCGCTGCCACCGTGCGTCCGGTTCGGTCCTGGTCCTGCGCGAGCCCTAGCCCCTTTCGGTAGCGCTGATTCCGCCCCCGCGCGGGCTTCATCCGGCTTCCGACGTCCTCCCGGCCGATGACCCTTCCGCTGCGGAGGCGCGAAGCCCCGGCGCTGGAGCGCGGCGGCGTCTCCGCCCACGAGCCTGCGCACCTGGGCGCCTTCGAGATGAGCGGCGAGGCTCCGCTGGTCCGCCGTATCGTCGTCGCCATGGACGGGTCGCCCGGCGCGCTGGCCGCGCTGGCGTGGACCGCCCGCCTCGCGCGCGGCTGGGACGCGCCCGTCGTCGCGGCGCGCGTGCGAGTGCCCGCCTTCGTCCCGCCCACGGAGGGTGGCCTCCCGTGGTGGGGGCTCATGCGCGACGCGGGGCGCGCCGTGCAGGACGCGATGGCCGACCTCGCGCGCGCGGGCGTCCGCGCGACCGACCACGAGGCGACGGGGCGCATCGTCACCGAGATGATCCGCGCCGTCCTCCTCCACGAGGCGGACCTGCTCGCGCTGGGCGCCGCGCGCCACCCGGGCGCCCCCAACGCGCGCCTCGGCCACGTCGCGGCGCAGCTCGTCGCCGAGGCGCCCTGCAGCGTCCTCCTGGCGCGGCGGGGCCCAGGCCTCGGCCCCGTCGTCGCCTCCGGGTCGCGCGCGGAGCCGTACGCCAAGCGCCTCGCCCGCCGCGAGTCGTTGCGCTATCTGCCCACGCGCGAGCCCCTCGCGGCGGCGGCGCGGGAGGCAGGCGCCTCGCTCCTCGTCGTCGAGGCCGACGCGCCCGGGCTGCGCGCCGCGCTCGACGCTTCGTGCAGCGTGCTGGTCGTGCGCTAACGCATTCGGAGCCAGCCGCCCAGGCCGCCCAGTCCCACGAGCGCCAGGCCCACAACGAACAGCGTCAGCCTCGTCGCGGGGTGCGTCGCGTAGCCGGGCCAGAGCAGCACCATCAGCACGATGCCGAGGCCCAGCGCGAAGAGGAAGAGGAACCTGCGCCGCAGGATGGCGCCGAGCGTCCGCTCAGGCTGCGAGGCGGAGGTCCGTGAGCGCGCGCGTGACATAGACCCGAGTCATCGCCTTGCGGTAGCTGGGCGGCAGGTTCGTGTTCTTCACGGGGCGCACGGCCTCCTCGGCCGCCTTGGCGACGCGCGCGATCCCCTCGTCGGTGAGCGGGTGGCCCAGGAGATCGTGCCCCAGGTCGTCGAGCACGCGCGGCGTCGTCTCCAGCGCGTTCGCCACGAGGCGGAACGCGGCGAGCTTCTTCCCGTTATCAAACCGCACCGCGGCCGCGATGCCAAGCTCGGGGAAGTCGAAGCTCTCGCGCAGGCGCAGCTTGCGGTACGTCGCGCGCAGGTGCTGCGCCTCCTTCGGGATCGTCACGGCGGTCACAAGCTCGTCTGGCTGGCGCACGTTGCGCTCGATGCCGTCGCCCTGGTAGAACGTCGCCAGCGGGACGCTGCGCGTGCCGCGCGCGCTCGCCAGCTCGATCGACGCGCCCAGCGCGATGAGCGAGGCGGGCATGTCCGCGCTGAACGTCGCGTAGCACGTCTCCTTCTGCGGCACGACGTGGCATTGCGTCCCGCTCGCCTTCAGGCAGAAGTCGACGCTCTTGCGCCAGAGGTACGTCTGGTTGAAGAAGAAGCAGCGGTTGTCCAGGAGCAGGTTTCCTCCGAGCGTCCCGCTGTTGCGCAGGAGCGGCGTCGCGATCTGCTTCGCCGTCTCGGGGAGCACGGGGAGCTTCTGCGCGAGCAGGCTGCTCCGCTCGATCTCGGTGAGCGTGGCGAGCGCGCCGATGCGCTCCGCGGAGAGCGTGCGCATCTCGTCGACGCGGTGCAGGCTGATGACGTGCTTGCGCGCGTTGAGGCCCCACTTGTAGTTGGGCAGCAGGTCCGTGCCGCCCGCGAGCCAGTCCGATTCGGGCAGCTTGCCCTTCAGGCGCACCGCCTCCTCGATCGTGGTGGGCTCGTGCAGCTCGAAGGGGGGGAGGAGCATGCTCACGCGACCGCCCCCATGGTGCTCGCGGCGCTCCGGCCGCCTCCGGCGGTGAGAATTCGGAATCTCCGAATCTCCGAATCATGGCGAGCCTCTGGCTGCGCCGGAGATACCGCGATTCGGAGATTCCGTGGCTTTCCGCGCGGAGCGCGCTCCGTCGCAACGGTCCTCATGCCTCGCCACCCCCGCGCAGGCGCACGATGGGCTCTTTGCGTAGCGCATCGGGCTTGCGCGCGCCGCCGTTGCGCTGCATCGCGCTCCAGAGCTTGTCCGGGGTAACGGGCAAGTCCACGCAGCGCACGCCCACGGCATCGTAGAGCGCGTTGACGACCGCGGGCAGGATCGGGAGCAGCGGCCCCTCGCCCGCCTCCTTCGCGCCGAACGGCCCTTCCGCGTCGTTGGACTCCACGAGGATGCACTCGACCTCGGGCATCTCGAGCGGGGTGGGGATCTTGTAGTCGAGGAAGTTCGAGGTGCGGAGCTGCGCGAGGCGGTACTCCAGCGACTCGGTCATGACCTGGCCGAGGCCCATGTGGATGCTGCCTTCGATCTGGCCTTCGACGCTGAGCTTGTTGAGCACCTTGCCGCAGTCGTGCGCGGCCCAGACCTTCGTGCAGCGCCAGATGCCCGTGTCGATGTCCACGTCGACCTCGGCCACGTAGGCGTTCATGCTGTACGCGGGCGCAAGGCCCGCGGTGGCGCCCTTGAACTTCCCGCCCATGGGCGTCGAGACGAACGTGCCCTTCGCGACGAGCGCGCCGGAGCCCGCGATGGCCTCCTTCACGGCCTCGTCGAAGCTCATCTGGAACTCGGGGTTCGCCATGCTCACGACGCGCTCGTTCTCCAAGACGAAGTGCTCGATCTGCTGGCCGGTCTTCCTTGCGGCAGCCCTCACGAGCTGCCCGCGGATGTCTTCGGCGGCCTTGCGCGCCGCGTTGCCCATCATGAACGTCACGCGGCTGCTGTACGAGCCGAGGTCGATGGGCGCGAGGTCTGAGTCGCCGCTCTTGACGCGGATGCGGTTGATGTCACAGCCGAGGACCTCGGCGACGACCATCGCGGCCACCGTGTCGCTGCCTTGGCCGATCTCGGCGGCGCCGGTGTGCACGGTGACGCCGGCGTCCATGTCGATCTTGATGTGGACCGTGCTCTGCGGGTAACGGCGCGGCTCGATGTCCCAGTGGATCGGGAGATTCGATCCGCTGATGTAGAAGCCGCAGCCCAGGCCGATGCCCTGGCCGAGGGGAAGCTGGCGGAACTTGCTTTCCCACCCGCTGCGCTCGCGCACACGCTCCAAGCACTCCTTGAGGCCGTTGCTCGTGATGCGGAAGTCGTTCAGCGTGAACGAGTAGGGCGGCATCAGGTTCTGGAGGCGCAGGTCGATCGGGTCGACGCCCATCTTCTCGGCGGCCTCGTCGAGCAGGATCTCGACCGCGCAGCGCGAGTTGACCGCGCCGTGCCCGCGCATCGCGCCCGAGGGCATGTGGTTCGTGTAGACGCGGCGCCCCTTGTACGTGAAGTGGGGCACCTTGTACGGGCCCATCGAGAGGACGCCGTTGTAGTAGGTGCTGATGATGCCGAAGGAGGCGAACGCGCCCCCGTCGATGACGGCCTGGATGTCGAGCGCGGTGATGTTGCCCGCCTCGTCGAACCCGAGCGCCATGTCGGTGTCGGTGGGGTGTCGGCCGCGGTTGTTGATGAAGCTCTCCTCGCGGTCGAAGAGCAGCTTCACGGGGCGCTTGACCTTCATCGCGAGAAGCGCGGTCGCCATCTCGAAGTTGAACGGGTCGCTCTTGCCGCCGAAGCCGCCGCCGACCTTCGGCCTGACGACCTGGATCTTGTGCATCGGCAGGCCTGTTACTTCGGCGAGCGCGCGGTGGACGTAGTACGGGACCTGCGTCGCGCTCCACACGGTCAGGCGGCCGTTGGGCCGCTGGTGCGCGATGACGCAGTGCGGCTCGGTGAAGGCGTGGGTGACGCCCTTGAAGCGGAACTGGCGGCGCAGGAGCAGCGCGCTGCGGCCCCCTTCGAGCCAGTCCTCCGGGTGGCCGAAGACCTGGTCGACGTACTTCTGCACGTTCGTCGCGTCGACGCCGATCTCGGCATGCACCTTCTCGGAGACGGGCTTGAGGCCCTTGAGCGGATCGAGGTGCTCGGGCAGGTCCTCGTACGTGACGCGGATCGCGCGCGCGGCCTCCAGCGCCGTCCACTCGTCCTCGGCGCACACGATGGCGACGGGGTCGCCGATGTGGCGCACCTTGTCGATCGCCAGCGGGTGCTCGTCCTTGGTCAACGGCAGCACGCCGAAGCGCTGCTCGGGCTTGAGGTCCAGCCCCGTGAGGATGCCCACGACGCCCGGCATCGCCTCCGCGGCCGAGGTGTCGATCTGCGCGATGCGCGCGTGCGCCTTCTCGCTGCGCACGAGCTTCGCGACGACCATGTTGGGGAGCTTGATATCATCGGTGTAGACGGCCTGGCCGGTCACCTTGTCGGCGCCGTCCACGAGCGGCACGGCCTTGCCCAGCAGCTTGAGCCCGTTGGCGGGGTAGTGCGGGTGGTGGCCCGGCTCCAGCGGCGCGCGGTACGGCTGCCAGCCATGCGCCTCCGCCTCCGGGTACGCGACGCGGTCCTTCTCCTTCGGCGTCGGATCGAGCTTCATCTAGGGCGCCACCCCGTCGACCGTGATGAGTGGGTTCTCGTCGCCGCGACGCTCCTTGGCCGCGCGCTGGATGGCCTCGATGATCTTCACGTAGCCCGTGCACCGGCACAGGTTGCCGCTGATGGCCTCGCGGATCTCGTGGTCGCCCGGGTCGGGCGTGCGGTCCAGGAGCGCCTTCGTCGTCATGATGAAGCCGGGCGTGCAGAAGCCGCACTGGCTCCCGCCCTGCTCGTGGAACGCGCGCTGGATCGGGTCCATGCCCTTCCCCTCGCCCAGGCCTTCGATCGTCGTGATCTCCTGGCCCGCCACGGTGCTCGCCAGCGTGAGGCACGAGAGCCGCGCGACGCCGTCGACGAGCACGGTGCAGCATCCGCACGTGCCCATGTCGCAGCCGCGCTTCGTGCCCGTGAGGCCCGCGTCCTCGCGCAGCACGTCGAGAAGGAGCGCCTGCGGCTCGACGGCGAGCGTCTTCTCGGCGCCGTTGATTCGGAAGGTGGTGAGTCGCTTCGTCATGATATCAACCGGGAAGGCTGGGGCTGAGGCTGAGATTGAGGCCGGGGGTGGAGCTGCTGGACGATCTCGGCCGCGACGGCGACCGCGATCTCGGCGGGCGTCTGCGCGCCCACGTCGAGGCCGATCGGGCTGCGCACGCGCGCCCACACGTCGTCGGCGATGCCGGCCTCGCGCGCCCGCTCGTGGAACGCGTGGAGCTTGCTGCGCGAGCCGATGACGCCCAGGTGGCCCGCGAAGCCGCGCGAGAGGAGCGCGATCACGGCGTCGCCGTCGACGTGGTGCGAGTGGCCCAGGACGTACGCATGCGAATAGGGCGCGAGGTCGGCCTCGCGCGCGAAGGCGGCGGCGTCCTGCGCCACGCACGCCCGCGCCTGGGGGAAGCGCGCCTCGTCCGCGAAGCCCGGCCTGCCGTCCACGACGGTGACGCTCCAGCGCAGCACGTCCGCGACGCGCGCCAGCGCCTCCGCGCAGTGGCCCGCCCCCAGGAGGAGCAGGTGCGGCGCGGGGCGCACGAGGTGGATCGCGAGGGTCACGGTGCCGCCGCAGACCGAGTCGAGCCCGGCCGGCTTCCAGCCCGCGAGGTCGAACGTGTGCACGCCGCCCACGCCCGCGCGGATCGCCTCGACGCAGAGCGCCTTCGCCTTCTCTTCGAGGCCGGCGCCACCCACCGTGCCGCGGCTGGTGCCGTCGAGCGTGACGAGCATGGTCGCGCCCGGCTTGCCGGGGACCGAGCCGGTCGCGGCGGCCACGACGGCCAGCGCGCACGGCACGCCGGACTCCGCCAGGGTCGCCGCCTCGCGCATCAGGCTCGGCTCCATGTGGGGCCGGGCACCGGCGGCGCGGGGGAAATACCCTTTCGCTGCCGGGGAAGCGGGGGAACAAGGGAAGCTGGGGAAGAAGGGGGCGTCCCCATCTTCCCCAGTTCCCTCGCTTCCCTTCTTCCAGCTTCCCTTCGTCGTCAGCACAGATCGTCTGGGGTGTCCAGGTTCGCCAGCACGCCCGCGTCCTCGACCGGCACGCGCGTCACGTCGAGCCCCACCGCGGCGGGCACGTCGCGCAGCGGCGTCGCGGGGGGCGCGCTGAGCACGGCGCTCAGGGCGGGGCCGCGCAGCAGGATCGGGTGGCCGCCGCGCCCTGCGTGCGTCGGCGCGACCCACGCGCCCCGCGCGGCGAGGAGCGCGCGCAACGTCACGACCGACGCGAGCGGATGGTCCACGGGCCACACGACCACGGCGTCGGCGCGCGCCGCGCGGAGCCCCACCTGCAGGCTGCCGGTGCGTCCGGCGTCCGGGTCGGGGTTGCGCAGCCAGCGCGCGTCGAGGTCGGGCAGCGCGCGGCGCACGTCGTCATGGTGCGCGCCCAGGACCACGAGCGGCGGGCTCGGATCGACCTCGCGCCAGACGCGGGCGATGCGCGCGAGCGCAAGCTCTCCGGCGATCCGGGTCAGCGCCTTCGGGTGGCCCATGCGCGACGAGTGGCCCGCGGCGAGGACGACGAGCTCGGGCACGCGGTGCTGAGCCCCTGCGTCCGCTTGGCGTTTGTCGTGGCGCTTTGCCGCTCACGGGTCGTCGCGCGGCTTGGGGCCCGCTTCGCGCATGATCTCCTCGAGCGGGACCGCGTCGAAGGTGTTCAGGACGAAGGCGGAGGCGTCCCATCCCATGTCCACGACGACGGGCGAGCCGCCCAGCGTCGTCTCCCCCTGTCGGAAGCATCCCTGGTCGCGCAGGTGCCGCAGGGCGGTGGGGCTGAGCGTGACGTGCCGGATGGCGCGACCCGCGAGGATTTGCGCGCGCATGGCGGTCTCGATCTGACCGCGCAGGTCGCTCCCCGCTTCCTCCTCCTGCACGCTGCGCAGCCCCTCATGGGGCGGGAGCGCCGTCGCGCCGTGGCGCCGCTTCGCCAGGAACGTCAAAGCCTGGCGGAGGGTGTGCGCGATCTCGCGGTGGATCTCGGCCATCTGGTCGAAGCTCTTGCGGCTCTCTTGCGTGGGCGCGGCGCGGGCCATCGCCGCGATGAGGCGGGATTGGCTGTCCACCATGCCGAGAAAGGAATCAAGGAGCATCCGTTCGGCCCATTCCACGAAAGCATCGTCGAGGACGGGGTTTCCTTTGCGCATCCACGAGAGGGAGCCCTCGTGCGCCAAGCGGCCCGCCTGGATGATCTTGGCGGGCAGGAGCATCAGGTCGTCCCGCGTCTGTCCCTTGGGGTGCCTCGTGAGCATCCCGTGGAAGCGGCTGTTGAGGATCGGCTCGTCGAAGACCAGGAGCGCCTCCACCATCTCCGCGATCGTCGCTTCCTCGCTCATGCTCACCTCGGATCGTTTCTCGCGCTCCTTGCTATCTCGTCTCTCGTGCAAATGCCGACGCGGGCGTGGTCCGGGAGCGGGGCGGGCCGGGTGGCCGGACGGGTCAAGGTCGGAGCGCGACGGTCCCGCGAGGCCTAGGGGTCGAAGGCCGACCTCAACCCAAGGCCGGCGCCCTGCCGCGCGATCGTGAGCTTCGACGCGGTGGACTGCGCGACGCTCGCGCACCCGGGCGGGCATCCGTCGGCGTACGCCACGAGCACGCGCCCTTGCGGGTCCACCGTGGCGTCGAGGAAGTCGAGCAGGTTGCGGTGCCCCGGGCAACCGACGCCGGCGCTGCAGATCCAGCCGTACTGCACCGGGTCGGCGCTCGCCTTCACCGTCTGCCAGGTGGCGCCCCCGTCGTAGGTGAACGCGACGTAGAGGTCCCACGCGCCCGCGAAGCTGATATCGTTCGCCTTGCCCGCGTCGGTCGTGCCCAGGAACGCCACCGCGGCGCGCAGGTCGTCGCCCGCCGCCACCGCGCCGAACGTCGTCGCGCGCAGCCCGGCCGGGGCGCCGACGTCCGCAGGCGCGCTCCACGTCGCCCCCTGGTCGTGCGAGACCTGGACGATCTGGCGCATGCGCTGGTCCTCGTAGGCCGCGTAGACCCAGCCCGACGCGCTCGTGGCCACGCTCGGGTCGAAGCCGCCCACCGGGACCGTCGAGCCGGGCAGGATGCGCGTCGTCCACGTCGCCCCCGCGTCGGTGCTCACCATGACGCCGTCCTGCGTCTGGCAGTGGCCGCTGGGCACGTAGACCGCCCCGTCGCTCGCCACCTTCACGTGCCCCGAGGGCCCGGTGCAGTACCGGGTGGGGCTCTGGGGCGAGACGCCCGGCGAGATGAGGACGGGCGCGCCGAACGTGACGCCGCCGTCGAGGCTCGCGGAGCACGCGATGACGCCGCCCTGCGCGCAGACGTACGCCGCGCGCAGCGGCGTGGCCGAGAGCGGCGCGGGAAGCGGGCCCAGCGCCACGGTCTCGTGGTCCACGGCGGGCCCGGTGCAGGCGTCCGCCACGGGGCCCCACGTCGCGCCGGCGTCCGAGGTGCGCCACAGGCTCGTGCACGGGCCGAGCAGCCCGCCCGCGAGCGTGTCGCCCGTCGCCGGGTCCGTCGCGAGGATCGGGTCGAGGTTCACGCCCAGCCCGTGGGGCGGCGTGACGTCGGACCACTGCGCGTTGCCCGCCGCGTCCCACGTCGTGCGGTACGTCGTCGCGTAGGATTGCGTGAGCGCCGTGCCGTCGGGCGTCGCGCCGATGCTCGGCTCGCCCGCGTCGTTGCCCATGCCCGGGGGCGCGACGTACGTCGTGAACGCGGGCGCCACGAGCGCGCCGGTGGCGCTCTGGAGCGGCAGCAGGACGAGGACGAGCAGCAGGACGAGCGCGACGCGCAGGCGAGAGCCTCCCGAACCCGAGAGCGCGGGCCCGATCTTGACGCTATGCGTGCGACCGGCTGCGGACCGCGAAGACCACGACGAGCGCGAGCGCCACGGCCGCCGCGGCCAGGAGCGCGCCGTTCACCGACCATGCGCGGGCCAGCATCGGCGCCACGGCCCCCCGCGCGGCATAGGTCCCCCACGCGAGCGCCGCGTCGAAGAGCACGATCCCCGGCGCGCTCAGCAGCAGGTAGCGCCGCCACGACATGCCCGCGAGGCCGGCGGGGATCGCGACGACGACGCGCAGGTACGGCACGAGCCGCAGCGCGAGGACGAGCCCCTCGCCCAGCGGCCGCGCGAAGAGCGTCTCGAGCCGCGCGACCTGGTCGGGCCTGACGTGCAGAAAACGCTCGTGGCGCAGCAGGAAGGCGCGCCCCCCGCTGCGGAACGCGGCGAAGAGCGCGCACGTCCCCGCGAGGCTCGCCGCGCTCATCAGCGCGACGGCCCATGCAAGTTGCGCGGGCCCCGTCGCCACGAGCAGGATCGCGCCCGCGATGAGCGCGAGGCTCGGGACGAAGTGGAGCAGCATCGCGCTGTCCAGGAACATGAGCGCGATGAGGGCCAGCCAGGCGAGCGTCGTCGCGGCGTCCACGCGCCGCGATTCGCCGGGTTTGCCATGCGACTCGTGACCGGGACGTCGCTACGACGGAAGACGGGAAGGAGGGAAGTAGGGAAGCAGGGAAGAAGGGGTCGCCCGTCTTCCCGTCTTCCCTCCTTCCCCTCTTCCCTTCGTCGTCGTCATAGCTGTGCGTCGCCGTCACCGTGTACGCGAGCGTCTTGGAGCCCGAGTAGAGGTTGACGCCGACGGATCACCACTAGGCCGCGTGGCCGGGCGTCGGGCCGCTGCCGGTGGCGCCGCCGTTGTTGGTCGTGAAGAAGAAGCCACGCGCCGGCTGCGTCATGCCTCGTCGAGCCGCCGCTGCTTGGGTCGCCAGGGCCGCGCCTCGCCGAGCACCTCGGCGTCCCAGTCGCGCAGGTCGCGTTGGCCCGAGCGCGCGACGAGGTGCGAGAGGCGCACGCCGAGAAGACGCACGGCGCGGGGCGGCGCGTTCTCGGCCAGGAGCGCGAGGGCAGTCTCGCGCAGCGCGGCGGCGTCGTCCGTCGCGCGGGGGAGCGTGCGCGCGCGGGTGTGCGTCTCGAAGCCGGTCAGGCGGATCTTCAGCGTGACGGTGCGCGCGAGCAGCTTCTCCTCCGCGAGGGAGGCGGCGCCGCGCTCGGCCAATTCGGCCACGGTGTCGCGCAGCACGCTGGGGTCCTCGACGTCGCGCTGGAAGGTGGTCTCGCCCCCGAGGCTCTTGCGCGCCCACGAGGTCTCCACGGGCGCGTCGTCCACGCCGCGCGCCAGCTCCGCGAGCCGGGGGCCCCAGACGCCGAACTCGCGTGATAGCAAAGAGGCGGGCGCGGCGGCGAGGTCGGCGCACGTGTGGATGCCCAGCATGGCGAGACGCGCCTCGCTCTTGGGGCCCACGCCCGGGATCCTGCGCGCGGCCAGGGGCGCCAGGAAGCCCTCTTCGGTGCCGGGCGGGACGCCCGTGACGCCCCGGGGCTTCTGCATGTCGGTGGCGATCTTCGCGACGAGCTTGTTGGTGGCGACGCCGAAGCTCGCCGAGAGTCCGGTCTCGCGGAGGATCTCCTGCTGCAGCTCGCGGGCCGCGCGCAGGGCGGCTTCGAAATCCCCGAGCGAAGACACGTCGAGATAGCCTTCGTCGATGGAGGCGGGTTCGACGGCGCCCGCGCGGCGCAGGATGGCGAAGACCTCGTCGGACTTCTCCATGTAGCGCTCGAAGCGCGGCTCGACGTAGCGCGCCTGCGGGCAGAGGCGCCACGCGGTGCTGATGGGCATCGCGCTGCGCACGCCGAACTTCCGCGCCTCGTAGTTCGCCGTCGTCACGATGCCGCGCCCGCGTCCTTCCTGCGGGTCCGCGCCCACGACCAGGGGATGGCCCTTCCAGTCCGGGTGGTCCAGCTCCTCGACGCTCGCGTAGAACGCATCCAGGTCGACGTGGAGGATGAGCCGCGTCACAGGCCGACCTCGTCCATCGCGGCCTCCCACGGGAGCGGCGGGCCCACCCGCGCCTGCGCCACGGCATCGGCGAGCGGCGCCACGAGCGCGGGATCGCGTGAGAGCACGTCGACGCGGTTTCCCGGGTGGCCCTTGCGCTTCAGGCGCCCCTTCCGGTCGAGCGCGAACGCCGCGTCCTCGAACGAGGCGGTGCGCCACGTCGCCGCCTCGCGGAAACCGAACGGCGCGAAGTCCACCGCGCCCATCACGCCGCAGCCTCCCTCGACGTCGTAGACGTTGACGACGACGGGCGCGACCCGGGCGACGGCCTCGCGGTAGTCGCGCCCCGCCTCCATCCACGAGACGATGGCCGCGTCGCACGCCGGGAGATGGTCCGCGGAGCGCGTGGCGACCTCGTGATATCGTTTCGCGGGTGGCGCGGCGTCGGACGCCTCGACGCGGACGCCCTCGCGCGCCAGCAGCGCCGCCAGGAGGCCCGTGCCGGCGCCCACGTCGGCGACACGGGGACCTGCGACGCGAAGGGCGGCCGCGATGCGCGCGACGTCCGCGGCGCGTGGGAGCCACATGAGCGCGTCGCGCGGGCGGCGGGCGAACGTGTCGAGCGTGGGCCAGTCCACGCGCCCGCACCGCCGCGGCCAGGCTTCAACCCAGAACCCGGGTTCTAGCAACGCGGTGGCTATCTTAGGTGATCCGCTCCGGGGCGCTGTCCGGGCGCGGGGAGACCCCATGCGTTATCAGCACGTTACACACCCTCTCGTCAGCCTCGTCGCCGCCGCGGCGCTGCTCCTTCCGCTCGCGCCCCTGCCCACCGCCAGCGCGGCGACGGGCAGCTTCGTCGCGCAAGTCTCCTTCGCGGGCGCCTGCTCGTCGGGCGTCGGCGTCGGCATCGCGTTCGACGGCACCGACCTCTGGTACTCCTGCTACGCGGGCGCGCCCGACCTCTACCGCGCGAGCGCCACGACCGGCGCGATCGTCGCCTCCTACAACCTGTGCGACGGCCTGGGCGCGCTCTCCTACGACCGCTCCACGGACACCATGTGGGCCGGCTGGGGCGGCGGAAGCTGCGGACCGGGCGGCTCGATCCTCAAGATCACGCACAACCCGATCACCAAGGCGGTCACGGGGAGCGGCATCGCGTTCACGCCCACCGGCGGCGCCAACGCCGGGCTGGACGACGGCATCGCGTTCGACCCCGCGACGGGCATGGTCTACATCAGCCCCGACGGCTCGACGACGATCTACCAGTACACCGCCGCGGGCGCGCCCGTGACGAGCTTCCCGTGGGCCGGCACCGGCGGCTGCTACAACAGCGGCCTCGCGATGGCGGGCAACTACCTCTACGAGGGCGCCGACGGATGCAGCACGGTCTACGCCGTGAACAAGGTCCCCGCGCCGCCCAGCGTCGTGGGCTTCAGCTTCACCACCTCCGTTCCGGGCGACCCGAACGCCCGCGACGAGGACCTGGAGTGCGACGACGTGACGTTCGCCTCCAGCGGCCTCGAGGTCCTCTGGTCGAAGGAGGCCTACGCGCCCATGCGCGCCGCGGCCTTCGAGGTCCCCGCGGGCTCGTGCCGCCAGCAGGCCAGCCAGATCCCCACGCCGCCGGACAGCTCCACGTGCGAGTCCTACGGCATCCTCGTCACGCACAAGGACCTCACCGGCGCCGTGGGCGACGTGGAGATCGAGCACTCCGAGAGCGCGACCGAGGCGCACAACGACACGACCCTCTCGCCCGAGGCCACGCCGCACCCGCAGCCGATCCCGAGCCCCGCGGCCCACGCCCAGGCGCAGCAGGCCGGCTTCGAGTACGACAACGCGCTCCTCGGGCTCGACGCCAGCGTGTCGCTGATCCACTCGTGGTGCGACTCCGGCTTCATCGGCAAGGGCGAGCCCGACGCCTACGGCCGCGCCGGCATCGCGCGCGCCCACGTCGAGCTCAACGGCGCGACGATCCTCGACGCCAAGGCGATCGAGTTCGAGGCCGAGGCGATCAACTATCCCGCGGGCGTCTCGTGGTGGCCCGAGTGCGAGATCGCCTCGCTCGACGTCCCGCCCGCCGGCCAGTCGTTCTCGTACTGCCCCGCGCCCAACACGCAGGTCTCGGCCGGCGTGGGCGGCGTGAGCGTGACCGTCACGCTCAACGAGCAGTTCGCGCCCAGCGTCAGCCCCAGCGGCGAGATCGTCCTGGGCGGCGCCGCGGTCCACATCCAGGTGAAGAGCGCCGTGGGCCAGGAGGACATCTGGCTCGGCCTCGTCTACATCTGCCTGACGGGCACCAACCCGCCGCCCCCGCCGCCCGAGTGCCCCGTCATCGGGATCGGCGGCGGCGACCCGGTGCAGGGCCTCGTCGTGGGCCCCGCGGCCGGCGTCCCGTGCGGCCCCGTGAACCCGTGCGACGTGATCGCCATCGCCCCGCTCTGCGACGAGCCGCCCTGCGACGTGGTGATCAACGTGCTCGGCGAGAGCTACGTGGTGAGGTGCCACGAGCCGCCCGTCGACTGCTCGCTCTTCGTGAACCCGCAGCTCCCCGTGATCCGTTGCAAGGTGAACTGCGACGAGCAGCCCAGAGGCCTGGGCGTGGCGCAGGCGCCGTGCATCGTCGTCGACCCGTGCACGCTCGTCCCCTGCCAGCCCCCGTGCGTCGAGCGCGTCTCGCTTTCGGGGCCCGTCGTGGTCGTGAGCTGCGGACCGCCCGTGGATTGCAGCCTCGTGATCGCGGGCAAGGACTCGTCCCTCGCGTGCGAGACGCCGCAGCCCTGCGGCGTGATCCAGCAGGTGTGCGTCTCGGTGGACTGCACCGTGCTCCCGCAGCAGCTCGCGCGCCTTTGCGAGGAGGTCACCCGTCTCTAGGGACCAAGGTTCAAGCGCGGGAGCGGCCTCCCGCGCACCGTGGCCTGGCCTCCGATCCTGGTCCGCTACGGCGAGATCGGCATCAAGAGCCGCAGCGTGCGCGCGCAGTTCGAGCGCCGCCTCGTCGAGTGCATCGAGGACCAGCTCGTCAAGCGCGGCGTGGAGGCCGAGCTCGCGCGAGAGCAGGGGCGCATCCTCGTGCGCGCGGCCGACACCGACGGCGCGCTCGACGCGCTGCGCCACACCTTCGGCGTCGTGAGCGCGAGCCCCGCCGTGCAGACGCAGGCCACGCTGGAGGCCATCGCGGAGGGCGTGCTCGCCGTCGCGCGCGAGCAGCTTCCCGCGGGCGGCGGGTTCGCGGTGCGCGTCAAGCGCGCGGGCACGCACGGCTTCAGCAGCCTCGACGTGGCGAAGGCGTGCGCCGCGCGCATCCTCGACGCGCTCGCGGAGCGCAAGCCGCACGTGGACCTCGACACGCCCACCTGGGAGGCGCACGTCGAGGTGCGCGACGCGGACGCCTTCATCTGGCTGCGCAAGGTCAAGGGCCCCGGCGGCCTGCCGCTCGCGAGCCAGGGGCGCGTCGGCGTGCTCGTCGAGGGCCCGCGCGCGGCCCACGCGGCCTGGCTCGTCGCGAAGCGGGGCGCCGGCATCTACCTGTTCGCCTCTGATATCAAGAAGGCGGAGGCGTGGCTGGCGCCGCTCGCGCCGTGGCTGCCGAACCTCCGCGTGCGCCCCGTCGAGGCGGCCGACCGCGCCGGTGCCCTCGCGGCGCTCGCGCCCCAGCTCGCGCAGCACAAGTGCCAGGCGCTCGTCCTCGCCGACGGCGCCGCGGAGCAGCTCGCCACCGCGCCGCTCGACGCGCTCGCCGGTGTGCCCGTCTTCCGCCCGCTCACCGGCTACCCGGGCGCGCGCTTCGCCGCCCTCGCGCGCGACGCGGAGCTTCCGGAGGACGCGTGAGGATCGTCGTCCTCGGAAGCGGCGCCATGGGCTCGTGGCTGGGCGCGCTCCTGCACCACGCGGGGCACGACGTCACCCTGGTGGCGCGCCACGAGCACGGCGCCGTCATGGCCGCGACGGGCCTGCTCGTCACGGGAAAGACGCAGCTCGCCGTGAGGCCCAAGGTGGTCCTGCGCGCCGCCGACGCCGAGCCGCCCGAGCTGCTCGTCGTGGCCGTGAAGGCGTACGACACCGCCGCCGCCATCGCCGAGGCCGCGCCGATCCTGGGCCCCAAGACGCTCGTGCTCTCCTTCCAGAACGGGCTGGGCAACGTCGAAGCCATCGGGGAGCGCGTCGACGCGAAGCGCGTCCTCGCCGCGGTCACCACGCACGGCGTCACGCGGGTCGAGCCGGGCCACGTCGAGCACGCGGGGGTCGGCTACCTCCGCGTCGGCAGCCCGGCGGGCGACCTCGCCGCGGCCAAGCGCGTGATCGAGGCGCTGCGCGGAACGGGGCTCGACGTCGAGCTCTCGGAAGCCATCGTGGGCGAGGCGTGGGCGAAGGTCGTCGTCAACGCCGCCATCAACCCGCTCACCGCGATCACGGGCCTGCGCAACGGCGCGCTCCTCCAGGTCCCGGCGCTGCGCGAGCTGATGCAGCGCGTCGTCGAGGAATGCGTCGACGTGGCCCGCGCCGAGGCCGCGCCGCTCCCCGACGAGGACATGCTCGCGCGGGCGCGCAAGGTCGCCGAGCTCACCGCCGCCAACAAGAGCAGCATGCTCCAGGACGTCGAGCGCGGCGGCCGCACCGAGATCGACGCCATCTGCGGCCAGATCGTGGAGCGCGGCCGCCGGCACGCCATCGACACGCCGGTGAACCTGACGCTGCGCGCGCTCGTGAAGGGGGTCGAGGAGAGCACGCGGCGCCGTTAGTGGAGCCATGCTAACAAACCTCCACAACGGACTTGCTCGCCTCGCGGGATGGGCGGGAGCACCATGAGAACGATCCTGATCGCGCTGGCGACGGCGGCCACCATCCTCTCGGCTTCCGTCGCGATGGCCACGCCGGATTCCCCGCAGCTTCCCTCGCCGTACGTCAGCGACGTCGGCCCCCTCCCGCCGCTTCCGCCCCCGCCCACGCCGTTCGGCCCGTGCAGCCCGCCGCCGGACCCGGTCACGCAGGCCGAGTGCACGGCCCAGGGCGACGAGCTCGCGGTCTACGGCGCGATCGCGACGACCTACGGCAACGCGACCGCCATCGAGGAGAACGAGGCGCGGATCGCCACGGGGTTCGTGAACGGCCAAGTGAACACGACGACCACCCTGGCCAACCAGGTCGTGGGCGAAGGATGGAACCTGACGTGGGGCCTCCTCGGTCCCGTCGTCGACGCGGCCCTCGCGGTGGAGCGCAGCGCGTATGGCGGCGCGAACCAGACCTATGGGAACGCCGCGCAGCTCTGCCACCAGGAGACGCAGCAATGCAACCTGCCGCCGCTCCCGCGCAACCCCGACCCCTACGCGACGCTGGAGACGCTCGTGCGCGCCATTGGCGACCCAAGCGCCGTCCCGCCCTCGGCGGCGACCGACTGCGACACGCTGCCGTGCGGCTGGGGCGCCCAGTGAGGCCGCGGGCGCGACAAGCCTAAGCGCGCGCCGCCGCCATCCCGGCGCGTGACCGGGGGCGAGGCGCGCAGGGCCGTCGCGCGGGCGCTCACCCTCGCGCCGGGCCTCGTGCCCCTGGGCCTGCTCTTCGGCGCGAGCGCGGTGAAGGTGGGGCTCTCGCCCGGCGCGGCCATCGCCATCTCCGCGCTCGTCTTCGCGGGCGGCGCGCAGTTCGCGGCGGTCGGCCTCGTCGCCACCGGCGCCGCGCTCGCCGCCATCGCGGGCACCGTGCTGCTCATCAACGCGCGCTACTTTTTGCTATCGACCGCCACGCTGGAGATGGGACGCAAGACCGGCGCGCGCGGCTGGCAGCGCGTGCTCCTCGCGCTGGGCACGGTGGACGAGAGCTACGCGCTCCAGGCCGCGTGGCCCGAGGCCGCGAGCGCCGCCGCGCTGCTCGTGATCCCTGCCACGCTCTGGGTCCTCTGGGTGGGCAGCACCGCGCTGGGCGCGTGGCTGGGGGACGCGCTCCCCGACCTGCGCCCCTACGGCCTCGACTACGCGCTCCCCGGCATCTTCGTGGGGCTCCTGGGCATCTTCGCCGACACGCGCGCGAAGCTCGCCGCGGGCCTCGTCGCGCTCGCGCTGGGCGGCGCGGCCGCGCTCCTCGGATTCGGCGCGTGGGCCGTCCTCGTCGTCCCGACCCTCATGGCCTTCGCGCTGGGAGCGTGGAAGCGTGCAGGGTGAGTGGCTCCTCGTCCTCGCCGCGGGCGGCATCTCCGTCGCGCTGCGCCTCGCCCCCGAGACGTGGCTGCGCGGCCGCGCCCCTCCCGGACCGCTGGCCCGCGCGCTGCCCTGGCTCCCCGTCGTCGTCGCCGGGACGCTCGTGGGCGTGCTGCACCTGGGCGCCCCGCCGGACGTGCGATATCAATACGCCATCGCCGCCGTGCCCGCGGGCGCCACGCTGCTGTGGCGAAGGACGTTCTACGTGCCGCTCCTGGTGGGCGCCGCGACGCTGGCGCTGCTGCGATGGGTTACGCCGTGACGAGCACGGGCACGTGGCCCGCGACGTGCAGCGTGTGGCTGCGGCCGCTCTTGGCGACGTTGAGCACGCCGCTCTCCACGAGACGCTTGACGTGCCAGGACGCGAGCGCCTGGCTGATGCCGAGCCGCTCCGAGAGATCCTTCTGGCTGATGCCCGGCGCGGCGCGCACCGCGTCGACGATCGCGCGCGCCTTGTCGGTGCTCATCGCCGCGACCGCCGTGCGAGCCTGCGCGTCGAGCTCTCCGGTCATCGCGAAGAAGCACTTGCGGTTGTGCGCGGTGCGGCTCGTCACGAGGCGCGTGGACTCTAGCTTCGAAAGGTGATAGACGACCGTGCCCCAGCCGAGGTCGAGCGTCTCGGCGATGGCGCTGGGGTGCGCGCCCGGGTGCGCCTTGACGTGCTCGTAGACGCGGTTGCGCGCCTCGTTGTCGAGCATCTCGCTGGGCGCGAGGCGCATATACAGCGGCGCGAGGGCGCCGAACGCGCCCAGGCGCTTGGCGACCCAGAAGAGCATGCCGAAACCAGCGGCCGCGCCCGCGGCATCCGCTGTCTCCTCAGGGTGCGAGATGGCGTACTGCGCGCCCTTGCGCGCGAAGCCCGCCAGCGCGGAGCCCACGAAGGCGAGCGCGCCACCGACAGCCTGCCCGGCGGCGACGAGCGCCCGCCCCGCGGCCGACGCGACGGTCGAGAGCGCATGGCCCGCGGCCGCGGCGCCCGAAGCGCTGACGCTCGCGGCGCCGGCCGCGGCATCGCCAGCCTGGTGCATCGCGCGGGCAAGCGGCACGGGGACCTGCGGCGCCGCGTCCGCAGGCGCCGCCGCGAGGGCGACCGGCGCCAGGAACGAAGCCGCCAGGAGGAACGCGAACAGCCGCATCATAGCCAAGCCTCGTGACGGGACGCGGCCCTGGAGGACCATAAAGAGATTGGATGAGGCATTTGACCATCGGCGCGGCTCCGTTGCCGCATTCGAAATGCCGTCATCCAACCGGAAAGAGCCGCGCATGATCGTCGAGGTTCGGTTCGAAGGGTGCCGAAGACGACCTTTCGGGTGCGCGCCTTGCCCAACGTCGACCCGGCGCCTCGTGGCACCACGCGGCGCCGCGTGACGCAACATGAAGCCATGTTGGGCAAGGTGCGGCGACCTCGGGAAACGAGGCCCCGGGTGAAAAAAGGAGGCGCCGGGTGAGGCGGCCCGGCGCCGGGTGCGCGTTCAGCCGCTCCAGATGTAGCTGCCCGACGTCGCCGTCGCGCCGCTGGTGCTGGTGGCCTGGAGCTGGACGGTGCTGCCGGCGGGTGCGTGGAGGCTCGCGGCCCAGGAGCCCCAGCTTTGCTTGGCGAGCGGGGTCCAGGCGCCGCCGTCGATGCGGGCGGCGACGGTGGCGAGGGTCTGCGTGCTGGCGACGTCGGCTTGGATCCACCAGGCGTTGCCGTGGACGTTGCTGAACGTGGCGCCGAACGCGGATGCGCCGGAGATGGGGGTGGCGGCGGGCCAGGCGTAGGCGGCGGCGAGGCTGGGTGCGCCGGCGTAGTCCGCGCGCAGCTCGACGGTGCTGCCGGTGGGCGCGCTCGTGGAGACGGCGTACGTGCCCCAGGTGTCGCGCGGCATGGCGATCCAGGAGCCGCCGTTGACGCGGGCGTAGACGCCGGTGGGCGCGCCGTTGAGGGCGGCTTCGATCCACCAGTTGTTGCCGTGGACGTTGGTGAAGCCGGTCGTGGGCGTCGCGGTGGCGGGCGGCGTCGTCGTGGCGCCTTGCGAGAGCCCAACGAGGCTGGTCCAACCGGGCTTGGCGGCGCCACTCGTGGACTTCAGGCCCCAGCTGGATTCGGCTGCGCCGAAGTAGCCGCTGGAGTATGTGTTGTCGTGGACGTAGCGCCAGACGATGCCGAAGACGTTGGCGTTGGCGAGGTCGGCTTGGTGGGCCTTGAGGTCGTTGAGCGCGGCTTGCTGGACCCATTCCCAGCCGCCGTAGCTGCCGATGGCGACGTCGAAGACGAGGACCGGCTTGCCGAAGCGCGCGTGGAGGTCGTTGGCCGTCTGGACGAACGTGTTGGTGGGCGCCTGGGCTTCGCTGGGCGCGTTGCGGGTGCTGGCGCGCATGAACTGGAAGCCCACGGCATCGCTCGCTGAGGCGGCGCGGTCGAAGGCGTCGTAGCCGCCCCAGGAGCCGAAGCCCAGGACGATTTTGGCGCCGGGGGCGTTGGCGCGGATGATGCTCGCCTGGTTGACGAGGTCGCCGTCGAACGTCTCCCAGCCCGCGATGCCCGCCTTGTTGAACTCGGGCTCGAGGACGACGTAGAAGGGCTTGCCGCCCATGGCGGCGTTGGCCTTCTGGGCGAGCGTGGCGGCCATGGAGTCCCATTCGGTCTTCGTCATGCCGTTGCAGCCGTAGAGCACGCAGCTCTGGCTGATGGCGTCTCCCCAGTAGTACCAGAGGACGACGGGGGTCACGCCAGAGGTGGCCATGCCGGCCATCGCGGATTGATAGCTTGACCAGCCTTGCGTCTTCATCCACGTGCCGACCCAGGTCTGGCCGTACGTGGCGTGTCCGCCGGCGGCGTTCAGCTCCCCGGCGCTCTGCGCGTCGACGCCGATGGCGAAGGCGGCGGCGCTCGGGGTCGCGATGAGGGCGGCCAGCGTCACGAGGGCGCAGGCGCCGCGGATCGATGCAGTTCGCTGCATGGACGGGCCGACAGGCCCGGTCGCCATGTCCTTTGGTCAGGCGGCGCAGGGCGCATTCCGCGGAAGCGGCGTCAACGGCGGGCGTCCAGCTCTCTGCTTGCCCCTTCGAGCTTGAGCACGAGGATCTCCAGCATCTCGAGCTGGGGGCGCATGGTCTTGAGCGCGTTGTGGCGCTGGAGGTCCATGCCTTCGCCTTCCTCCAGGTTCTGGACCATGCGCTCCACCTCGGCGGCGCGGGCGCGCACGAGGGCGAGCAGCGCGTTGGCCTCCTGCCTGTCCAGCTCTACGGTCGCGCGCATAAGATCAAAGGACGCTCGGCGCGCACAGTCTGATTCACCGGGAAGACGCAAATCTCCCTCCTCTCCGGTTTCGGCCTCGTCATCGCGTCGAGCGCGCGATGGGCGCCCCCCATACTTAAGTCCCGGCGGGGGACTGCGCGGCCCGATGCGCGTCGTCATCCTCTGCCTCCTTCTTCTGCTTCCGCTGGCGGGTTGCCTGGGCAACAACAACGCCGCGGCGCCGATGAACGCCACGAACAACTCGTCGTCCAACGTGACGGCGATGCTGCCCAAGATCCTCTACAACAAGACGCACGCGTTCGCGCCCAGCCCCTCGCCGCCGCCGGCCGAGGAGACGGTCAGCGTGCCCGAGGGCTACACGAAGCTGAACCTGACGGTGACGTTCTCGGCGTCGGCCGGCACGCCCGTGCGCCCGCCGGTGGGCGTCACGGACGGCATCGACGTGAAGCTCGGCGCGCTCGACTGCCAGCTTCCCCAGGGTCCCGTGCAGGGGCGCGTGACGTGCACGAAGACCGGCGACGCGAAGGCGGGCGACCTCAAGCTCGACTTCTCGGGCGATGGCGACGTGAGCGCGCGTGTCGTCGTGACGGCGAGCTAGGGCGCCTCGGCCAATCGCGCGGTCAGCTTCACGCGCCGGCCGCCGCGCATCGCTTCGAGGCGCGCCACGCCGCCGATCGCGTCGCGCGTGAGGCCGCGCAGCAGCGTGTCGAGCGAGTCGAGGTCGCGCTCGTCGAATCCTACGAGGACGTCGCCCTCGCGCAGGCCCGCTTCTTCGGCGGGCGAGCGCGGCTCGACGCGGTGCACGAGGATTCCACCCCTCGGAAGCGTCTGCCCCACGACGCCCAGCCACGCGCGGCGGACGCGGCCGTGCGCGAGGATCTCGTCGATCACGAAGCGCGCCGTGCCGCTGGGGATCGCGAGGCCGATGCCCTGCGCGGGGAGGAAGAGCGCGGTGTTGACGCCCACGGCGCGGCCGCGCGCGTCGACGAGCGGCCCGCCCGAGTTGCCCGGATTCAGCGGCGCGTCGGTCTGGATCACGTTCTCCACGAGGCGGCCGCTGCCCGTGCGCAGGCTGCGTCCCAGGCCCGAGACGATGCCGAGGCTCACCGAGCCCGCGAGCCCGAACGGCGAGCCCATCGCGAGGACCAGCTCGCCCACGCGCAGGTCGCCGGCGGGCGCCAGCGTGAGCGGCTCCGCGTCCCATGGCATGGCTTGCAGGAGCGCGAGGTCCGTGTGCGGGTCGCGCCCGAGCACGCGCGCCTCGCGCGTCTCGCCGCTGGGCAGCACGACCTCCAGCTTCTCGGCGCCCTCCGCGACGTGGTGGTTCGTGAGCAGCCGTCCCTCGCGGTCGACAAGGAAGCCGCTGCCGCCCGCCTGGCCGCGGCGGAGCTGGACGACCGCGGGCGCGGCGGCCGCCACGAGGTCGGCCAGGGCGTCGCTGAACGGAAGGAGCGCGGAGCGGGCGTGGGGCGCGGCGAGCATGCGGAGCCTTGGCGCCCACGGGGCATGATGACGGGATGCGCGCGCGACCGGTCACGCTCAAGCACCTGGACGCGAACGCGCCCCCGTGCGAGCCTGCGCGATCCTGCCCCTTCTCCTTCTCACGGCCGGCTGCGTGGCGCCCGCGCGCTCCGACGCCTGCGTGGGCCCCAGCATCGGCCTCGACCGCGCGACGCTCGCGCCGGGCGAGAACGTGACGATCACGCTCACGCTGCGCAACTGCGGCGCGACGCCGCTGCGCGTCGAGACGAGCGGACCCTGCCACCTGGGGCGCGAGGTCAGCGTCATCACCGACGACCCGACGGGCCGCTATCTTCTCGACGCGGACCAGACGGCGGGACTGCTGTTGGGCTCCGTCTACCACTGCCCCGCCGTGACGATCCCGCCGGGCCCACCGCGCCTGACGCTGGAGCCGGGCGCCACGACGACCGACGCGATCTCGTGGAACGGCAGCGTCATGCGCGAGACGCAGACGTGGCGCGACGACACGCCCAACGTGGGCACCTACGCCGACGCCACGTACGAGCGGCTGGCACCGGGCATCCACCAGCTCTCGTGGACCTTCGGCGACCAGACCGCGCACGCGCAGCTTGTGCTCTCGGGGCCGGCGCGCAACGCGACGCACCTTCTGCTCGTGCGCGAGTGGGACTGGCGCAACGGCACCGCGACCGGGGCGAGCGCGCCACTTGGCTGCGCGGCGGCGTTCGTTGCGGGCGAGCTGCGCGTTCCCGACGGCCACCTCGACGACTACGCGCTGCTGCGCGTCTTCGCCAACGGCACCGCGACGTACGAGCCCTGGGGCCCGATGGGCGGCGCGCTCGCCTCGCCCTTCGACCGCGCGCTCACGCTGCTCTACGCGATCCCTGATGGCCGCGGCGGGCTCTACGTGAACGGCACGGCGCTGGCGCCCGGCGAGGAGACGACGGTGCGCGTCGCGACGCCCGAAGGCGAGCACGCGCTCGTCGCGCGGGACGAAGGCGTCGTCCCCGCCCGGATCGCGCCCTGCGCCGGCTGACCGAAAGGCCCATCCGCGCGGCGCGACGCTCGCAGGCCGTGGACCGCATCATCGCGCTCTCGGCGCTGGGCCGCGACCGGCCGGGCCTCGTCGCCGACGTGAGCGGCGCGGTCACGGACCTGGGCGGCAACATCGTCCACGTCGAGCAGTCGAGCATCTTCGGCCTCTTCAGCATGGTCATGCTCGTGGAGCCCGCGGACCTTCCCCCCGGCCTCGACATGTACCGCTTCGCCTACGAGCTGGGGCTGCGCGGGCGCGCGTTCGGGCTCGACGTGAACGCGGAGGTCGTGGAGCGCGACGTCGCGATGCGCAGCAAGGACGTGCGCGTCGTCACCATCGTGGGCAGCGACAAGCCCGGCGTCATGGCCGCGATCACCCGCACCATCGCGGACGCGAAGGCCAACATCGAGCGCATGCACCACGTCGCGCAGGGCGACCTCATGGCATTCGAGATCTGGATCGACGTGCGCGGCGCCGACTTCGAGCAGATGCGCCACGCCATCCGGAGGACCTGCGAGCGCGTGGGCGTGGACGCCGTGATCCAGCCGCACAGCATGTTCCGCACCACCAAGCGCCTCGTGGTCTTCGACATGGACAGCACCATCGTCGACGGCGAGGTCATCAACGAGCTGGCGCGCGCCGCGGGCGTCGAGCCGCAGGTCGCCCGCATCACCGAGCGCGCGATGAAGGGCGAGATGGACTTCCAGCAGGCGCTCCGCGAGCGCGTGCGGATGCTCAAGGGACTCACCGTGCAGGACCTGGAGGCGGTGGCGGCCGGGCTGCGCCTCACGCCGGGCGCCGACGATCTGGTGCGCACGCTCAAGGAGATGGGCTTCCGGCTCGCGCTGATATCAGGCGGCTTCACCTTCTTCACGGACCGCCTGAAGACCGAGCTCGGCTTCGACTACACGTACGCGAACCGGCTCGTCATCCGCGAGGGCGTGCTCACCGGCGAGGTCGAGGGCGAGATCATCGACATGCACCGCAAGGGCGAGATCCTGCGCGAGCTGGCGGAGCGCGAGGGCCTGAAGCGCGACGAGGTCGTGGCCGTGGGCGACGGCGCCAACGACCAGATCATGATCAAGAACGCGGGCCTCGGCATCGCGTTCAATGCCAAGGAGATCCTCAAGCGCGCCGCGTCGGGGAGCCTCAGCAAGGAGAACCTGAAGGGCATCCTCTACGCGCTGGGCGCGACGGAGCACGACCTCAGACGGTAGGCTTCCTGCTCTCGCGCCACGCCCGGTAGGCGCGGTACGCTCCATACCCCACGGCGGCCATCGCCAACGTCCGCATCACGCGCATGCGCCAGGCACCGGCCGCGGGTGGGATCAGCGCTCTCGCCCGGCGTTCGATGGGAAGAAGCGCCAGCCGTCCGGCCAGACGACGTGGCGCGGGAAGGGCCCCGTGATATCAGCCCACTCGTCCTTGAGCGGGCGCAGCGCGAGGTCCGCCCCCAGCGCGCGGGCGAAGCGGGCGATCGGCGTCTGCAGCTCCTCGGGAGGCCGCACGGCGACGACGAGGTCGGCGCCCGCCAGCGCGCCGGGCGCGTCGCGCGTCACGTCGTGCACGAGCGCGCGCAGCGGCGGCGGGGCGGCGAGCACGCGGGCATCCACGTCCGTCACCCACACCTCGGGGCCGGCGGCCGCGAGCGCGAGCGCGGTCTCGAAGCGCGCGCCGGCGCCGATCTCCGCCACCTTGCGCGCTTGCCCCGCACGCGTGATCAGGGAGGCGGGGAGCATGACCGAAACGACCATCGGGGGCAGCCGGGATGAACCCTCGCCGATGCTGCTGCACTTCCGCAACTTCGAGCACGACGACCTCTTCGAGGTGGTGCGCCTGGCGAACCGGAGCCTCAACGAGAGCTACGACGGCGGGCTCTTCCTCCAGCTTGGCGACCTCTACCCCGAGGGCTTCATCGTCTGCGAGTCGCAGCAGGGCATCGAGGGCTTTCTCCTGGGCGTCGTCGAGCGCGCGTACGAGGCGCGCATCCTGATCCTCGCGGTCGACGAGCGCGCGCGGGGCAAGGGGATCGGCGCGCGCCTCGTCAAGCTCTTCGAGGAGCGCTTCCTCCATCGCGCGATCCGGCGCGTCAACCTGGAGGTGCGGATCCACAACGAGAACGCGATCCGCCTGTACGAGAAGCTGGGATTCGAGAAGAGGAAGGTCCTGCCGCGCTACTACGCGGACGGCGAGGACGCCTATCTGATGACGAAGCTGATCGCCTGAAGGCGATGCGTCAAAGGCGCGCGGCGAGGGGCCGCTCCGCCTTTCCCCCCGCGAGCGCTGCGAAGCGGTTGCTGATCAGCGCGGGGCCGGAGAGCTCGCCGCGCGAGGCGAAGTGCGCCAGCTCCTTGCCAAGCAGGAAGATGGCGCGCTTGTGGTCGCCCTTCGACCGATGCACGTGCACCGGGCTGATGCCAAGACCTTCGTACTCCACGAAGGAGTCCGTTGCTGCCACCCCCGTGCTCTGCAGGTGGTTCTTGATCTGACAGAGCAGGGTGTGCATCTGGATCAGTTCGTCCTTCTGCATCGGATCCCACCGGGTGGGCCTTATGAATGTCGCTGGATAGATAAACCTTGGCGCAAGTCCCGTCGTTCCGCCGGATGCAATGGAAATCGACGTCGCCATGTCAGGCCCCTTGAAGTCGATCCGGCTTCCGTCCGGAGTTCTGATTGTTTTCCGTGCTAGACAACGAGAGTCGCGCCGATCCGGTGGAGCGACGACGGAAATCCGGGGTCGTCGACCTCAAGCCGACGGAGCGACCGAGGCCTCATAAAGTCGGCACCGGAAGCACAAGAAGGGTTGGCGGCGACCCTCGCTCCGGGGTCGGAGAGGGGCCGCCGCCGGCCGGACAGACGACGAAAAATCTACGCCAAATCGGCCCGCGTCACGACACGGCCGGGCTGCGGCCCGGCCTGTCGTGACCGCTCGACCTGGCTACGCCAGGTCCGCGCGGGTCACGACTTCGACGCCCGCGGGCTTCTTCGTGATGTTCCCCGTCTTGACGCCGACGAGCGTCTGGATCTTCTTGTCCAGGGCGATGTCGATGAGGCGCTGCGTGACGACGCCGTCGAAGACCACCTGCGTGACGCCGGGCAGGTCCTTCTTGAGCGTGTCCGCGAGGTCGCGCACGGCCACCTTGTCGCCGACGCGCTCGAAGGCGTCGTTGAGCATGACGGCCTGCAGCTTCCCGCTGAGCTCCTCGAGGATCGTGAGGTACTTGCCCTCGCGGTCGCCCTTGGGGCGCGCGGGCTCGGCGGCGGCCTCGGCCATCGCGGCGGGCTCCTCGACGGGCTCGCGCTCGGCGCGGGGGGCGCGCTCCTCGCGGGGCGCGCGGCGCTCCTCGCGGCGGTCCTCCCGGGGCGCGCGCTCCTGGCGCTCCTCGCGCGGGGCGCGCTCCTCGCGGCGCTCCTGGCGGGGCTGCTCGGGGCGGCGCTCCTCACGGTCCTCGCGCGGGGCCCGCTCCTGGCGCTCCTCGCGCGGGCCACGGTCCTCGCGGGGCGCGCGCTCGTCGCGGCCGCGGCGGTCGTCGCGGCGCTCGCCACGGTCCTCGCGGCGCTCGGGGCGGCGCTCCTCGCGG
>JAXDQU010000008.1:0-90092 GCA_034667685.1 Thermoplasmata archaeon | reverse complement strand
GCTGAGGCTGAGGCTGAGGCTGAGGCTGAGGCTGAGGCTGAGGCTGAGGCTGAGGCTGAGGCTGAGGCTGAGGCTGAGGCTGAGGCTGAGGCTGAGGCTGAGGCTGAGGCTGAGGCTGAGGCTGGGGCTGAGGCTAAGGCTGAGGCTAAGGCTGAGGCTAAGGCTGGGGTTTCATCTGCCAACCGGCCAACACGGCTATACACGGAACGCCCGCAAGTGCATGGCCTCATGATCGAGGCGCGCTTCATGGCCCAGCTTCCTCCCACGACGCGGCTCTCCGCGCCCGCCTTCAAGGACGAGCACGCCCGGGTGTATGCGAGCGCCGTCGAGGCCCTGGCGGACCGCGGCGTGCCTTGCCTCGTGGGCGGCGCGGTGGCGCTCAACCACTACACGGGCATCTGGCGCGACACGAAGGACCTCGACCTCTTCGTGAAGCCGGAGGACGCCGCGCGGGCCCTCGACGCGCTCGCCGAGGCGGGCTTCCGCACCGAGATCGTCTACGAGTCGTGGCTGGGCAAGGGGTTCGTGGGCGACGTGTTCGTCGACCTGATCTGGCGCAACGCCAACGGCCTCTGCCCGGTGGGCGACGAGTGGTTCGAGCACGCGCCGCGCGCTGCGCTCTTCGGCCGCGAGTGCCCCGTGATCCCGCTGGAGGAGCTGATCCTCTCCAAGATCTTCGTCGCGGGGCGATATCGTTTCGACGGCGCGGACATCCTGCACGTCCTCCACGCGGCGGGCGACCTCGTGGACTGGGACCACCTGGCCCAGCTCTCGGGCGAGCACGCGGGCCTGGTGCTCGCGTACCTGCACATGTACCGCTGGGGCTATCCCGCGTGGCGCGACCGCGTGCCGCAGGAGGCGATGGACAAGCTGGAGGCGCAGGCGCTGGAGAGCGCGTCGAGCTACGGCCCGTTCCGCGCGCTGCTCCTCGACATCCAGAGCTTCCAGGTCGACGTCACCGAATGGGGATTGCCCGACCCGCACCGCAAGGCGCTCGAGGACATCTTCGGCAGCGCCGAGGGGCGCGCCTGAGAGGCGGGCGGATGCGCGTCGTGGCGATGGCCGACGTGCACGCCCGCGGCGAGGACGACCTGCCGCGCGTGGAGGCGCTGCTCGCCGACGCCGCGCGCGAGGCGGACGTGCTGCTCCTGGGTGGCGACCTGACCGACCAGGGGCGCCCCAGCCAGGCGGAGGTGCTGATGCGCGCGATCCACCACGCGGGCGTGCCGGTGCTCTGCGTGCTGGGCAACCACGACCACGAGGGGGGCTGCGCGGCGGAGATCGCGCGGATGCTCCGCTCGGGCGGCGCGCGCGTGCTCGACCGGGGCGGCAGCGTCGTGCTCGGGGACGTGGGCTTCGCGGGCGCGAAGGGGTTCGCGGGCGGCTTCGGCGCCAAGAGCGTGCGCGCGTTCGGCGAGGACGCGCTGAAGGCCTTCGTCGCGGAGAGCGTCGTCGAGGCGCAGGCCTTGCGCGCGGCGCTCAAGTCGCTCGACACCGCGAAGAAGGTCGCGCTCACGCACTACAGCCCGGTGCTCGCGACGGTGGCGCGCGAGCCCGCGGAGATCCACAGCTTCCTGGGGAGCGGCCGGCTCGCCGACGCGATCGACGAGGGGGGCGCCACGGTGGCGTTCCACGGGCACGCGCACCACGGCTCGCTGCGCGGGGAGACCCCGGGCGGCGTGCCGGTCTACAACGTGTCGCTGCCCGTGCTACGCGAAGAGGGACTCGCGCACCTCGCGGTCGAGGTCTGAGCGCGCTACGCGACGCGGACGATCTTGCCGTCGACCAGCGTGAAGCTCGCCTCGGAGCTTCCCTCGACCTTGATGGACGGGATGCGGGTGCCCTTCTTCATGGACCCTCACGGGGCGTGCGGGGGGCAGGGCGTTGTGGTCCAAGATGGAATCTCGGCTCACCCGAGGCGATAGGTCCACGCGTCGCCGGCGCGCGCGGGCGCCAGGAGCCGCGCGACGACGCGCCCATGGGGATCGACGACGAGCCACTCGGCCCCGGGATGCGCGTCGGAGGGGCGCCACGAGTACCCGGCGAGGTCGGGCTCGTCGTCGCGCGCGTACGAGAAGGGCTGCCCGCGGAGCAGGGGCGCGACGCCGGCGGGCCTCGCCTGCGCGCGCGTGAAGGCGAGGACGAGCTCCTGGAGACGCGCTTCGAGTTGGCCTTCCACGAGGGGCAAGCAGCGCCACCGCGCTTGGGCTTGTCGCCGGCGTCAGGCTGCTCGGGGCGTCTCGCGTCCCTGGAGGTAGCCCACGAACATCACGACGATGCCGACGGCCTGGAGCGCGACGCGCACATCGAGGTGCAGGAGGTCGCTGAGGCTTCCGCCCGTGAAGGGGAGGATGGCGCCCACGCCGATGAGAAGGACGCCAAGGCGGCGGGTGCGCCACCAGCTCCAGAGCGCGCCGCCGATGAGCGCGAGCCCGCCCACGACGTTGAGCAGGAGGAACGCGACGCGGCCGGGGTTGGGCAGCGGCACGGGGGCGGCGCCCAATGCGGGGCCGGCGTCGCGCAGCGTGGTGACCGTGCCGTCGGCGAGCTTGACCGTCGTGTCGGGTGATAGCGAAAGGGCGAAGGGGCCCATGAGCGCGACGAGGACCGCGAGGCCCGTGAGCGCGGCGTAGAGCGCGGTCCCCAGGTTCACGCGCGCGAGGAGCACGCTGCCCAGCCCGAGCAGGCCGACGGTGGCGGCGGCGAGCGGAAAGTAGACGCGGAAGAGCGCGACGCTCCAGGGCGCGCTTCCCACGTAGGCCTCGATGAAGGACGCGGCGCTGTACGCGGTGAGGCCGAGGGCCCAGGCGAGCTGGTAGGGGCGGCGGCGCGCGGAGAATTGCCCCCAGACCATGGCGGCGAAGGCGGCGGCGAGGACGCCGGCGACGAGGGGGACGATGCCCGCGAGGCTCATTTCGCCACCGCGGTGTAGCCCGAGGGGGCGGGCTCGCCGTAGAAGATGGAGACGAGGAGCGTGAACTCCTGGTCCTGCGCAGCGCCGACCCCGAGGAAGTCCGTGCCGCCGGGGTGGTGGGCGAGGCCTTCGACGAACGCGCGGGCGCGGATGACCTCGCCGCCGTTGGGGTTGGGCATGTCCTGCGCGGTGGCGGTGGGGTCCTTGACGCCGGGCTTGAGGTCGATGCGCAGCGGCGAGCCGCCCTGGGCCTGCGCGTACTTGGCGGCGTGGCCGTCGGCGGGCGCCTGCGCGGGCTCCAGGCCCAAGGTCATCCCTTGCTCCAGCGCCACGGTGGGCGAGGTCCAGTTCATCTCGACGACGAGCTCGGCCCACGTGGCGTCGAGGGGGAAGTCGATGATGTTCCTCGCGGCGGTCGCGTTGGGCGGCGGGGGAAGGCCGGCCTGCTCGGTGGCGTTCTGGAGGAGGATCTCGCAGTCGCCGGTGATGATGACGTACGTCGCGGAGCAGTCGAAGTGGCCCGCGAACGTGTAGAGGTCGCGGTGCGCGAAGAGGCCGCGCGCGTGGCTGTGCTGCGAACCCGCGTCGGCTTCGAGGAGCATCTCGATCTTCGTGGCGTTGCCCGGCGTGACGCTCGCCTGCGCGATGGCGGTGCGGTGCGCGGCCTTGCTCGCGGTGACGTTGTAGGCGCCCGCGGGCACGCCGTCGAAGCGCGCCTCGCCGTTGCCGTCCGAGAGCGCGGTGCGGTTCCCCACCGTGACGTTCACGTCGGCGAGCGGCGAGCGGTCCATGAACAGCGTCGTGACGACGAGCGCGCCGGTCTGGTTGAGCGCGGGCTCGAGCGCGGCGGTCTTCACGGGCTCGGGCTGCGCGCCGGGCGCCTTCAGGCAGCCCGCGAGCAGGAGCATCAGCGCGAGCGCGAGGACGGCCCTCATCGCGCGCGCGTGATGGAGAGGCCTACGTGAGCGTTGCGGTGAGACTCTCCGCCAACGCGATGCCGATGCACAGTTCTGCGGAACGGCGGCGCCTCGGTACGCCAAGACGCCAAGTCTCTCCAAGAGGCGCCAAGACCGTGCTTGGCGCGCTTGGCATCTTGGCGTATCCGGGACCTTACGCGCGGTCGAGCCGCGCCATCGCCCACGTCGCGGCGCCGACCCCCGCCAGCGCGAGGAGGATCGCGGCGCCGAAGCCCACGAGGATCGCGAGCGCGTCGCCCGTGGCGAGGCTCATCGCGCGCACCGCTTCGACGATGTACGTGACGGGGTTCGCGGCGACGACGCGCTGGATGCCGGGGCTCATCAGCGAGAGCGGCATGGCGCCGGTGGTCAGGTACACGAGGGGGATGAAGAGGACCGTCGAGGCCTCCACCGCCTCGGGGCTGCGCGTGAGCAGGCCCAGCGTCGAGACGAGGCCCGCCCAGCAGATGGCGAGGAACGCCGCGAGCAGGAGGATGCCCACCACCCCGAGAAGACCCTCGCCCACGCGGATGCCGAAGGGGAACGCGATGGCGAGGATCAGGAGCGCCTGGAGCGCGGCGCGCAGGCCCACCGCGAGCAGGCGGCCCAGCACGATGCTCGCGCGCGGGATCGGCATGGCGCGCAGCTTGTCGAGGTAGCCCGAGCGCGCCTCCAGGACGAGCGCGTAGCCGGCGCCGTTGGCGCTCGTGAACGCGGTGAACGTGATGATCTGCGGCAGGAGGAACGCGGCGTAGCTGCCGGTGGGGAAGCCGGGCAGGCGCGCGACGCTCGCCATCTGGAGCGAGAAGAGCGCGAAGAGGAAGAGCGGGATCAGGATCGCCTGGATGATATCAGGCGGGACGCGCGGGAACTGGCGCAGCGTCTTGCGGAACAGCTCTCCGGTCGCCGTGGCGAGCCCGCTCACGCCGATCCCTCCATGCTCGTGAAGAGGTCGTCGAGCGTCGGCTCGGCCGCGGTGGCGCCCAGCACGCGCGTCTCCTTCGCCGCGATCTCGCGCAGCTCCTCGGTCCGCGGCGCGGTCTCGTCCAGGTGCAGCACGACGCCATCGGGCGTGGACAAGGCGCGCTTGACCCCGCGCACGCCGGCGAGCGCCCGCGCGATCCGCGGCAGGTCGTCCTCCTCGGCGTCGAGCGCGAGCGTGACGACGCGCTTCGCGACGCGCGCCTTCAGGCTCGCCGCATCGCCCTCCATGATGACGCGACCGCGCGCGATGACCGCGAGCCGACCGGCGAGGCGCTCCGCCTCCTCCATGTAGTGCGTCGTGAGCAGGATCGTCGTCCCCTCCTCGCGGTTGAGCCGGCGCACCGCGCCCCAGAGCTGGGCGCGCGCCGAAGGATCGAGGCCCACGGTGGGCTCGTCGAGGAAGAGGACGCGCGGCCGGTGGACCAGCGCGCTCGCGAGGTCGATCTTGCGCCGCATGCCCCCGGAATATTCCCCGACGCGCCGGTCGGCGGCCTCCTCCAGCCCGAAGTGCCTGAGCAGCTCCTCCGCCCGCTCGCGCGCCTCGTCGCGCTTCAAGCCGTAGAGCCTGGCGTGGAGCGTGAGCAGCTCGCGCCCGGTGGCGAGGTCGTCGAGCCCCGTCTCCTGGAGCGCGAGGCCCATCGCGCGGCGGACCTCCGCGCGCTGCCGCTGCGGGTCCATGCCCAGGATGCGCACCTCGCCCGCGTCGGGGCGCAGGAGCGTCGCGAGCATGCGGACCGTCGTCGTCTTGCCCGCGCCGTTGGGCCCCAGCAGGCCGAAGATCTCGCCCTCCTCGACGCGGAGCGAGACGTCCTCGACGGCCTTCACGTCGCCGAAGGACTTGCGCAGGTTCACGGCCTCGATGGCGGGCACGCGGGCGCAGCGCCCCCCGGCCGCATCAAGCTACGGCGCCCAGAAGCGGTCGTACGCGCCCACGTCGGCGGGCTTCGTCCAGAGCTCGGCCACGAGCCCGCCCTCGATCCGGAACGTGATTTCCTCGTCGATGTCGAGCGCGAGCCCCGCGCGGCGGGCGTGCGCGCGCACCTGGAGCGTGCCGTGGTCGCCCTTCACCCGCGCGTGGCCCACCGGCTCGACGTGGAGGCTGCCCGCGGTGAGGGCGCGCGACTCCTTCACGTACTGGATCACCTGCTCGCGCCCCATGTGGTCGCCGCCCAGCACGTTGTGCGCGGGCGTGTGCCACGTCGGCGCCGGCGCGAGCACCGCGCGCAGCGCTTCGGGGTCCTCGTTCTCGGCGGCGATCAAAGCGCGCTCGATGCGGCTGGCATCCATCTCGGGCATACGACCCCTTGGGTCGTCCGAAGGATGGTGCTTTCGCATCGGGGAAAAAGAGGAAAACCGGGGCGGTCGAGGCGTCGACCTTCGAGGCCCTGAAGGGTTCGGGCCTTAGAGCAGCCCGAGCGCCTTGAGCTCCTCGGTGATCTTGTCCACGGCGCGCTCCGCGTCCTCGGGCCGCTTGGCGCCGGTGCAGACGAGCTTGCCGCTGCCGAAGAGGAGCACGACGACCTTGGGATCGTCCATGCGGTAGACGAGGCCCGGGAACTGCTCGGGCTCGTACTCGACCTTCTCCAGGCCAAGGCCGATGGCGATGGCGTTGAGGTTCAGCTCGGCATGGAGGTCCGCGGACGCGACGATGTTCTGGACCGTGATGACGGGGTTGCGGTCGACCTTGACGCCGCTGGCCTCGATGCGCGAGGTGACGATGTCGACCGCGCGGCCGACGGCCTCGATGCTCTTGGCGCCGGTGCAGACGACCTTGCCGCTGCGGAAGAGCAGCGCCGCGGTCTTCGGGTCCTTCAGGCGGCAGACGAGGCCGGGGAACTGCTCGGGCGAATACTCCGCGTTGTCGAGCGCCAGCGCGATCGCCTGGAGGTCCAGCTGGACGCCCAGGGAGAGGGAGGCCACGACGTTCTCGATCTTGATGGTCGCCAAGGTTCAGAGCAGCCCGAGCGCCTGGAGCTCTTCGGTGATCTTGTCGACGGCGCGCTCCGCGTCTTCAGGCTTGCGGGCGCCGGTGCAGACGAGCTTGCCCGAGCCGAACAGGAGGACGACCACCTTGGGGTCGTCCAGGCGGTAGACGAGGCCGGGGAACTGCTCGGGCTCGTACTCCACCTTCTCGAGGCCAAGGCCGATGGCGATGGCGTTGAGGTTCAGCTCGCTGTGCAGGTCGGCCGAGGCGACGATGTTCTGGACGGTGATCTCGGGGTTGCGGTCGACCTTCACGCCGCTGGCCTCGATCTTGGCCGTGACGATGTCGACGGCCTTGCCCACCGCGTCGATGGACTTCGCGCCGGTGCAGACGACCTTGCCGCTGCGGAAGAGCAGCGCTGCCGTCTTCGGGTCCTTCAGGCGGCAGACGAGGCCGGGGAACTGCTCGGGCTCGTACTCCGCGTTGTCCAGCGCCAGGGCGATGGACTGCAAGTCCAACTCCGTGCCGATGGAGGTCGACGCGACGACGTTCTCGATCTTGATCTTCGCCATGAGGTTCACCCGGCCGAGGCCGCTTTATAAGGCCAAAGCCAGGGTTAGTTTATAAAGATTATGAAGGGCGCCGACGCCCCGCGGGCGCCGGGCACCGCAAAAAACCCGACTCACTTGTTCGCCATGCGGCGGCCCGTGCCGCCATTCGTCCGGGCCGGGGGCGCGTTGGCCGTCGCCGGAGCGGGAGCGACCAGGGGGGCCGGCGCCGGGGCGGCGGGCGGGGAGGCGGACGTCCGCGGCACGTGCTGCGGCTCGGCGTCGTCGCCCTTCGTCGCGGTGAGGCGCTTGCGGTCGACCTTCACGCCGGTGGGCGTCAGGAGGATGTGGTGGTCGCCCAGGCCCGCGATGTCGCCGCCAGTGTCCTGCGCGAGCTTGCGGAGCTCGTTGGTCAGGCGGCGCAGGAGGATCTCGTCGCCCTGCACCTTGCTGAAGTCCAGGATGAGCAGGTTGCCGTCGTAGACGTACGACGAGAACTGCTTGAGGTCGTCGAGCGCGCGAAGCTCCGCGAAGCGGACCCACGTGCTGGCGGCGCCCTCGCCGGTCTTCTCGGCGGCGGCGAAATCGGAGAGATCGATGTACGTGCGGTCGTTGCCGCCCTCCGCGGGGCGGCGCCCGTTGGCGTTGTTGCCGCCGATCAGCTTGTCGAGAAAGGCCATGCGTGCATCCCTTGCGAACCGTATCATTCGCACGAGCCTCTTAAACATCGTGTTTTCAAAATGGCGCGCCGAGGGGCTCTGGACTCAGGACTCTGGACTCAGGGCTCCGGAGCCCAGAGTCCTGAGTCCAGAGCCCCGAGCCCGAGGCCGGATCCACAGAACCATTAAGCGAAAAGGAGGGCTCGCGCGCCACGTGAGCGCATCCGCGGTCCCGGTCAACACGCCCTGTCCGATGTGCCGCGTCGTGGGCCAGCTGACGCTGCTGAGCACGTCCGTCAACGTCCCGTACTTCGGCGACGCGCTGGAGACGACGATGCGCTGCGGCGCGTGCGGCTTCCGGCACGCGGACTTCATGATCCTCGGCCAGAAGGACCCGCTGCGGCTGACGCTGCACGCGAACGGGGAGGAGGACCTCACGATCCGCGTGATCCGGAGCAACTCGGGCACGATCCGCATCCCGGAGATGGGGTTCACGGCCGAGCCCTCGCCGCTCTCCGAGAGCTACGTCTCCAACGTCGAGGGCGTCCTGGACCGCGCGAAGGACGTGCTGCTCACCGCGCTGGAGTTCCACGGCGAGGACCCGGAGAAGGTCGCCCTGCTCCAGGAGTACCTCATGCGCTACGAGAAGATGCTCGCGGGCGAGATCCCCTTCACGCTCATCATCGACGACCCGTTCGGCAACAGCGCCATCCTCGCCGAGAAGGTCGAGCGTCGGGCGCTCACCCAGGAGGAAGTCGACTCCCTGCGCACGGGCGTCATCATCCTGGACCAGGGCGACCTCACGACGCGCTGAGCTTGCGCGCGCGGGCCTTGACCCACCACGCGCCGAGGATCAGGACGAGGAGCAGCGCGCCCAGCGCCGCCGCGACCCACAGGTAGGTCGGATCGTGCGCGGGCGCCGCGGCGACGGGGGGCTCGGGCGCGGGGGCGGCGAACGCGCGCGGCGCGGCGGCCCCGGTGGGCTGGGAGGCGCCCTCCGCGCCGCTCGTGGGCAGGATGGCGCTCTTCCACCAGATCCAGAGCGCCGCGGCGCCGGTCAGCAGCGTGCCCAGCGCGGTCGAGAGCAGGAGCGAGAACGTGATCGCCTCCGGATGCAGGAGCCGGCGCCCCTTCCACGAGAGCTGCCAGTAGACCCACTTTCGCTCGACGTCCTCCTCGATCTTCTGGATCAGGCCCACCTCGGCGAGCTTCTCCAGGTGCTCGAAGACGGTGGCCTTGTTGAGGTCCAGCTCGCGCGCCAGCTCGGTCACGGTCTTCTGGCGCGCGTCGAGCGCCTTCAGGATGTCCAGCCGCGTGTCGGACGCGAGCGCCTTGAACGCCGCGCGATCCAACGTGATCTTGTCCACGGCCCACGATGCGAGGCCCGGCTCCAAGAGGATTGTGGAAAGGGCGGGCGGGCGCCCAACGGTCGTTCCAGAGCCCCGAGTCCGGAGTCTTGAGCCCAGAGCCCTCGCACCCCACTTGGGAGGTTAGGCTCCGGGCTCAGGACTCCGGACTCGGGGCTCTGGAACTAAAGCTCCGCGTCCGTCATCAGCGCGGCGTGGATGGCCTCGCACTTGGCGAGCGCGTCGTCCGTGTGCTCGGCCGTCACGGTCACGTGCCCCATCTTGCGGCCGGGGCGCGCCTCGGCCTTGCCGTAGAGGTGCAGCGCGGCGCCGGGCGTGGCGAAGACGCGCGTCCAGTCGGGCTCGCGGCGCGCCCAGGCATCGCCCAGCAGGTTGAGCATGGCGGCGGGGCGCAGGAGCGTCGTGTCGCCCAGCGGCTGGCCGCAGATGGCGCGGAGGTGCTGCTCGAACTGCGAGGTGGCGCACGCGCCGTACGTGTAGTGGCCCGAGTTGTGGACGCGCGGCGCGATCTCGTTGATCTGGAGCGAGTCGTCGGGCAGCAGGAACATCTCGACGGCCATGACGCCCACGTGGTCGAGCGCGTTGGCGACGTCCTTCGCGAGCCGCTGCGCCTCGCGCGCGACGGCGGGGTCGACGCGGGCGGGCGCGCGCGTCGTGTGCAGGATGCCGTGGCGGTGGACGTTCTCGGCGAGCGGGTAGTACGCGACGCGGCCGTCGAGCCCGCGCGCGAGCACGACGCTGACCTCCGCGCGGAAGGGGACGAACGACTCGACGATGCACGGCTGGCGCCCGATGCGCGCCCACGCCTCGTCGGCCTCGCTCGCCTGGAGCGCGCGGCTCTGCCCCTTGCCGTCGTAGCCGCCGGTGAGCGACTTGAGCACGGCGGGCGCGCCCACGTTTGATATCGCGGCGCGCAGCGAGGCCTCGTCGGTGACGTGCGCGAACGCGGGCTGCGGGAAGCCGTGCCGCGCGAGGAACTCCTTCTGGCGCAGGCGGTTCTGGATCGTGCGCAGGACCGCGGCGCGCGGGAGCAGGTTGCCGCCGGCCTTCTCGACCTCGTCGAGGACCTCGAAGGGGATGTGCTCCGTCTCGACGGTGACGACGTCCGCGCGGCGCGCCAGCTCCAGGGCCGCCTTCGCGTCGGTCCACTTGCCCAGGACGACGTCGTCCGCCACCTGCGCCCCGGGTCCGTCCGGGTCGGGGTCGAGGATGGCGACGCGGTAGCCCATGCGGTGCGCCTCGAACGCGATCATGCGCCCGAGCTGGCCTCCGCCCAGGATGCCGAGCGTGGCGCCGGGCGCGAGGCTCAATCGAGCTTCTCTCCCATGACGCGGTCGCGCTCCTGCTGGCGCATCAGCTTGAGCTTCTCGCGGAGCTTCTCGTCGTGGAGCGCGAGGATCTGCGCGGCCAGCAGCGCGGCGTTGGACGCGCCCGCGGTGCCGATGGCGAGCGTGCCCACGGGGACGCCCTTGGGCATCTGCACGATGGAGAGAAGCGAGTCGAGGCCGCTGAGCGCCTTGCTCTGCACCGGCACGCCCAGCACGGGGAGCGTCGTCTTGCTCGCGCACATCCCGGGCAGGTGCGCCGCGCCGCCGGCGCCCGCGATGATGACCTGGATGCCGCGCCCCTCCGCGCTGGCCGCGTACTCGAAGAGAAGGTCCGGCGTGCGGTGCGCCGAGACGACCTTCGTCTCGTGCGGCACGCCGAGCCCCTGGAGCACCTCGCTGGCGAGGCGCAGCGTCTCCCAGTCGGTCTTGCTGCCCATGATGATGCCGACCTTCGGCGCGGGCGGGGCCATGGGGCGGCGAGCGTGGCGGGGGTTCTTATCATTTCGCCGCGGGCACGAGCGCGTCCGCGCCCCCGATCCAGACGACGAGCGCCTCGTAGAACCCGATGGCGGGCTCGGGGCCCTCGGGCGTGCCCGGGCTGAAGTCGAGCTCCACGGTCCAGTTCCCGGCGTTCACGCGATCGCCCTGCTCCAGCATCGCGAGCGCGTCCTTCTGCGAGGAGGCGTCGACGATGCGGGGCGCGGGCAGGGGCGCGACGGGCACGTCGAACGCGACGTGGATGACGCCGCCGGCTGGCCCGACCGTGCCGTCCTTCTCGATCGTCGTCCCGTTGGGCGTGGTGAGCTTCGCGTGGAGGCTCGCGCCGGCCACGAACGCGCCCGCGGGCGTGACGTTGAACTCGGCGTGGTAGCTCGACACGTTCCAGTCGCTCGTCGCGATCGAGTAGCCGGAGCGATAGCCCGGCCCCGGGAGGGTGCGTTGCTCCGTGCCCTGCGGGATCACGAAGGAGGTCGCCGCGTAGGTGAGCTGATAGCGGTGCGTCGAGGGGCCTTGCGCGCCCGCGTACGCCGTCGCGCCCGCCACCAGCAGCGCGCCCGCGAGCACGATGGCGAGGTCCCGCTTCTCCACGCGGCGCGATGCGCGAAGCGCCACAAATATCCGCGCGCCTTGCCCTGCCCGCGCGTGCGCCTCGGAGAGTTGACCAGCCCCGCGTTCGCCGCGCTCTCGCCCAAGCCCCCGCTCCTCGTCCCCGTGGGCATCGTCGAGGAGCACGGCCCGCACCTGCCCCTCGACACGGACAGCATCCAGGCCACGCACACGTGCGAGCGCGTCGCGGCGCGGACGGGCGCGCTCGTGGCCCCGCTGCTCGCCTATGGCAACTGCAGCAGCACGCGCAACTTCCCCGGCTCGTTCAGCCTGCGCTTCGACACGCTGCGCGCCATCGCCCGCGACGTCCTCGCCGACTGCCAGCGCCACGGCCTCCGCACGGTCGCGTTCGTCAGCGGCCACGCCGGCGGCGCCCACATGCGCGCGCTCAAGCTCGCTGCCGAGGAGCACCTCGAATCCGATCCGACGATGCGGATCTTCGTCCTGTCCGACTACGAGCTGCTCTCCGACTTCGAGGCGCCCGGCGTCCCGCGCTGGGACGGCCACGCCGGCGCGCTGGAGACCTCCCGCATGCTCGCGATCCGGCCCGATCTCGTGAAGGGGCGCGGCAAGCCGCACCAGGTCCGCTTCCCGGAATTCCTCGTGGAAGCGCACGCCGAGCGCCACTTCCCCGAGGGCGTCATGGGCGACCCCACGCTCGCGTCGCGGGAGCTTGGCGAGCGGGCGAACGCGCACATCGAGGCGCGGCTCGTCGTGTTGCTTGGGCTCGGGGCTCTGGACTCTGGACTCGGGGCTCCGGAGCCCTGAGTCCCGAGTCCAGAGCCCGAGAGCGCCGCATCGCGCAGGTTCATGAGCCGAGGCCCGGCTGCGGTGCCGATGCCCCCGGGCCTGCGCCGCGACCTCGGCCTCTGGTCGGCCGCCGCGGTGGTGGTGGGCAGCATGATCGGCGTGGGCATCTTCCTGGGCCCGCGCGTCGTGGCGCAGCAGCTCCCCACGCCGGGCATGATGCTCCTGGCGTGGACGCTGGGCGGCGCGTTCGTCCTGTGCGGCGCGCTGACCTACGCCGAGATGGGCGCGATGCTGCCGCGCTCGGGCGGCTCGTATAACTTCATCAAGGAGGCCTACGGCCCGCTGCCCGCGTTCCTCTCGGGGTGGAGCGGCGTCGCGATCGGCAAGGCGGCCAACGTCAGCGCGCTCGCGGTGGGCTTCGGCGAGACGATCGCGCTCTTCCTTCCGATCACCGAGCTGGGCAAGATCCTCGTCGCGGCCGCCATCGTGCTGGGCGTCGCGCTCATCAATACGCTGGGCGTGCGGCACGCGGGCCGGCTCTCGGTCGCGGCGATGGCGGTGAAGATCGGCGCCCTCACGCTGCTCGTCGTGGGCGGGCTCCTCGTGCTCGGGCCGAAGCTGGGCGCGCTCGCGACCGGCCAGGCGCCGCCCGGGCCCAGCGGCGTGGGCCTCTTCAGCGCCTTCGGGCTCGCGCTCATCCCGGTCTTCTTCGCGTACGACGGCTGGGAGAACAGCACGCAGGTCGCCGAGGAGGTGCGTGACCCGCAGCGGAACGTCCCGCGCAGCGTCGTGCTCGGCACGCTCGTCGTGATGGCGCTCTACGTGCTCGCGAACCTCGTCTACCTCCTCGCCATCGGACCGGCCGACGTGGGGCAGACCAACGCCGCCGCGGGGCGCACCGCCGACGCGATCGTCCCGGGTGCCAGCGCGCTCGTCACCGTCGCCATCCTCCTGTCCATCGTCGGCACGGTGAACAACATCGTGCTCACGGGGCCGCGCATCGCCTACGTCATGGGGCGCGACGGCCTCTTCCCCGAGGCGATGGGCAAGGTGACGCGCTGGGGCACGCCGGCCCGCGCCATCGCGCTCCAGACCGTCATCAGCCTCGCGCTCGTGCTGCTGCCGCCGGTGGGCAACGGGCGCCTCTTCGACACGCTGCTCACCTACATCATCGTCGACTCGTTCATCTTCTACGCCCTCGCCACGAGCGCGGTGTTCGTGCTGCGGCGCACGCGGCCCGACGCGCCGCGCCCCTTCCGCGTGCCGCTCTACCCGTGGGTCCCCGCGGTCTTCGTGGTGGGCAGCGTCGCGTTCATCCTCAACGCGTTCTGGCGCACGCCCGCGCAGGCCGTCGTCGGCGTGCTCATCGTGCTCGCGGGCCTGCCGCTGTATGTGTACCTGCGCTGGCGCGGCCGGGCGCGGCGCGTGGCGAGCGTGAGCTATCAAATGGCCGGGCGGTAGGGCGCCTTTCCTATCCTCCTTGTCGCTTGCAGCGCTTCGCTTCCCGCCAACACGCGAACACGCCAACACGCGGCGTGTTGGCGTGTTCGCGTGTTGGCGGGAAGCGAAGCGCCTCAGGCAGTGCTAGGGCCGGAACTCGCTGATCTCGTGGATCACGCGCGGCTCCGAGGGCGGCGTCCACCCGCACGTGCGCGCCAGGAAGCGCGCCGTCAGCTCGCCCGTGATGCCCCACACGACGCGCCCGCCGACGCGCCAGTAGTGGACGCGCCGGTCCAGGCCCTCCACGGTGCGCGCCTCGTACGTCTCGGGCGATAGCAATTCGCGCAGCGGCACGGTGAAGACCTGCGCGACCTCGGCGGCGCTGCGCGGCGTCGTGGGCGGCCTGCGGCCGGGACGGACGAGCCTGCGCGTCGCCGGATCGACCTGCTCGGGGCCGGCGATCTCGCCCACGTAGGCGCACACGAGCACGTCGCGGTGCGTGAGGAAGTCGGTGAGGTGCCCCCACGTGGCGACGTCCGCGGGCGGGATGCCCACCTCCTCGTCGGCCTCGCGCAGCGCGGCGTGGAGCGGCGAAGCGTCCTGCGCCTCGACGCGCCCGCCGGGGAAGCTGATCTCGCCGGGGTGGCTGCGCATCGTCTCGGTGCGGCGCGTGTAGAGCAGCTCGGGCTCGCCCGCGGTGTCGTAGAGCGCCAGCAGCACGGCGCTCACGCCGTGGGGCGCGGCGCGCTGGGTCGGCTCGGGCGTGGCGGTGCGCGCGAACGCCTCGCGGAGCTTCGCCAGGTCGGGCGCCGCCACGGCCACGCGCGCGCATCCTGCGCCGTGGGCATCAACGCTCGCGGTCCGCGAACCCGAAACCTTATCCGGGGGACGGCGATTGGCCGCTCCTGCCCCGGCATCCGCCGGAGCGCACCACTCTAGCGGGGTGGGGTAGCCAGGAAATCCCGACGGGCTCATAACCCGTAGATCGGTTGTTCAAATCAACCCCCCGCTATTCGATCGGCAACCTCCGTGTTGCCGACCTGCGATATCGAAACGGTGAGCCTTGTCGGCTCGTCCTCCGCGGCGCCTCTCGTGCCGACGCCTTGAAGCCGGCCGTGGGCATCGTTCGCTTGCATGGACGTCCTGCCGTATCGGTTGCCCGGGAATGTGCGCCCGCGGGCCTACCGCATCGAGCTGACCGCGCACCTCGAGAAGCCGACCTTCGAGGGGCGCGTCCGCATCGACGTCGACGTGCTATCGCCCACCGCGAGGGTGGAGCTGCACGCGCGCGACATGACGATCCGAGAGGCGAGCGCCGGCGCCGAGCCGGCCAAGGCCGAGCTGGATCCGGCGCGCGAGAGGCTGACGCTCGCCTTCGCCAGGCCGCTTCCGGCGGGCCCCGCCACGCTGGAGATCGCGTTCACGGGCCAGGTCTCCAAGAACATGGAGGGGCTCTATCTCTCCAAGGACGGCGCGGAGGAGTGCCTCGCGACGCAATGCGAGGAGACGGACGCGCGCGGCATCTTCCCGTGCTTCGACGAGCCCGCGTACAAGGCGACGTTCCAGTGGGTCGTGACGACCGACGCGCCCAACGTCGTGCTCGCCAACGGGCCGCAGCAGAAGGTCGAGGACGCGGGGCAGGGCCTCATGCGCTGGACGTTCGCGCCGACGCGGCGCATGTCGAGCTACCTCGTCGCGCTCTGCGTGGGCCGCTTCGGCAGCACGCCCGAGATCCGGGCGCGCGACGTCCCGATGCGCGCGTGGGCGATCAAGGGCAAGGAGCACCTGGGCGTCTGGAGCAACCAGTTCGCCGCGCGCGCCCTGCCCTGGTTCGAGGACTACTTCGGCATCGCGTACCCCTTCGGCAAGTACGACCAGATCGCGCTCCCCAGCTTCAGCGCCGGCGCCATGGAGAACGCGGGCCTCGTCACCTTCCGCCAGCTCTACCTGCTGCTCGATCCGCAGACCGCGTCGTTCAAGGCGAAGAAGGCCGCGGCGCGCGTCATCGCGCACGAGATGGCGCACATGTGGTTCGGCGACCTCGTGACGATGGCCTGGTGGGACGACATCTGGCTCAACGAGAGCTTCGCCGAGTGGATGGCCCACAAGACCGTCGCCGCCCTGGAGCCCGACTATCGCGTGTGGGAGGACTTCGTCCTGGGCAAGGCGGCCGCGCTCCACCCCGACGCGCTGGAGAGCACGCACCCGATCTACTCGCCCGTCCAGACGCCGGCGCAGGCCACCGAGCTCTTCGACCTCATCACGTACCAGAAGGGCAGCAGCGTCATGCGCATGATCGAGGCGTTCCTGGGCGAGGACGCCTTCCGCGCGGGCCTACGCGCCTACATGCGCGAGTTCGCCGAGTCCAATGCCAAGGGCGCGGACCTCTGGCGCCACCTGGGCGCGGCCTCGGGCCAGCCCGTCGCGGAGATCATGGAAAGCTGGGTCGGGCAGGGCGGCCATCCCGTCGTGCGCGTGGAGCGCCACGGCGCCGCGCTGCGCGTGGGCCAACGCCGCTTCCTCTCGAGCCCGCGCGCGAAGGCCTCGGCCCAGCTCTGGCGCGTCCCGCTGGTCCTGCGCTGGAAGGACGCCGCCGGCGCGCACGAGTCGCGCCACCTGCTGACCCAGGAGAACGGCGAGGTCCCGCTGCGCGTCCAGGGCGAGCTCCAGTACGTGACCGCGAACGTCGAGGGCATCGGCTTCTACCGCCAGGACCTCGACGACGCGCTGCACGCCGCGCTCCTCGCGCACGTCGCCGAGCTTCCCCCCGCCGAGCAGATGGGGCTCCTCGACGACCAGTGGGGGCTCGCGCGCAACGCCACGCACCCCATCACGCGCTACCTCGCGACCCTCGACGCCGTCATGCGCAACGCCACGAACCCCACCGTGCTCGACCGCGTCGTCGACGACGCGACCAGCGTCGAAGGGCTGCTGGAGGACGCGGGCGACGCCGAGGCGCTAGCAAGATTCCGCGCGTGGGTGGGCGCCGCCTTCGCCCCGCGCATGACGCGCCTCAGCGCGGAGCCGCGCGCCGGCGAGCCCCGCGACGACGCGCTCGCGCGCGCCGCCACGCTGCGCGCCATGTCGAGCCTCGCCCACGACCGGCAGGCCATCGCCGCGGCGAGCGCGTACGCGGACCGCGAGGCCGACGACCCGCAGAAGGTCGACGCGAACCTCGCCGGCACGGCCGTCACCGTCGCGGCGCAGTTCGGCGACCTCGCGCGGCTCGCCAAGCACGTGCGCCTCTACGAGGAGCGCCGCGCGAAGGGCGCCCCGCCCGCCGACACGCAGCGCTACCTCGCGAGCCTCGCCTCGTTCCGGGGCGACGCCGCGCTCCTCCAGGTGCTTGCGCTCATTGACCAGAGGCAGATGCCGCTCGAGGCCGTCGGGCCGCTGCTGCGCCTGATGTTCTCCGAGCGCGCGGCGCGCCTCCCCGCGTGGAGCTATCTGAAGGCGCACTTCCCCGCGCTGCGCGAGAGCCTGGGCGACATGTGGACCGGCAACCTCGTGGAAGCCAGCGGCCAGATCCCGCCGCGCTTCAAGGACGACTTCGTGCAGTTCTACGCCGCGAACCTCGGCGCCGTCGCGCAGCAGGCCTACGCGCGCGCGCTGGAGTCGCTGGAGCTGCGCGGCGAGTTCCAGAGCCGGACGAAGGCCGACCTCGTCGCGTGGTTCCGGGCACGATAGCGGACGCCCGCGCAGCCGCGTCCCAAAAGGCGTGAATAGCCTGGAGGCGATGGAGGCCCGATGAAGCGGCCTCTGATCTTCGCCTTCGCCGGCGCGTTCCTCCTCCTGGGCGCGCTGGGCACGTCCATCGCCATGGGCTTCCACCCCATCGACGCCGTCACCGGCCTCTTCGGCGACGCGTGCGACGCGCCCGAGGCGGGCGATGGCTCCGGCAGCGCGCCCGCGGCTTCCGATCCGTGCTCAGGCGACGCCGAGACGCAGGACGACGCGCCGCACGCGTGAGCCGCGCGAGGGCGACGGATGGCCGCGACGAACGAAGCCGTCGAGGACGCCCTGCGCCTCGTGCTCACCGCGCTCGCGCTCGTCGTGCTCGTCATCGCGCTCATGGCCTACCGCCGCCAGCGGACCCAGCGCGTGCTTCTCCTCACGATCGCCTTCGGCTTCTATGCGCTCAAGGGGCTCCTCCTGAGCATCGATTTCCTCGTGGGCGAGGTGCCCCTCATCGACTACGTGGGCGAGGCGGGCGACGCCGTCTTCCTCCTGCTGATCCTCGCCGCGTTCCTGAAGGCGTAGGAGGGACGAGCGCGTGGACGAGCGCGCGCTGGAGCTCGAGACCCGCCGGCGCCTCTATGCGTACGTCCGCGCGCATCCCGGCTCCTACCTCCGCGAGATCCAGCGCGGCGTGGCGATGAGCATGGGCGCGCTCGAGTATCACCTGGGCCACCTGGAGCGCGCGGGGCTGCTGCGCGTCGAGACGCAGGAGAACAAGCGCTACTTCGCGGCGGACGTGGCGGCCGCCGACGCGCGGCTCTTCACGATCCTCCGCCAGGCGATCCCTCGCTGCATCGTGATCGCGCTCCTCGAGTCGGGTCCCGCGAGCCACCAGGATCTGATGCTCGCCACCGGCCTCCGATCAAGCACGCTGAGCTATCACGCGCGCAAGCTCGCGGACGCCGGGCTGGTCGCCCGCGAGCGCGCCGGCCGCGAGACGCGCTACCGCCTCGCGGAGGCGGACCGCGTCGCGCGCCTCCTCGTCGAATACCGCGCGAGCTTCGTGGACCGCGTCGTCGACGCGTTCGTCGAGGGGTTCGACGCGATCGGCCGCGACGGGCCGCGCGGATGATCCAACGCAAGCCTGTCCCAAAAGGGCGATAGCGCCGCCGCGGCGCTGCGGGGGGCAGCATGACCGCCACGGCCCGCGCGACCACTCCCCTCGGCGCGGCCGCGCGCGCCATGCTCAACAAGGTCCCCGAGATCACGATCTTCTTCTGGATCATCAAGATCCTCTGCACGACGGTGGGCGAGACCGTCTCCGACCTGCTCAACAACGACGTCGGCCTCGGCCTGACCAACACCGGCCTCGTCATGGGCGCGATCCTCGTCGTCGCGCTCGCGGTCCAGTTCTGGTATCGCCGCTACGTGCCCTGGGTCTACTGGCTCGTCGTCGTGCTCATCAGCATCGTGGGCACGATCATCACGGACAAGCTCCACGACGACATGGGGATGCCGCTCTCGACGCTCACCTTCGCGTTCGCCCTTGCGCTCGCGGTCGTCTTCGCGGCCTGGTACGGCGTCGAGCGCTCGCTGAGCATCCGCGCGATCACGACGCGCCGCCGCGAGGCGTTCTACTGGAGCGCCGTGCTCGCCACCTTCGCGCTGGGCACCGCCGCGGGCGACTGGCTCCTCGAGACGCTCCAGCAGGGCACCGGCAGCCTCCGCGCGGGGCTGCTCCTCTCGGGCGTCATCTTCGGCGCGATCATCCTGCTCGCCGGCGTCGCGCACCTCGCCTTCCGCGTCAACCCGATCCTCGCGTTCTGGATCGCCTACGTCTTCACGCGCCCCTTCGGCGCGAACCTGGGCGATTTCCTCGGCGGGCCGAACCTCGTCGACGACACGGGCGCGCCGGGCGTGGGCGGCCTCGACCTGGGACCCGAGCTGGTGAGCGCCGTCTTCGGCGTCGCCATCGTCGCCTGCATCGTGTATCTCACGGTCACGAAGAAGGACACGAGCCCCGACCCGCATTTCGTCGTGGAGACCAAGCGCGAGCACGACGCCCACGTGAAGGGGAAGTGAGCCTCCGCGCTCACCGCGTCTCCGCATGCGGAGCTTGAGGGTCGGCCTCGGGCCCATCCGCCGCGGGCAGCGTGAACCAGAAGCAGGAGCCCTTGCCCGGCCCGTCGGAGTCGACGCCGATGCGCCCGCCGTGCGACTCCACGATGCCGCGGCAGATGAAGAGCCCCAGGCCCGTCCCCGCGTTGGTCTTCTGCATCGTGTCGTGCGCCTGGCTGAAGGGCTCGAAGAGCTTCGCGATGTCGGCGGCCGAGAGCCCGACGCCGGTGTCCGAGACGCGCACCTGGATCGCGTCGGCCTTGCGCCTGGCCTCGACGCGGATCGTGCCGCCCTTGGGCGTGAACTTCATGGCGTTCCCCACGAGGTTGAACACGACCTGCGAGATGCGCTTCGGATCGAGGTCGGCCCAGAGCGCGGGGTCCAGCGCCACCTCCAGCTTGACGCCGTTGGCGCGCGCGACGTCGTGATAGCTTTCCAGCGACTCGTGGAGGATCGGGCCCGCGTCCGCGCGCGCCTTGCTGAGCTTCAGGCCGCCGCTCTGGATGCGCGCGACCTCCAGGAACTCGTCGACGAGGCTGGAGAGGCGCGCGAGGTTGCGCTCCAGCATGTCCATCGCGCGCTGCCGGGCCGGCCCTTCCTGGGGCGCGTTCTTGAGGATGTGGAGCTGCACCTTGAGCGGCGTGAGCGGCGTGCGCAACTCGTGGCTGAGCGTGTTGACGAACTGCGTCTTGAGGCGGTCCAATTCGCGCAGGCGCTCGATCTCGGCGGCGCGCTTGGCGTTGATCGCGCGCTCGGCCTCCACCTGGATGCGATCGGTGATGTCGCGGAGGATCGCCTGGTCGGCGGGGCGGCCGGCGTAGACCATCGGCTGGCTGGTGACCTCCACGTCCACGGCCTTGCCGTCGAGGCGCAGGATGCGGATCTCCATGCGCGGCGTCGTCTGGCCGTGGTGCTCGACGAGCGCGCTGCGCGCCATGACGTCGGCGAGGTGGTCGGGGTGGATCAGCGAGAAGGGGTCGGCGCCGAGCAGCTCGTCTGCGGCCTTGGCGCCGAAGAGGCGCCCCGCGGCGGCGTTGGCGTACACGACGCGGCCCCCGCTGTGCACGAGGAAGGCGTCGGGCGCGTTCTCGACGAGGCGGCGATATCGTTCCTCGCTCTCCTGCGCGGCCTGCACGGCGCCCTGCAGCGCCTCCTCGCGGATCTCCAGCTCGGCCTTGCGGCGCGACTCCTGGAGGCGCAGCGACTCCATGCGCTCGTAGGTGCGCATCCGCACGAGGTGGAACGTCATGGCGAGCACGAGCCCCGCCGCGAGGCCGAAGCTCGCCGTCGTCCAGCCCGCGTTGGGGCGCAGCGCGACGAAGGGGATCCACACGCCGATGCACGCGCCCAGCATGCCCGCGAGCCACGTGGTCGAGAGCGCGAGGCCGCCCACGCCGATCGCGAAGAGGATCAGGTAGAGCGTCTGGTCGGGCGTCGGGATCAGCAGCATCGTCAGCGCGAGGTCGGCCAGGACGACGCCCGAGACGAGCGCGAGGATCGGGTGGCCCAGCCGCGCGGCGAAGCGGTGCCGGCGGATCAGCACGTGGACCGTGAGCAGCACGCCGCCCGCGGCCGCGTCGAGCGCGGAGAAGAGCAGGCTCGGCTCGCGCACGCGGAGGATGCCGTCCGCCAGCGAGAAGGCGAGGTAGAGCGCGCCGATGCCCAGCGTCAGCGAGACGAGGCTCTCCAGGACGAGCGCGTCGAGCGCGCGGCGGACCTCGCGCTGGTGCATCTCGCTCTCGCCCGCCGGCGTGCGACGCCCGGCGAGCGCGCTCCAGAGGGCGCGGAACCGCATGCGCTCCCCCCTGGCTCGGCTGCCCCCCTTTTATAAGGGTGGTGGGAGCGGCCCCGCGGCTCCGCCGGGCTGGGGCTGGGGGACCCCAGCCCCAGCGCCAGCGCCAGCCCTAGCCCGCGTCGGCCTCCATCCACCCCATCTCGATCGCCGTGCGGTAGAGGCGCTTGGCCTGCACCTCGGCCTCGGTGAGCTCCAGCGCGCTGCCCGCGGCGTGGCGCGTGCCGGCGTCGAAGTCCTTGAAGCCCTTGCGCACCACGTAGCGCGTGGTCCGGTCGCCCGCGAACGCTTCCATGGCCATCTGCGTCCGGGCCGCCGTGAGGTCGCCCGTGAAGACCTTGGCCTGGCCGCGGGCCAGGAGCGCGACCTTGTCGACCACGCTGTCGAGGAACCAGCGGTCGTGGCTCACCACGAGCAGCGCGCCCTGGTAGGCGTTGAGCGCGCCCACGAGCGCCTGCACGCTGTCCAGGTCGAGGTGGTTGGTGGGCTCGTCGAGGATCAGCAGGTTGGAGGGCGCGAGGATGGTCTTGAGCAGCGCGAGGCGGCTGCGCTCGCCGCCCGAGAGCGATTGCACCTTCCGGGTCGGGTCCTGCGGGCTGCGGAAGCCGAACCGGCCCAGCAGGGCGCGCCCGTCCTCCTCCGCGAGGCCGGGACGCGCGCCGCGCACCTCGTCGACCAGCGAGCGCTTCTCGTCCAATTGCTCGTGGCCCTGCGCGTAGTAGGCGCCCTTCACGCCCGGCGCGACCTCGACCGTGCCGATCTCCTTGCGGTCCTTGCCCACGAGGATGCGCAGGAGCGTCGTCTTCCCCGCGCCGTTCGCGCCGATGAGCCCCATGCGCTCGCCCTTCGCGAGGTCCAGATCGAGCCCGTAGAAGAGCACGCGATCGCCCAGCTTCTTCCCGAGGCCGCGCACGCGCACGACCTCCTTGGAGGACTTGAACGCCTCGGGGAACGCGACAGCCATCGCCACGCGCTGCATGAGCGGATCGGGCGTGCGCTCGATGGCGCTGCGGTATTTCGCGAGGCGCGTCAGCCGGCTCGCCATCTGGCCGTTGAAGCGCTTCATCTGGCGGAACTGCTGGATGACCTCCTTCTGGCGCGCCTCCTCCTTGACCTCCCGCTCGCGCTGCTGGGCGAGACGCTGCTGGTCCTCGTCCCGCGCCCGCTCGAAGTCCGAATAGTTGCCCGGGTACGATGCGATCCGCCCCTCGTGGAGCCAGAGCACGCGCGTGGCGAGGTTGTCGAGGAACGCGCGGTCGTGGCTCACCATGAGGATCGTGCCCTGGTGGCCCTCGGCCCACTCCTCCAGCCACTCGACCGTCTCGACGTCGAGGTGGTTCGTGGGCTCGTCGAGGATCAGCAGGCCGCCGGGCTGCGCCTCGGCCAGCGTGCGCGCCAGGAGCAGCCGCGTGCGCTCGCCGCCTGATAGCACGGAGACCTTCTTGGCGAGGTCGTCGGGCGCGAAGCCCAGCGACTCGGCCAGCGCCTCCGCGGCCTCGGGCGCGGCGGCGGCCTTCGCCTGCGCGGCCTCGCGCTGGAGCTCGCCGTAGCGCGCGAAGACGGCGTCGCTCTCGCCCGACTCGTAGAGCGCGGGGTCGGCCATGCGCGCCTCCAGCGCCGCGAGCTCCGCCGCGATCTCGGGCGGGACCTGCGCGCCGGCGGCCAGCACGTCGCGGCCCGTGGCGTCCTTCTCCAGCTTGGGGTGCTGCTCGAAGTAGGCGACGAGCGTGCGCGGCGCGAGGCTGAGCTGCCCCTCGTCGGGCGCGCTGCGGCCCGCGACCATCTGGAGGAGCGTCGTCTTGCCCGTCCCGTTGGGTCCCACCAGCGCCACGCGCTCGCCCGCCTCGACCTGGAACGACGCGCCGTCGAGGATCGCGCGCCCCGCGATGGCCTTGTGAATGCCTTCGGCGACGACGAGCGGGCGGGGCATCGTGCCGCGGGACGGCGCATCTGGTCTTGAGCTTGCCTCCGCCCGACGTCAACACGAAGGCACGAAGCCACGAAGGCACGAAGAGCCTGGGAGCTTCGTGTTTTCGTGCCTTCGTGGCTTCGTGTTGACGTCGGGCGGGCCAGAGCGCTCAAGCAGGAAGGGACGATATGCCGGCCCATGGAGCAGGTCGGCGGCATCCACCACGTGACGGCGATCGCGGGCGACGCGCAGGAGAACGTGGACTTCTACGCGGGGCTGCTGGGCCTGCGCATGGTGAAGCGCAGCGTGAACCAGGACGACCCGGGCACGTACCACCTCTTCTACGCCGACGCGGAGGGGCACCCGGGCAGCGACCTGACGTTCTTCCCGTGGCCCAACATGGGGCCCGGCCGGCTGGGCACGGGGCTCGTCAACGAGGTCGTCTTCGCGGCGATGCCGGGCAGCCTCGCGTGGTGGCGCGATCGCCTGGCGCGCGAGGGCCTGGCGGTGGCCGAGGAGACGCGCTTCGACGAGACGACGCTGACGTTCGAGGACTTCCACGGGCTGCGCCTCGCGATCGCGGAGACGCCGCAGGCCCAGGAGCGCGTCTTCGCGCCGTGGCGGCGCAGCGCGGTGCCGGAGCGCCACCAATTGCGCGGCCTGCACGCGGTGCGGGCGGTGGAGCTGGCCAGCGAGCCCACGGAGCGTCTCGCGGCGGAGGCGTTGGGCATGCGGCGCGTCGCGGAGGAGGGCGGCTGGACGCGCTACGCGGGGCGCGACGCGTGGTGCGGCCACCTCGACGTCTGCAGCAAGCCCTCGCTCCCGCGCGGCGAGTGGGGCGTGGGCAAGGTCCATCACGTGGCGTGGCGCGCGCGGGACGACGCGCAGCAGATCGCGCTCGCCAACGCCGTGCGCCGCGCCGGCGGCCACACCACCCAGGTCATCGACCGCTTCTGGTTCCACTCGGTCTACTTCCGCGAGCCGGGCGGCGTCCTCTTCGAGATCGCCACCGACGGGCCGGGCTTCGGCGTCGACGAGGACATGGACAAGCTCGGCGAGTCGCTCGTGCTCCCCCCGTGGCTGGAGCCGCAGCGCGCCGCGATCGAGAAGCGCCTGCCGCCGATCAGCCTGCCCATGCCGCAGGTGCGCGCCGGATGATCCACGAGCACGTCTGGCAGCCCGTCGCCGGCGCGCGGCGCACGCTCCTGATGCTCCACGGCACCGGAGGCGACGAGCACGACCTCGTGCCGCTCGCGGCGATGCTCGACCCGCGCGCGAACGTCCTCTCGCCGCGGGGCAACGCGCTGGAGAACGGCATGCCGCGCTTCTTCGCGCGCCACGGCCCGGGCCGGCTCGACCTCGCGGACCTCGCGCGGCGCACGCGGGAGCTGGCCGCGTTCGTGCGCGAGGCGGTCGGGAGCTATCGTTTTGCGCCAGAGGACGTCGTGGTCGTCGGGTTCAGCAACGGCGCGAACATCGGGGCCGCGCTGCTCTTCGAGGAGCCGGACGTCCTCGCGGGCGCGATCCTGATCCGCGCCATGCTGCCCTACCGGCCCCCGGCCGCGCCGCGCGTGGCGGGCAAGCGCGTGCTCCTGCTCGCCGGCGAGCGCGACCCCTACTCGCAGCCGGAGGCCACCGAGGCGCTGGCCGCCATCCTGCGCGACGGCGGCGCGGTGGTGGAGGTCCACTACGCGAAGGCGGGGCACGAGCTGACGCCGCGGGACGTGGACGTGGCGCGCCGCTGGCTCGCGGACCGCCCGCAAGGATCATAAGCGAGGCGGCGCGATGGCCCGCTTGGCCCGTTGAGGATTCAGTTATCACGGCGAGGTCGAGCACCCACCCAATCAAATTTCGCTCGGCCAGATGACCGTTCTTTTCGAAGCTGAGGGCCAATCGCTTGCCGCAGCGCAGCGGACGCTTCGACGCTTGTGTCCGCTTCCGCGCCCCGTGTACCAGAATCGAGAGCCCGTCGCCGAGGCACGCGCAGGCGATGACGGGCCTCACGTGGGCCGCGCGCCTCGCCGCCCTCGCCACCGGCCACGCGGGGCCGCCCGGTCCGGGCGAATGGCCCCTCGTGGGCGCGGCGCTCCTGCTGCTCGCCGTCGCGGGCACGTGGCTGCTGCGCAGCGCGGGCCTGACCAGGCTCGAAGCCGCGCTCGTCGCCATCGTGGCGCCCGTGCTGGTGCTCGTGGACGCGCCGCTGGGCCAGGTCTCGCCGCAGGTGAGCCTCGCCGCGAACCTCGCCGGCTGCGTGGTGCCCTGCGCGGTGGGGGCGAAGATCCTCGTCGAGCGGCGGCTGCCGGGCGCGGAGGCCGTCGTGGTCGTGGGGCTGGGCGTGCTCGTCTCGTTCGCCGCGAGCCGCGTCGTGCCCGACCGCGGCATCCTGCTCCAGTACCGCGTGCCGGCGCTCGTGATCGGCGTGGCGTCCGCGGCGCTCCTGCACAAGCGCGCCGAGGCGGCGGGCGCGGCGGCGTTCGCGGGGGGCGGCCTGGGCGTCGTCTTCGGCGCGGACCTCATGCACCTGCGCTCGCTGGCGGACTCGGGCGGCGCGGGGCGCATCATCCTGGGCGGCGCGGGCCTGCTCGACGGCATCTACCTCGTGGCGCTGCTCTCGGCGTTCGTCGCCGAGGCGACCGCGGTCGTGCTGCGCGCGGCGCTCCACGTCAAGGCGCCCGCGCGCGGCGGGGCCGTCTGACCTACTTGGCGTGCTTGTTCGCGAAGCGGATGATGCGGTCGAACGCCTCGTGGAGCGTCTCGGGCGGGGGCAGGATCACGGTGCGGAAGTGGCCCGCGGCGCTCTGGCCGAAGCCGCTGCCGTGCACGACGAGCACCTTCTCCTCGCGCAGCAGCCCGAGGACCCACTCCTTGTCGGTAGGGAAGTCGTTGTGCGGCTTCCACGGCTTCGCCGGCGCGGCGTCCCCCTCCATGACCTGCTCGGGGTAGAGGCCGCGGATGCCCACGAGCGCGTAGAAGGCGCCCTGCGGCCGGGCCAACGCGAGGTTGTCCGTCTCGGCGACGCGCTTCACGACGATCTCGGCGCGCTCGCGCAGGCGGCGGCGCAGGTCGGGCACGTGGGCCGCGTGCGCCTGGAGCGCGTGGGCCAGCGCGATCTGGATGGGGTAGCTCGCCGAGAGGCGGGAGCGCGCCTGCTTGAGCACGCCTTCTTTGATATCAGCGAGCGAGCCGTCCTCGTCCTTGAACGCGACGTAGCCCGCGCGCCAGCCGGGCACGAGCCAATTCTTGCTGAAGCCGTTGAGGATGATGCACGGGCCGGGCTCCTGGGCGAGCGAGGGGGCGACCTCGCCTTCGAAGACCAGCTCGCTGTAGATGTCGTCCGAGATGAGCACGAGGTTGCGCTCGCGGGCGAGCTTGGCGATCTGCGCGAGCAGCGGCTTGGGGTAGACGCACCCGGTCGGGTTGTTGGGCGAGATGACCGCGATGGCCTTGGTGCGCGGCGTGACGCGCGCGGCGATCTCCTCGATCCGGGGGAGCCAGCCGTTCTGCGGCGTGCTGGGGTACTCGACGGGCACCGCGCCGTAGAACGACGTGACGCCCAGGTACTGCGGGTAGGCGGGGCCCGGCACGAGGATCTCGTCGCCCGGCTCCAGGAGCGCGCCGAAGAGGAACGATAGCGCCTCGCTGACGCCCGCGGTGAAGATGATATCTTCCGGCTTCAGGTCCAGCCCGCGCATCTCCTTCTCGTACTTGGCGATGGCCACGCGCACGTCCGGCTGCCCTTCGCTGTCTGCGTAGCGTCCGAGGGTCGCGGCGTCGCGCAGCGCGTCGGAGAGCGGAACGGGCGGGACGAAATCATAGGCGTCCGGGTCGCCGATGTTGAGCTTGAGGACCTTGTGCCCCTGGCGCTCCAGCTCGCGCGCCGGGCCCAGGACGTCGCGGATGGGCGCCTCCATGTGGCGCAGGCGGGTCGCGGCGGGGAAACGCTTCACCGGGGTCATGAAGACCCCACCGGAGTCCAGGTCAAAAGGGTTCTGTCCGATTCCGATTCCTCTTCCGATTCCGAGCGCGGTCCAGGCCGAACACAAAGACGGGGTTGGCTCTGCGTCCTACTTCGGTTCGACCCGGCGCTCGACTTTGATTCCATGTTCCTGGAGGATTTGGAGCGTGCGTTCGCCTTTCTCGCGGAAGCCAATTCCGAGATGGCCTCCGGAGTATTCGACGCTAAGGGAGCGGAAACCACCGCGCGGGCCGACCGTGAGGATGGCACGGGTCGTGGTCTTGAGTTCTTCGCGGAACTTGGCTTCTCGCGCGGCCGCATCTGCTTCGGCACCTTCGATATCGAGTCCCCTCAGGACCACGTCGAGCCGAGCGCTGCAACAATCAAACTCCACGGCCCCAAAATGATCGAAGCCGCCCCACTCGCCGACCCTCACGTTCGGCAGAAGCCAGCCGCGAACGCCCGGCTTGAGGTGAGAATGGTAGCGCGTGAGGTCGTCCTTCAGTGTAATTCGCTTCTTTTCGCCCCGCCACATGAGAAACAATCGTGGATGACCGCCTGAGCATCTGATACTTACCGTTGGCTTGATGAAGTTACAACAGGGATGGTCGTCTTCTCCTGGAACGCCTTGAACCTCGCCTTCGACTGGGATAGCCCCCCTCATTCTTCGCTTCCAGGCTCCGACGAAGTGGAAGAGGACTCGGGAGCGGAAGGGACCCTACTCCACGAGCGGCTTGAGGTAACGATCGCGCAGCACGGAAACACCCGTCCTGAGCACGCGCTCGCGGTCCGTCTCTTCGAGGATGCGGCGCAGGCGGCCTTCGAGGAGGTCGGTGCGCGTGAGGATGCCCACGAGCTTGCCCTGCTCGTCGAGGACGGGGAGGCGGCCGACGCCGGCGCGCGCCATGACGCTGGCGGCCTCGCTGGCGGGCGCGCCGGAGGCGATGGTGTGGAGGCGCGGGGGCGCGCGGTCGGCGAGCGTCTCGCCCGCGCGCACGGGCTGGAGCGCCCATTCGAGCGCGTCGCGGCGCGTCACGACGGAGACGAGGCGTCCCTCGGCGTCGACGACGGGGTAGCCCTGGTGGACGCGCGGGCGGCGGCCGGGCTCCTTCTCGGTGCCGCGGAAGAAGTCGATCGCGTCCGCGACGGGCATGCTCGCGGGGAGCGCCTGCACGTCCGGCGTCATGACCTCGTGGGCGCGCAGCATGTCGAGCGGGTCGACGACGTACTCGCGCATGACGTGGTGGCCGCGGCGCGCGAGCTTCTCGGTGAGGATGCTGCGGCGCACCAGGAGCACGGTCGTGCCGTAGGCGGCGAGGCACGCGACGAAGATCGGCACGGCGAGCGTCCAGTCGTGCGTCAGCTCCAGCGCGAAGAAGACGCCCGTGAACGGGACGCGCATCGTGCCGCCCATGATGCCCGCCATCGCGACGAGCGCCCAGATCGCCGGCGTGCCCACCGGCAGGAGCGGGCCCAGGAGAGCGCCCAGCGCGGCGCCCATCATGAGGAGCGGTGCGAGCACGCCGCCCGAGGTGCCGCTGCCCAGCGAGAAGCTCCAGATGAGCACCTTCGTCACGAGAAGGGCGAGGATCGCCGTGCCCAGGAGGCTTCCGGATAGCATTCCGCCGATGACGTCGTAGCCCACGCCGAGCGCCTTGGGCTCGACGAGGCCGCCGATCCCGATGGCGAGGCCGCCGATCGCGGGCCACCACATCCAGTGGATCGGAAGCCTCTGGAAGAGGTCCTCGAAGAGGTAGACGAGCTTCGTGAGGAGGGCTGATAGCAATCCGGCGGCGACGCCCAGGCCCAGCGCGAGGACGACGCCTTGCCAGGGGACGGCGGCGTGCGCGGCGACGGGGAAGAGCGGGCCCGGGCCCAGGAGCGGCACGCGCAGCAGGCTCGCCTCGACGCTGGCCAGCGCGACGGGCAGGAGGCTGCGCGGCTTCCATTCGAAGAGAAGGAGCTCGACGGCCAGGAGCGTCGCGGCGAGGGGGGCGCCGAACGTCGCGCTCATGCCGGCCGCCGCGCCCGCGACCAAGAGCGTCTTGCGCTCGGCGGCGGTGAGCTTGAGGAACTGCGCGAAGAGCGAGCCGGAGGCGCCGCCCGTCATGATGATGGGGCCTTCCGCGCCGAAGGGGCCGCCGGTGCCGATGCTGATCGCGGCGCTCGCGGGCTTGAGGACTGTTACTTTCGGCTCGACGCGGCTGCCGCGCAGGAGGATGCTCTCCAGCGCCTCCGGGATGCCATGGCCGCGGATCTTCTCGCTGCCGTAGCGCGCCATGAGGCCAATGACGAGGCCGCCCAGCACGGGAATGACGAGGATCCAGAGCCCGAGGTGCGCGTCGCCCGGCGAGACGAGGTCGTGGCGCCAGCGCTGGTAGAAGACGAGGTTGGTGACGGTGCCGATCAGCCACGAGAGGGCGAAGGCCAGCAGCGTCGCGGCGAGGCCGACCACGAGGGCCAGCGCGCACAGGAGCAGCGTGCGCTTGTCGGTGGAGAAGTCGCGGAGGCGGTCCTTGTGCGCCGAGTCGGCCACGTGCGCGCGAAATGGGGGTGCCGTATCACGTTTTGCGCACGGGCGGTGAGGCCCCGGCGCGCTCCGCGTGGGAAAGGACGGAATCTCCGAATCTCAGAATCAGGCGGAGATTTCCGAGATCCTGAGATTCCGCCCTTTCCCGCCGGAGGCGACCCGTCATCAGACCGCGTTCCGCGCGAACGTGAGCCACGCAGTATGCCCCAGCATCTCGTGGTCGGGCCGGCTCCCACGCTCGCCCACGGTCCAGCGGCGCTCGATGATCTCCAGCGTCCGGACGTCGACGAAGCCGTGCTGCCGGAGCGCGGCGTGCGTCTGCTCGACCTGCGAGACGAGGGGCGAGTAGGCGCAGAGGTGGCCGTCGCCCCGCAGCGCGGCCTTGGCGACGGGGACCGCGTCCCAGGGATTCGGAAGGTCGAGGATCACCGCGTCGACGTCGCGCTCCGCGATGGCCTTGGTGATATCACCCTCCTTGATCTCGACGAAGGCGGAGAGGCCGCTCTCGTCCAGGTTGCGCTGGGCCCATTGGATGAAGTCGGGGCGGATCTCGTAGGTGAACACGCGGCCGGTGGGCGCGACGGCCCAGGCGAGCGCGGTGGTGAGCGCGCCGCTTCCGATGCCCGCCTCGACGATCCGCGCGCCCGCCCGGACGTCGCACTCGAAGAGGATGCGGCTCGCGTCCTTGGGCAGCACGATCTGCGCCTTGCGCGCCAGGCCCATCGTGAGGTCGCCGACACCCGGGCGGAGCAGCCGGAACGTCTTGCTCCCGTGCGCGAACGCGGCGCCCCATGCGAGGCCCACGAGGCGCTCGCCGGCCAGGATGCCCACGCCGCGCAGCTTCTGCGGCGCCCCCTCCGCGCGGACCAGCGTGCGCGTGCCCTCCTCGTCCATGAGCGCGACGAGGTCGCCCGCCCCGATGGCCTGCATGGGGCCGCGCACACCGCGAGCCCGGATAAGGCTCGCGCCGGCCCGCGGTCGTTGGCCAGCCGATCCGTTCCCGACACCGAGAATCCCGGAATCCGCGGATGGCTCGGATGCGCGGTGTCGGGAAGGGAGCGCCACGAAGACACGCATGGTCCGGGCGCTTGCGCGTGCTCGCGGCCCCATCTTGAAGGGGCCCTCCGAAACCTCAAATCCCCCCTGTTGCAGAGACCCAGACCATGGCTTTCGATGGCTTGGAGGCCTACCCCATCCTCCTGGGCGCGTTCTGCGGGATCCTGTTCCTCGGGCGCAGCCGGGACGGCCTCTTCGAGGACATCCGTCTCGCCGTGGCCGGGCTGCTCCTGGGCACGGCGACTGCGGCGTTCGTCGGCATGGTGATCGCGACGGGGCTCACGGCCGCGCTCGTGCTGGGCGTGGCGAGCCTCGTGGGCGCGTACGCCTTGGCGACGGTGCACCTGCACGCGCGCCTGACCCGCCATCTCCACGCGCCGCGGTTCGACTGGCCCCCGGTCCTCCTGCGCAGGGTTTGAATAGGGCCTGACGGAGAGCCACGAGCATGGTCGGCGCGCTCCTCGCGTACCCGCTCCTTCTCGGGGCGGTCTATGGCGTCTACCGCGTCGGCCGCCGCGAAGGGCTCGCGCGGCGGCACATCCTCGAATGGCTGCGCCTCGCCGCGCTCTGCGTCTTCCTCGTCGTCATCACCATCCTGCAGGTGCGCTTCGCCGCGGTCGGCATCATGAGCACCTCGTGGGCCGTGTTCGTCGGGGTGGCGAGCCTCGCCTCCGCGATGGGCATGGTGGGGCTCCAGGGCTTCGAGATGATCGAGGCGTGGGACCGGGCGAGGCAGCAATCCGCCAGCGCGCCACCTACGCAGGCGTGACTGACCTGTCGCGCAGGAAGCATCGAGGGTCTTCCCGCCGGAATGGCAAAGTCCAAGGAATCGACGGGGCAAGCCGCCGATCATGCGGTGGGCCGTCGTTCTCCTTGGGCTGTTGCTGGCCCTCGCTTCCGCAGGCTGCATGCTGCAAGGCCCATCCTTGGGCGCGGCGCCCTCCTACCCACGTCAGGTCGTCGGGCCCGATTGGCCGCAGCTCGTCGTGGAGGTCGACTACGCTCCCGGCCACAGCCCAGGCGCCGCGGCGTTGGACCATCTGCTCACGACGCTCCGCGATGTCACGTCGAAGCAGGATGTGGAGCTCGACGTCAACCAGTCGCTGGCAGACACCCCCAACAAGGTCTGGTCAAGCGACGAGCTGCTCCGCCTCGAGCAGACGAGCCGTCGCCACACCCACCAGGCGCCCCATGCGCTGCTCCACGTCCTCTACCCGAGCGGCTCGTACGAGAAGAGCGGGGGAGGCAACGACATCGCGGGAGTCACCATCGGCGGCACCCAGCTTGGCCCCGTGACGATCTTCCTCGACACGATCCGGGGAAGCTCGTGCGTCGACACTCCCGGCGGAAGCGTCCCCCTGCCCGTGGACCAGCCGACCCAGGCCGTCGGGCGGATCGAGCGGTCCACCCTGCTCCATGAGGTCGGGCATGCGATGGGCCTCGTGGACAACGGCATCTCGATGGTGAGCAACCACGAGGACGGCGCGCATCCGGGACACTCGCCCAACAAGGGGAGCGTCATGTACTGGTCCATCGACACGTGCCAGGGCCTGCGCGACTACTTCCTCCGCGACGGCGCCATTCCCGACGCCTTCGATGGCGACGACCGCGCAGATCTGCGCAGCGTGGGCGGAAAGTAACGTTACCGTAACTGCCAGGTCGGGCGTACTCACCACGGGTTGGCGGAACCTCCTTTCTACCGTCCTCGGGTGGGCCGCTCTGGGCCGTCTGGCCCGGAGAAAACACCATGAGAACCGCGTTCGTCCTCGCTGCCGTGCTCCTCGTCCCGACCCTTGCTCTTCTTCCCCTTGTCTCGGCCAGCGCCGTGGGCAGCGGCGGCATCGACCCCCTCTGCGCGCTGGGCAACGGCGCCCTCTACTGCGAGCACGAGTACGAGATGTACGTCCAGTGCACCTACCGCCAGTACGAGCCCGGCACCGTCAAGGCCCTGCGCGACTCCGTCGTTACCATCGCCCTTTGCCAGTACAACCCGCTCTGACGTCGACCTCTGCTGGTGTCCCCATGAAGTTCCTCCACCTCGCGATCATCGCCTGCGCCCTCGCCCTGATTATCCCCCTCGCCCCTACCGCGTCCGCGAGCAGCATCGATGGCGGCATCGACCCTCTCTGCGTCCTCGACAACGGGATCCTCACCTGCGCAGCCGACTACCAATCGTACATCGACTGCGAAGTGATCCAGCGCGTCATCACGGTCTGCCACCCCATTTGATCCGCCCCCACGACGCGCCCTGAATCGGGGGCGCGCCTTTTCTTCGAGCGCTTCTTTTTCGAGCGAGCGTCGCGCTCCTACTCTCCGATCCTGCCGTGGCGCGGCCTAAGTAACAACTCTGAGTGGGCGCCAATCGGCTTAAGCCCAATGCTCTTCGCGGCCCCCAGTGATACCATGAAGCTCGCGATGATTTCAGCCATTTGCCTCGTGACCGGACTCGCCCTCGTCGCCCTCCCCGGCGCCTCCGCTGGCGTGGTCTGCATCAACGGCTCGACCTGCATCGACGTCCAGCATGTCGGCGGCTACTGCACCGGTCCCGCCAGCGTCGAGTGCACCGGCTACGGCCCGGGCGACTGCGGCTACGAGGGCACCTGTAACTACCACCTCTGCGCCGTCTACTTGTCGACCGGCGTCTGGACCTGCCTGCTCTAGGCGCAGCGCGCCGAGATCCTTTCCACGCGGGCGTCCACCCCGCCCGCCGTTTTTCCCCGTTCGCGCTTGACGACGCTACGCCCCGCTCTCGAACCGCTCGGCGTGCGCCAGATCGAAGCTGTGGAGGAGGGCCGCGCGCCGCTCTTCCCAATGCGGACCCTGCGCGAGCCCCTGCTCGACGACGCGGCGCGCCGGCGGGGCGAGCCCGAGGTCGAGCGGCGCGAGGAGGCGGGCCAGCTCGGCGGGGGAGCGCGCGTCGCGCAGCCGCTCGCCGACGCGCTCGGCCTCCGGGACGCGGGCGAGCGACTTGCCGGCGCTCCCCAGGAGGCCCACGAGATGGCGCGGGTCGATCACCGGGGGCATGGGGGCGCCTCGGTCGGCCGGGTGGGAAAACGTTCCGGTCCGCCGGCGCCGCCGTGCAGCCGATCGGGTGCATCCAGACAGGGTCTGGGGAAAAAGGCCTTGTTGCAGCCCGGTTTCGGGCGGCCTGGAGCCAGCCCGGAGGCCATCCTGTGCAGCACAAGCTCAACCGTACGTGGACGATCCTCGTCATCGTCCTGGCGCTTCTCGTCAGTCCGCTTCCCTTCACCCTCGTCCACGCGTCGGACGAGACCTCGGCCGGCGACGGCGTCGTCGTCAAGATCGTGCCGCGCAACGCGGTCGCCCAGGGCCAGAGCGCCCTCATGGCGCCGGCGGCGAACGAGTACACCTTCGACGTGAGCCTCTTCGACGCGACCGGCGCTCCCAAGACCGTCACGAGCTGGGGCTACGTCCTCGAGAGCCTCGACAGCTCCTTCGGCGGCTCCACGGGCCACTGCGCGGGCAGCGGCTCCACGATGTGCCTCTGGGCGGACGGCGGCTCCTCGTCCACGCCCGTCTCCAGCTTCTCCTTCAGCGTCCCCGCGGGCGCGATCAACTTCATGGGCGACCTGCCCGGCAACGGCGTCAACGTCTACGTCACGCTCTGCGAGCTGGCCTCCGGCGGCGGCGCCTGTCCCACGGGCCACTTCAGCCTCGCGGCCAACTCGCTCATCGACCAGGGCAGCTTCGCCCAGGCGGACCAGGCCGACCAGGCCGGCACGCCCCTCATGCTCCTCGACGGCCAGCCCGAGGGCCTCATCCAGCCCGGCAATCCCCTCGTGGACGCGGGCTTCGAGCTCGGCTACTCCGACGGCTCCGAGTCCGTCGCCCAGGCCGGCGGCAGCTATCCCCCGGGCGTCAAGGTCGCCTTCCCCGGCTGGTACCTGCGCGACTACCTCGCGGACGCGCCGCCCGGCATCACGCCCGCCTCCGCGCACCACTACTCCACCTCGAACGGCACCTCGGGCGGCTACATGTCGCTCGTCTACGACGCCGCGGACGACGGCCAGCACCTCGCCCTCGTGCAGGAGATCGGCGCGCCCAACGGCATGACGTGGACCGGCAACTCGGTCGGCTCGCCCATCCAGGTCTGCTTCGACGCGCGCGCCGGCTTCAGCTCCGCGGGCAGCGTCACCTTCACGGCGAACGTGTTCAAGGCCGCCGGCGGCTCGTCCGTCCAGGCCGCGAACCAGGCCGTCGCCACGCTGCCCACCGACTGGGCGTGGCGCCACTACTGCCTCGCCTACGACAACGCCGACCTGGGCGGCCAGGCCATCCGCGAGTTCTTCTTTAATTTCTACTACGCAATGCCCGAAGGGCAGCGCCTGCAGATCGACAACGTCGCGCTCTCGGGCTTCGACCTCGTGCCCGGCGTCTCCGCGAAGAACGACCTGGACGACGGCTACTCGCTCTTCATCCAGCCCTACGCGCTCGCCGCGACGGAGCAGAACGGCCTCGTGCAGGGGCTCACGCAGCTCGCGGCCGGCAAGACCGCGTACGTCTACGACCTCTCGGCCGCGGACTACACGGGCGGCTCGGCGCGCTCCGTCCCGCTCGCGGGCGTCCAGACGCTCTTCGAGGTCCTCGACGCGACCGACGCTAGCACCCCGCGCAGCGGCGGCGCGAACGGCTTCGCCACGCAGACGGCCTTCACCCTCGCGGGCAGCGACCACGTCCTCGTCGTGGCGCCCGCCGACCAGGTCACGACCCGCGCGCCCGCGGTCTCCGCGTGGGGCTACGCCAACCTCGGCCCCGGCTACGTGCCCACCGACAGCATGGTCAACGCCGTGAGCGGCCCCGTGAGCGGCTACTACAGCCCCGCGCGCAACGCGATGGCGCCCTTCAGCCTCGCCGACGCGATGGACTACCAGGTCACGCCCTTCGCGCTCTCCGGCAAGGCCTCCGGCCTCTCGCTGGCGAGCCCCGCGACGGTGGCGCTGACGTGCCCCGCCGCGAGCGCGGGCAGCACGTGCGCCGCGAGCACGAACAACAACCCGACGCTCCTGGCGACCTACGCCTCCGCGAGCCGCGTCGTCGAGCCCGTCGCGCTCCGCCTGGTCTCCTCCGCGAACCCCACGGTCTCGGCGTGCGCGAGCAACGTCGCGCGCTGCTCGGCCACGGTCTCCGCGCAGGGCGGCTCGGCGAGCTTCACGCTGCTCAAGGCCGACCTTGACAACCTGAAGGCGACCACCGGCACGTACGGCGTCGAGGTCGTCGCCGACCACGGCACCTTCGTCGAGTCCGCGACGTCCTTCGCGCTGGGCCTCGACAACGTCGTGCCCTTCGCGGCGTTCTCCTCCAGCCCGGCCAGCGGCATCGTGCGCACCACGACGGTCACGTTCAGCGACGCGTCGCACGACAACGACGGCAGCGTCCAGACGCGCTCCTGGAGCCTCGCGCTCCCCGACGCCACCACGGTGAGCTTCGGCAGCGTGGGCAACAACGCGACCTCGGTGAGCTACAAGCCGCTCCAGCTTGGCGCGTACACGATGACCGAGACGATCATGGACAACGGCGGCGAGACCGCGAGCGTCAGCCACTCGTTCACCGTCCAGAACGTCGCGCCCCAGGCTGCGCTCAAGGCGCCCGCCTTCACGAACGCGGCGAGCGTCGTCTTCGACGCCTCCGCGAGCGTGGACCCGGACGCCGCGCTCCCGGCCAACGCGTACGCCTTCAGCACCGACGGCGCGACCTTCGCGCCCTCGGCCAGCGCGCTCTACGCGGTCACGCCCGCGGCGGACGGCCCGATCACGGTCTGGGTCCAGGTCACGGACGCCGATGGCGCCACGAGCGTCGCGCAGGCGACGACCGACGTGGACACCGTCGCGCCCACCTCGACGCTCGACCTGGGCGGCTACTCCGCGGGCACGTGGTCCGCGACGCCCATCGCGTACAGCGTCGCGCGCTCGGACGACAACGCGGGCATCCTGAGCACGATCGTCACGGTCGACGGCAAGACGGTCACGTTCGGCAAGGCCGGGCCCGTCAACGGCACGATCGGCGGCGACGGCGCGCACACCATCACGGTCGCCAGCGTGGACCTCGCCGGCAACGTCGAGTCCGCCACGACCCGCACCGTGCAGGTGGACACCAGCGCGCCCGACGTGGCGTTCACGAACCCGCAGTTCGCCGGCCCCATCGGCGGCGCGTTCAGCGCGGGCGCCCAGGTGCCCATGACCGTCGCGGCCAGCGACGACGCCTCGCCCGTCACCGAGGTCGACTTCCTCGTGGACGGCGTGGTCGTCCACCAGGACACCGACCCGAGCGACGGCTTCGCCTACGGCTTCGACACGTCCGGCCTGACGCCGGGCATCTACAAGCTCCAGGCGACGGCCACGAACGAGGCGGGCCTGGCCAGCAGCACGGAGATCGTGTACGTGCTCGTGGGCCCCGCGCTCCCGGGCCCGTAGGCGGTCACCTCCGGGGGTGACACCGAAGGCTCACCCCCTTTCTTCCTCTCTTCCGACCCGCGAGGCTGGCAGGCATGAGGCCCATCACCGTCCTGGTCGCCCTGGTCCTCGTGGGCGCACCCTGGATCGCCCCGGCCTCCGGCGCCGCGACGCCCCCGCCCAGCGTGGAGGCGCTGCTCGATCCCGGCCTCGAAGGCAGCCCCTCGCAGGCCAACGGCTTCGTCCTGGCCTACGCGGGCGCGCAGACGAGCCCCCTCGCGCGCGGCGGCACGCAGGCCGTCGACCTCGCCAAGGGGGGCGCCGCGCCGCAGCCCTCCCTCGCGCTGGGCGAGGTGATCGCGTTCCCGGCCGCGCCGCCCGTCGTCGCCTCGCTCGTCGCGCTGCGCTATCAATTCGAGGTGCCCACCCTCCCGCAGCCGATCTCGCTCCAGGAGGTGCTCCAGCTCGACGACGGGACGTGCCTCGCCACCGCGCCGCACGCGCTCGCCCGCCAGACGACCTACGCCGCGTGGAGCGTGGACCTCGCCGCGCCCCTGCAAGCATGCGACGGGAGCGGCCCCGCGACGATGCCGGCCGGCGCGCACCTCGTCAGCTTCGCCATCCAGACGCTCGTCGCCTCGCCCGGCGCGTGGCCCCAGGGCGCCCCCGTGCTCGTGGACGACCTGTCGGTGGCGGTCGCGGCGATCCGCGTCTCGCCCGACGCCTGCGGCGGGAGCGCCTACGCCACCGTCGCCGACGCGCTCGCCTGCGCCCCGGCCGGTGCCACGGTCCTCCTCGCCCCGAGGACCTACGCGGGCTTTGATATCACCAGCGGCGTCACGGTCTGCGCCACCGCGCCCGGCGGCGAGACGTGCCAGGACCGGCAGGACGTCGTCGTCGACGGCCCCGCCTCGCGCCTCGCCACGGTGCGTCTCCTGGCGCCCGACGCGACGCTGCGCGGGCTCGTCGTGCAGAACCCCAACCTCACCGCCACCGGCGCCGACGTCACCGCGAGCCTCGTGCAGGTCGCCGGCGACCGCGACGTCGTCCAGGGCGCCACGCTGCGCAACCTCGGCGCCCAGGCCGCCTCGCTCGGACGCCGCGCCGCGGACGTCGGCTTCGAGATCACCGGCGCGGACGTGCGGCTCGAAGGCAACCGCATCAACCTTGCCGCCGCCACCACGCCGCTGCGCGCGATCGACGTCGCCGCGCCCGACGCGTGGATCCACGGCAACCTCGTCACGGTCCCCGCCAACAGCAGCACCGCTCCCCTCGACGCGATCGCGGTGCGCGTCGTGGCGGACGGCGCCAACGTCTCGGGCAACGTGCTCCAGTCCTCCTCCTTCAGCGCGAAGGCGCCCCTGGGCATCCTGCTCGTGGGCCAGGGCTTCGCGCTCTCCAACAACGGCCTCACCGGGTTCGAGCGCGGCCTCGACATGACGCTCACCGGTCCCGCCTCGTCCACGGCCGACGTCTTCACCGCCACGCTTCCCATCGCCGTGCGCGGCGGCTCGCCCACCCTCTGGAACGACTACGTCGTGGGCAGCGGCACGACCACCGCCGTGACCCTCGATGATATCACCAACGCCACGTTCGGCCACAACCACCTGCGCGGCGCGACCACGCTCGCGCTCGGGCCCGGCGTGCACGGCTTGGCGCTCGACGCGCGCCACAACGACTGGGGCGTCTACTCGCGCGCCGCCATCCTCGCCTCGATCGCCGACGCGGGGAGCGGCAACGGCGTGGACGCGCGCTGCTACCTCGACAGCATCCCGACGCGCGAGGTCTGCCCGCCCACGCCTTCGTTCACCATCGCGAACTCGACGTGGGGCCGGCCGATCGCGTTCGCGGACGCCTCGCAGGGCAACGGCCGCGACCTCGCCGCGTGGAGCTGGTCGTTCAGCGACGGCGGGAGCGCGACCGGCGCGACGGCGAGCCACGTCTTCGCGGCGCCCGGCGCGTACCAGGCGACGCTCGCGGTCACGGACGCGGACGGCTGGACCTCGACGCTCACGCGCGACGTGCCGGTGCTCGACGCCGCGCCCGTGCTCCTGCCGCTCGCGGACCAGGTCGTCGCGGAGGACCACGACCTCGCCTTCCGCGTGGGCGCGAGCGACCCCGACCAGGACAACGTGACGTTCGCCATGGCGCCGCTGCCCGCGGGCGCGACGTTCGACAACGCGACCGGCGCGTTCCGCTGGCGCCCCGGCTTCGCGCAGGAGGGGACGTACGGCCCGATCGACGTCTCCGTCACCGACGGCTGGCGCACGGACTCGCAGGCGATCACGATCACGGTGGGCCACAGCAACGCGCCGCCCGGCATGGCGATCGAGGGCAACCTCTCGGGCCGGGAGGGGCAGCCGCTCTCGTTCCTCGTGCGCGGGAGCGACGTCGACGGCGATCCCGTCTCGCTCTTCTCCACCGTGCTTCCCGTGGGCGCCTCGTTCGTCGACTTCGGCAACGGCACCGCGCGCCTCGCGTGGACGCCCGACTTCACGCAGGCCGGCGACTATGATATCACGCTCCAGGCGAGCGACGCCCAGAACCTGACCGAGAGCACGATCACGCTCCACGTGGTCAACGTCGACCGCGCGCCCGTCTTCGCCTCGATCCCCACCGCCTACGGCATCGAGGGGCAGCCGCTCCAGATCCAGGTCTCCGCCACCGACCCCGACGCGGACCCCGTCTCGTTCAGCGCGCGCGGCCTCCCCGCCGGCGCGACGTTCGACGCCGCGCACCAGGTGCTCCGCTGGGTGCCCGGCTACCTCCAGGCCGGCGCATACAACGTGACGTTCCTCGCCAACGACGGCACGCTCAGCGCGAGCGCCGTGGGCCGGCTCGTCGTCGCCGACGCCGACCGCGCGCCCATCCTCCAGCCGATCCCCGACGTCAGCGCGGTCGCGGGCGACACGGTGCGCGTCGCGCTCCACGCGAGCGACCCGGACAAGGACGCGCTCCGCTTCAGCGTCCCGGGCGCGCCCGCGGGCCTCGCCTTCCAGGGGGCGACGTTGGTCTGGGCCACGAGCGCCGCGCAGGCCGGCGCCTACGCGCTCGACGTCGTCGTCAGCGACGGCAACCTCACCGCGGACGCGGCGCTCAACGTCACGCTCGGCGCCAACGCGCCCCCCTCCGCCGCGATCGCGGTCCCCGCCGCCGCGGAGGCCGGCGTGCCCGTCCTGCTATCCGCGTATGGAAGCCACGACGCCGACGGAAGCGACGCGAAGCTCCAGTATGCATGGGACTTCGACCCGGCCGACGGCTTCCAGGCGCAGGCCACGGGCATGAACGTCTCGTGGCGCGCGAGCGCGGTGGGCCCGATCGTCGTCACGGTGCGCGTCACCGACCAGGCGGGGCTCGTCGCCTACGCCAACGCCACGATGCTCGTGGACGACCACCTGAACGTGGGCGTCATCGCGAGCGTCGCCTCCTCGGGCGTGGCGACGGCGATCGTCTCGCTGCGCGACGACCCGTTCGGCCCGCTGACGTTCCACGGCGTCACGGTCAACGTGACCTGGGCGCCCGCGCCGGGCCTCTCGCGCATCGTGCTCCACACCGTGAGCGCGACGACGCGGGGCGACGGCGTGGCGGTGGCGCCCCTCCCGCAGGACCTGCCCACGGGCGACCTGCCCGGCACGCACTACGTGGAGGCGAGCGCGACGCTCCCCGGCAGCTACGGAGCCGACACCGAGGTCGCCGGGGCCGAGACGTCGTACTCGCCGGTCATTCTGGCCTAAGCGAGACGTTGGTACCATGACGCCGGGCCCGTCATGCGCGCCTGCATCTCGACGAGGGCGCTGTAGGCCTCGATGTCCTCGACCAGCTTGAGCGGCGCGTCGACCGGAATCGTCATCCTGCGTTCCAGCATGAGCTGAGAGACGTTGTTCTGCAAATGCAATCCCACCGTTTTGGGGCCGAGGCCCCGCCGGGCACTCAGCCGACGTGGTGCTTGAGCCCTTCGCTTGGTGAGGTTTCCCCGCTGCGCGTCGCGTGGAGCCGGTAGAGCCGGCGCAAGCGGTCCGCGACGTCGCCCCGGCGCAGCGGCGCGCCATCGAGGCTCGCCACGGGCGCGACCTCCAGCACGCTCGCGCAGAGCAGCGCCTCGTCGGCCCCCCGCGCGTCGGCCGGGGTGAGGCGCGCCTCGCGCGGCGTGAGGCCGGCCTCGGGCGCGATCCGCAGCAACGTCGCGCGCGTCACGCCGGGCAGGACGCCAACGGCGGGCGGCGTGAGCAGCTCGTCGCCGCGCACGAGGAAGACGTTCGCCTGCGTCGCTTCCAGCAGCGCGCCCGTCCCGTCGACCAGGATGGCCTCGTCGGCGCCCGCGTCGTCGGCCGCGATCCGCGCGAGCACGTGGGCCGCGTAGCTCGTGGCCTTCAGCCCCAGGGAGGGCGGCGCCGGCGCGGTCACGGCGGCCAGCCCGCACGAGTAAAGCTCCTCCGCGTAAGGGATGGGAGAGAGCGCGACGAGCACGGTGGGCGGCCCCGCGCCGCGCGGCGAGGCGCCCCGCCCGCCCGGGCCGCGCGTGACCGTGACGCGCACCGCGCAGTCGGGCATGCCGTTCGCCGCGAGCGTGGCCGCCACGCGCGCCGCGAGGTCGTCGGGCAAGGCGAGACGCATCGCCGCGGCGCCGTGGCGCAGCCGCGCGAGGTGCTCGCCGAGGAACGCCGGTCTACCCTGGTAGGCGCGCATCGTCTCGAAGAGGCCGTCGCCCAGGAGGAAGCCGCGGTCGTCGACGCCGACCTTCGCCTCCGACCTCGGGAGAAGCCGGCCGTTCAGGTGGACGACGTCGAAGCTCACGCGACGTCCTCCAGCGCCAGCAGCATCCCCTTGGCCTTTGCGAGCGTCTCGTCCCACTCGCGCGCCGGATCGCTTTCCTCCACGATGCCGGCCCCCACCTGCAGGTGCAGGCGGCCGCGGCGCAGGAGGAACGTGCGGATGAGGATGTTCAGGTCGAGCTCGCCCTCGGACGTGAGGGCGCCCAGCGAGCCCGTGTAGACGCCGCGGCGCACCGGCTCCAGCGCCTCGATGACCTCCATCGCGCGGACCTTGGGCGCACCGGTGATCGTGGCGCCCGGGAAGAGCGCGCGCACCACGTCCACCGCGTCGGCGCCCGGCCGCAGGCGCGCCTCGACCGTGCTCACCAGGTGGTGGACGCTGCGGTACGTTTCGACGTCGGCGAGGCGCGGCACGCACACGCTGCCGAACGCGGCGACCCGGCCCAAATCGTTGCGAGCCAGATCCACCATCATCGCGTGCTCCGCCTGCTCCTTCCCATCGCGGCGCAGCTCCTCGACCAACGCAGCGTCTTCTTCCGGATCGGCGCCGCGCGGCCGCGTGCCGGCGATGGGGCGCGCCTCGATCCGGCCATCCGCGACCCGGACGAGCCGCTCGGGCGAAGCGCTGAGCACCACGAACCCTTCCGCGTCCTCGGGCAGCGGCCCGCTCTGGAGAAACGCGGCGTGCGGCGCGGGGTTCGCACGCGCGAGCCGCGCGTAGAGCGCCACCGGGTCGGCATCGCAATCCCCTTCGAGGCGATGGCTCAGGTTGACCTGGAAGACGTCGCCCGCGCGCACGTGCGCCTTCGCCTCGTGCACCATCCGCTCGAAGCGGGCGCGGGGCAGGCTGGGCGCGAGGGGCCCGGCGCGGCCCGCGGCGCGCGGGGGCGGATCGGCCTTCGCGCGCTCGGCCAGGCGCAGCCCGGCCGCGTCGTCCACCGCCCGCAGGTCGCCCGCGACGTATGCCGCCTCGAAGCGATGGAGCAGGACCTGCGGGAGGCGCGTGTCGTCCCGCGCGAGGGAAGGAAGGCGCTCGACGAGACGGCCTGCGTCATAGCCGAGGAGCGCGACGCGCCAGCCCGGCCCGCGCAGGAACGCGCGCATCGCCTCCCACGCGGGTTCGTCCGTCGCGCGCCACGCGCCGCCCGCCTCGCGCCGCCACGCCACGCCCTCGCGCACGGCGAGCGAGGCGGCCGGCAGCGCGGCGACGAGGTCCTGCGCCGCGAGGTGGACCGCCGCTTCGCCCGGTCGGGCGAGGCGTGCCAGCAGGGCGAGGCGGTCCATGCTTGGGCCACACGCGCCTCCGGCATAAGCGCTTCCGGCCGCCCGGCCGCGCCCCCAGGAAGGCCGGCAACGAGGCCCCGGCGGAACGAGGGGATTGATGCCGGGATCGAGATGCGAAGGGTTATGGCAGGTTCCCGACCCATGCGGTGAGGCTGGACGCGTGGAACGCGCCCGCAGCCGATGGGTTCGCCCACCGGGAGAGACTGGCAATGGCAATCCTGCTCGCAAGCTGCGACAACTGCGCCCACCGCAAGGACTCGGGCTGCGCGCTCCTCATGGAGCCCGCGGCCGGCGAGTTCCTCTGCCCCCGCTACGCGATGACCGAGGCGTTCCGCAACGCGGTCCTGGCCCTCGCGCGGCGCGAGTTCGAGGCCGACGTCAACCAGGCCATGCTGGAGATCAGCGTGGCGAAGGCGGAGCGCGAGCAGGCCTTCGCCGGTTAGTTCCCTCTCATCCTCGCCCGCGCCGCACGAGTCCGTCGCGTGCATCCCATCCCATCCGTCGTTTCTGACGGACCGGCGTGGCGCGGGCGGGGTGAGCTCAGCAGACCATCTTCTGGTCGAAGAGGGGCGTCACGTTCTCGTACGCCGCGACCTGGTCGGCGGTCTCGTTGCCGTACACGAGCAGGTAGCGCATGTGGTCCTGGAGCGGGGTGCCCACGTCCACCGGACCCTCCCAGGTGCCGTTGTTGTGGCTGATGAACAGGCGCAGCGAGTGCGTGGCGTCCGTCTTGAAGTCGCCCGAGATCGAGGCGCCCGGCGGGATCACCATCTCATCGTTGGAGAGCTTGCCGCCCTGCTTGACCCAGCCGTTGTTGAAGAGCGTCTGGAGGGAGCCCTTGCCCTCGGTGCCTTCGTTGTGGATGATGGTCGGGCAGCCCTGGTGGAGGTGCGCGGGGAGGAAGTTGTCGCCCCCCTCGTAGAAGAGGCTGATGGCCGTGGCCGGCGCGATGTTCGCGCGCTCGCCGTTGACGTAGATGTCGTAGGTGGCGTGCCAGTGGACCTGGCCGGGGGGCTTGGGGATCTTGCTGATGCCGTACGCCACGCCCGCGATCACGACGATCGCGACGACCGCGATGATCGCGATGCGCGAGTAGCGCTGCGTGCGCTCGCGGCGCTCCGCGGCTTGGACGATTCGTCGGCGTTCTTCGGGATCCTTGGGCCTGGCCATCGTGACCGCCACCGGAGCGACCCGTGATGAGCCTTCCGGGGGCGAGGGCGAGCTCCTGCCCCGATGGGCGTCTTCGTGGCGCTCCCTTCCTGACACCGGGATCCGGGTCGTCCGCGGATTCGGGGATTCGCGGTGTTGGGAAAGGAGCGCCGGCGAACGACCTTGGGAGGAGAACTTGCCCCCCGGAAGGCTAGCTCCTTCGCGTCGGGAGGAAGGAGAGCTGGCCCGGGTTTCCACCTTCGAGCCGCGCCACCTTGGCCTGGAAGACGTAGTGGTGCGGGACGCGAAGCTCGCGGCCGGTCCACCAGGGGCAGCGCGTGCACTTGTAACCCGTCTGGGCCGTGCTCCCGGTGAGGGTGCGGTTCGCGGTGCGGCGCAGCTTCGAGCCGCACACCGGGCAGCGCGCGAGGTCGGGGGTCGGGCCGCCCGCGCGCGTGCGGACGTGGATGCCCACCAGGCCGCTGCGCACGGCGAGCACGCGCGCCCGCGCGGGGGTGACGGTGGCGCCGCGGCGCTTGAGCTGCCGGTTGACCAGCTCCGCGAGCCGCGACTGGGAGGAGACGGTGCCCTCCTCCAGGATGACCTTCACGAGGAGCGCCACGACCTCCTCGTCCTTGACGCGCTTGCGCGGCGCCGGCGGCTCGGCCACGAGGCGCGAGCCCCCCGCCGGCTTATCAGGCTACCCCAATGCGTAGGTCGCGACGACGCACCGGCAGTCCACGCCCACGATGCGCAGCGTGCCTTGCGAGGCGGCGACGACCACGAGGTCGCGCGCCAGAGGCGGCGTGCGCCCCCCGAGGGGCGTGCCCGGCGGGCGCTCGGCGTGCCACGTGACGTTCGCGCCGTCGACCTGGAGCTGGAGGTCGTCGAAGTGGGCGACGCGGGAGACGAACGTCACCTCCAGCGTCTCGGCCTGCGCGGTCAGGTTGACGACGCGCAGCTCGATCGAGGGCGGCCGGAAGTCGTCGTTGCCGCAGTCCGCGCACCCGTTGCGCATGATCCACGAGAAGACGCCCGCCGCCGTGACGAGGGCGGCCAGGGCGGCGACGAGGAGCGCGTCGCGGCGGGCCATGACGATTCACGGCTTCGCGAAGCGGATCAGGTCCCCGCGCGTGACGATGCCGGCGCAGCGCTCGCCGCGCAGGACGGGGAGGCAGCCCACGTCGTTCTGCTTCATGAGGCGCGCGGCCTCGGTGAGCGTCATCTCGGGCCGGCCGGTGGTGAGGGTGCGCGTCATGACGTCCTCGACGAGGAAGCGCTGGAGGGCGGCGGGCTGGTGCTTGTCGGCGACGGTGTCCTTGAAGCGCGCGAGGCCCAGCGCGACGTCCATCTCGCCGACGATCCCGACGAGCTTGCCCCCATCGAGGACGGGGAGGCGCTCGACGCGGTGGTCGACCATCATGCGCCGGGCATGGATGACGCGGTCGCTGGGCGCGACGACGTGCAGCGCCTTGGTCATGATCTCCTCGATCGTCTTCGTCGAGTCGACGCGCGCGAGCATGTCGCTGCACGTGACGACGCCCACGCAGGTCTGGTCGTGGACGACGGGGACGAGGCCGGCGTTGCCGTCGAGGAGCAGCTCGCGCACCTGCTCCAAGCCCGTGTCGGGCGCGACGACCTCGAAGCGGCGCCGCATCGCGCTGCTCACGTGGAGGTGGCTCGCCGGGACGCCGCGGTTCTTGATGGCGCCCAGCTCGTCGGCGATGTCGCCGTCCACCAGGAGGCCGACGACCGCGCCCTTCTCGACGACGACGAGCTTGCTCACGCGGCTCTTGCGCATGGTCTCGAGCACGTGGTCGAGCCGCTGGTCCTTGTCGATCGTGATGGGCGTGCGCGTCATGACGTCCTTGGCTTGCATCGGGCTCCCGCGAGCATGCCCCGCGAGCGTGCAAATAGGCTTCCGCCGCAGTTTCGCTCCCCCCTCCTCAAAGGCCATGCAGAGGCTCCCCGCTGCCAGGCAACGGGATGAGCAGCACCTACGAGCGCGAGCTGAAAGGGATCCTCTCGGGCGACGAGGAGGCGATCCGCCGGTCGATCAAGACGTGCTCGCCCGACGAGCAGGCAGCCTACCTCAAGGCGCGCCACCGCCCCTTCCTCGTGGTGCGCGGCGCGGGCTCGCTGGGCGTCGACCTCGTCGCGCTCCGCGGCGACGTCAGCTTCCCCATCGAGGTCAAGAGCGCCAGCGCCGACGTCATCCACTTCGCCGACGGCAGCAAGCGCAACCAGGAGCAGGCCGAGGCCATGCGCGCCGAATGCAGCCGCGCCAGCGTCATCCCGCTCTACGCGTTCCGGCGGAAGGGCGTCCGCGGCGACTCGTGGCGCGTCCACACGCTCCCCACCGAGAACCTCCCCCCGCGCATCGCCGTCCTCTACGACCGCCTCCCGAAGGTCGGCAAGACCGAGAAAGGCAACTACGTCCTGCGCTGGAACGAGGGCCTCCCGCTATCAAAATTCGTGGACTACCTGTGCGGGTGATCTGGGCTGGGGGCAAAGCCCCCAGACCCCCCGCTTGGACGCGTTTTGACGGGCATCGACCTCCCGGGTGGACGGTCAGCGACGGACGGGAGTGACCCCGGAACTCTCTCGACCCCGCGACCCCACGAACGTCCTTGGTCCACGGTGAGGCTGCTCGCTTCCGCGCCTGACCCGGTTCCCGTGGCAAGGCACGCCCGGCAAGCTTCCGCTTGCGCGTGCTTTGCGCCCCGGACCACGAGGGACGAAGTCTCATTGTCGGTTCCGGGCTCCCGGCCGCCCTGGGGCCGCCGCCCCGGGGTGTCAGCTCCTGCATGAAGGCCGTGTCAGGTGACAGGGGAGGCCTGGCCCCCCAGCCTAGCCGGTGCCTTTCGCCCCGCGTCCAGGCGGGGTGGATGGCGCCCACAGGCTGGGGCTCGGAGAAATAGGTTTGCTCCCCGCCGAGACTTTCCCAAAAGGTGAAGCATGGCGCGCTACTTCACCAGATGGTGAAGTCTCCCTCCGAGGCGCTGCTCCTGCAACGCCGCCTGCCCGTTCCGCCCGAGAAGGTCTTCGACGCGTTCACCGATCCCGCCCGCCTCGCGCGCTGGTTCGCGCCGATGGACGACTGGCGCACCGTCGTGCACGAGCTCGACGCGCGCGAGGGCGGCCGCTACCGCGTGGACATGGTGCCGCCCACCGGGCCGCCCAACCGGCTCCACGGCACGTACACGCAGCTCCGTCGGCCCGACCTCCTGGTGTTCACGTGGCGATGGGAAGGCTCGCCGGAGGAGACGATCGTGCGCATCGAGCTCACGCCGATCCGCGGCGGCTGCGAGATGCTCCTCACCCACGAGCTTTTCGCGGGCCCCGACTCGACGAAGCAGCACGCCGAAGGCTGGGAGGGCTGCCTCGCGCGGCTGCCCGCCGCGCTGGAGGGGTGAGATGGCGGCGAGGCCCGCCGCGCTCGACGTGCGCTTCCATGCTCTGTCCGACCCCACGCGCCGGGCCATCCTCGAGCGCCTCGCGCGCGGGGAGGCGACGGTGGGCGACCTGGCCGCGCCCCACGACATGGGGCTCCCGGCCGTCTCGAAGCACATCGCGGTCCTGGAGGCGGCCGGCATGGTGCGGCGCTGGCGCGAGGGGCGCGTCCACAAGTGCAAGCTCGAAGCGCGCGCCTTCGACGACGCGGAGGGGTGGCTCAAGTCCACGCGCCTCCAATGGGAGCGCATGCTCGACCGGCTCGAAGCGATGCTCGAAGACGATCGCAAAAGGAAGTGAGGCCACGCATGGCGCGGCAGCGTGGCTGCGCTGAGCTTCACGCGCCCGAGCTGAGGCCCGACGGACGGAGGTCGAACGCGGCGAAGCGGCGCAGCCTCTCGGCCACGGCGCCGTCGGTCGCGTCGACCTTGCCCGCCAGCGAGAGGAAGCTCTCGCGCACCGTGCCGAGGCGCACGTGGAGGTAGGCGTTGCGCCCCTGGCGGACCTCGTCGATGAGGCCGGCTTCGCGCAGGCGGCGCAGGTGCCAGTTGATCGTGGTGGCGGTGACGCCGAGGCGCTCGGCCAGCGCGGCGCGGTACGTGCCGGGCGAGTCGAGGATCGCCTCGAGGAGCTTCGCGGCCTCGTCGTTCTTCACGAGCGGGAGGATCCTGCGCTCGGCCTCGGTGAACGCGCCGCCGTTCTTGTAGTAACAGAGCTTGTTGCCATCCGGCGTCATCACGATCATGCCCGCGGCCACGAGGCGCTCCAGGTGGTAGGTGGTCGTGCTGTACGAGACGCCGGCGCGCGACGCGATCGCGTGCACGCCCAGCCCGGGGTTGCCGCACACGGCGTCGAAGATCTGCTTGCGCGTGTCGTTCTCCAGCGCGGCGTGCGGCCGGATGCGGTGGTAGAGCGCGAGGGCGCCCACGCCCGCGAGCGCGACGAGGGCGCCCGCGGCGGCGGCCTGCGCGACGCGCGCCGTGCCGGGCGAGGCGACGAAGACGTGGGAGGAGGCGGTCTGCGCGTCCGGGACGGGCGCGGCGGCGGCCACGGGCGCGGCCTCGCGCGGCGGAAGGCGCTGCGCCTCGGCGTTTGATAGCAGGGACGGCGCAAGGGGCGCGTCGGGGGCGCTCGCGCGGGGCGCCGCGGGCAGCGCGGCGGCGCCGAGGCGGACGCCGGCCGCGGTCGCGGGCGCGCCGGGCGCCAGGAACGCGAAGCCGTCGGGAAGGAGGAGCACCGGGACGTCGGCCGAGGCCGGAAGCACGGGCGCGCTGGGCGCCTCGGGCGCCACGGGACGCGCGGCCATGGCGAGGCCGGCGGCGGGGAGCGGCGCTTCGACGCGCGGCGCGACGGTCCCGGCCAGGTCGGGCGCGGCAGGCGCCGTGGGCAGCGCCGGCAGCGCGGGAAGCGCGTGCGTCACGTCAAAGGAGAGCGGCGCGGCCGCGGCAGCCAGGCCCGCGACGCTGCTGAGCGCCACGAGCGTCGCGACGATGGGGAACCTCAAGTCTCCGAGCCTCCAGAAACTGTGTTCGTGTCCCCATGTTCGAATATCAAGCTTCGGTTGTCCCGGCCGCGGGGAAAGGCATCGGCCGAGACGAGAAGAAGGGTGAGCGGACGCGTTGGGATCGGCGCCGAGCGTGCGACGGAGTGCCTGCAGGCACGTCGTCGCACGAGGCGAGCGAAGCGAGCCGTCTCGGTGCCGAGACGACGTGGACGCTTCGAGCGAAGCGAGAAGCGGACGCGTTGGGATTCGAACCCAAGTCTCAGGCTCCGGAGGCCCGAAGTCTATCCAAGCTAGCCTACGCGCCCGTGGCGCGCGGGGAGCCATGCTCCCGGCTATGATCCTTTCCTCAGACGAGGGAGAAGGCCCACGTGTCGCCGGGCGTGCCGTCGCGGCAGCTGCCCAGGTCGTCCACGCGGTCGTCGTGGCGCTGGAGGCCGTCGATCCCGTTCGTCTCCTGGTAAACGTAGAGGTCGGGCGCGCCGTGCTGGTCGACGACGGCATAGTAGAGCTGGCCGTTGACCGCGAACGCCTGGGTCGGCTCGGAGGTCGTGTAGCAGGGGGCCGTGCCGGCGTGGCCGGGCAGGGCGACGAGCGTCACGGCGAGGGCGGCCGCGACGAGAAGGATGCTGCGCATGGGGGAAGCCTCGCGCCGGGCATGCGCCTCGCGCCATGAAGATGCTCGCCTCACCCGCGGGGGTGACGGCGTCTCGAAAAGTGGACGCTGGGGGATTTGAACCCCCGGCCTCGTCCTTGCGAAGGACGCGATCTACCAGCTGATCTAAGCGCCCGGCTTGCGCCGACCTCCGGGCGTGCCCGGGGGCGACGCGAACAACGTGGACCCCCTATTTCATGGCTTCGGGCCAGGGGGCCAGGGGCGGGCGGCGTTCCTCGCCGCGCCGCAAGGCTCACGTGGACCCGTCACGCGGACGCACGGGTCTTCCCATCCTCGCGCGGGGAGCCACGACGTATCGGCGCCGGGGGCGTGGACGGGTTGCCGCCTCGCGCGGCGACGTGAGACCCATGATGAAGATGCGAATCGTGATGGCGGCCTTCGCGCTGCTCAGCCTCCTGCCGTTTCCCACCGCCGCTGCCGGCAGCTCGTGCCACAGCGAGTCGTTCGGCCCGGGGACGGGCCAGGTGTGGTTCTCGTCCACCGACGATCCCAAGAGCGCGAAGGGCGACTGGGTGGATGGCTGCGGCGGCAACGCGTGCGACGACCACGTCATCGGAAGCTTCGACTGGAACGGCAAGCAGACCTCGTTCTCGGTCGACGAGGTGTCCGGGAGCAGGGACAACTGCGGCGTGAAGTGCACGCTCGGCAACGGCGACCCCACCGACGACCAGGGCTGGGTCAAGCCGTACCACGACGGCAGCTCCCAGAGCGTGCTGTTCACGTGCGGCGACTGGCTCAACGGGTCGCTCGGCCTGAACGCGAAGGACCTCAGCGCCTACGTCATGTACGCCCTGCCCTCGATCTCGGGATGAGCTTCCCGCGGGGCGCGGCGCCCGCCGCCCCCCGTCTTCCTTCTTTTCAGACGCGCCTTTCCCCCGAGCCCGGGCACGCGCGGAGCCGAGCGTGGCCCAGCGGGCGAAGAGAAGGACCTGGGCGCCGTCCACCGTAGGTCGACGTGGCGGCGCCAGAAAAGGGCGGGCTCAGCTCCAGGGGTCCTGGAACGCGGCGACCTGCGTGCGGAAGTAGCGGAAGAACATCCACGCGAGGCTGCCCACGACGAAGACCGCGTCGCGGAGCATCGCCCAGAAGTTCAGGCTGTAGAGGGTGTCGACGCGCTGCTCGTAGAACCCGGCCACGTAGGCGTCGCGCACGAGCACCACGAGGCTCACGGCGAAGATCCCCATGACGAGGATGTCCAGGTAGAGGAAGATCCTCTTGAAATCGCGCTTCTCGAAACGTGCCGTCATCATGGTGCATCCATCCGATTCGTGTTGAGTCGGCTTCGCTAGAAGGCTCTGCCGAACCGAGCCGGCGGCAACGAGGCCCGTTCCGCAACTCCGCGCATCCGCGGCGCTCGCGGAGCCATCTTCACCAGCAAGCTCAAGTCCCCCAGTCGGCTCGCGCGGCCGAGACCATGCGCGCCTCCCGCGTCGCCGTCCTGCTCCTCGCGCTCGCGTCCCTCTCGCCAGCCGCATTCGGCTGGGGCGGGGGCCCGGGCAGCGCCGAGCCGAGCACGCCGCAGGACCGCACCGGCCCGATGTGGCAGACCGCGCCGCCCGCGGGCGCGACGATGCGCCTTTACTTCGACGCGTTCCCCTCGCTCGACGGCACGGTCGTCAACCCCAACAGCGCGACGCTGGGCACGCGCCTCGTGGCGCCCGGCCCGGACTCGTTCAACGCGCTGCTGGGCGCGTGGGTCGACTGCAACGGCGACGGCTACGTGGGCACCGCCGAGGGCGCGCTCATGGACTACCCCGCGCAGCTCGTGACGGACCACGTCGCGTGCCCCATCGGCGGCCCGCACAACGACGGCCAGTGGGCCACCGAGCTGCTCATGATCGGCAGCGTCGACCCGTGCGAGTACCAGTACGACGCCGCGACGTGCCCCGCGCAGTCCTCGTTGGGCGCGACGCTGGCGCCCACGCCGGGCGACCACGCCTACTACGGCGACCCGGTCGCGCTCTACGCGCAGGGCGTGCGCATCTGGGGCGACTTCGGCGCGCCCGCCGACGCGCCCCCCGCCAACTGCCCCGCCGCTCCGCTCCCGCGCGGCGCGACCTCGAGCGTGGGCGGCCTGCTGCGCGTCGTCGACTGCGAGGACGGCGGCGACGCCCGCGCCACGCTCGACGCCCTCGCGCCCGAAGCGGGCCCCACGCTGGACGCTGCCTTCCTCGTCACGGCCTTCGGCGACCCCGTCAGCGGCCAGGCCGGCCTCGCGCAGGAGGGCTCGGGCGACCCCGCCGCCACGCTCTGGGACTGCTCGCGCCCGACCGCGTTGGGCGTGGGCGACCCCACCGGCGGCGCCATCGAGTCGACCACCCTCCAGGACCCCAGCGGCGGCGAGCTCTCCGGCCCGCAGCCGACACCGGTCGTGGGACCCACCGAGGTCTTCGATGGCAACGGCGACTGGCGCCCCGCGCCGGGCAACGCGCAGGGCCAGCTCGTCTGGGCCCCCGAGCCCTCGCCGCAGGTCCACGACGCGCGCGGATCGTACTGGGACGCGGCGGAGTACGCGCTCGACGGCCCCCACGGCGACTGCGACGCGAGCACCGCGAGCCCCGCCTCCAGCTTCTACGTGGGCCGCGACGTCGAGGGCCAGGTCGGCTTCGGCGGCGGCGACCGCGCGACCAACGACGTCGTCTTCCAGTTCGACGAGGGCTACCGCGGCCTCGACCCGAGCGTCGACCCGATCCTGGAGAGCGGCCGCTTCCCCAGCGACTTCGGCACGCCCTACCTGCGCAACCAGTACGGCGGCCCCATCTGGACGAGCCTCCACGCGCCCGTCGTCAACCCGCCGCTCCTCCGGCGCGACCTCACGCTCACCGGCTCCACGTGGTTCAGCTTCTACGCCGCCATCGACATGCCCGGCTACCAGCTTCCCAACGGCGCGGGCACCTACGGCGCGGAAGCCTGCGAAGGCAGCGTCGGCGCCGGCGCGCCCAACGACCACGGCTGGACCTGCGACCCCGCCCTCTGGTGGAAGGACCTCGGCGGCCACGACGACATGCCGCGCTACACCGACGGCAACCCCCTGGGCGCCGCGCCGGGCGACAGCTATCAATTGCGCGACGTCGACTGCTACGACGACGGGCTTGGGTTTTGTCCGAGCTGAACGGGCCCGGCGCCGCGCCCGCGTCAGAAGCAGACGTCGAAGTAGCTGCCCGGCGCGAACGCGGGCGTCGTCCCCCAGTAGATGCGCAAGTTGAGCGTCGCGGTCGCCGGACAAGGTGAGGCCGCTCCTTGGGCTGCCCACGGGAGGCCAATGCAGGCGTCGTTGGCGCCCACGCCCCAACCTGCGCCGGGACCCGCCCCGGTCAGGCTACACGCCGAGACACCTTGCCCACAGATCACAAGGGCTTGTCCCGGCCCGGCCGGGCTTGTAACACCCGATGGGCAGAAGGGTCCGAAACCGCAAGCGCTCACCGTCTGGGGGCTTACCCCTTGGGAGCACCCGGGCGCACAGATGGGATCGTTGTTGAGCATGACGCCAGGTTGACCGGGCGCACAAGGCGCGCCCGTGAGGGTGCCCGCGCAGAAGGCCACGTCTCCCTCCGGTCCAGGCGGATCGAACTCGATCACGACCCCCTGGTTTTGCCCCGGATAGGGGGAATTGAAGTTCGCGTTGTACGTCGCGCACGAAGCCACGCCGGCGGGCGTTCCGGGACGCGGCACGGGAAGCCCGCAAACGACTCCAACTTGGCCTGGCCCGGGAGGACTTGTTAGACCTGAAGGGCAAGCTGGACCGACGCCGCAGGCGTTAAGCGTGGTCACATCCGCGGCCTGCAGGCACCCTACGGGCGCAGATGGGGCGAACGCGAGCGTGTAGGCGTTGGATGCAAAGACATTGATGTAGAACTTGCCGGTGCCCTCGACCGTACACGGTGACGAATCAGACCCCGAGCAAAGCCAGCTCCCGCAATCGTCGCTGTAGACAGTGAAGCCCCCGTGGCCACTCGCGCTCAGGGCATAGGTCGTAGCGACGACAGCCGTGTGCGAGTACCAGTCGGATTCGTAAGCAGGGCCCGAAACGGCTCCGGCCGGATAGGTTTCCTCGGCTGCGCCACACCAGGTACCCGGGCTTCCATAGTCAAGGGTAACAATGGGGATGCCAACGGGGATACCAACAGGGATGACGACGGGGATCGCGACGCGGGGGCAGGGGCCGTGGAACACATCGGCACAGATATCCTCAGCAACCGCGATGGGGCAAAGGTCTGCTGCCGAGAGGAACGCCACGAGGGCAAGGGCGAATGGCAGACTACGTCGTGTCATGGGTGAACGGACCCGACCTAACAACCATTGGAGGAAATGGATTGCGGAGCAAACTCGTGACAAGAACAGTTACCACAGGCAACCGCACGAGGGCCGGTAGGGAATCCTGCAGCAGCCGTCGATCCTGTCCCACGTTTCACGCGAACGTTTCACGTCCGTCGTCGCTCGCGCCGCGAGGGGGGAAGGTCGTTCTCCGGTCCCTTCGCTTCGGGCTCCGGCTCGGGCTCCTCGACGAGCTTGCTGAGCGGGTTGGGCGGCGTGGGCTTGGCGCGGCGGCGCGCGCCGCGGGCGTTGCCGCCGGGCATCTCCATCTTGGGGGGCGTCAGCGGCGTCGTCGCGGTGTCCACGACGTCGCCCTGCGCGCTCAAGAATGATAGCGCGTAGGGCTGGAGCGCGACCTTGGCGGCGCGCTGGACGGCTTCGAGGGCGCGCCCGTCGTTCTCGGTGACGAGCGTGAAGACGCGCCCTTCGCGGCCGGCGCGCGCGGTCCTGCCGGCGCGGTGGACGTACTGGTCGGCCTCCTCGGGCACCTCGAAGTTGACGACGTGCGAGATGGCGGGGAAGTCGAGGCCGCGCGCGGCGACGTCGGTGGCGACGACGAGCGCGGTGCGGCCCTCGCGCAGCGACGCGACGACGCGCTCGCGCTGGGGCTGCGTGAGGTCGCCGTGGAGCGGCGTGGCGAGGACGCCTTGTTCGACCAGCTCGCGCGCGAGCTTGGCGGCGCCTTCGCGCGTGCGGACGAAGACGAGGCAGCGGGCGGGCTTCTCCTTGGCGAGGAGCGCGGCGAGCGCGGCGTGGCGGTGCGTGCTCGCGACGTCCACGCGGTAGTGCTCCGCGGTGAGCGGCGTTTGGGGGCCGACCTCGACCTCGCGCGGGTGGGCCATGTACTGGTGCGCGAGGAGCGCGACCTTCCTGGGCATCGTCGCCGTGAACAGCGCGGTCTGCCGCCCGCCGGGGATGAGTTTGAGGACGCGCTCGACTTCGGGGAGGAAGCCGAGGTCCAGCATGCGGTCGGCCTCGTCGAGCACGACGAAGCGCACCTGGTCGAGGAGGACCTGGCGGCGCGCGAGGAGGTCGAGGAGCCGTCCGGTCGTCGCGACGATGCACGTCGTCGCCGGGTCGGCGAGCGCGGCGATCTGCTCGTCGTAGGGCACGCCGCCGTAGACGGGCACCGCGCGGAACGGCGCGCCTTCCGCGAGCGCGTTGAGGTCGCGCGCGATCTGCACGACCAGCTCGCGCGTGGGCGCCAGCACGAGCGCCTGGACGCCGGGCGCCTTCACCTGGTCGGTGAGCACGAGGCCGAACGCGGCGGTCTTGCCGCTGCCGGTCTGCGCGCGCCCGATGACGTCGCGCCCCATCGCGAGCTGCGGCACGGCGAGTCGTTGGATCGGCGTGGGCGCGCGCCAGCCCAGCCGGTGCACCGCCTCCCGCGCGCGCTCGGAGAGCGGCAGGTCGTCGAAGGTCGCCTCCTCGTCGTCGCGCGCCATGCTGCTGCCGAAGTGGGGCGCCGCCATGAACCTATCGAGGGCTCGGGGCTCTGGACTCCAGGCTCAGGGCTCCGGAGCCCGGAGTCCTGAGTCCAGAGCCCCGAGCCTTCGTGATATCACCGGTGCTGGCCCAGCCACGCCACCACGGCGCCCTGGATCGTGGGGTCGGCGAGAAGGTTCGTCCCGTGCGCGCTGCCGCCCACGACGTCCACCTGGTGCTCGCCGTGGTGCCGCGAGGCGAGGTCCTGCGCGCTGCCGGCGGCGTACGTGTCGCCCTGCGAGGCGACGAACAGGATGGAGCCGCCGTACTTCGCGGCGGGCGCGGTCGCGTCGAGGCCCTGGTAGCTCTCGCCCGCCGAGAGGAGGACGACGGTGCGGACGCCCGGCGAGAGCGCGGCGTATGCGATGGCCTCGTTGGCGCCGACGCTCGCGCCCACGATGGCGGTGGGTTGGAACGAGGCGCCCATCGTCGCCATGTCGTGCGGCATCGCCAGGACGTCCTGCTGGTTGAAGGAGGCCAGCGTGCGCGTGGAGCCGTCGGTGAGATTCGTCGAGAGCCCCATGCCGCGCGAGTCGAACGCGAGCACGCGATATCCTTTCGCGGCGAGCGCGTGGGCGAGCGCGTCGTAGCTGTGCCGGTCCTCGTTGAGGCCGTGGACGAGCATCACGCTGGGCGCGCTCGGGTTGTCGGGGTTCCACGCGGCGCCCTGGAGGATCCAGCCGTCGGTGGTGATCGCGCAGACGCCCTGCCCGCCGCCGCGCTCGGTGGAGGCGGGCGCGCACGTCCTCGCGGCGGGCGCGGGCGCCGAGGCGCAGCCGGCAAGGAAAGCGAGGGCAAGGGCCAGGGCGAGGCGCCGCACGCGCCCCCAAGGGTCGAGGTGCCACGTGAGGCTGACGGGCCAATGGCCCCCCTCGCCGGGGTTCCACGACGCGACGACCTTGACGAGCCGCATGCGCGCCGAACGCTCCGAGGCGGCTGATTCTTTCTGCCCCCAGCATATCCGGCCGCATGCCCGTCTTCACCCTGCGCTCGCGCCTCGACGCGTCGCCCGAGGCCGTCCGCGCGTGGCACGAGCGCCCCGGCGCGCTGGAGCGCCTGACGCCGCCCTGGGAGCGCGTGGACGTGGAGCGGGAGGCGGCGGGCCTCGCGGGCGAGGCGGCGTTCCGCGTCCACGCGGGCCCGCTCCGATTCCGGTGGGTCGCGCGGCACGAGCCGATTCCCGACGGCTTCGTGGACGAGCAGGCGCGCGGCCCGTTCCGGCGCTGGCGCCACGAGCACACGTTCCGAAGCGACGGCGCGGGCGGCACCTGGCTGGAGGACCGCATCGCGTGGTCGTCGCTCCTCCCGCCCTCGCTCGTCCGGCGCCGGCTCGACCGCATGTTCCGCTGGCGCCACGAGAAGACGGCGCGCGAGGCCGGCGTGCGCGTGGCGCCCCAGGCGATCGGCATCACCGGCTCGCACGGCATGATCGGCGCGGCGCTCCGCGCGCACCTGCTCGGGCAGGGCCACCGCGTCGTGCGGCTGCCGCGGCGCGTGGGCGCGTCGGACCTCGCGGGGCTCGACGCGGTGGTGCACCTGGCGGGCGAGAGCATCTCGAAGCGCTGGACGAAGGCGCGCAAGCGCGAGATCCTGGCCTCGCGCGTCGAGCCCACGCGCGCGCTCGTCGACGCCCTCGCGGGGAGCGGCGTCCGCGCGCTCGTCACGGCCTCGGCCATCGGCTTCTACGGCGACCGGGGCGAAGCCGAGGTCGATGAGACCTCGCCGCGCGGCGCGGGCTTCCTGGCCGACGTCGTCGAGGCGTGGGAGCGCGAGGCCGGCCGCGCCGAGGGGATGGGCGTGCGCGTCGTCCAGGCGCGCTTCGGCATCGTGCTATCACCGCGCGGCGGCGCGCTCAAGCAGCTCCTCCTGCCCTTCCGCCTGGGCGCGGGCGGGCGCATCGCGTCGGGCCGCGCGTGGTGGAGCTGGGTCGACCTGGAGGACGTGGTGGGCGCGCTCGCCTTCGCGCTGCGCGAGCCCGCGCTGGAGGGCCCCGTCCTCGTCGTCGCGCCCCACCCCGTGCGCAACGCGGACTTCACGCGCGCGCTGGCCCGCGCGCTGCGCCGGCCCGCGATCCTGCCGGAGCCCGCCTTCGCCCTGCGCCTGGGCCTGGGCGAGATGGCGGACGAGCTGCTCCTGGCGAGCTGCCGCGCCAGGCCCACGAAGCTCCTCGCCGCGGGCTATCGTTTCGCGCGGCCCGAACTCACCGGCTCGCTGCGCGCGATGCTGGGGCGTCCATGACGCTGGCCGTCGCTTCGCATCGCCGCCAACACGCGGACACGCCAACACACGAGCGCGGTCGGGCTGGCGTGATGGCGTGCTCGCGTGTTGGCGGCGATGCGAAGCGCAGGGACCGGGCCGGTCACGGCCTGATTTTTCCGCTTCCTCCATATACCGCCACCGGGGTCTGAGGTCGTATGCGCGTCGTCGTGAACGCGGCCATGAGCGCGGACGGCAAGATCGCCCTGCGCGGCGGCAATCCGCTCGCGATCTCCGACGAGGCGGACCTGCGCCGCGTGCACGACCTCCGGGCGCGCAGCGACGCCATCCTCGTGGGCATCGGCACCGTGCTCGCCGACGACCCGAGCCTGCTGACGAAAGCGCCCGGCGCCGCGAAGCAGCCGATGCGCGTCGTGCTCGACAGCAAGGGGCAGACGCCGCCCAACGCGCGCGTGCTCAACGGCCAGGCGCGGACCCTCGTCTTCGTGGCGAAGGGGAACCAGCGCCGCATGCCCAACGCGGAGTGCGTCGAGGCCGGCGAGGGGCGCGTCGACCTGCGCCTGGCGCTGCGCGAGTTGGCGGCGCGCGGCGTGCAGAGCGTCATGGTCGAAGGGGGCGCCACCATCATCGGCGCGTTCCTGCGCGCGAGCCTCGTCGACGAGCTGTCGATCTTCGTGGCGCCCCTGGTCGTGGGCGGCGGCGCGCCCAGCCTCGTGGAGGGGCCCGGCGCCGTCGACGCAGCGCATGTGCTGCGCATGAAGCTCGTCGAATCCACGCCGCTCGGGAGTGGCGTGCTCCTGCGCTTCGCGCCGCGCTAGGCCGCCATGCCCCCGTTCCAGCGCGCGCGGATCCAGCGCGGGGGACGGAAGGCCAGGATGACGAGCAGCGGCGCGGCGATGGCGATGACCGCGTTGAGGGTGGCGAGCCCCACCGAGTCGGGGAAGCGCTGCTGGAGCTGGAGGACCGTGCTCACGCTCGACCAGCCGAACCACCCCAGGAAGGAGCCCGCGACGAGGCCGACGCGGAAGCGCTGGGGCGGGTCGCGCGCGCGGAAGTAGAGCGAGCCGTAGCCCAGCGCGGCGAGGACGACCGGAAGCGCCAGCACGAGGCCCAGGGCGATGGAGGGCGTGGCGCCCAGCTGGTTCCGGTACGTGAGCTGGAGCGTGGAGGAGCTCTCGTCGTAGCCGATGGGATCGAGCCACGCGATCAGGTAGAGCATGGCGAGGCCGAGCGCGAGGTAGAACGTGACGATGGGCCAGAACCAGCGGGGATTGCCCGTGTAGAGGTACACGAGGTAGTAGACGAGCCCGCCGATGGCGGCGGCGATGAGGAAGAGCAGGACGTTGATGACGGTGGTGACCATCGCCAGGTCGCGGTAGCCGAACGCGGAGGGGATGTTGTAGGCGCCCGCGAGGAACTCGACCGCCCCGAAGGCGGCCCACCAGAATGCGAAGGCGTGGTTCGCGCGCTGCGCCTCGGGCGAGACGGAGCGGCTCAACACCAGGCGCGCGACGTAGGCGTAGAGCAGGCCCGTCACAAGGGCCAGGACGCCTTGGACGGCGAGCCGGACGATGAACGCCACGGGGCCCGCATCTGGCGCCACCATACATGAATGCCTCCGCTTTGTCCGACACGCTCAAACGCGAGGGCCGGCTTGCCGCGACCAGCATGGCAGACATCGAGATCCGCCCCGTGGGCGGATACAGCGACTTCGGGCGCAACATGACCTGCATCCGGATCGGACGGGAAGCGGTCATCCTCGACATGGGCATCCGGCTCGACCGGATCCTTCTCGACGAGGAGAACGTGTTCGATGAGATGCACCCCGTCGACCTCCAGCGCCTGGGCGCCATCCCCGACGACTCGGTGCTCAAGGACCTCGGCGCCAAGGTCGTCGCCATCGTCATCGGCCACGCGCACCTCGACCACGTGGGCGCCGTGCCCAAGCTCGCGGGGCACTTCCCCGACGCGCCCATCTACGGCACGCCCTACACGATCCGCTTCATCGAGAACCAGACGACGCACTTCGAGAAGGGCGGCAAGAAGCGCCGCCTCATCCCCAACAAGCTCGTGGAGCTTCCCACCGGCGAGCGTCTGCCCATCTCCAAGTCGATCGGGCTGGAGCTGGTGCACGTCACGCACAGCATCGTCCAGAGCGCCATCCCCGTGCTGCACACGGACGCGGGCGCGATCGTCTACGCGGCCGACTACAAGCTCGACAACGCGCCCGTGATCGGCAAGAAGCCCGATTACAAGCGCTTCCGCAGCCTCGCCAACGAGGGCGTCGCGGCGATGGTCATCGAGAGCACCAACGCGGGCAAGGAGACCAAGACGCCCAGCGAGACGGTGGCGCGCGACATGCTCGCCGACTTCCTCTTCGGCGTCGAGAACGAGGGCGCCGGCATCGTGGTCACCACGTTCAGCAGCCACATCGCGCGCCTCCAGAGCATCTGCGAGTTCGCCGACGAGCTGGGCCGCACGCCGCTCCTGCTGGGCCGCAGCATGGACAAGTACACGAGCCTCGCGCGCGACCTGGGCCTCATCCAGCTTCCGGCCACCACGGAGATCGCGGGCCACTCGCGCGCCACGGCGCAGGCGTTGAAGCGCGTCGCCAAGGACCGCGACCAGTTCCTGCTCATCGGCACGGGCCACCAGGGCGAGCCCGACAGCTTCCTGCCGCGCCTGGCCTCGGGCGAGTTCGACTACAAGGTCGAGAAGAACGACGAGGTCATCTTCAGCGCGAACACGATCCCGCACCCGCAGAACGTCGCCAACCGCTACGTGCTGGAGACCAAGCTGAAGATGCGCGGCGCGCGGATCATCAAGGGCGCGCACGTCTCGGGCCACGCGAGCAAGGTCGACCACCAGGAGCTCCTGCGCCTCGTGCAGCCCACGCACCTCTTCCCCAACCACGGCGGCATCGACCTCCAGAGCGAGTTCGTGGAGCTTGCCACCGGCGAAGGCTATCGCCTCAACGAGAGCGTGCACATCCTGCGCAACGGCCAGAAGCACAAGCTCGGTGGGAAGCCTTGAATCTGGAAAGCCATCGGAAGGTCGTGGACCAGGCCCTGCCATCGTGCTTCGACGGCATCCGGCCGCAGGCGCTGCACGACGCGACCATGTGGTACCCCGAGGCCGGCGGCAAGCGCCTGCGCCCGATCATGGCGCTCCTGGCGTGCGAGGCCGCGGGGGGCAGCGCGGACGACGCGCTCCCCGTCGCGCTGGCCGTCGAGCTGGTGCACAACTTCAGCCTCGTGCACGATGATATCATGGACCGCGACGCGACGCGACGCGGCCGCCAGACGGTGCACACGAAGTGGGACGAGGCGACGGCGATCCTCGCGGGCGACGTGCTCTTCGCGCGCGCCTTCGAGGTGCTCGCGCGCATCCCCGACCCGGCCGCGCACCAGGAGGCGAGCCGCCTGCTCTCCACCGCGATCCGCCGGCTCTGCGAGGGGCAGGCGATGGACGTCGCGTTCGAGAGGGAGAACGACGTCACCGTCGCGGCGTACCTCGACATGATCCGCGGCAAGACTGCCATCTTGTTTGCGGCGGCTTGCCACGGCGGTGCGCTCGCGCACCGCCGGGCAAGCCGGCCCCACATCGAATCGCTGGACCGCTTCGGCGAGGCGTTCGGCATGGCGTTCCAGATCGCCGACGACCTGCTCGACGTCACGGCGCCCAGCGAGAAGATGGGCAAGCCGTGGGGCAGCGACGTGCGCGCCGGCAAGCGCACCATCCTCGTGCTGGAGGCGCTGGCCCGCGCCGACGGACGTCAGCGCGAGACGATCCGCGCCGCGCTGGGCCGGCACGACGCGACCGACGCGCAGGTCCGCGCCGCGGTGGACGCCATGCGCGCGTGCGGGGCGCTCGCCGCCGCCGAGGCGCTGCGCGACGAGCACGCCAAGGCCGCCGCCGACGCGCTCGCGCCCCTGCCGGAGACCGACGCCAAGCGCACGCTCCTGGCGCTCAACGGCTGGGCCCGGACGCGCGGGTTCTGAGGTAGATTCGGCGGGGCCCCCCGTTCGCGCCCAAGATGGCGCGGCAGCTTCCTTCGTCCGATGCTTTCGCGCTGCTGTCGTGCGCCGATCCTGCCCGCCGATTGCGAGATGGGCCAATGCCGCGGCCTGGTCTGCTCGGACTGCGGCTCCCTCGCGTGACCCTACAGCATCTGCCCGAAGAGCGTCGCGCCCGACTCCGCGTAGACGGAGATGACGGTGCCCGCCTGGCCGTTGGTGGAGTCGACGACCATGCGGAGATTGCCCCACGTCTCGTGCCGGAGCGGGAAGATGCACATCGCGTAGGTCAGCGTGGAGGCGCACGAGCCGTAGGCGAGGGTGGGCGTGTTGGCGCCGGCGTCGGCGAAGAAGTCCGCGCTCCCCTTGCCCTCGATGTCGATGCGGATCCACTTGATGTCGGTGACCTGCCCCTCCACGATGCACTGGAGGTAGACCGGGGCGACGCAGCCCGTCGAGCCCGGCTCTGTGTAGGCGACGTCGTACGTGAGCTGCGGGTCGAAGTACGCCTTGCCGTGGAGCGGCCCCTCGCCGGCGTACACCTCGGGCGGCGCGGCCGTGGCGAGGGGGAGCGCGGCGAGCGCCAGCATGACGAGGAGGGGGCGTCCCATCATGCGCGCTTCGACGGGCGCGCGCCGCTTTTCGTTTCTCGTTAGAGAGTATCAGTCGAACTGGGTCGGGTCCTTCAGGTACGCGATGTTGTCGAGCGCCACCTCGCAGCTCTCGCGCACCTCGCGCGCCGGGTCGTGCTGGCGCGCCTTCTCCAGGATCGGGATGACCTTCTCCGTCTGGTCCCACATGTTGCCCAGCGCCTCGGCCGCCTCGTGGCGCACCATCGGCGAGGGGTCCTCCTCCAGCTGGCGCGCGAGGAACGGGATCGCCTTCGCGCCCTGGAGCTGCCCGAGCACGTAGGCCGCCTCGTGGCGCACCAGCGCGCTCTCGTCCTCGAACATCGCCCGGGCGATCACGCGGATCGCGTCCTCGGTCCCCACGTGCCGCAGCGAGAAGAGCGCGCGATAGCGCTGGAACATGCTGAGCCTGGTGTCGAAGAGCCGCGCCTCCAGCTCCGGCACGGTGGTCTCGGGCGCCAGGGGCGCGGGGTCCACCGTCTCGAACTCGCTGCTGTGGCCGGGGCTCTGCATGGCGCGGCGAGACGGGGATTGCATCATGAAGGCATCGCCGGGCGCTTGGGCTCGGGGCTCTGGACTCAGGACTCGGGGCTCCGGAGCCCCGAGTCCAGAGCCCCGAGCCCCGGCGCGTGGGAGCGCCCTTCATGCCGGCCCCCCGCAATGCCCGCGTGATGGCCGGCGTGGCGCGCACGACGCGGGGTCCCTTGACGGGCACCGCGTACCTGCGCGACCTGGCCGAGACGAGCCTCCTGGCGGCGCTGATCGGCGCGTGCACGGGCCTGATCGCGGTGGGCGTGCGCCTCGCGATCGCCTTCGTGACGAACGTGGCGTTCCGCGACGAGGTCGACCTGACGTTCCGCAGCCCGGTGGACAACGCGCTGGGCCTCTGGATCGTCTTCGTGCCCGCCGTGGGCGCGCTGTTGGCGTACGTCGTCGTCCGATTCCTTTCGCAGGACCACCGCATCCGCGGCAGCAGCGAGGTGGTGCGCAGCGTCGCGATGCAGCGCGGCGAGGTCTCTCCGCGCAAGGTCGTCGGGCACGCGACGGGCACGATCCTCTCGGTGGGCACGGGCGGCAGCGCGGGGCGCGAAGGGGCGATGGTGCAGCTTGGCGCCGCGCTGGCGATGGTCGCGAGCCTGGCCGTGGGCGCCAGCGCGCGGCACCGCAAGCTCCTGCTCGCCGCTGGCGGCGGGGCGGCCATCGGCGCGACGTTCAACACGCCCATCGCCGGCGTCATCTTCGCCATGGAGGTCATCCTCCTGGAGTGGAGCACGCGCGCCTTCATCCCGCTCACCGTGGCGAGCGCGATGGGCACGCTCGTCGCGACGCACTTCCTGGGCGACCAGCCCGCGTTCCCCATCCCCGCCTACGAGCTGGTCAGCGGCCGCGAGCTGTTCCTCTACGTGCTGCTGGGCATCCTCTGCGGCCTGCTCGCCATCCTGCTATCACGCCTGCTCGCGGCCTCCGACGTGCTCTTCGCCAGCCTGCCGGGCCCCGAGTGGCTCGCGCACGTCTGGGGCGGCCTGCTCATCGGCCTCGTGGGCTTCCTGGCGCCGCAGGTCTTCGGCGTGGGCTACGAGACCGTCGAGGAGGTGCTGCAAGGCAACTTCGTCGTCACGCTCCTCGCGGGCGTCGTCCTCGCCAAGCTCGTCGCCTACGCCATCACGCGCGGCTCGTCGGGCTCCAGCGGCGCCTTCAGCCCGAGCTTCTTCCTGGGCAGCGCGCTGGGCGGGATCTTCGGCGCGCTCGTCCACATCGCCTTCCCCACCTGGACGGGCACCGCGGGCGCCTACGCGCTCGTGGGCATGGCGGCCGTCTACGCCGCCGTCACGCGCGCGAGCCTCACCGCGCTCGTCATGCTCTACGAGATGACGCACAGCTTCAGCATCGTCATCCCGCTCATGATCGCGATCGTCGTCGCCGACGCCCTCGCCAAGGCCTACGGCTCCCCCGCCTACTTCCGCGGCGGGCACGCCGGCGAGCGCAGCCTGGAGGCCGACGCGAGCGCCAACATCCTCGACCTCGTCACCGTGGGCGAGATCATGTCCGCGCCCGTGGAGACCGTGCGCGAGGACGCGCCCGTGCGCGCGCTCGTCGAGAAGCGCTTCGCCACCGGCCACCAGGGCTATCCCGTCGTCGACGCCGAGAGCAGGCTCGTGGGCATCATGACGAGCACGGACATGCGCAGGAAGGTCAAGGACGACGACCTCGACAAGCCCGTCCGCGAGTTCATGACGCCCGACCCGAGCATCGTCACGCGCGAAGCGAGCGCCCACGAGGCCCTCACCGAGATGGTGCACCTCGACGTGGGCCACCTCCCCGTGGTGGACGCCAAGGACCGCCGCAGGCTCGTGGGCATCCTCACGCGCACCGACCTCGTGGGCGTCGAGCGCCGCCTCCTCGCGGAGGAAGAGCGCGCCGACGGATTCCTCGCCCCGCGCACGTTCAAGGAGCGCTGGCAGGCCGCGCGCAAGCGCCTCGGGTTCGACGACGAGCGGGCGCGCGACTGATGCGATGCTAAGGCGGGCTCACATCCAGAAGTGGGTCCAGCCACCCGAGTCCGTGTAGAGCCAGCACGAGTAGACGCCGCCGCCCACGTGATTGCAGTCGAGCCAGATGATGCTCGCGGGCTCGCCGCCGCCCACGCCGCCGCACGCCCCGCCGGGGACCGGCGCCGACAGCGCGTTCGCCGGGGAGAAGCAGGTCTGGATCTGCACGGGGGACGCGGGCACGAGGCCACAGGTCGGGGCGGCGTCGGCGCAGCCTGCGGCGCACGAGGCATCGGAAAGGTCAGTGCTGCATCCGAGCGCGGACGCCGAAGGCACGATCGCGACGAACGCGGCGGCAAGCAGGAAGAGGGAGACGACGAGAGTCCTTCGCATGGAATGTTCCTGGGCGCGAGCGCCCGACGCACGATGGAGCGCGCCGAGAAGACCATTTGCAGGATGGATCTTGCAGCGGCGCCCTCGCGGGCCCCGGCTCCGCCTGAATGCCTCCAAAGCGCCGGGCTCTCGGTCGGCGCATCGGAGCCGGGGCCCGAGCCGCGCACCCCGCCCGAAGAAGCTTTTATCCGATGAGCAGGGTAGGCCGATTCCATGGGTCATTGCACGGCCTGTGGCGGGGCCGTCACCGAGGCGATGCGTTTTTGTCCCGCGTGCGGCGCGGAGCTGCGGGCCGAGGGCGCGCGGCCGCGGCTGCACCTGGAGGAGCTGATCTACCGCTGCGAGTCGTGCGGCAAGGAGGCGCTCTACGGCGAGCTCGCCAAGTGCCGCACCTGCCACGACAAGACGTGCGCCGCGTGCACGGCCGTCTGCTCCGCCTGCCAGGAGGCGACGTGCCCGCGCTGCCTCGTGGACTGCGAGCAGTGCAAGAAGGTGGGCTGCCGGCGCTGCTTCGAGACGTGCGAGACGTGCAAGGTGCGCAGCCTGTGCCCCGAGCACATGGACTGGTGCGACGACTGCCAGTATCCCACGTGCAGCGCCTGCTTCACGACCTGCGCGAAGTGCGAGCTCGACATCTGCACGCACTGCCGCGACGAGGCCCACGATCCCAAGCGCCGCGGCAAGCACGCCGCGGGGTGAACGCATGGCCCGCGGACGCAAGGCGCTCCAGACCGACACCACGCCGGGCAAGGTGCTCGCGCTCGCGCTGGTGGCGAACGCGCCCATCGCGCTGGGCTTCATCCTGGCGCCGCTCGTGACGAGGGATCGGACGGCGGGGCTCGTCGCGACGCCCTACGTCCTGTGGGGCACGCCGTTGGTCGCGCTGGCCGCGGTGGTCGTGTACGCGCGCGCGAGCCCGGAACGCAAGGCGCACCGCGCGTCGCGGATCGGGCTGCTGCTCGCCGGCGTGGCGCTGCTCCTCTGGGCGCTCGTCCTCGTGGCGACGCTCACGCATGGAGCGATCGGCCAGAGCCATCAACCGGGCTCGCCGCCAAGCTCGGCCGCATGACCGAAGAGGAAAGCGGCGCGTGGCAGCGCGTCAAGGGCAAGGCCAACGAGGTCGTGGGCGACCTGACGAACGACCCGGAGCGCAAGCAGAAGGGACGCCTCCAGGAGACGGCCGCCGACGGCAAGGAGGCCCAGGGCCGCCTGATGGACAAGGGCGAGAAGCCGTAAGGACGCAGCGGCCGCACCGGAAGCCGAGGCAGGGCCGACGGACGAGGCGATTGTCTTTAGCCGACCCGCGCCGATCCGGGGGCGTGCCTCCGGCGAAGAAAGCGGCGAAGCGCGCGGAACGGGCCACGGGTTCGTCCGCGCCGCGTGACCTCGGCCCGCCCGAACCCCAGGTCCTCGTGCCCGACACGAGCGTCCTGGTCGATGGGCGCCTGACCGCGCGCATCCAGCGCGGCGACCTCGCCGGCGCGACGATCTACATCGCCAACGCCAGCATCGCGGAGCTGGAGTTCCAGGCCAACCGCGGCCGCGAGTCGGGCTTCTCCGGGCTCGACGAGGTCGTCAAGCTCCAGGAGCTGCGCGAGACGGCCGACCTGGAGCTGGTGTTCGTCGGCCCGCGCCCCTCGCCCGACGCGATCGAGCTGGCCAAGGCGGGGGAGATCGACGCCATGATCCGCCAGGTCGCGGTCGACCACCGCGCGCGCCTCCTCACGAGCGACCGCGTGCAGGCGCACGTCGCCCGCGCGCTGGGCCTCGACGTCGAGTGGGTCCGCCCCGTCACCGACCCGAAGGAGTGGGAGGCCGACATCGGCAGCCTGCGCATCATGAGCTTCTTCGACAAGGAGACCATGAGCGTCCACCTCAAGCAGAACGTCGTCCCCCTCGCGAAGAAGGGGACGCCCGCGGGCAAGAAGCTCGTCCGGCTCTCCGAGAAGCCCCTGGAGATGCGCGAGCTGACGCGCATGCGCCGCGAGATCATCGAGGCCGCCAAGCGCGACGCGGACAGCTTCATCGAGATCGAGCGCGAGGGCGCCACCGTCGTGCAGCTTGGCAACATGCGCATCGCCATCGCGCAGCCCCCGTTCAGCGACGCCATCGAGATCACCGCCGTGCGCCCCGTCGCCCAGCTCACGTTGGAGCAGTACCACATCGCGGACGAGCTGCGCGACCGGCTCGCCGACTACCAGCGCGGCGTCTTCGTCAGCGGCGCGCCCGGCAGCGGCAAGAGCACGTTCGTCACCGCCGTCGCCGAGTGGCTCCGCCAGAAGAACGTCATCATCAAGACCATGGAGAGCCCGCGCGACCTCCAGGTCAGCGACGAGATCACGCAGTACGCGCCGCTCGAACGCGACATGGCGCTCACCAGCGACGTGCTGCTCCTCGTCCGCCCCGACTACGTCATCTACGATGAGGTCCGCAAGACCGCGGACTTCGAGATCTTCGCCGACATGCGTCTCGCGGGCGTGGGCCTCGTGGGCGTCACGCACGCCAACCGCGCCATCGACGCCGTCCAACGCCTCATCGGCCGCGTCGAGCTGGGCATGATCCCGCAGGTCGTCGACACCGTCATCCACATCGAGAAGGGCAAGGTCCAGCAGGTCCTGGAGATGCAGTTCACCGTCAAGACGCCCGCCGGCATGACGGAAGCCGACCTCGCGCGCCCCGTCATCGTCGTGCGCGACTTCATCACCAAGCACGCCACCCACGAGATCTACACCTACGGCGAGCAGGTCGTCGTCATGCCCCTGGAGAGCGCCAACGCCACGCGCGGAGGAAGCGCGCGCGACAAGCTCGCCGGCGAGCAGCTCAAGCACGCCCTGCGCCGCTGGGTCGACGGGCCCTTCGACGTCCAGATGACCAGCGACGGCAGCGCCACGCTCTACGCGCCCGAGCGCGACGTCCCCGCCCTCATCGGCAAGGGCGGCAGCAACGTCCGCCAGATGGAGGAAGCCCTCGGCATCAAATTCGATATCAGGCCCATGAGCAGCAAGAAGGGCTGGGATGCCGGCGCGCGTGGGAAGTCGCCCAAGGCGTTCGGCCAGTCCAAGGGCCGCTTCGACCCCGACCGTCCGCTGCGCCGCGACGCGCCCGGGCGCGTGGACGAAGACGAGGACGCGGAAGAGGAATCGGAAGCGGACTCGGGATCGGACGAGCGCCGCTACGCCGAGATCACGCCCGAGCTGCGCAAGAGCAAGAAGAACGTCGTGCTCCTGGTCGACCGCGGCCTCGTGGGCACGCGCGCCGAGGTCGTCCTGGACGACGAGGTCGTCATGAGCGCCACCGTGGGCGGCAAGGGCGAGATCCGCATCTCGCGCGGCAGCGACGCGGGCGAACGCGTGCTCGATGCCGTCGCGCGCGGCGAAGTCGTGAGGCTTCGCGTCTGAAGCCGACGACACGACGGGCTGCGGCCCGGCGCACGTCGTGAGGCTTCGCGTCTGATTCGTGACCCCGGAAAAACCCGAGAACCCGACGACCCGAGAACCCGAATCTTCGGGCCGGGTTCTCGGGTCGTCGGGTTCTCGGGTTTTTCCGGGGTCACGCAATGCGAGCCTTTTCCAGATCGTCCCCGCTCCGGCGCGGGAACGTGGCGCTCACGCTCGCCGGCGCGGTCGCGCTGCTGGCCCCCGGCGCATGGGTCCTGCCGCGCGCGACCGGCTCTCCCACGCTCTGCATCTCGCGCGGCTGCGCCGTTCCCCGCCGACGCCCGGGAGCCGTGGCAGCGCTAGAGGCTGTTTCACAACCTCCGTCGCAGTCGCGTAGAATCCTCTCCCCGTGGTTGCGCCCTGTTTGGGCCGCGGCTTCGCGCCGCACGAAGATAAACAGAAAAACCTTGCAGCAATGGAGGAGGTTATGAAACAGGTTCTAGGCTTCGAGCACGAGCCCGATGCGCAGGAGGCGCAGCCACTCGTCGCGACGCATGGGCTTCTCGAAGCAGAAGTCGGCGCAGCCGGGCGCGACGGCGTCGCGCAGGATCGCCTCGTGGAGCGTCCCGCTCATGAGGATGCGGCGCGCGTGGGGCTGCATCTGCATCGCGCGATGCAGGACCTCGACGCCCGTCGCGTGCGGCATCCGGTAGTCGGTGAGGATGGCGTCGAAGCGCCGTGCCTCCAGGAGGTCGAGGGCTTCCTTGCCGTCGCGCGCCTCGTGGACGTCGATGGCCATGCCCAGCGCGGCGAGCGTGCGTTTGACCACGAAACGCGTCCCCTCGTCGTCGTCGGCCAAGAGCAGGTGCATCCGTTCCCTCCCCGCCCTATCGGCTCCAGGCCTATGAAGCGCTGTCCACGGCCGGGCAGGCGGACGACGGGCCGCGCTCAAGGCGGCTCGCCGTACGCGCCGCGCTTGGCGAGCGCTCCGCGCTTCGCCATGATCTTCGGCGTGCGGCAGACGCCCGGCGCGCCCGTCACCTGCGGGATGGCGCAGTTGTTGCAGCTCTCGCAGAGCAGCCGCGCTCCCTCGGGCTCGTGGAGCAGGCGCCACGCGAGGCGCGGCTCGGCGTAGAAGGGGCGCGCCATGCCGACCATGTCGCACGCGCCGTTGGCGAGCAGCGCCTCCATCTGCCCCTTGTCGCGCAGGCCTCCCTCGCAGAGCACGGGCGTGGGCACCGCCCCCTTCACCATCGTGCAGAAGCGCGCGTTCCACGCGGGCTCGAAGGGGACCAGGCGAGCCGCGGCGCGGTTGGCCTCGCGGACGACGGCCTTGCGCGCCGGTCCGCCGAACGCGGCGTCGTAGCCGCGCTGCCAGCGCGGGTCCTTCCACGCGAGCGCCGGGAACTTTCCCCGGGCGGTCGCCTGGTCGCGCGTGACGCCCACGCGCACCGGCGCGATGGCGTCCACGCCCGCGTCGTGGGCCACGCGCGCGATCCGCACGCCCTCCTCCAGCGAGAGCGCGCCGCGGACGAAGAACGGCGCCTCCGTCTCGGCGGGGATCTTCGTGGTGAGCAGGAAGCCGCGCGGCGTGCTGCGGCGGATCTCCTCGACCACCAGACGGAAGAAGGCCGATCGGCCGTTGATATCATCGCCGCCGAACGCATCCGTCCTGCGGTTGAAGACGGGGCTCCAGCACTGCTGGAAGATGCTGCCGTTGGCGCCCGCGAGGTGCACGCCGTCGTAGCCCGCCTCGGCCGCGTGCGACGCCGCGCGCCCGAACGCCGCCGCGAGGCCGCGCAGCTCGTCGTCCGACATCACGCGCACGCGCGAGAGGTCCAGGAGCGGCGAGAGCGCGCGGAACCACCAGGGGGGCTCGCTGACCGCGAGGGTCTCGACGTCGGGGTGCGCGTCGCGGTACGCATGGTGCCACAGCTCCATCGTCTGGAGGCCGCCGTGGCCCAATTGCATCAGGAGAAGCGCGCCGTGCGCCTTCACCGCGTCGACCGCGGGCTTGAGCGACTGCACGAACGCGCGGTCGTGCACGCGCGAGAGGCCCGGCGCGCTCCGGCCTCCGCTGGGGGTCACGAGACAAGCGCCCTGGAAGACGAGGCCGACGCCGGACGCGGCGCTGGGCTCCAGCTCGCGGCGCAGGATGCGCGCGGCGTCCGGGCCGTTGCCCGCGACCTCCAGCACCGGCGCGCGGTAGAGCCGATTGCGGACCTCGCGCTCTCCGAGGCGCATCGGGTCCGCGAGCCGGGGCACGCTCCCCGCAGCGCCGCGCGCCGGGTTCAGGCTTTGGGCCGGCAACCCAGCCGCGGGATGGAACGCACGAGACGAGAGTTCCCCGAGCGATTCGCAAACCCAAGAGTGGGTAGAATCCAGAAGCTTCAAGGCCGGGCCTGGCTTCGCCTGCCTCGTGAGCGAGCCCCTGGCCCGCACCGCCCGCGCGCAGCTTCCCACCCGGTGGGGCGCCTTCGAGGTCGTCGCGTTCCGCGCGCCCTCCGGCGCGGAGCACCTCGCCATCCTGAAGGGCGACCTCGCGGGGCGCGACGTGCTCGCGCGCGTGCACTCGTCGTGCCTCACCGGCGACGTCCTCGGGAGCGCGCGCTGCGACTGCGGCCCACAGCTCGACCTCGCGCTCGCGCGCATCGAGGCCGAGGGGCGCGGCGTCGTCGTCTACCTCCAGCAGGAGGGGCGCGGCATCGGCCTCTTCAACAAGATCCGCGCCTACCACGAGCAGGACCGCGGCGCCAACACGCTCGAAGCCAACCTCAACCTCGGGCTGCCCGCCGACGCGCGCCGCTACGACGAGGCCGCCGACATCCTGCGCGCGCTCGACGTCGCCAGCGTCCGCCTCATGACGAACAACCCCGCGAAGGTCGCGGCGCTCGAATCGCACGGCATCCGCGTCGTGGCGCGCCTCCCGCACATCGCGGGCGAGAACGACGCGAATCGTTTCTACCTGGAGACGAAGCGCGACTTGATGGGGCACCTGCTCCAGGCTTGATTTTCTTCCGCGGCCGCTGGAACACGAAGGCACGAAGCCACGAAGAGCACGAAGATTCAGAAATTTCGTGTCTTCGTGGCTTCGTGCCTTCGTGTTGACGTCGGCCCGCTCAACCCGACAAGGTCGTCAACCGACGCGCGATGAAGTCCAGCGTCTCGCGCAGGTTCCGCGCCGCGTCGAAGGAGGCCGCGACCTTCTGCGCCTCGGACTTTGATAGCACACCGACCTCGCGCGTGATGGCCGGCACGGCGCGCCGCACGTTGTCGGTGATGCTGACCGACGCGCTCTTGGCCGTGCGGCTGAGCGGGTTGAGGTCCACCACGATGACGGTCTTCCCCATGGCGCGCAGCGCCTGGCAGCGGTCGCCGTCCTCCAGGGGCACGAGCACGACGTCCGCGCTGAAGATACCCTCGATCGTGCTGCGGCCGCGGTCGTGGTCGAGGCCCGGGATGGTGGGCTGCGCGCCGCGGCCGAGCACGTTCGTGCAGCCGTGCTTCTCCAGCCACGCGGTCAGCTTCTCGACGCGCGCCTCGGTGCGGTGGAAGAGGTTGACCTCCACCTTGCAGCGGAGCGCCTTCTGGAGCGCGGCGAGCTCGTCGGGCACGAGCACGGCCGTGTTGCCGTTCACCGAGAGCACGGGGTTGCGCGCCAGGAGCAGGTGCGCGGCGGCGGCGCGCTCGGCCTCCGCGGCGGGCGGGATCGTGGCCTCGCCCAGCAGGTAGTCGAACGCCTCGCCGCGGCCGTGGGCGATGAGCCCCTGCGTGGCGACGAGCCCTTCCTTGACGCCCTCCTCGATGCGCGCGCGGGTCATCAGCGACTCGTAGCGCGGGTGCGTCCTCGGGACGTCCGTCATCGGCCGCGGGAGGCGAGGCGCTTCGCTTGGACGTTTCTACGCCGCCGTTGCAGTTGATCCCGTCGAGGCAGATGGGGCCCATGTGCACGGGGCTGGTCGTGACGGTGGGCGAGGTCGTCCAGAAGCTCGTGATGCGCACGAGGTAGACGTCCCACGTCGCGCCCCGCGAACGGCATCGGCCTTAGGGGGACGTGCCGGGCACCATCGCGTAGCGGACCTCGACGCTGCTCGTGGCGCCATCGTGCGCGTAGGCGACGTGGGCGTTGCCCTGCGCGTCGTGCGTGACCTGGAAGTAGTCGAGCAGGTCGCGGTCGCCCGAGGTCTGGCCCGTGTCGCAGCTCGTGCCGCCGAAGCAGAACCCACCGACGTGGTTGGGCTCGGTCGAGACGCGCGTGACCGTGACGCTGGGGGTGGCGGTCCAGAAGTTCCGGACCTGCGCCACGTAGACGTTCCACTCGCCGTGGAACGAGGGGCCCAGGAAGTCGCCCGCCGTCGAGCTGCCGTACCACGCCGCGACGATCTCGCCGCCCTGCTGGTGGATCGTGCCGTACGTGTTCTCCTGGAGCGAGGGGTCGCTGATGGTGAGCGTCTTGAGCGTGGCGCCGCGCGTGCCGTTCCAGCCCCAGACCTGCATCGCGCCGTTGCCCGCGCTGGGGACGGCGGTGTAGACGTGGCCCGTGTCGTCCGTCGTCGCCTGGAGCGAGAGCTGCGCGCCGTGCGCGGGGATGTCGAGCTTGCTGAGCAGGTTGCCGCAGGGCGCCTGGTCGTAGCGGTACAGGGTCCCGCCGCCGTTGCCGAAGTAGTAGAGACGTCCCTGCGGGTCGAACTCGGCGCGCCCGCCGATGGGCACGCCGTTGCCCGACGTGCCCGAGGTGGGGATCGTCTTGTGCGGGAACGTGGTGCCGCCGTCGCTGCTGAAGCTGCACGCCTCGTCGGTGCCGCCCACGTTCCAGATGACGGCGACCTGGCCGTGGCCGTGCGCGGCGAGCCAGGGGCGGTCGGCGACCGGGCCCGCGTCGGTGGCGATCGTGCTCGGCGTCGCGTCCCATGTCAGGCCCCCGTCCAGGCTGCGCCCGACGTTGATCAGCGCGCCGTCGGTGGTCGAGGCGTAGATGGCGCCATCGGCGTCCTGCGCGAAGACCCAGCCGTCCGAGATGCCGGTGTTGCCGACGCCGACGGTGACGACGGGCGTGCTCGGGAGGTTGTTCGTCGCGCCGGGCACGAAGGGGACCCAGACCTTGGTCCACGTCGCGCCGTGGTCCGTGCTCACGTGGACGCCGGCGTTGTCGCCCACGAGGATCGAGCGGCCCAGCGCGTCGACGAGGATCGCCGGCTCGGCGCCCCCCTGCGAGACGCGCGAGTCGAGCGCGGGGCGCGCGCCATCCAGCAGCCACAGGTTCGCGTGCGGGTCCTGCGCCGCGCCGCCGGCCGGGGGCGCCGCGGGGGCGGGGGTGGCGGCGGGCGAGACGCAGCCGAGCAGCGCGAAGAGGGCGACGGCGACGAGGGCCAGGACGAGGCGCATGCGCGGGCCGATGCCCTCGCGCGGCTTCATGGTTCTCCTCAGAGCATGCGGGCTTTGGCGCACAGGGTCTCGCGAGAACGGCCAAGCCGGGCGGGCGCGCTGGCGCGGCGATGAAAGCCCTCGCCGGCCTCGTCCTCCTCGCCCTGCTCGCGCTCCCCTTCGTCGGCGCCATCCCCTCGCCCGCGCTCCCGCAGGAGGGGCCGGACGTGCCCGCGGCCACCGCGCCCGTCGCGACGATCGTCGTGCTCGACCACGCGCGCTTCACCGGCGCCTCCTGGCAGGGCCAGACAATCAACGTCCCCGCGGGCGCCTGGAACCGCGTCGTGCTGACGTGGAGCCAGAAGCCCATCGACGATCCGTGGGACCGCACGTTCAGCGCGTCGATCGGCGGCGTCGAGGTCCTGCGCGGCACGACTCCCCGCACCGAGTTCACCGTGACGAAGGACGTGACGCGCTATGCGGCGCTCCTCCCCGCGGGCGGCAGCGCGCTCGTCGAAGGCTACGCCGATTCGTGGGTCGGCCAGGGGCAGGTCGTGACGCTCTCCCTCGCGTTCTACGACGACCCGAGCGCCGCCGCCGTCGAGGCGCCCGCCGCACACGTCTTCGGCGTCCAGCGCATGGCCGGCATGGGCATCGGCGGCAGCGGCCCCGCCACCACGATCGACTTCGGCGCCACCGTCCCGCAGAGCGCGACGGTCGAGTTCCTCGCCAGCGGCCACGGCGACCAGGAGGACTGGTTCCTCTACCCCGAGTCGCCGCCCACGTTCACGCTGCTCGTGGACGGCCAGCCCATCGCGAGCGCGGTGGCGATGCCGTACACCTACGCCTTCCTCGGCTTCTGCGACGGCCCCGGCTGCACCGGCACCGCGCAGGACCAGACGATCGCCAGCGTCATGTGGTGGACCGCGCAGCAGGCTCTCGACCTCGCCGGCGTCCACACCGGCGTCGGCGAGATCCCCGCCTACCGCGCCACCGTCGCGCCCCAGGACCTCGCGCTGCTGACCGGCGCGCACACCGTCCAGGTCGTGCTCGGCCACGACGCGCTGGGCTTCGCCGACGGCTCCGGCGTGTGGGTGACCAGCGCGCAGGTGCTGACGGGCTGAGCCGAGTTCACCATATCGAGAGCGCTGCGTCAACTCCCTCCGAGGGCAATCCGGTGGCCCAACTGGGGCGCGGCTCTCCGACGAGCCAGCCCGCGGGATGCATGAGGCGTCCCTGTGCGAATCCCGCCCCGATGTGAAGCCAACGAGAGCCGAGTTGTAGGCCGACGAGACTCACCGGGTAGATTCCTTCGCGGCTGCCGGATTCTTTGGCTTCGCGCGCGGCATGAAGAAGCCCTGGCAAGCGCCCCGATGCCGGAGGACCCTTGGCGAGGATGAAGTTCAGCTCAAGATGCCGCGTGGCGGGCCAATGGCCGACGAAGATGTGCGCGGGATGCATTCCACGGACGGATTCCTCAAGCTCCTTCTCGCCGATCGGCCCCCCTGGAGCCAACGTCCCTCGCGCGTTGGTAACCGCGATGCCCGCCGTTGCGATGGAGTCGGCGTCACGCAACATGAGTGCCCCCAGGTTCACGTTTCCATGCCGATCTTGGGGAAGGTGGATCTTCTTGGCAGGCCGGCGTACTTTCTTCGCCCCCGGCGGCCTGGGCTCCGACAAGTGGAGGCTGAAGCGGTCGTCTTGGATGTCAACCGTCACATGGTCAAGTCTGAACGGCTCGCCTCCTTCACGCTGCTGCCAGAGCCCAGGCTCCATGCCGGGGAAAATCAGAATCCGCTCGCGTGAATTGGTAAGCCCGTTGTAGATGAGGGCATAGCAAATGCGGCGCATGGAGGAGTTGGCCTGCACCAAGAAGCCGTACCGGACAAGTCCCAAAGGGAGACGCAGCGACGGCTTGACGAATGGGCGGAGGAGCGGGTGGCGCCAATCTGTGTGAATCGCCACGAGCTCCGAAGGGACTTCATCGACCGCTGGGGCATGGACCCAGAAACGCCCAGACGGAGTTCTGCCGGCGTCCACAACCCCGCTGGCCGATCGGACGCGCACACGCGCACGAGCGGCTTCGGGGGCTTGAATGAGCGCGAACCATTCCCGAAACTATGGCATGGCGCCGACCCGCAACGAGACGAGGCTCCGCCGGGTGTAGGCGGTCCGCGCAGGACGTCACCGGCGCGGAACTGCCCTGCAACGGAAACGGCGTGCGCGCCTCCTTTCGTGAGTTTGGCGCTTACGACGCCGGAACGACCGCGTAGCGCACCGTCGGGTTGTTGTCGGTCAGGTCGTCCTGGCCGTACACGAGGTGCACGTTGCCGGCCGCGTCGAACGTGACGCCCTGGTAGTCGAGCAGGTCGCGCGGGTCGTTCGAGCCGCTGCTCACGCCGCAGCCCGTGCCGCCCATGCAGAACCAGCCCGCGTGGTTGCCCGCGCTGGTGACCTGCGTCACGGTGACGCTGGGCGTCGCGTTCCAGAAGCCGCGCACCTGGGCGACGTACACGTTCCACGTGCCCGAGAAGGAGGACGAGGACGGGTCGCCCGACGAGGTCGAGCCGTACCACGAGACCGCGAGGTGGTCGTGCGCGACGGCGATGGCCGCGAACGTGTTGCTGGAGAGGTTGGAGAGGGAGACGTCGAGCGTCTTCTGCGCGCCCGTCCAGCTTCCGAAGCCGACGATCTGGATCTTGCCGTTGCTCGCCGTGGGCTGCGCGACGTAGATGGAGTCGTTGTCCATGACGCCCGCCTGCGTGAGGATCTGCGCCCCCTGGGCCGGAAGCGCGCGCGTCTGGATCGCGCCGCCGCAGGGCGTCGTCCAGCGCTGGAGCGAGCCGGCGATGGCGAAGTAGAGGTGGCCCGCCGAGTCGAAGCTCGCGCTCCCGGCGTTGGGCGTGAGGTCGTTGATGAACGGGATCGTGCTCGTCAGGAACGTCGTGCCCGAGTCGGTCGAGTAGGAGCACTCCTCGCCCACGAGCGCGTTGTCGATGACGGCGACCTTGCCCGCGCCGTTCGTCGCGAGCCACGGGCGGTCGGTGACGCCGTCCGCGCGCGTGACGATGCCCGGGAGGACGGTCCACGTCGTGCCATCGTCGGTGGTGGAGGCGACGTTGACGATCGGCCCGTCGGTCGTCGAGGTGTAGACGCGGCCCGCGGCGTCCTGCGCGAGCGCCCAGCCGTCCGAGATGCCGCCCGAGACGACGGGCGTGCTGATGGTGCCGGGGATGAAGAGGGGCGTGACGTCGGTCCACGCGCCGGTGGTGGCGTCGAGGCGGTGGACGCCGAGGTCGTCGCCTTCGAGCACGACGCCGGTGACGCGGTCCACGAGCACGCTGGGCTCCGCGCCCCCGGCGTCCACGAAGGAGGAGGATGCGAAGGGCGCCGCGCGCGCGACGTGCGGCCCGAGGGCGAAGTCCAGCGCGGCGGGGCGATCGCGCGCCATGGCCGGGAGCGTGGCGGCGAGCATGAGGATGACGAGTAAAGCGGCGAGCAGCCTTCCCTTCATGCTGCGAGCCAAGCGGCGGCAAGAGATAAGGGCCGCGCCCGTTTGCGAGAAAGTCTCGACCGGAAACGCTCAGGGCTCGTCCGGGTGCAGGTGCTCGCGCGGCACGCCTCCCGAGCGGAACCACCCCGCGACGGGCCGGGGGCGGTACGCCTCCTCCAGCGAGCGAAGCTCATCCGGCGCGAGGCGCACGTGCAGCGCGGCGACGGCCTCCTCCAGGTGCTGCATCCTGGTGACGCCCACGATGGGCGCGACGACGCCGGGCTGGTGGAGCAGCCACGCGAGGGCGATCTGGCTCGGCGTCACCGACTTGCGCGCGGCCAGCTCGTCGACGCGCTGCGCGATCTCGTGGCTGGCCTTGTCATCGTAGAACGAGCGCCCGTGGTCCGAGGCGCGCCTCGCGCCGCGCTCGCGCGATTCGCGCCCGGCCAGGAAGCCACGCGCCAGCGGGCTCCACGGGATCAGGCCCACGCCCTCGTGGCGGCAGAGCGGCACCATCTCGCGCTCCTCCTCGCGGTAGGCGAGGTTCCAGTGGTTCTGCATCGTCACGAACGGGTGCCAGCCGCGCTCGCGCTGCCGCGATAGCAAAAGGGCGAACTGCCAGGCCCACATGGTGGAGGCGCCCAGGTAGCGCGCCTTGCCCTCGTCGACGAAGCCGGAGAGCGTGCGCAGCGCCTCGTCCGCGGGCGTCTCCTCGTCGAAGCGGTGGATCTGGTAGAGGTCGACGTGGTCCGTGCGCAGCCGCTCCAGCGAGGCGCGCATCGCGCTGACGAGGTGCTTGCGCGAGAGCCCCTTGTCGTTTGGCCTGGCGCCCATCGCGTGATATCCTTTCGTGGCGAGCACGACGTCCTCGCGGCGGCCTTCGAGCGCCTCGCCCACGATGCGCTCGCTCTCGCCGAGGCTGTACATGTCGGCGGTGTCGAGGAAGTCGACGCCCAGGTCGAGCGCGCGGCGGAGGATGGGCAGCGCCTCGGCGCGCTCCACGACCCAGGGGCGCCACGCCTTGCTGCCGAAGCCCATGCAGCCCAGGGCGAGGCGCGTCACACGGGCGCCCGAGCCGCCCAGGCGCGCGGTGGGAAGGTCGGCCATCGGGCTCAGACGCCCGTGCAGTACGAGAAGCCGTCGGCGCCGGTCCAGACGTTCTCCTCGATGAGGCAATGCGGGTCCGTCGGATTGACGCACCACTCCTCGTACCCCTCGAAGCCGACGCGCTCCCCGTGGCAGATCGAGGTGGGGGCGTGGACCGGCGTGGAGGCGCCGGCGAGCGGGAGCGCCGCGAAGGCGAAGAGGACGACGAGCGGCAGAAGGACGCGCATCGCGGCGCGCAACCGCGCGACACCGCATCAAGCGTGCGGCTCACTTCGCCGGCTGCACGCCATCGGGCGTGAACGTCGGGCCGGCCATGTAGAGGATGAGCGGCGTCACGAGGTTCAGCGTGGTCTGGAAGCCCGCCGCGAGCGTGGCCTCGTCGCCGGCGCTCGCGACCATCGTGTCGTACGTGTCCACCTTGTGCCACCAGGGGTAGGTGCCGACGTAGCCGGACGTCACGGGCGCCACCTGGCCGTCCGGCAGGACGTACTCGTCCCAGTCGCTCCAGAAGTACGCGGTCGCGATGCCCGCCGCGATGAACGACGCGCCGTCGCTGCTGCCGCCCTTGGGCTTGCGGAACTCCAGGTGGTCCGCCGGGATCTTGCTGGCGTTGGCGAGCGTGCGCGTCTCGTTCTCCAGGCTCGGGCTGTTCTGCCAGCAGATGAGGTTCGCCGGGTGCGGCCACGTGATGCCCACCATGTCGAGGTCGAGCATCGCGTCCACCGTGATCTTGTGCTTGAACGTCCCCTTCGTGACGGCCTCGACGAAGGCGTGCGAGCCCACGAGGCCGCGTTCCTCCTGGTCGAACTCGACGAACGCGATCGTGCGCGTGGTGTTGACGTGCGCGAGTGCCTTGGCGAGCATGGCGACGTCGATGGTGCCGCTCCCGTCGTCGTACGTGCCGTAGACCGCGCCCTCGGTGACGTCGTAGTGCGCGCCCACGACGACCCAGCGCTCGCGGTCCTGGCCCCACTTGATGCCGATGACGTTCTGCCCCGTCGCGGGAACCGCGGAGACGACGCCCGTCGTGTCGAAGTCCTGCCGCTCCGTCTCCAGGCCGGCGTCCTTCATCATCTTCTCCAGCGCGTCGCGCGCCGCGAGGTGGTTGGGCGTGGCCGCCTGCCGGTACGGGTACGCCTCGCTGAAGCCCTTGAGCGCGGCGAGCACGTCCGTTGCTTTGGGCGGCGTGACGTTCATCGCCATCGCCGCGTCCATGGCGCTGGGCGCGCCCGCGGTCGTCGCGCCGGGGGCGTTGACACAGCCCGCGAGCGCGGGCGCCAGGAGACCGGCGAGGACGACGAGGAGCAGCGGACGCATCGAGGGCGGACCCGAGCGCGGCGTATTTGGCGTTTGTTGCAGGCGGGCGCGTAGGCGACACGCATAAGATGCCTCGGGGGCTCGTTCGCGCGCCGGGTGTCCCGATGGCGTTGGAGCTTCGCAGCGTGCCCGTCGACGAGGGCGCAGACCCCTTGGCCGCGCTCGCCTCGCCCGCGGGGCTCGACGCGCTCTTCGGCGCGCTCGCCGAGGGCGTCACGGTGCAATCGCCCGCCGGCATCGTCTACGCGAACGCCGCGGCGGAGCCCTTCACCCGCGCGGAGGCGTTCGACGAGTCGGGCGCGCCGCTCCCTCCGGGCGCGCTCGCCGAGGGCGTCCGGCGCGACCGCCTGCTCCGCTTCCACGTCCGCGCGACCGGCGAGGACCGCTGGGCGCTCGTGAGGTCCTCGCCCCTGGGCACGCGCGCGCCCCTCGCGCTCAACCTCTTCCAGGACGTGACCGAGGCGCGCCGCGCGGCGCAGCGCCAGGAGGCGCAGAACGCCCTCGCGCGCGTCCTCGCCGAGGCGCTCCCGCCTGCCGAGGTGGTGCCGCGCCTGCTGGCCGCGCTGGGCGAGAGCCTGGGCTGGGACGCCGGCGCGCTCTGGCTCCCGGAAGACGCCGGCCTCGTGTGCACGGCCACGTGGCGCGCGCCGGGCGCGGACGCGCAGGCGTTCGTGGACGCCACGCAGGGCGCGCGCCTCGCGAAGGGCGAAGGGCTCCCAGGCCGCGTGCTCGCCAGCCGCGCGCCCGAGTGGATCCCCGACTCCGCGGCGGACGCGCGCGATGCCGCCGGCGGCGCAGGCCCGCGCGGCGCGGTCGCGTTCCCCCTGCGCATCTCGGGGCGCGTGGCGGGCGTCATCGAGCTCCTCGCGCGCGACCTGCGCGCCCCCGACGCGGCGCTCGTGCGCGTGCTCGACGCCATCGGCGCGCAGGTCGGGCTCTTCGTCGAGCGCGCGGCCGCGGAGGACGCCCGGCACGACGCCGCGGCGCGCGCGGGCGCCGTCGTCGACGCCGCGCTCGACGCCATCGTCACGCTCGACGAGGCCGGGCGCATCCTGGCGTGGAACCCGGCCGCGCAGCGCACGTTCGGCTGGACGCGCGAGGAGGCGCTGGGCCGCGAGATGGCCGACCTCATCGTCCCGCCCGAGCTCCGCGAGCCGCACCGCCAGGGGCTCCAGCGCTACGTCGCCACCGGCAATGCGAAGGTCGCCGGCCAGCGCCTGGAGATGCCCGCGGTCCGCCGCGACGGCGAGCGCTTCCCCGCCGAGCTTGCCATCCTCCGGCTCCCGGGCGAAGGCGCCCCGACCTTCACGGGCTTCGTGCGCGACCTCTCCGCCCAGAAGCGGGCGCAGGCCAACGAGCAGCTCCAGCGCGCGCTCCTCGAGGCGCAGATGGAGAGCGTGCTCGACGCGATCCTCGTCGTGGGGCTCGACGGCAGGATCCTCTCGTGGAACAAGCGCTTCACCGAGGTCTGGGGCATCCCCGAGGACGTCATCGCGCTGCGCGACGTCGAGGCGTGCCGCGGCTACGCGCTCTCCCGCGTCAGGAGCCGCGACGCCTTCCTCGCCGGCACGCGCTACTACGAGGGCGACCTCTCCGGCGCGACGCTGCGCGACGAGGTCGAGCTGGCCGACGGCACGATCCTCGACCGCTACGGTGCGCCCGTGCGCCTAGCCGACGGCGCGCTCGTGGGGCGCATCTGGTGCTATCGCGACGTCACGCCGCTGCGGCGCACCATCAAGGAGCTCGACCAGTTCGCCTACGTCACGAGCCACGACCTCAAGGCGCCCCTGCGCGGCATCGCCAACCTCTCGCGCTGGATCGAGGAGGACATGGGCGAGCACGTCACCGACGGCGTGCGCGAGCACCTCGAGCTGCTGCGCGGCCGCGTCTCCAGGATGGAGTCGCTCATCGACGCGATCCTGCAATACTCGCGCGTGGGCCGCGTGCGCGGCAAGCTGGAGGACGTCGACACGGGCCGGCTCGTCGCCGAGCTCGTGGACCTCCTCGACCCGCCCCCGGGCTTCGTCGTCGAGGTCGCGCCCGACATGCCCGTCGTGCGCGCCGAGCGCCTCCGCCTGCACCAGGTCCTCCTCAACCTCATCGGCAACGCGATCAAGCACCACCACCGGAAGAGCGAGGGGCGCGTCCGCGTCCGCGCGAAGGACGAGGGATGGCGCTGGCGCTTCGAGGTCGAGGACGACGGGCCCGGCATCGCGGCGCGATATCACGAGCGCGTCTTCGTCATCTTCCAGACGCTGGAGGCGCGCGACAAGGTCGAGGGCACGGGCATCGGCCTGGCGCTCGTCAAGAAGATCGTCGAGGCCGCGGGCGGCCAGGTCTCGCTCGCCTCGGAGGAGGGCCGCGGCGCGACCTTCTCGTTCACCTGGCCCAAAGGGGAGAGACCATGAAGCTGCAGATCGATTCCCAGGAGCCTCGGGCCGGCGGAGCCGACCCGCGCGAGACGAACATCCTCCTCGTCGAGGACGACGAGGTCGACGTGATGAACGTGCAGCGCGCGTTCAAGAAGAACAACATCGCCAACCCGCTCCACCTCGCGGGCAACGGGCTCGACGCGCTGGAGATCCTGCGCAGCGGCCAGATGCCCCCGAACCGGCGGCTCGTGCTGCTCGACCTCAACATGCCCCGCATGGGCGGGATCGAGTTCCTGCGCGAGCTGCGCGCCGACCCCGAGCTTCGCGGCACGCCCGTCGTCGTCCTCACCACGAGCAACGACGACAAGGACCGCGTCGAGGCGTACAACCTCAACGTCGCAGGCTACATCCTCAAGCCCGTCACGCTCGCCAACTTCATCGAGACGATGGCGGCGCTGAACAAGTACTGGACCCTGAGCGAGCTGCCCTGATGATCCTCGACGTGCTGGTCGTGGACGACGACGACGTGGACCGCCTGGCCGTGAAGCGCGCGCTGCGCGCCTCGGGCCTGGCGGCCAGCGTGCGCGAGGCGCGCCGCTGCGACGAGGGGCTCGCGGCGCTGCGCAGCAAGCCCGCGGACGTCGTGCTCCTCGACTACATGCTGCCCGACGGCAACGGACGCGACCTGCTCGTCGAGGCGCGCGCCGCGGACATCGCCTCGCCGATCGTCATCCTCACCGGGCAGGGCGACGAGGCGCTCGCCGTCGAGCTGATGAAGGCGGGCGCCACCGACTACCTGCCCAAGGCGCTCGCCTCGCCCGAGCGCCTCGCGCAGTGCGTGCGCAACGCCGTCCGGCTGGAGGCCGCGGAGTCCAGCGCGCGCCGCCAGCTCGCCTTCACGCGCGCCATCACCGACAGCCTCGCCGAGGGCGTGCTGGCGCTCGACGAGGAGGGCGTCGTCACGTTCGCCAACGCCGCCGCCGACGCGATGCTATCACCCCAGGGCGGATGCGTCGGCCTCCGGCTCGACGCGCTGCTGCGCGGCCCCGACCTCGCGCGCATCCAGGAGGCGGTCCGGGTCGGGCGTCCCGCGCGGCTGGAGCGCGCCACCATGGCCGGCGCGCGCGGCGAGACGCTCAGCCTCGCGCTCACCCTCGCGCCCAGCCCCGCGACGGGCGGCGTCGTCCTGGCGCTCCACGACGAGCGCGAGCGCCTCCGCGCGCAGGCCGAATTGGAGGAGTCGCGCAAGCAGCTCGCGCTCGCGGAGAAGCTCAGCGCGCTGGGCACGCTCGTCTCGGGCGTGGCGCACGAGCTTCGCACGCCGCTCACCTACCTCTCCAACAACATCTTCCTCCTCAACCGGCGCCTCGCCCAGGCCGCGCAGGAGGACCCGCGCCTCGCGCCGCTCGTCGAGGACATCGCCCGCCACGGCGAGGCCGCGCTGGAAGGCGTCGAGCGCATCAACTCGCTCGTGAAGGACCTGCGCCCCTTCGCGCGCGGCGAGACGGGCCTGCGCCCCCAGCCAGGGCTGGAGGAGATCGTCGGGGGCGCCGTCGAGCTCTTCCGCGCCACGACCCGCGGCCGCGTCGAGGTCGTCTCCCAGCTCGATCCGACCGGCCCGCTGCTGGCGGACCGCGGCGCGCTCCAGCGCGTCGTCATCAACCTGCTCGTCAACGCGGCCGAGGCGATGCCCGAGGGCGGCACGATCCGCGTCGAGACGCGCGCCGTGGGCGAGCAGGCCGAGGTCGCCGTCGCCGACGAGGGCACCGGCATCGCGCCCGAGGTGCGCGAGCGGATCTTCGACCCGTTCTTCACGACCAAGCCCGACGGCACGGGGCTGGGCCTCGCCATCACGCGGCGCATCGTCGAGGTGCACGGCGGCGCCGTCCGCTTCGAGACGGAGGTCGGGGCGGGCACCACCTTCGTCCTGCGCCTGCCGCTCGCCTCCACGACGCGCGACGTGCCCGTGCAGGACGCCGATGCGCTCGCCGCGGGACCACCCCCTGCGGTGGGCGATACGGGTTGAAGCGCGGAACCAACGTGCTCGCAGCCATGCAACTGCGCTTCGGGCTCCTCGCCACCTCCACCGGATGCTGCCCCCACTGCGGACTGCTCGCCTGCGGGTGCTCGGTGCTCTCGGCCGACCGTGTCCGGTTCGCGTGATCCGCGCTCACGACCCCGACATGTTATTCCGTGGCGGACGCGTTCGACGGGCCGAACAGGCATGGGCAAGCCCAAGCGTCCGCGGACCAAGCAAAGCCTCCACCACCCGAAGCTGCCGCGGCAAGTCCAGGCCCGCGACGTCGAAGGTGACGTCAACGACGAATGCCACGGCAACACCGACGGCGTGACCGAAGGGAGCGGGGCCGTCCTCCACAACCCGCGGGTCGTCGCCGTCTATTGGGACGACGCGTTCGAGCCGGGCCACTGGTCCACCATCCGCCTGGGCCACCAGCTCGTCCACGTGGGCGGCGACCAGGTGCTGGACTGGGTCCCCTCGAGCGGCCAATACCGCGTCTGGCGTTACGATCCGGGCGTCCGCAACGGCGATCCGTTCCCCGGGGAGCCGCTCGCCTCGGGCAAGTGGTCCTCGATCAAGGCTGGGCACGAGCTCATCTGGCTCGGGACCGACCGCGTCCTGGATTGGGTCCCCGCGACTGGCGACTACCGCGTCTGGGCCTACGACAGCACGCAGGCGCAAGGCGACCCCTTGCCCGGCGTGCCCATCACCTCGGGCGCGTGGCAGTCGATCCGGACGGGTCACAAGCTCGTCTCGCTGGGCGGGAACCACGTGCTCGACTGGGTTCCGGCCACGGGGGAGTTCCGCGTCTGGCGCTACGATCCCACCGTGACCTCGGGCGATCCGTTCCTCGGGCCGCTGACCTCCGGCCGCTGGGAGACGATCCGGGCCGGCCACTTCCTCGTCCACCTGGGGGGCGACGCCGTGCTGGACTGGGAGCCCGCCACCGGAGACTACCGGATCTGGCGCTACGACCGCGCGACGACCTCCGGCGATCCGTTCCCCGGAGATCCCGTGACGTCAGGCCGCTGGGGCACCATCCGGACGGGGCACCGCCTCGTGTACCTGGGGGGAGACGCCGTCCTGGATTGGGAGCCCGCGACGGGCACGTACCGCATCTGGCGATACGACCGGACGGTCACCCGGGGCGACCCGTTCCCCGGAGACCCGATCGACGCGGCCCGGTCGCAGGCCGCCTCCGACTTCGACGGCTTCTTCCGGTACCTCGTGGGCAGCCCATGGCGGGCCGGCCTCGCGCAGTACGGCGTCGGGGAGGCGCGCTTCGAGGGATCCTTCGTCGTCCGCGATCCCCACCCGAAGAAGCTCTCGGAGTCGGACGTGCAGGATCGACTCACCGCGTGGCTTGACTCCGGCGCCGTCGCCCCGCGTCCGGCCTCGTCCGAGACGGACCTGCTCTACGTCATCGTGACGCCGCGCGAGACGGAGATCACGCTCGGGGACCTTTCGAGCAAGAGGAACCTCGGCGGATATCACAGCTGGGGCCACTACCGGAAGCTCCTGGGGAAGAGCAACCTGTTCTTCGCGGTCGTCCCCATGAGGGGCTCCTTGGCCAACACGTCGGGCCTCCTCTGCCACGAGATGGCGGAGGCGTTCACGGACCGCTCCGGCAACGGATGGACGGGGGCGCACGGATGCGAGATCGGCGACCTCTGCGAGCAGGAAGGGAACGCGCCGCGCGACGGCTACGTCCTGCAACGATACTGGTCGAACGTTGATCGGACGTGCATCTTCGGGCACGCGGATCCGTTCCCCGGCGACCCGCAGACCGAGGGGGTCTGGGGCTCGATCCGCGACGGCCACGAGCTGGTCTATCTCGGAGGCGACCGGGTCCTGGACTGGGAGCCCTTCACGGGCAACTACCGGATCTGGGCCTACGACCGGTCCGTGACGAACGGCGACCCCTTCCCGGGAAGCCCCGTCACGGCCGGGCAGTGGACGACGATCCGCCTGGGCCACAAGCTGATCTACCTGGGCGGCGACCGCGTCCTGGACTGGGAGCCCGCCTCGGGCAACTACCGCGTGTGGCGGTACGATCGTTCCGTGACGAACGGCGATCCCTTCCCGGGCAATCCGGTGACCGCCGGGCAATGGAGCACGATCCGCGGGAACCACGAGCTGGCGTACCTGGGCAACGACCACGTGCTCGACTGGGAGCCGGACCCGTTCTTCGGCCGTTGCCGCATCTGGCGCTACGACCGGAGCGTCACGCACGGCGATCCCTTCGTCCCCGCGAGCCCCCTGGTCGATCACGGCTGGTCCACGATCCGCACGGGCCACGAGCTGATCCCGTTGGGGGGCGACACCGTGCTCGACTGGGTCGCCGACAACGGCTGGTACCGCATCTGGCGGTACGATCCGGGCGTCACGGGGTCGGGAGATCCGTTCCCGGGGGACCCGCTCGTTCGCGGCCAATGGCACACCATCCGGGGTCGCCACAGGCTGATCGACCTCGAAGGGGACCGCGTCCTCGACTGGGACCCGTCCACCGGCGGATACCGCATCTGGCGATACGACCGGAGCGTGCGCTACTAGCCTACGACTCGTCGCTCTCGTCCGGCTCGTCCTCGCGCGTCCGCTCTGGCGGGGGCAGCGTGCTCAGCGGCACGTCGCGCATGGCGGCCTCGGCGTCGGCCACCGGGTCGCGCCCCATCTCGGTGGGGAGGTCGTCGGGCGCCAGGCGCGCGAGCGCCATGACCTTGTCCGCGTCCTCCAGGCGCATGATGCGGTTGCCCTGCACGTTGCGGCCGAGCACGCTCACCGTGTTCACGGGGAGGCGGATCACCATGCCGCGCGTGCTGGTGACGATGACCTCGTCGTCGTCCCTCACCTCGCGCACCGCGACGACCTTGCCGTTGCGCGTGGTCGTCTGGATGGTGATGATGCCGCTGCCGCCGCGCCCCTGCAGGCGGTACTCCGTCACGGGCGTGCGCTTGCCGTAGCCGTTCTCGGTCACGGTGAGGAGCTGGCCGTTCTTGTCCTGGATGATCGCCATGCTGACGACCTCGTCGCCCGAGTCCACGGCGACGCCGCGCACGCCGGTGGCGGGACGGCCCATCGGGCGCACGTCGGACTCGTGGAAGCGGATGCTGGTGCCGTGCGCCTTGGCGAGGATGACCTCGTCGTCGCCGCCCGTGAGGCCCACGCCGATCAATTCGTCGCCCTCGTCGAGGCCCACGGCGATGATGCCGGTGACGCGGGGACGCGCGTACTCCACGAGGCTCGTCTTCTTGACCGTGCCCTTCTTGGTGGCGAAGAAGAGGAACTTGTCCTCCGCGAACGCCTTCACGGGGAGCGCGGCCTGGATCTTTTCTCCCGGCGTTAGCCCTTCGAGCAGGTTGACGATGGCCTTGCCCTTGCTCTGGCGGTTGCCTTCGGGGATCTGATAGCCTTTCAGCCAGTAGACGCGGCCGGTGTTCGTGAAGAACAGGATGTTCTGGTGCGTGGTGGCGGGGAAGAGGTCGACGACGAAGTCGGTCTCCTTCGTCTCCATGCCCACGAGCCCCTTGCCGCCGCGGCGCTGCGTGCGGTAGGCGTCCACCGGGATGCGCTTGATGTAGCCGTCGTTGGTGATGAGGACGACCACGTGCTCGTCGGGGACGAGGTCCTCCATCGCAAGCTCGCCCTCGGCGTCGAGGATCTGCGTGCGGCGCTCGTCGCCGAACTTCTCGGAGAGCTCGTCCAGCTCGGCGACGATGATCTGGAGCACCTCGGCGCGGTCGGCGAGGATCTGCTCGTAGCGGCGGATCTTGCCTGATAGCTCGACGATCTCGTCCTTGAGCGCCTGCGTCTCCAGGCCCGTGAGCTTGCTGAGGCGCAATTCGAGGATGGCCTTGGCTTGGATCTCGTCGAGGCGGCCCGCGGCGATGGGCGGGAAGCCGGGGACCTGGATCGCGGCGAAGTCCATCTCCATGAGCGAGGCGCGCGCGGCCTCGGCGTCGCGGCTGGCGCGGATGCGGTCGATGACCTCGTCGACGTTGCTCACGGCGCGCAGCAGGCCGCCCACGACGTGCGCGCGCTCCTGGGCCTTGCGAAGCTCGTACGCGGTGCGCCTCCGGACCACTTCCTCGCGGTGCTTGAGGTAGTTCTCGAAGAAGCCGGTGAGCGTCAGCACGCGCGGCTGGTTGTCGACGAGCGCGAGGTTGAGGATGCCGAAGCTCGTCTCCATCTGCGTGGTCTTGTAGAGGTTGTTGAGGACGACGTCGGGGATCGCGTCGCGCTTGAGCTCGATGACGATGCGCATGCCGTCGCGGTCGCTCTCGTCGCGCAGGTCGCTGATGCCCTCGATGCGCTTCTCCTTGACGAGCTCCGCGATGCTGGTCAGCAGGTTCGACTTGTTGACCATGTACGGGATCTCGGTGACGATGATGCGGTGGCGGTCCTTCTTCTCCTCCATCTCCGCCTTCGCCCGGACCTTGATGACGCCGCGGCCGGTGGTGTAGGCGTCGACGATGCCCTGGCGGCCGTAGATGCTGCCGCCGGTGGGGAAGTCGGGGCCGGGCATGATCTTGATCAGCTCGGCGATGGGCGTGGCGGGGTCGGCGACGTACGTCTTGATCGCTTTGGCGACCTCGCGCAGGTTGTGCGGCGGGATGTTCGTCGCCATGCCCACGGCGATGCCGCTGCTGCCGTTGACGAGCAGGTTGGGGAGCTTGGCGGGGAGCACGCTGGGCTCCTGGCGCGAGGCGTCGTAGTTGTCCACGAAGTCGACGGTCTCGCGGTCGAGGTCTTCGAGAAGCTCCATCGCGACCTTGCTGAGGCGGCACTCGGTGTAACGCATGGCCGCCGCGCCGTCACCATCCACGCTGCCGAAGTTGCCTTGGCCGTCGATGAGCGGGTAGCGCAGCGAGAAGTCCTGCGCCATGCGGACGAGCGTGTCGTAGATGGCGCTGTCGCCGTGCGGGTGGTACTTGCCCATCGCGTCGCCCACGACGAGCGCGCACTTGCGGTACGCCTTCTCCGGGGTGAGGCCCATGTCCCACATGGCGTACAGGACGCGCCGGTGGACGGGCTTGAGGCCGTCGCGCACGTCCGGGAGCGCGCGGCCCACGATGACGCTCATCGCGTAGTCGAGGTAGCTCGTGCGCAATTCTTCGTTCAGTGGGCGGTCGATGACCGTGCCGTGATTCTCCAAGTTTGTTCCCCTCAGTGAGCGTGATTGGTGATATCAGAGTGAGCGCCGCCTCCAGCCACGGAGGACCCCGAGGTCACGGAGGAACGA
>JAXDQU010000007.1:0-6712 GCA_034667685.1 Thermoplasmata archaeon | reverse complement strand
CGCCAACACGCGGCGTGTTGGCGTCTTGGCGTGATGGCGGAAAGCGAAGCCGTAACCCAAGCAGGCCCTCCCCGCCGCGAAGGGCGGAGGCCGGCCATGACCACGGGGAAGAATTCTACGCGGCTGCGACAGAGGTTGTGAAGCGGCCTCTAGAGCCTGTTCCTTGCCTAGCGTCCCGTCATGGGCCCTTGCGCCTGGCCCAGAACCCGACGCCGGCCCCGCCCACCACTGCGCCGCCCGCGAAGAGTCCCGTGCCATAGAGGAGCCCAGGCATGGGGGACGCGGGCGGGCAGAAGTTGCCCAGGGAACCCGACACGTTGAACGCCTCGAGGATGGGGGGGCCGCCATTCTCCGTGCCCGTTCCGCTGAAGTTGACGCTGACGGTGGGGCTGCACGCCACATTCTTGTCGATGGTCGCCGTGAGGGAACAGACATCGCGGGCCGTGCCCGAGAGGACGCACGTCATCGACGTGGCGTTCCACGTCACGCCGGCGAGGGGCGAGATCGTGATGGTGACGTTCACCGGGTAGGTGCCGCCCTTCGTCTCGTAGGAAGTGGAAGCCCACACGGTCGCCGTGAGCTGCTCGGTCACGGTCGTGGCCGCGGGCACGGGCGTCACGGCAAGGGCCTCCAGGTAGACCTCGCAATCGCTGGGCGGGGCGGGGCATGCCTTGATCTGCGCCGTGGCAGCAGGGATCCAGAATGCGCTGACGATCAAGACGAGGAGAAGGGCGAGGATCCGCAGGCCAGATGCCATGAGGCGGCCAGCGGCGTGCCCGCCAGATAACAGGTTGGTGCGCCTCGGCCCGGTTCGCGCGCTCCGGCAGTGGATAGGTGTCTGCGCGTCTCATGCCGGGTCGATCTCGATCACGGCCTGATGCTCCAAGGAGGCCGCATCCGCGGCGCTCAGGCCGAGCCGCTGCCGCAGGTTCTCCAGCAGCCTGCGCTCATTGCGGTCCAGCGCGCCATCCTCCCATGCCATCCGCGCCTGGGCGAGGAAGAGCGACATGCGACCCTCCAGCGAAAGCCGCGCTACGGGATGCAGGAGGTGCACGATCGCGTCGGCCAGGCGCCCGCCCAGGCGCTCCAGCGGGGAGAGCCCGAAGAGGAGCAACCCGGCCGCGACGCCCCCCACGCCCCAGCCGTACTCCGAGGTGAGGTAGCTCTGCGCGACCTGCGACACCATGAAGAACATCGCGAGGAACGCCAGCGCCACGGTGCCGCGCCGGATGGTCCACCGCAGCTTGACGTCGAGGTCGAAGAGGCGATGCCGCACCAACGCATAGGCGGGCAGCGCGGCCAGGAGACCGCGCCAGAGGCCCAGGATGAACGCGCCGGGCGCGGCGGGGGCGAGCCCCGCGCCGATCCACGCGCCACAGAGCCCGGCCGCCACCGCGGCCACGCACGTCGCCGTCACCTTTTGCCGGCTGCGCGGCTCGCGGAGAGCCAGCACCGCGTACGCGCCCAGGGCCGCCAGCGAGACCAAGAGCGCGACCGAGCTGGACGCCATGAAGACGTCCGTCCAGAGCGAGGGCTCCAACCCGGCAACGCTGGGGAATGGGCTCGACGAGAGGACGTTGCCCGCGGTGAGCGCGTCGGTGAGCACGCTGTTGAGCGCGAAGGCTGCGGAGAGGAGGTAGGCGGCCTCCCTCCGGGGTCCGGGCTCGCGGCGCGTCCCCTCCAGCGCCAGCACGAGGGCCACGGCGGCGTAGGCGAGACCGTAGGACTGCGAGACCAGCGAGAGCGGACCCAGCGCCTGCCAATGCCGGGGTGTCAAGCAAGCGTTGAGGCAGGGAGCCACGGAGTAGGCCAGGAGGGCAGCCAGCCCGACCGCGAGCGGCGCGGCCTGAAGCGCCTGGCGCCAGCCTTGCTTCCGCGGCCACATGTAGACGAGCAGGAAGTAGAGGACGAGGGGGACGACGGCCAGCGACGCGTACCCCGCGATGCGGTCCCACGAGACGGAGCCCGTGGCGGGCCCCAGGTCGACGTTGATCCGGTTCGCCAGGATCACCACGGCGCGCGCCACGAGGAACGCCGCGAACGCCCGGTTGACGGGGCTGCGCGCCTTGAGGATCATGAGCCACGCGGCCAGGGCGAACATGGCCGCCGCGGCCAGATAGCCGGTGACCGCGAGCGTCGCGAGCCCCACGACGAGACAAGCGCGGGCCGCCTCATGAACTCGTTAGCCCGCGCGCAGCGGCGCCGCCGCCTTCCCCACCGAGTCCGCAGGTCGCGCCGCCGCGGGGACGAGGACCCGGCCCCCGGACGAAACTGATTTATCCAGCCCCCATGTGTCCTGGCCCAATCCACCGGGGTCCCTCCACATGGTCTTCGACGGCCGCACGCTCATCCCCGACCTCGATCCGTCGCGCATCACGATCGCGACGTATTGCAGCCACACGTCGCTCCAGATCTTCCACGGCGCACGCAAGGAGGGCTTCCGCACGCTGGGCATCTGCGTGGGCGCCCCGCCGCGCTACTTCGAGGCGTTCCCGCTCGCGCGGCCCGACGAGTTCCTCATCCTGAAGGACCACCAGGACCTCTTCAACCACGTCGAGGAGCTGCGCCGCAAGAACGTCGTCCTCGTCCCGCACGGGAGCTTCGTGGAGTACCTGGGCGCGAACAAGTTCCTCGACCTGCCCCTCCTCACCTTCGGCAACCGCAGCGTGCTTCCGTGGGAGAGCGACCGGGCGCGCAGCAAGCAGTGGCTCGACAAGGCCGGGCTCCAGCTTCCGCGCCACATCAGCGATCCGCGCGACATCATCGAGCCGGTCATCGTGAAGTACCACGGGGCGAAGGGCGGGCGCGGCTTCTTCATCGCGCGCAACTACCACGAGTTCAAGGCGCGCATCGACGAGACGAAGCCGTACACCATCCAGGAGTTCGTGCTCGGCACCCGGTATTACCTGCACTACTTCTACAGCCCGCTGCGCGACGATTCGTACAAGCTCAGCCAGGGCTCGCTGCAGTTCCTGGGCGTGGATCGGCGCGACGAGACGAACATCGACGAGGCCAACCGGCTCGGCAGCATCGCCGAGCTGGAGGCGCTGGGCATCAAGCCCACGTTCGTCGTGAGCGGCAACTTCCCGCTGGTCATCCGCGAGTCGCTCCTGCCCAAGGTCTTCCGCATGGGCGAGGGCGTCGTGGAGTCGAGCCTTCCGCTCTTCGGCGGCATGATCGGCCCCTTCTGCCTGGAGACCGTCGTCACCGACCAGCTCGAGTTCAAGGTCTTCGAGATCAGCGCGCGCATCGTCGCGGGCACGAACCCGTACGTCGGCGGGAGCCCGTACACCGAGATGATCGAGCCCGGCCTGAGCACGGGCCGCCGCATCGCGCAGGAGATCAAGCTCGCCGCGAAGACGGGCCGCCTCGCGCAGATCTGCTCGTGAGCCGCTGCGCGACGCGCACCGCCCCGATCATGGCGACGATGCCCACGAGGGCGCCCACGATGCGCAGCGCGCCCGGGTCGCGCACGGCGTTGGCGAGCTGCCGCGCCGAGACCAGCGCGGCCAGGATGGCGAGCGCCTGCACGCTGCGCAGGAGCGCGGGGCGCGTCATCGGCCGCTGCGTCAGCAGCAGCGCGAGGAACGGCACGAGGAACAGCCCCGCGACGTCGAGCGCCGCCCAGACGCGCGCGAGCGCCGGCTCGCCCGACGCCAGCGGCGCGGTGAAGACGAGCACGAGGTGCGTGAGCTGCGCGGTCATGGCGCCGTTCGCGAGCGCCAGCGCGGCGGCCGCGTGCGGGGGCCTCGCGCGCGCCCAGGCGACGCCCAGCACGGCCAGCGCGGCGCACGCCTGCGGCGCGACCTCCAGCCACGCGCCCCTCACCGCCGCCTCGTCGTGCCGGGCCGCCGCGTCGAAGTAGGCCGCCAGCACCAGCAGCGCGCCGACGAACGCCGAGAGCGTGAGCAGGGTCTGCGGCTTCACGAGGCGGGAGGACCGGCGCGCGCGGATGAGGTTGGCGATTGGGCGAGCGCAAGCTCCCATCTCGACGTCGTTTGCCGGCGCTCCTTTCCCAACACCGCGAATCCCGAAATCCGCGGATGCCTCGGATTCGCGGTGTTGGGAAGGGAGAGCGCCACGAAGACGAGCATGGGATGGGAGCCTGCCCCTCTCCCTGCCCTCGGCGCCGGGCGTCGGCTTCATCATCCCGCCCGCGGTTGCCCGAAGCGTGATCGTCCCGCGCCTGGAACGCGAGCTGGCCGCCCCGGTGGCGCGGCACCTGCGCAGCCAGGGGTACAGCACGTTCCTGGAGGTGCCCTTCAACGGGCGCATCGCCGACGTGCTGGGCATCCAAGGCGAGGAAGTCGTGGCGGTCGAGCTGAAGCTGCGCGACTACAAGACCGCGCACCGCCAGGCGCTCGCCTACGCCGTGGGCTGCCACCGCACGTACGTGGGCGTGCCGCTTCCCACCGCGCTCGACTGCCTGCGGCGGCACCGCTTCGCCTTCGAGCAGAGCGGCACGGGCCTCTTGGCCGTCAACATGCCCGCCGGCGACGTGCGCGAGCTGCTCCCCTCGCGGCAGCACGACAACCGGTTCCTGCCGTTCCTCGCCGATGGCCTCCGGGACGCGCTGACGTGACCCGCGCCCGCTTCCGATTCCGATTCCCCTTCCGATTCCGATTCGTCAGCGGGACGGGAATCGGAAGGGGAATCGGAATCGGAAGCGGACGCCGGATAGGAACGGCCTTATGCCGGGGCCCCGCTCGCCGCCCGGGCCCACGCGAATGTCGGCGACGCGCGGCGAGCACGCACATGGCCGGGGCTACTTCGTGGTCCTCTCGGTCGCCGCGCTGGGCGTCGTGTTCGGCGACATCGGCACGAGCCCGCTCTACGCGATCCAGGCGTGCTTCAGCAGCGAGTTCGGGATCGGCGTCTCGACCGAGAACGTGCTGGGCGTCCTCTCGCTGGTCTTCTGGTCGCTCGTGCTGGTCGTGTCGATCAAGTACCTGCTCTTCGTGCTGCGCGCCGACAACGAGGGCGAAGGCGGCATCCTCGCGCTGATGGCGCTGGTGCACCCGCGCCACGGCGCGCCGACGCGGAAGCGGCACCGCGCGCGCACGGCCGTGCTCATCATGCTGGGCCTCTTCGGCGCGGCGCTGCTCTACGGCGACGGCATGATCACGCCGGCCATCTCGGTGCTCTCCGCCATGGAGGGTCTCAAGCTGGAGAACCCGTCGTTCTCGCCCTTCGTCATCCCGCTCACCGTCGCGGTCCTCGTCGGGCTCTTCGTCCTGCAGCGCCGCGGCACGGCGACCGTGGGCAAGCTCTTCGGCCCCATCATCATGATCTGGTTCGCCGCGCTCGCGGCGCTGGGCGTGCGCGGCATCCTCATGGCGCCCGGCGTCCTCGCGGCGCTCAACCCGATCCACGGCCTGCGCCTGATGATCACGCACGGCGTCCACGGCTTCCTGATCCTGGGCGCCGTCGTGCTGGCCGTCACGGGCGCCGAGGCGCTCTACGCCGACATGGGCCACTTCGGCCGCGGACCGATCCGGGCGACGTGGTTCATCCTCGTGCTCCCGGCGCTCGTGCTGAACTACTTCGGCCAGGGCGCGCTCCTGATCGCGAACCCGGCCGCCGCCGACAACCCGTTCTACCACCTCGCGCCCGCCGGGCTCGTGCTCCCGCTCGTCGCCCTCTCCACCGCGGCCACGATCATCGCCAGCCAGGCCATCATCAGCGGCGCCTTCTCGCTCACGATGCAGGCCGTGCAGCTGGGCTACAGCCCGCGCATGGAGATCCGCCACACGAGCGAGCGCGAGATCGGCCAGATCTACGTCCCGCAGGTCAACTGGGCGCTCATGGTCGCCACGCTGCTCCTGGTGCTATCGTTCAAGTCGTCCGCCGCGCTGGCCGGCGCCTACGGCATCGCCGTCACCTCGACGATGGTCATCACGACGATCCTCTTCGGCGTCGTCGCGCGCGAGCGCTGGGGCTGGAACCCGACGGTCGTCGAGCTGCTCGTGGGCGTCTTCCTCGTCGTGGACCTCGCGTTCTTCAGCGCCAACCTCGTCAAGATCCTCCAGGGCGGCTGGCTCCCCCTGGCCGTCGCGGCAGCGATCTTCGTCCTCATGACGACGTGGCGCGTGGGCCGCCGCGTGCTGGGCGAGCGCCTGCGCGCCACGAGCAAGCCGATCGAGGAGTTCCTCGACGACATCCAGAAGCGCGGCCCCACGCGCGTGCGCGGCAACGCCGTCTACATGACGGGCAACCCGAAGCTCACGCCCAGCGCGCTCGTCAAGAACCTGGAGCACAACCGCGTCCTCCACTTCCAGATCGCGATCCTCAGCATCGTCACCGAGGACGTTCCCCACGTGCCCGAGGCCGAGCGCGTGAGCCTTACGCCGCTGGGCAACGGCTTCTACCGCGTCGTCGCGCGCTTCGGCTTCATGGACGAGCCCAACGCCGTCGAGATCCTCGGCCTTCTGAAGAACAAGGGGCTCAACCTCCCCCTGGAGGACACGACGTTCTTCCTGGGCAGGGAGCGCATCATCAGCAGCGCGAGCCCCGGCATGCCGCGCTGGCGCGAGAAGCTGTTCAGCTTCATGGCGCGCAACGCCCAGCAGGCCACGACCTACTTCCGCATCCCGCCCGACCGCGTGATCGAAGTGGGGAGCCAAGTCGAGCTTTGATCCTGGCTCCGGTCGGCCGCGGAATCGGAAGAGGAATCGGGCTCGGAATCGGGCCGCTTCCGAGTCCGATTCCTCTT
>JAXDQU010000006.1:0-41713 GCA_034667685.1 Thermoplasmata archaeon | reverse complement strand
CCACCCGCGGCCGATCATGTGGCGCAATCCTTTGCGCATGGCTCCGCCATCTCGCGCCAGCGCGCCATGAGCTGGCGTTTCGCGACCGGCGCGTAGAAGGGCAGCGCCCCACGACCGTCGCGGGGTCGATGTCGGTCCACCAGGCGCGGACCTGCGCGGGCGTCGCGGCGACGGAGATGGCGTCCGCGAAACGCATCAGGCGCCCCCCGCGTGCGCGCGCCACGCGTCCCACGCGGGCCTGCGCTGGCCCGCGTCGTCCACGAGCCCCATGTGGCGGAAGATCGCGGGCGAGACGTCGGGTTGGTCGTGGACCTCGAACCAGAGCACGAGCGCGGGGCGCGTGGCGTTGGTGGCGGCGAAGAACGCGTCGACGAACGCGGCCTGCTGCGCGGGCGAGGAGGCCCCGTCCGCGAAGTGGCCCACCTCGGTGAAGGCGACGGGCGCCGTGGCGTGCGCGGTCGCGTTGGCGTAGTAGCCCGGAGGCAGGCGCGAGGGGTCCACGAGCGCGATCGCGGGGTACGTCGTGAACGCGTCGAGGTCGAGCGGCGCGAGGCGCGGAAGGAGGTCCCACGCACCCGCGGCCTCCAGATGCTCGAGCTGCCACGTCACGAAGACCTTCGTGTCGGGCGAGGCGGCCTTCACCGCGGCGTAGGCGTCCGGATACCACGCGGCGAGACGGCGGGATGATATCGTTTGGCGGACGCGACGGCCGCCGCGGTGGAGCCGTTCGCGTCGAAGCTCTGCTGCCCCAACTGCTCGGCCGGACCGCCCCAGAGCACGACGCTCCCAAGCTGCGGCGCCTCCTGGAAGAAGCCCGCGACGTCGTTCCCGGCAGGCGTGAACGCGACGCCGAACGCGGGGCCCTCGTGGGCGACGGGCTGCGCCGTGGACGCGGGCGTGGGCGCCGGCGCGGACGCGCAGCCCGCCAGAAGCGCGACCACGAGCAGGAGCGCGCGCATCGGCGCTCAGCCTCGGCGCGGTCCCGCGCGGCGCTTGGCGAGGACTTCCATCACGTCGCGCCACGCGACGCCCTCGGCGCGCATGACGACGAGCGCGTGGTAGAGCAGGTCGGCCGTCTCCTCGGCGACCTTCGCCTTGTCGTGGTCCTTCGCGGCCATGATGAGCTCGCCGCCCTCCTCGGTGAGCTTCTTGAGCCGCAGGTTCTCGGACGCGAGCAGCTTGGACGTGTGCGAGGCCGGGTCGGGCTGCGCGATGCGCGCGTCGAGGACGTGGAGAAGCTCGGGCAGCGCGACGTCGCCCGTTCCGTGCGCGCGATGGTGGAAGCACGTCGGCTTGCCCGTGTGGCACGCGGGGCCCGTCTGGCGGACCTTGGCGAGCAGCGCGTCGCCGTCGCAGTCGATCTCCAGCGCGACGAGCTCCTGCACGTGGCCGCTCTCCTCCCCCTTCTTCCAGAGGCGGCCGCGCGAGCGCGAGTGGTAGTGCACGAAGCCGGTACGCAGCGTCGCGTCGTACGCCTCGCGGTCCATGTAGGCGAGCATCAGCACGTCGCCGGTGAGCGCGTCCTGCGCGACGACGGGGACGAGGCCGCCGCCCTTCTGCCAGTCGATCTCGATCAGATCCCCTCCCGCACGCGCACGCCGCGCTCGGCGAGGTACGCCTTCACCTGGCGGACGGTGAGCGTCCGCTCGTGGAAAAGCGAGGCCGCGAGCGCCGCGTCAGCCACGCCTGGCGCCAGCGCCTCGGCGAAATCCGCCAGCTTGCCCGCGCCGCCGGAGGCGATGATGGGGACGTTCGCGGCCGCAGCGACGGCGCGCGTCAGGGCGACGTCGTAGCCCTGCCCGGTCCCGTCGCGGTCCATGCTCGTGAGGAGGATCTCGCCCGCGCCCAGCTCCGCGGCGCGCTTCGCCCACGCCACCGCGTCGAGGCCCGTGGCCTTCGAGCCGCCGTGCGTGAAGACCTCCCAGCGGTCGCCTTGGCGCTTCGCGTCGATCGCGAGCACGACGCATTGCGCGCCGAAGCGCCTGCTGGCCTCCGCGATCAGGTCGGGGCGCAGCACCGCGGCCGTGTTCATGCTCACCTTGTCCGCGCCCGCGTTGAGCGCGTCCTGCACGTCCTCGACGCTGCGGATGCCGCCGCCCACCGTGAGCGGGATGAAGAGGCGCTCGGCGGTGCGCCGCACGACGTCCAGCGTGGTGCGCCGCTCGTCCTTCGACGCGCTGATATCAAGAAAGACGACCTCGTCGGCGCCTTCGTCATAGTAGCGCGCCGCCAACTCGGCCGGGTCGCCCAGGTCGCGGAGGTTCTCGAACTTCACGCCCTTGACGACGCGGCCGCCCTTGACGTCGAGGCAGGGGACGATGCGCTTCTTCAGCACGCGTTCACGCCCCGCGGTTCGCGGCTGCCGCATGCGACGAGGCGACGGGCGCGACGGCCTTGAGATTCGTCGCGATCCTCGCGCTCGTCGCGTCGTCGCATGCGGAGCCGCGCCAGCATCAGCGCACCTCCGCCGCGCCCTTCGTCGACAACCGCTCCGCCCGCGGCTCCGTCGCCCGCGCCAGGCAGAGCGCGAGCCCCTTGAACGCGGCCTCGACGACGTGGTGCGGGTCGCGGCCGCGCAGCGCGTGCACGTGGAGCGTGAAGCCGCCCTCGGTCGCGAGCGAGCGCATCACGTGGTCCATCAGCGGATCGGGCAGGGGGCCTTCGTAGTAGGGGCGCTCCACGAGGTCGAGCGCCACCAGGACCAGCGCGTCGTCCATGGGCAGCGTCACGCTGGCGGTGCGCTGGATGGCGCCCGTGTCGATGGCGGCGCGCAGCGCGCGGCCCAGCACGATGGCGGCGTCCTCGATGGCGTGGTGCTCCAGGCCGTCCTTGCTCGTGACGTGGAGCGCGAGGTCGTAGCCGCTCCACTTGGCGAGCGTTTCGAGCATGTGCTTGGCGAAGGTGACCTTGCCTCCGCCGCTGCCGGGCTCGCTGCCGTGGTGGACGCCCTCGAAGAAGACCATCGCATTGCCGGCGCCACGCTTCACGTCGGCGCGCACGAGCGTCTCCTTCGTCTCGCGCTCCATCAGCGTCCGCCCTTGCGCGCGAAGCGCCGGATCGCGGCGGCGACGTCGAGCTTGCCCGTGTAGGCCGCCATGCCCACGACGACGCCCCAGGCGTGCGCCTCCCAGAGGTCTTGCAGGTCGTCCATGCCGGAGACGCCGCCCGAGGCGATGACGGGCACGTCGACCTTCTTCGCGAGCATCTCGACGGCGGGGGCGTTCACGCCGCCCATGCGCCCTTCGAGCGCGACGTCGGTGTAGAGGAAGCCGCCCACGCCGAGCTTGTCGGCCTGCTGCGCCCAGGGGAGGAGCTTCTTGCCGCTGCTCTCGGTCCAGCCCTTGATGAGGATCTCGTCGCCGCGCGCGTCGATGGCGGCGTAGACGCGGTCGCCGTAGCGCTCGCAGACGTGCGCGAACCACTTGTCGTCGGTGACGGCGCGGGTGCCCACGACGACGCGCGCGGCGTTGCACGCGAAGAGGTCGTCGATGTCCTCGGTGAAGCGGATGCCGCCGCCCACCTGGAAGCGGGCGCCGGGCACCTCCAGGATCTTCTTGATGACCTGGAAGTTGTTGCCGGTGCCCAGCGCGCGGTCGAGGTCCACGACGTGGATCCATTTGGCGCCCATCTCGACGAACTTGCGCGCCTGCGCGACGGGGTCGTCGATGTGCACCTTCTCCACGTTGGGATCGCCGCCCACGAGCTGGACGCAGGCGCCGTTGCGGATGTCGATGGCGGGAATGACTTCCATTCAGGACCCCTCGGCGGTGCGTACGAAGTTGCGGATGATGGAGAGGCCGGCCTCGCCCGACTTCTCGGGATGGAACTGGACGCCCCAGGCATGGCGCTTTCGGATCGCGGCGGTGAAGGTCTCGCCGTAGGTCGTCGTGGCGATCGTGACCGGCTCCTGCGGGGCGCAGGCGAAGCTGTTCACGTAGTAGACGTGCGCGCCGTCGGGGAGGCCCGCGAAGAGCGCCTCGCCCTCGACGTGGTTGAGCGTGTTCCAGCCGATCTGCGGCAGCTTGTCGTGCTTGAGGCGCTTGACCTCGCCCCGGACGTAGCCGAGGCCGCGGGCGCCGGGGCTCTCCTCGCTCTTCTCGAAGAGGAGCTGCATCCCCAGGCAGACGCCCAGGAGCGGCTTGCCGGCGTCGAGCGCCTCGAAGAGGGCGTCTCGGTACGGCATCAGCTTGGCCGCCGCGTCCCCGAACGCGCCCACGCCAGGGAGAACGATGGCCGGGGCGTGCAGGATGGCCTTGGGGTCGGAGACGAGCCGGGGGGCGGCGCCTTCGTGCTCGAGGGCCTTGGCGATGCTGTGGAGGTTGCCCACGCCGTAGTCCAGGATCGCGATGTCGAGCCTGGTCATGCGCTCGCCTCCCGGAGCTTGGGAATGACGTCGTCCAAGACCACGCGCAGCCGCGCGGTGGCGGCGGGCGGCCCGACCGTGATCCGGAGATACGGAGCCAGGTCGGCACCAAAGTCGCGCACGTGGACGCCCTGCTCGGCGAGCGCGGCGGCGAGGCGCTTGGCTTCGACGGGGGGCTTGGCCAGGAGGAAGTTCGCGTCGCTGCGGAAGACGTGGAAGCCGCGCTCTTCGAGCAGGCGCTTGAGGTTCGGCTTCTCGGCGCGCACGCCCTCCACGACACCTTCGAGGTAGCGGTCGTCCGCGAGCGCGATGGTGGCGGCGGTCTCGGCGAGCGTGTCGAGGCGGAAGGGGCCGCGCACCTTGGTCATCTCCCGCGCGAGGTCCGGGTGGCTCACGCTGTAGCCCACCCGCAGGCCGGCCATGCCGTGGGCCTTGCTGAACGTGCGCAGCACGATCAGGTTGTCGCGCCCCTCGCGCACCTCCTTGACGAAGCTCTCGCCGCCCAGGAACTCCACGTAGGCCTCGTCGAGGACGACGACGCCGCGCGCTTCGTCCACGATGCGCTCCACGTCGCGGCGGGGGAAGGCGTTGCCGGTGGGGTTGTTGGGCCGGACGACGAAGGTCAGCTTGCCGTCGGCCGCGACGAGCGCGTCCGGGTCCAGCGCCCAGTCGGGGCCGAGCGGCACGCTGGCCGGCACGCCGTGGTTGAGGCGCAGGAAGACGGGGATCATGCTGAAGCAGGGCCAGTGGTAGGCCACGCGGTCGCCGGGCGAGAGGAAGGTGCGGCAGAGCACGTCGATGAGGTCGTTGCTGCCGTTGCCCGTGACGATGCCCGCCGGGTCCACGTCGAGCTTCTGTCCGAGCGCGGCGCGCAGGCCAGCGCTCGTGAGCGTCGGGTATTCGCTGAAGCGGCCCCCCTTCATGCGAACGAGCGCCGCGTCGATCGCGGGGTTGGGGCCGAAGAGGTTCGTGTTCGCCATGAGGTTGAGCCCGCCGCCGGCCTCTTCTTCGTAGGCGTGCAGGCGCTGCACCTCGGGGCGCGCGAAGCGGCTCACGCGCGCTCCCTCCGCAGGCGCGCGGCGGCGGCATGCGCGGGCAGCCCTTCCAGGGTCGCGAGCGTCTCGGCGAGCGGCGATAGCAACCGGGCCGCGGCGGCGGTCGCCTCCTGGTGCGTGGGCCGGCGCAGGAAGTCGTCCACCGAGAGGCCGCTGTAGCCGCGCGCGAGGCCCAGCGTGGGGAGCACGTGGTTGGGCCCGCTCGCGTAGTCGCCGAACGCGACGCTGCTCCAGGGCCCGAGGAACGCGCTGCCGTAGCTGGACAGGCGGGCGAGGTCGTCGCGCGGCGCGCGCGTGAGCAGCACCAGGTGCTCGGGCGCGTAGGCGTCCGCGAAGGCGAGCGCGTCCTCGCGGGAGGATGATAGCACGGCGCCGGCGCGGGCGAGCGAGGCCTCGATGACATCACGGCGCGGCGCGTTGGCGAGCTGCGCCTCCATGGCCTTCTCGACCTCGGCGGGGTTGGCGACGAGGGCGACGCACGCCGCGCGCGGGTCGTGCTCGGCCTGGGCCAACATTTCAGCGGCGACGAGCGCGGGGTCGGCCGTCTCGTCGGCGAGGACGAGGACCTCGCTGGGACCAGCGGGCGCGTCGATGGCGACGTGGGCGGCGACCGCGGCCTTGGCGGCGGCGACCCAGGCGTTGCCGGGGCCGACGATCTTGTCCACGCGCGGGATGGTGGCGGTGCCGAACGCGAGCGCGAAGATCGCCTGCGCGCCGCCCACCCGGTAGACGCGGTCGACGCCGGCGATGGCGCAGGCGGCGAGGGTGGCGTCGGGGACCTTGCCGTCGGGTCCGGGCGGGGTGGCGACGACGACCTCGCGCACGCCGGCGACCTTCGCGGGTGTGGCGGTCATCAGGACGGTGCTCGGGTAGGTGGCGCGGCCGCCGGGCACGTAGGCGCCCACGCGCGCGAGCGGGATCGGGCGGCGGCCGGCGCGCAGGCCGGGCACGACCTCGATCTCGACGGGCCCGGGGAGAAGCGCCTGGTGGAAGCGGGCGATGTTGGCGTGCGCGGCGCGGAGGGCGTCGGCGACGTCGCGCGGGAGGCGGGCGAGCGCGGCTTCGGCCTCGGCGCGGGGGACCTCCAGGCTCCCGAGCTTGGCGCCGTCGAAGCGCTCGGTCAGCTCGCGCAGGGCGTCGTCGCCGCGCGCCAGGACGGCGTCGCGGATCGCCGTGACATCACGCGCGATCCCGGGCTCGGGGCCGCCGCGCTCCAGCACCTTCTTGCGCAGGTCGGGCGCGAGGCGCGTCAGCTCTCCCGTCGCGAGGAGCTTCATGGAACCAGCCTTTCGATGGGCAGCACGAGGATGCCCGTCGCGCCGATGGACTTGAGGCGGTTCACCACGTCGAAGAGCGCGCCCTCGTCGACGACCGCGTGCGCGGCCACGAGCTCGGGGTGGCTCAGGATGTCCATGATGGTCGGGCCGCTGATGCCCGGCAGGATGCGGCGCACCTCGTCGAGGCGCCCTTTGGGGACGTTCGCCATGAGGTAGCGCTTGCCGCGCGCCTGCACGACGGATTGGAGCGAGGCGAGGATCGACTCGATGCGCGGCTTCAGCTTCGGGTCGTCCATCGCCTTGCCGTTGGCGACGAGACGCGCGGTGCTCGGGACGATGGTGGCGATCTCGCGCAGGTTGTTCATCGCCAGCGTGCTGCCGCTGCTCGTGAGGTCGACGATGAGGTCGGCCACGCCGATGTGCGGCGTGATCTCGGTGGCGCCGCTGACCTGCACGACCTTGACGTTGCGGCCGTGGTCGGCGAAGAAGCGCGCGGCCAGGTTGGGGAACGAGGTGGCGACGCGCGAGCCCTCGGGCACGTCCTTGGCGTCCTGGATGCCGCTGGCCTCGGGCACGGCGACCACGAGGCGGCAGTGGCCGTAGTGGAGGTCCATCAGCTCGCGCACCGCCTTGCCTTCCTCTTCGAGGATGTCCTTGCCGGTGACGCCCAGGTGCGCGACCCCGTCCTGGACGAAGCCGGGGATGTCGTTGGCGCGGACGAAGAGGATCTGAACGGTCTTGTCGAGCGCGGTGGCGTAGAGCTTGCGCTCCTGCGAGGACTCCACCTTCATGCCGGCCTTGCGGAACAGGTCGAGGGTCGCTTCGCTCAGGCGCCCCTTGTTGGGGACGGCGATCTTCAGCACGGGAAAAACCTCCGCGCGGCTGGTCTACGCGGGGCGAGCAGGCGGGGCGTGATGACAACCCCTCCGGACCGCGGCGCAGGCGCGCATCAAGGGGGCGAGGGCCCCTCGCGGGATCAACGTTGCGGGCCGAGGTTACCTGATCGTTTCTTCCAGACGGAACGATTATGCGTGCGTGGGCGCTGCGCCCCGCGATGAACCGAACGGTCCTCATCGCGCTGCTCGTGGGCGCCGTCGCCCTCGCCGGCTGCGCGTCCAACGACACGAGCCCGAGCACCTCGACGCCCGCGTCCAGCACGCCCGCCTCGTCGACGCCGGCCTCCTCCACGCCCCTCGTCACGACGCCCAGCACGCCCACGGTCCCCACGACGCCGCTCACCGGCGCCACGATCACCGCGGTCGAGGTCGTCAGCGCCCCGGAGCGCGTCGAGCCCGGCGCGATGGCGTACGTCTGCTGGCGCGTCGAGGGCAGCGGCCACGTCCCGCACGTCGCGGTCCACTGGGACACGGCGAGCCACCCCAACGCCACGACCTTCGCGGCGTACACGGGCGGCGCCATGTACCCCAACGACAAGAGCGCCCCCGACGCCGCGGGCTACGACCTGCCGGCGACCTTCTGCACGAACGTGACCGCGCCCTCCACGAGCGGCATGGTCTACTTCCGCGGCCACGCCCTCAACCCGCCGGCGCTCCCCGGCACGCTCTCCCCCGAGCACAGCTTCGCCGTGGGCAACGCCTCGTCCGTCCACTTCGTGGGCGACGTGGCCGAGGTCGCGCCCGCCGGGACGAACGTCACCGTCTGCTGGACGGTCGCGGGCGCCACCGAGCACGTGCCGCACACCGCGATCCACTTCGACACGACCAGCCACCCGAACAGCACCGCCTTCTCGGACTACAAGGGCGGCGCCGTCTACCCGGACAACGGGACCACGGCCGCCGCGGCGGGCTACGACCTGCCCGGGCCCTTCTGCGCCAACCTCGCGATGCCCGCGAGCGGCACGCTCTACTTCCGCGCGCACGTCCTGGGCGGCAGCTTCGCCAACCCCGGCAACCTCAGCGAGGAGCAGAGCATCGACGTGGGCTCGCCCGTCAGCATCGTGTCGCTCCCCCTGCACGCGGCGGCGGGCGCCTCCGTCCCAGTCTGCTGGCGCGTCGACGCCCCCGGCGTCCACGTCCCACACACGGCCGTCCACTGGGACACGGCGAGCCACCCGACCGCGACCACCTTCGCGGACTACAAGGGCGGCGCGACGTACCCCGGAGGCGCCACGAGCGCGGCCAGCGCGGGCTACGACCTGCCCGGGCCGTTCTGCTCGACGCTGACCATGCCGGCGAGCGGCACGCTCTACCTGCGCGGCCACGTGCTGGGCGGCCCCTTCGGCACCCCCGGCGACCTCACGCCCGAGGCCTCCGTCACGTCGAGCTGAGGCGATCCGGTGCGCGCGCTCCTGGCCCTGCTGCTGTTGCCCCTCGTGGCAAGCCTCGCGCAGGGCCAGGACGCCGCGCGGATCAACGCCGTGGACGACGGCAGCGGCGGCGGGCCGGGCTATCATTACGACCCGCTGCGCCTCGCCGTCGCGCCCGGCGCCACCGTCACGGTCCACGACGCGGGCCAGGAGCCGCACACGCTGAGCGCCGTGGACAAGTCGTTCGACGTCTCGCTCGCGCCAGGCGGCGACGCGACGTTCACCGCGCCCACCGCGCCGGGCGAGTACAAGTTCTACTGCAAGTACCACGCCGGCCCCGCCACCGAGCCGGGCCAGGGCATGGCGGGCGTGCTCGTCGTGCAGGCGGCCAACGCCACCTCGTCGACCCCGGCCGCGAAGAGCCCCGGATTCGGGCCCGCCGCGCTCGTCGTCGCCCTCGGCGCGGCCGTGCTTCTGCTGGGGCGGCGCCGATGAGCGACGTCGTGCTCTGCCTGGGCTTCGACCTCTTCTTCAAGCCGAAGCTCAACGAAGCCGCGAAGGCCGCGGGCGTCGAGCTCCGATATCAGGAGGGCGGCGCGTTCGACCGTGTCGTCGCCGACGTCAGCGCGCCCGGCGTGGAGGAACGGCTCCGCGCCCTCCGCGCCGCGCGCCCCGACGTCCCGATCCTCGCCTGCTATCCCCACGTCGAGGAGCACCGCGCCGAGGCCGTCCGCGCGCTCGGCGGCGTGGCGATCACGCGCGGGGCGTTCGCCCAGCGGTTGCCTGACGTCCTCGCCGGACGATGGTAGGGCTCGGGGCTCCGGACTCAGGACTCAAGGCTCCGGAGCCCCGAGTCCTGAGTCCGGCCCCGAGCCCCCATCGCTTGCCGCGAACCCGCCTTTTTCAACCCGGACGACCTAGGGAAGCCCGTGACCGTCACCGTCCGGATCCCCACCGCCCTGCGCGCGTACGCAGGCCAGGAGGCGCGCTCCACCGTGCAGGCGGCCAGCGTCGCCGAGGCGCTCGCCGCGCTCGTCGCCAAGCACCCCGCGCTCAAGCCGCACCTCTACGAGGACGACGGGAAGCTGCGCAGCTTCGTGAACGTCTACCTGGGCGAGAAGGACGTGCGCGAGCTCTCCGGCGGCGCGACGCCGGTGCGCGCGGGCGACACGCTGCTGATCGTGCCCAGCGTCGCAGGTGGCTGATCTCACGGCGAAGCTCTCCAACCAAGAGATCGCGCACTACGCCCGCCACCTGATCCTGCCCGAGGTCGGCATGAAGGGGCAGGAGCGGCTCAAGGACGCGCGCGTGCTCGTCGTGGGCACGGGCGGCCTGGGCGCGCCGGCCTCGCTCTACCTGGCCGCCGCGGGCGTGGGCACGCTGGGCCTCGTGGACTTCGACCGCATCGAGGCGTCGAACCTCCACCGCCAGGTGCTCTTCAGCGCCAGCGACGTGGGCAAGCCCAAGGTGAAGGCGGCGGCCGAGCGCCTGCGCGGGCTCAACCCGCACGTGACGATCCACGAGCACGACGCGCGCTTCACGTCCGCCAACGCGCACGACCTGCTGCGCGATTACGATATCATCCTCGACGGGACGGACAACTTCCCGACGCGCTACCTCGCCAACGACGTCAGCGTGCTGCAGGGCAAGCCCAACGTCTACGCGAGCATCTTCCGCTTCGAGGGGCAGGCCAGCGTCTTCGACGCGCGCAAGGGGCCCTGTTACCGCTGCCTCTACGCCAAGCCCCCGCCGCCGGGCCTCGTGCCCTCCTGCGCCGAGGGCGGCGTGCTGGGCGTGCTGCCGGGCATCATGGGCTCGATCCAGGCCAGCGAGGCGATCAAGCTCATCATCGGGCGCGGCGAACCGCTCATCGGCAAGCTGCTGCTCTACGACGCGCTCGACCAGTCGTTCACCAAGCTCCAGCTCGCGAAGGATCCGGCCTGCCCCATCTGCGGCAAGGACGCCACGATCACCGAGCTCATCGACTACGAGGAGTTCTGCGGCATCCGCGGCGAGGAAGAGGAAGTGCCGGAGGGGATCCCGAGCATCTCGGCCCAGGCGCTCGCGGAGCGCCTCGCGAAACGCGACGTCCTCCTCGTCGACGTGCGCGAGCCCCACGAGGCCGAGATCGCCCGCATCCCGGGCGCCAAGCTCGTCCCCCTGAACGAGATCGCCATGCGCGCGGCCGAGCTTCCCCAGAACGAGGACATCGTGCTCCACTGCCGCAGCGGCGTGCGGAGCGCCCGCGCCCTCGCGCTCCTCCAGACGCTGGGATTCAAGCGCGTCTGGAACCTCGATGGCGGGATTCTCGCCTGGTCCGACGAGGTCGATCCGAGCGTGCCGAAGTACTGACGGCGCACGACTCGACCCCGGCCCGGGACGTCCGGGTGTTGTGCCCTAGGTCACGCAGACGCGCCCCGTGCTGGCAAGGTCGGTCGTGAAGAGAAGGTCCGCGGCCCGCCCGTGCACCTCGTCGCAGTGGGGAGAGACCGCGGCCAGCGGGAAGGGCCCCACCGTGCAGGAGTAGGCCGCCGGAGCCTCGGTCTGAGGAGGCGAGGGGCAGCCGAAGGCATAGTGATCGCCGCCGCCGCTCGCGGAGAGACCGGGAAGGATCGAGTGGGCGACGAGGTCGTATTCGATCGAATAGCACGTCTCGCCGGAGGGCACCGGCTCCCCACGGTTCGTGCACCAGCTTGCGGGCTCCGACTGGAGGACCAGCGTGACGGTGGCGCAGACCTCGGGGACAACGCCGTCAACGGGTGCGCACTTCTGCCCCAGGGCGACTCGGGCTGCGGCCGTTGGCGAGAGGACGGTCAAGATGGAAAGGATGGCGACTGCGATCGTGGCGATCTTCAAAGGCATCACGCGGAGGTGCGTTCCCCCGCGTTACAGCCGAGCTCTCATGCAAGGTTGTTCCGAGACGGTGCGACGTGTTACCGAGCAATTCGGGTGATCCTTCCGCGTCGAAGAAGGAACGAAGCGCGGGAGTACCCCGCGGAGCCCGCTCCGGGCCGGGTCGAGGCCCATCCTCCGCCGCGGTTTTCTGGCCGGCCAGGTAGCCAGGGGTTCAAGCAGGCCGCGACGATTGCTGGCGCATGGCCTCCAAGATCGCCGTCGCGATCCTCCACGGCATCGGCAACACGCCCCCCGACTTCGCCGAGGGGATGCGCGGCGCGCTCACGCGGCGCTACGTCCGGGGCGGCGGGCGCGCGGACGACCTGGCGATCGAGCCCGTGTGGTGGTCGCCGGTCCTGGAGTCGCGCGAGGAAAGGCTGCTGGACCGCGTCGAGGCGGGGGATGGGCTGCGCTATCGTTTCCTGCGGCAGTTCCTCATGGAGTCGGCGGGGGACGCCGTCGCCTACCAGCCCACGCCCACCGACCGCCACGTCTACGACGGCATCCACGCGGTGCTCGCGGCGACGCTGCGCAAGCTCGCCGACCGCGCCGGGCCCGACGCGCCGCTCGTGATCGTGGCGCACAGCCTGGGCACGGTCATCGCGAGCAACTACGTCTACGACGTGCAGACCGAGCAGGGCCACGTGAAGCACGCGCGCAAGGATCCCGAGCGGCCGCTCATCGCGGAGCCGGTGCGGCGCGAGATGCGCGAGACGCCGCTCGAGCGGCTGGAGACGCTCTCGCACCTCGTGACGATGGGAAGCCCGATCGCGCTCTGGAGCCTGCGTTACCGGAGCGCGGACCCGGCGAAGGAGTACGGCGTGCCCATCACCGTCCCCTCGCCGCTCCTTGACCCGCGCCTGGCGGCCGCGGGCGCCGGCTGGACCAACGTCTACGATCGGGACGACGTGATCGGCTCGCCGCTGCGCCCCATCAACGAGGCGTACCGGCGCGCGGTGCGCGAGGACGTCGCGGTCGACGTGGGCGGCCCGCTGACGTCGTGGAACCCGGCCTCGCACGGCCACTACTGGACCGACCCGCGCGTGAACGACCTCATCGCCCGGCAGCTCGTCGCGCTGCGCCGGGCGATGGGGCCGCCTTGACCTACCAGGTCTTCGCGGCGGACACGACGGTCGATCCGTCGGCCGCGTCGGCGCGGAAGCGCACCTGCGAGCCGGCGGGCGCGCTCATGCCCTTGGCCCACGATCCCCAGCTCGTGGGGGAGAGCGGGACCCACGCGCCGCCGTTGATCGAGGCGTCCACGCCCACGAGCGTGCCGCCGGCGGCCGCGACGTTCGTCTCGACCCACCAGGCGTTGCCGCGCATGCCGGTGAACGTCGCCGCGAAGCTGGACGCGCCCGCGCCCGCGCCGCTGGTGGCGACCCGGCCGTCGGCGGTCGTCGCGCGGTACGAGACCGCGGCGCTGCCCACGTAGAAGCTGGCGGCCCAGTCGCCCCAGCTCTGCTTGGCGAGCGTGTGCCACGCGCCGCCGGCGGGCATCGCCTCGACCTTGACGACGCTCGCGGCATCCGCGCCCGAGAGGCCGACCTGCACCCACCATGCGTTGCCCGCGCGCGGCGTGAACGTCACGGCCGCGGCGCCCGGGGAGGGCGAGGGCAAGGGCGTGGGCGGGGGCGTCGCGGGCGTGTTGGCGGCCGAGACGCTGAAGGCGTGCGTCGTGGCCTCGTTCTGCCACGTGCCGTCGCCCTTCTGCACGGCGCCGAAGGCGATCCAGGAGCCGACGGGGTCGCTCGTGGCGAGCGCGCGCGAGACGTGGATCGTCTGGGGCACGCCGGCCGCGAGCGTGATCGGGCCCTGCCCGCCCACGTCGAGGTAGGGGCCGCCGTTGACGGTGCCGCCGGGCGGGCGCGCGGCGAGCACGATGCGGCTGACCGTGGTCGCGGCGCTGGCCGTCACCGTGACCGTGCCGCCCACCGTGCCGCCCTGCGTGAAGCTCGACGCGTCCATCGCGCTGCTGATGGTGAGCGTCGCGGGGCTGGGGGTCGGGCCAGGGCTGGGGCTGGGGCTGGGGGAGCCACCCAGGATCGCGCGGTACGAGGTGCCGCTGGCGGCCGCGCCCAGGAGCGGGAGGCCGTACGACTCCTCGATGGTGCGCAGCGTGCCGTAGTGGTTGCCCGTGAACGTCTGGTGCGAGCGCGCGTTCTCCGAGATGACGACGTGCGCGATGGCGCCCTGTCCTTCGTCCTCGTCGTACGTGACGATGATGGTGCCCGCGCCCTGCGTGTACCAGGCGCTCGCCATGAGCGGCCCAACGACGGACTTCAGGTTGGCGTTCACCGTCGGGTTGCCGGCGTCATGGCCGTCGTTGAGCAGGTTGGGCACGTAGAAGATGAAGCTGGGCAGCGTGCCCGCGGCGAGGTCCTGCGCGTACTGCGTGGCGGGAACCATGTGCGCCGCGTTGCCGTTGAAGTCGGCGAACGGGTTGTGCTTGCGGACGTACTGCCCGGAGACGTCGCCCATGTAGCCCACGGAAGGCATGTCCTCGAAGTAGGCCTTCCACGACACGCCGGCGGCGGTGAGCTGCGCGCCCAGGTTGTTGGCGCCGCCGAAGTCGTAGTGGCCGTCGTCCTTGACGCCCATCGTGGAGCCCGCGGCGAGCGCGATGTAGTTCGGCTCGGAGGGGTGGGCCACGCCGTCCCAGTGGGCGAAGCTTGCGTACGTCGAGGCCAGCCCGTTGAGGTAGGGCATGTCGGAGGCGCCGATGACCTGGTTGAGGTTGCGGTTCTCCTCGACGACGATCGCGATGTGGGGCTGCGCGCCGGCGGCCTGCGCGACGGGGGCCACGGCCCCGAAGGCGGTGGCGCCGAGCAGCAGGCCAAGGATCAGGATTTCCGTTCGCATGCAGGCGGCGCTCGCGCCCAACCGCGGCATGGTTGCGGGTCGTGCCGGAGCGCCGCAGTGCGACATGGGCACAGTGCGCCACACCGGCTGGCCGCCACCCCGCACCCTTTCGGGCGGTTCCCGTCTTCCCCTCTTCCCCTCTTCCCCTCTTCCCCTCTTCCGATTCCGCTTCCGATTTCCCGTCGGCTCGCGTTCGGAATCGGAAGCGGAATCGGAAGAGGGGAAGGGAGGGGCTGGCTTCCTACCAGGGCACGTCCTTGAGCTTCAGCCAGTAGCCGATGACGTTCACGAGCAGGTGGAGCCCGGGCGTCAGGATGACGATGGCGAGCAGGCGCGGCCACGTGAAATCGCTGAGGAAGACGTTGTGGTCCGTCAGGCCCAGCGCGGCGAGGCCGAACCCGGCGATCGCGGCGAAGACGAGGCTCCCGACGACGAAGTCGAGCTGGTCGAAGACGGGCCAGGAGGCGCCACGTTCCCGTCCGGTCCTGCGCTTGAAGAAGCTCTTCACCGCGTCGCCCACCAGCGCGCCCAGGCCCATCATGTAGACCATGACGAACCACCAGGGCGCGGGGCCCCAGGCGCTCCAATCCTCGTAGTCGTGCCAATGCGTGTCGACGACCAGCCAGCGGAGGAGTCCGCAGAGCACGGCGCTGATGAGCGGACCCACGAGCAGGCCGCGCCACGTCTTGCCCGGCCCGAGGATCGGCTTGCCGTCGCGCCAGAGCCGGCCCCCGTCGATGGGCCTGCCTCCGCCCATGAAGACGGGCATCATGTTGCCCAGGTACGCCGGGAGGTTGAGCCAGAGCGCGGTCGAGACGACGGCCCAGAGCGCGAGCCAGGTCGCCGCGTCCATCGGGCGCGCAAGCCTGCCGCATCGAAAATAGCCTGCGCCGAAGGTCGTCTTTTTAAGGGGCCCTGGCGTTGCGCGCGCCGGTCACCATGGCCGCTGGGAGCGCGCTGCTCAAGGCACTCGCATTCGTCCTGTTCCTCGGCGCGCTCGTCGGCGCGAGCTGGGGCGTCTCCGCCGTGCTGGGCGACAAGACGGGGCAGAAGGTCCTCGCGATCGCGCCGCTCCACCCGACCCTGAACGCCACGGCGGGCCACAACGTCACCTTCCCCATCCGCATCGACAACCGCGGCGGCGGCGACCCCGCGGTGCGCGCGAGCCTCGAGGCGTTCGGCGGCACCTTCCGCAGCCCGCTGGTCAACGCGCCCGCGGGCGGCAACCGGACGGTCTTCGTCACCCTCCTCGTCCCGGAGGGCACGGCGCCGGGCGCCTACCCGCTCAACGTCTCGCTCCTCGACGAGCAGGGCGCCGTCCTCCGCACGCGGCCCGACGCGCTCACCCTGGGCGTCCTCCCGCCGGGGGCGGGCTTCTCGAACGGGCAGCACGCGAACCTCACCTACACGTTCCGCCTGGCGGACACCGGCTCCGTCTACGAGAGCAACGACCGCGCGCTCGCGGGCGCCAGCTTCCAGAAGGACGCCTCCTTCGCGGGCGTCAGCGCCGCCCCGTACGTGGCGCCGCGCTCCGACACGTTCCTCGGCCTCTACGAGGGGCTCCTGGGCGCGCAGCCGGGCGAGTCGCGCACCATCACCTTCGGCCCCGACCGCGGCGCCGGCAACGCCACGCAGGAGACCGCCGAGCCGCGCGTCCTCACGCTGGAGCGCAACCAGACGCTCCCGCTTCCGGGCACGACGCTCGCCGAGGCGCAGTTCCAGCAGTTCCTCGAGGGGAGCAACCAGGGCAACGCCTCCGACTACAAGGCGGGCGACGTCATCCACACGCAGTCGCCCAACGGCGACCCCGTGCCCTACCGCATCCTCGCCATCAACCAGACCGAGGTGCGGCTCGTGCGCGACGTGCACGTCAACGAGACGTACACGCTCTTCCCGTACTTCCCCAGCGCGAGCCGCGTCGTCGCCACCAACGACTCGAGCGTCACCTTCTACACCACGCCCGACGTCCACGTGGGCGACAACCTGACGGTCAACGACTACTGGCCGCAGATGAGCCAGGTCGTCTCGCTCAACGACACGACCATCGTCATCCAGCACAACCCGCGCGTGGGCCTGCAGTTCCCCAAGCAGACGCAGGACCCCACGCAGCCCACCATCACGTTCACGGTGAAGGCGCTCACCGACGAGCAGGTCGTCGAGTCGACGCCGAACCCCGACCCGCTGGGCGGGCGGCCGCTCACCGTGGACTTCACGGTGCTGTCGATCAGCTGACGCGGCAGGCTCGTTCCCGGGCCCGCACGGGCACGGCTTCGCGCCCCAAATCTCACGCCACCACGCTGCGAGCTCGGCCGCGTCGGGACGCGCGTTGGCGTGCTGGCGTGTTCGCGTGTTGGCGGCTGCGCGGAGCGAACCAAGAAACGATTCGCGTACAAGGGGCCGCACGATGACGAGCGCGAGCGCCAGGCTGGCCGCGCAGTCAGCGCCTCATGAGCCCCACGAGGTGCGGCGCCTCGGGGAGGATCAGCCGCTCCATCGCGAGGCGGCACGCCTTCGTGCTGCCCGGCAGGAGGAAGACCAGCTTGCCGCGGGCGACGCCGGCCCGCGCGCGCGAGGCCATCGCGGCGCCGCCGACCTCCTGGAAGCTGAGCATGCGGAAGAGCTCCCCGAAGCCCGGCAGGTCGCGCTCCAGGAGCGGGGCGACGGTCTCGGGCGTGACGTCGCGGGGCGCCAGGCCCGTGCCGCCCGTGCCGACCACCACGTCCACGTCGTCGCGTGATAGCATCGCCTCGAACGCGGCGCGGATCTCGGCGGGCTCGTCGCGCACCAGCGCGCGGTGGGCCACGTCGTGCCCGGCCGCCTTGGCGAGCTGCGCGATCGCCTCGCCGCTGGCGTCCTGCGCCGCGCTGCGCGAGTCGCTCATGGTGACGAGCGCGAAGCGCAGGCGCGCGGGCGCGTGCTGCTTGTGCTCCCTCACGGCATCGCTCATCCCTTCACCTTGCTCGTGACGCGGATCGACTCGATCGCAGTGTCGGGATAGTTGCCCGTGGCGTCCTTCTCCAGCGCCTTCGTCATGTCCCAGACCGTGAGCAGGGCGGCGGCGCAGGCGGCGAGCGCCTCCATCTCGACGCCGGTGCGCCACTCGGCGCGCACGGTGGTGCGGACGCGCACGCCCTCGGCCTCGGTCTCGAATTCGACATCAACGGCCGTGAGCGGGATCGGGTGGCAGAGCGGCACGAGGTCCGGCGTGTTCTTCGCCGCGAGGATGCCCGCCACGCGCGCGACGGGGAACGGGTCGCCCTTGGGCGCGCGCCCCTCGCGCAGCGCGGCGAGCGTCGCGGGCTTGAGCCTCAGGAACCCCTCGGCGCGCGCCTCGCGCTTGACGACCGGCTTCCCGCCCACGTCCGCCATGCGGCCAGCGGATTCGGGCGAGGGCTGGGGCTGGCGCTGGGGGGGCGGTGCGAATCGCTTGGCCTTCGAGGCGGCGAGGCTGCGGCCACGGAACGGGTCGTCCTCCATGATATCACCGGGTCGGGTCGTTCACCCACTGGGCCGCGCCTTCGGCGTCGACCTCCTGCTTCCAGATGGGCACGCGCGTCTTGAGCTCGTCCATCGTCCACGCCGCGGCCTCGAAGGCGGCGCGGCGATGCGGCGCGGCGGCCACCACGGCGACGATGGGCTCGCCCACCGCAAGCTCGCCGACGCGATGGCGCAGGAGCAGGTCCGTGAGCGCGAACTTGGCGATCGCCTCCTCGCGCAGCCCGCGCATCTGCGCGAGCGCCATCGTCTCGTGCGCCTCGAAGCGCAGCGCGACGACGCGCGCGCTCGGACGCTCGCCGCTGGTGGCGCGCACGAGGCCGAGGAATCCCACGACGGCGCCGGCGCCCGCGGTCTCCAGCGCGGCCACGAGCGGATCGAGGCGGATCGCGTCGTGGACGATCGCCGCCTCGCCCGCGCTCGACGACCTCCGGTCGTCGGCGTCCTCGCTCCGTTCCGTCGCTGCGGCCCCCCCGGAGACGGGCGGCATGATGGCGAGCTCGGCGCCCTCGCGCAGCGCGGCCTCCGGGCCGGCGAACGCGCCGTCGACCGCGAGCAGCATCGCGCCGCGGTAGGCCGCCAGGCGCGGGTGCTCGCGGCAGAGCCGGTCCACGACGTCGCCGGCGCGCGCGTCGGCGGGCACGTCGAGCGCGAGGCGGGGCGCGCCCACCGCATCGCGCGTTCCGGCGAAGAGGCGCACGTGGACGTTCATGATATCACCGGGCCGGGCTGACCGCGTCGACGATGAGGTAGACCGAGCCCGCGCCGCCGTTGAGGTCGACCAGCGCGCTCCACGCGCCCGCCTCGACCTGCGGCCCGACGAGGTTCGTGCGCAGGTACGTGTCGCGCGCGTCGCCGTTGGGCCAGAGCGTGTACACGTGGCCCGAGGGGCTCGTGAGGAAGATCTCGATGGTGCCCTCGTTGCCGCGCGCGGGGAGGATCGTGCCGTCGACGTGCAGGCGCGTGACGTTGTCGCCCACGGTGAAGTTGGCGTACGCGGTGCGCGACGTCGAGAGGTCGACGACGCGGTCGGCCTTCTCGCTGGTCGCGCCATACGCCAGCGCCGCGATGCCGAAGACGACGAGGGCGAGCGTGACCCACGTGACGGTGAGCCGGCGCCGCCGCGCGCGGGCGTAGACGGGGCGCCGGCGCGCGAGCACCTCCGCCGCGCGCGGGGGCGGCTTCATCGCCTCGATCGCGCGCAGGTAGTCCAGGTCCTCGGGAAGCGCGCGCTCGTCCAGGAGCGCGAAGCGGAACGCCATCGCCTCGACGATGCGGCGCACGTCGCGCAGCGCGGACTTGCGCAGGCCCGGGGGCAGCAGGGGGCGGCCCTCCGGGCCCGGCTTGGCGAGCGCCTCGTCCAGGGCGACCTGGTAATCGAGCACGTCGAGGCTGGACACGCCTGGACGAGGCGAGGCTTCCTTCATCAGCCTTGCTGGGAAGGAGGCCTAGCTGCACCCGTGCGAGGCGTCCATCAGCGGCGCCGCCGTGCGCGGGCCGAGGTCCTGCCCGGTCGGGTTGGCCGACGAGCCAGCGGCCACGAGCGTCGCGTCGTAGCACTCGACGTCGCGCAGGTCGAACGCGTCGCCCACGGTGCCGAACGCGTCGGCGCCGTTCAGCTTGCCGCCCGTGGACGCGTCGACGTACCAGTCCGCCGGGTCGCAGTCCCAGCCGTCGTGGACGGGCGCGCCGGAGCCCACGTCGCCGCCGCACCACTCGGTGCCGTACGTGCCGGCGTTGCCCGGCGTCGCGACGCCGCTGGCGCCGACGCTCGCGTAGAACGTGGCCCAGCTGGCGGGGTCCGCGTCGGGCGTCGCGCTGGGCGGGAAGCCGCTGCGGTCCACGTGGACCGGCGCGTCGCCGAAGCTGCCGCCGTTGGGCGAGAAGGCGAGGTACTGCGAGGTGCCCCACCACGAGCTGCCGCCCAGGAGGATGCCGGTCGCGAGGTCGCCTTCGAGCAGGCCCGCGTTGGCCGGCATGCCGCACGTCGCCGCCGGCACGAGGGCCGGATCGTTCGGGATCGGGTCGGGGCCGAAGCCGAGGTTCTGCCAGAGCGTCGTCGCGTCGCAGCCGCCACGGGAGACGGGCGCCTGGAACATCTGGAAGTTCAGCTCGGCGCTCGTCTTGCCCGTCGCGGAGACGCCGCCCGCGCCCGTGCCCTCGATGGGGCTGGTGCCGTAGAAGTCGTGGCCGAAGTCGTCGCCCGCGTCGCAGTCCTCGCCCGTGAGCGTGGGGCCCGCCTCCTCGTTCGTCTCGTTGATCGTGCCCGGCACGGTGCCCTGCGGGTTGACCTGCGGGCTGCCGACCTTGTAGACGCTCGCGTTGGCCCAGACGTCGGCGCCGGTCGTGTCGTCGTTGACCAGCTCCTGGTGCTCGTCGACCGCGTAGCCGCCGCAGTCGAACTCGTGGGACGCGAGGCTCTGGTGGCTGTCGTCGGAGCCGAACGTCGTGACGTCGGCGGGGCCGCCGGGTGCGTAGAGCGTCGAGGGCTGCGGCAGCGCGGAGAGCGCGCCGGTCGGATCGCTGCCCGCCGCGAGGTCACGCGCCGCGTCGAGCGCGTAGCCGTCGGAGCAGTCGAGGTGGCCCAGGATGCCGCCGGTATGGCTCGTCTCCTGGTAGCCGAAGAGGGGGATCACGCTCGACTGCGTGCAGCCCGGAGGCGGGACGAAGTCGGGCGCGCGCGGCTCGACGCGGTCGCCCCACACCTTCGCGGCGGGGTCGACGAGCACGCGGTGGTTCGTCGCGTTGGTCGCATCGGACTGCGAGTCGCCGTTGATCTCGTGCTGCGGGAAGATCGGGATCATCTCGGTGATCCAGCCGCCGTGGTTGTGGATGCGGCCCGCGTTGGCGGAGGTGTCGGGAAGGTCGGGGCAGAGCGTCGCGTCGACGTGGCGGCCCGCGGCCTCGGAGGCGGTCGCGACGTACTCGAGCGCGCCCGTGTCGCCCAGCCCGACGTAGCCGTCGTGGTTGCAGTCGGCCCACACGCCCAGGAGCGCGTCGAAGGTGGCGTAGAGCGGCGAGCCGAAGAGGCGGGAGCCCAGCGTCGCGGAGTTCACGGCCGCGACGTTGTCCGGCCCTTGCGCCGCGTACACGTTGAAGTAGACGCGGTCGCTCGTGGCGCCCGGCGCGTCGGTCCACATCGTGCCGCCGTCGCGGTCGTAGTGCGTGTCGGGCTCGGCGCTGCCGTACGAGCCCCAGCCGGCCGCGACCCCTGCGGGGGCGCAGAGGACGGCCGCGAGCGCGACGGCGCAGTACGTGACGTAGGTGCGTAGGATGCTCCTCAACTCCGCGCGTGACAAGGCGGCGCGCGGCATGAGCGCTCTCGGGAGAACCTATGTCAGAAGAAGAAGGGAAGCGGGCGCCCCCGAGGGAGCGCCCGCGATTAGGGGTGCGCGCCTAGGCGCAGAGGCGCGCGGGGTCGGCGGTCTGGCCCGTGGTGCCCACGGTGTTCGGACCGACGTCCTGGCCGAGGGGGTTCAGCGACGAGCTGCCGCTGAGCACGGTGTTGTCCGTGCAGTCCACGTCGCGCAGGTTGTACGTGTCGCCCACGGCGCCGAGCTGCTGGTAGTCGGCGACCTTCTGGCCGGTGGCGGCGTCGACGTTCCACGCGGCGGGGTCGCAGTTCCAGCCGTGGTCGGCCGGCGCGCCCGCGCCGATGTTGGCCTCGCAGGGCTCGGTGCCGTACGTGCTGGCGCCGGGGGTGGTGACGCCGGAGGCGCCGGTGAAGGCGTACCAGCTGTCCCACGCGGCGGGCGTGGGGGTGACGGTCGCCGAGGGCATGCTGCTCTCGGTGTTCACGCGGACCGCGCCGGTGCTCGTGCCGGGGTAGGGCACGATGATGTAGAACTCCTGCCACGCGTCGCTCGGCTCGGAGGCGGGCCACATGACGGCGGGCGCGCCCGCGTCGGTGGGCTGGCCGCACGTGACGCCGGGCACGATCACCGGCTCGTCGACGCCGGGGAGGCCCAGGCCGTCGCCGCCGAACTGGACGAACCAGCTCGTGAGCGAGTCGGTGAACTGCGTCGGGGTCTGCGTGTCGCAGCTGCCGCGGCCGCCGGGCTGGCCGAAGGTGAAGTAGAAGTCCGAGCTGTCCTTCACCGTCGCGCTGCCGGAGTCCGTGCCGGGCTCCTCGACCGCGCCGTACGTGTCGTGGCCGTAGTCGTCCGAGGGGTTGCAGTCGTCGCCCGTGATGGTCGGGCCGAGCTCCTCGTTCGTCTCGTTGATCGTGCCGGGCACGTTGCCGCTCGGGTTGACCGAGGGGGTGCCGGGCTGGTAGACAGTCACGTTGACGTAGGAGGGGCCCACGATGCCCGTGGGGTCGTCCACCGTCCGGTGCTCGTCGACCGCCGGGGGCGCGCTGCAATCGAACTCGCCCGAGACGATGCTGTTCTGGCTCTCCTCGCCGCCGGGCTGCTGGACGTCCGCGGGGCCGCCGGGGGCGTACAGGGGCTCGATCGTGGGCAGGTCGTGCGCCGCGAGGGTCGCGTCCGCGCGCGAGAAGGCGCCGGTGAGGCAGTTCACGTGCGTCAGGACGCCGCCCGTGTGCTGGGGCTGGCCCGAGCCGAAGATGTAGGTGCAGCCCGCGGAGCCCGCGAAGGCCGCGCCGGGCTGGCCGCCGTCGCCCCAGATCTTCGCCGAGGGGTCGACGATCATGCGGTAGTTGGAGACGTTCGCCATGTCGTCCGCCGTCTGGTGGCCGTAGGACGCGTCGACGCCGGGCGCGATCGGGATGAGCTCGGTGATCCAGCCGCCGTGGTTGTGGATCTTGCCCGCGTTGGCCGCGGAGTCCGTGACGTCGGGGCAGAGCGTGGTGCTCACGGCGTGGCCCGCGGCGGCGCTGACGTCCGCGCGGTACTCGACCTGGCCGGTGGTGGCGAGGCCGATGAAGCCGTCGCCGTTGCAGTCGACCCAGACGCCCATCAGGGCCGCCCAGCTCTCCGTCACGGCGGGCTGGAGGCGCGAGCCGAGGCCCGGGGCGGGGTTGGCCGGAGCGCCGGCCAGGAGGCCGACCTCGAAGGTGTTGAAGTAGACGTGATCGGTGGCGCTGCCAGGCGCGCTCAGGTAGTTGTACGAGCCGTCGTCGTACTTCGTGTTCGGCTCCGAGCCGCCCCACGATCCCCAGGATGCGACGCCGGCGGGCACGCACATCGCCGCGGCCACGGCCACGGCACAGAACATGACGATGCGATTCATGGTTGGTTTGCTCCAAGCCTCGGGATGGAGAGCCTCCTCCTTGCCCTAGACCGCGACGCGCACGTCAGCAGGATGGCATAAGAATTGTCGCAGTCGCCGTACCCAGTGGCGAAGCGTCATCCAAGGCACGACATGTAGAAACAACTGGAGGGGGTGACAGACCTCAGCGGAGGCGGCGGCGCGCCAGCGCGGAAAGCCCGACGAGCGCCAGCCCCCATGCGAGGGACGGGCCCGGCACGGTCTTCGCCTTCTCGTCCTTGACGGCCGTGGGGCTGGGCGCGCCGCCGGGCGTCGTGGTGAGGTTCCCCGCGCCGGTCGCGTCGAGCGGCGTGCCGGGGCTGCCGGGCGCCTGGAGCGTGCGGTTGGGGTAGAGCGTCATGTGCAGCGGCGAGGGGCCGCAGTTCTTCACGCAGTCGATCGAGATGGGACCCTTCGAGAGGTCCGCGAGCACCACGACGCCCACGCCGGGGTGGACGCGCGCGAGCACGCCGCCGATGGTGAAGTCGTGCGTGCCCGCGAGGCGGCGCGCGTGGTCGGGGTAGTCGTGGTAGACCTGCCCCTCGGCGTCGGTCTCCGCGCCCTTGAGCTCGACGTACGCCTTCGTGCCCAGCACGGAGAGGTAGTTCGTCGTCACGTTCTCGTGGTAGACGTCGATCTCGTTGAGCACGACGTTCGGGTCGGGCGAGGTGAAGTTCTCGCGCGCGAGGTTCACCATCGTGAGGTTGGTGTCCTGGAGCCCGAGGTCCTGGAGCGTCGGGATCTGCGCCTGCGGGAAGTCGAGGCCCGAGTCCGTGTCGGGACCCACGACGGCCGCGAGCGCGCTGTCGAGGAGCGCGGGCATCAGCGGCGTCAGGCGCAGCGTGATCGTCCCGTTCTCGGGGATCGGCGTCTTGGACGTGATCTGGAGGTCCTGGTGGATGCCGCTCGCGTCGCCCGGACGCATCAGGTTCGACGGCAGCGCGTAGACCGCGCTGGCGCCGGGGATGGGCTGGCCGTCCGCGAGGATGTCGATCTGGAACGAGCGCCCGCTGGAGTCCTGCGTCACCACGGGCTTGTCGGCGCGGATGCCCAGGCGCACCTGCGCGCCCGCGGGCGCGAAGCGGACGGGCGCCGGCATGGTGAACGTCAATGGCGTGGGCGTCGCGCCGGGCTGATAGCTCGCGAAGTAGACCGAGCCGTCCGCGGGCTGCGCGAGCGCGAGCTTCCCCTCCGGCGTGGGGTAGGTGTCGATGTTGAGGATCAGCGGATCGGCCGCGGTGATCAGCGCGTGGGCGTGCGCGGGCGGCGCGAGCAGCGCCGCCGCGACGATGGCAAGGAGGACGAGCCGCATCTACATCCCCGCGGGGGCGGAGCTGCCCATCGTGACCTGCGTGGTCGGGTCGGCGTACGGGTTGGCCTTCGGAGGCACGAGGTCGTAGACGAGGGTCAGCGTCACCGTGTACGTGACGTCCTGGCCCGCGGCGGGCGAGACGGTGATCGCGTAGTCGCCGGCCTTCACGACGTTGGTCAGGCCGCCCTTGTCGGAGGGCGCGCTGGCCTCCTTGTAGGAGCCGTCCTTCGCCGCGACCTGCACCTGGATCTGCGACGTGTCGCCGGCCGGGTCGGTGGGCGCGTTGGCCGCGACGCCGTCCTGCGAGGTGAAGTTGATCCAGAAGCGGCCCGCGCCCGAGGCGCTGAAGGGGAACGTGTCGCCCGCGGAGCCCACGGGGGCCGGGGGCTGGGCCGGCGCCTGCGCGGGGAGCGTGACGTTGAACTGGCCCCCGAAGGTCTGCGTGAGCGGCGCCGGGATGGGCGCGACGTAGACGTCGCTCTCCGCCATGCCGACGTACCCCTTCGCGTCCTGCGCCACCACGACCGCGCGCATCCAGCCGCTGCCGGTCGCGCTGATCGTCGCCTGCGCGTCCTTCGCCGATTGCACCGCGAGGGGCGCGTCCTGCTTCATGAGCATCGTCTGGTGGGCCTGCTTGCCGTCGTTCTCGTAGACGACGGTCGAGCCCTTCGAGATCACGACGATGTCAGGCACGAACTTGAAATTCTCCTTCGTCTCGCCGTCCACGAAGTGGACCGTCACGGTCTGCGGCGCCTGGCCGTTGTCGAGCACCACGACGGTGCTCAGCATCCACGGGTGCGGGTGGCAGTGCTCGGTGAAGATGCCGGCCTGGTCGAACGTGATGCGCGCGCTGGCGCCAGGCGCGATGAGGTCGGTCTGTGTCTGCTTCATCACCGTGATCGGCGCCATGCCGCCCATCGGGCCCCAGAGCCACGTGTACGCGATGGGCGCGGCGGCCTCGGGCGGAAGCGCGACGCTCGCCGCCACGCTCGTCCCGGGCGCGATCCACGCCGCGGCGTCCGTCGCGACCTTGAACGGGATGTCCGGCAGCGCCGTGGGCGCCACCAGGCCGGTCGCCGCCGGCGTCGAGCCGCCCGCGTCCGTCGAGCCCGCGGACTGCTGCGTGACCGCGTCGTTCGCGTGGCCGACGCAGCCGGCGAGGACGGTGAAAGCCAGGACGAGGACCGCCAGGAAGCGGACGCGCTGCATAGGGGCGACTCGACCAAACGGGCCGATATAACCCTTGTTGTGAGGTTGTCGACTGGGCGCGCAACCCGCGGCGCCAGGCCGCAACGGCGACCCGGCGGGATGCAACCAGATGGTTGGCGACCTACAAATGGTGCCTCAGTCTCTCGTGATGCCAGATGTACGCGCGCCTCGCTCGCAGCCGCTTCGCGATCCTTCTCCTCGTCGCGTCCCTGCTGGCGCCCGCGACCCCGTGGACCGTCAGCGGGGCGGCGGCGCGCAGCGCGACCGACGCCACCGTCCCGTTGGCGGGCACGATGCCCACCGCGCGGTACGGATCGAGCGCGGTCTGGGACGGCGCCGGCCACGCCTACGTCTTCGGCGGGTACGACGGGAACGCCAGCGCCCAGATCCTCCGCTACGACGCGGCCAACGACTCGTACACGGTGATGGGCGCGGCGCTCCCCACGGGGATCTACGAGTCGGCCGCCGTGTGGGACGGCGCGGGCCATGCCTACATCTTCGGCGGGCTGACGTCGACCGTGTCCTACAACTCGAAGATCCTGCGCTACACGCCGGCCAACGACACGCTCCTCGTGATGCACGCCTACGTCTCGCGCATCTCCCCCAGCGCGGTCTGGGACGGCGTGGGCAACGCCTACCTCTTCGGCGGGTTCGAGAACGGGCCGCTCACGCAGATCGTCCGCTTCACGCCCGCGACCGACACGCTCATCACCCTCTCCGCGACCCTGCCCACGCCGAACTTCGACGCGAGCGCCGTGTGGAGCCCCGCGGGCGCGGCCTACGTCTTCGGCGGCTCGGACAACTACAACAAGTCCACGGCGATCGTGCGCTTCGTCCCCTCCACGGGCGCCGTGAGCACGATGGCCGCGCGGCTCCCCGTCGCGGTCATGCAGACCGCCGCGGTGTGGGACGCGGCCTCCGACCGCGCCTACGTCATCGGCGGCGACTCCAACACCGCGAACCGGCAGAACATCCTCGCGTACGACCCGGTGGCCGACTCGATCTCGATCTCGGGCGCCAAGCTGCCCGGCGCGCGCATCCAGTCCGCCGCGGTCTGGGACGGCCTGGGCTCCGCGTACGTCTTCGGCGGGCGGACGGGCACGAACCCGCCGCCCTACTACGCCAACGCGACGCGGTTCGACGCCGCCCTGCGCGCGCCCAGCGTGGGCGGACGGCTTCCCGCGCCGCTCACGAGCACCAGCGCCATCTGGGACGGCCGCCACGCGTACATCTTCGGGGGCGCCACCAGCGCCGGCGACACGAACCAGATCCTCCAGTACGATCCCGTCACGAACACGACGACCGTGATGTCCTCCGTGCTGCCCACGGCGCGCCACTGCACGAGCGCCATCTGGGACGGCCGCTACGCGTACGTCTTCGGCGGCTACCCGCGCAGCACGAGCGAGATCCTCCGCTACGACACGTCCACCGACACGCTCACCACGCTTCCCGACACGTTCCCCACGCCGCGCTCGTGCACCAGCGCGGTCTGGAACGGCACGGACACGTTCGTCTTCGGCGGCGCGGACACCGGGCCGGGCGGCTCCACCCGCGTGCTGAGCGACATCCTCCTGTTCAACGACACCACGGAGACCGCGCAGCTGCTCCCCACGAGGCTCCCCTCGCCGCGCCAGCTGACCAGCGCGTTCTTCGACGGCACGCGCGCATGGGTCGTGGGCGGCAAGGCGGCCGACGGGTCCGAGTTCTCCGAGATCACCGGCATGGACCCCGTCGCCGGTGTCAGCACGCGGACCCAGGCGTGGCTGCCCGACGCGGTCTCCGGCGCCCCGACCGTGTGGGACCACCAGAACGCGTACACCATGGGCTCGCACGCCGCCGCGCGACGCACGGAGATCGTGCAGACCGACCCCGCCACGACCCAGACCCTCGTGGTGGACGCCACGCTCCCCGGCCCGCGCGACGGCGCCAGCTCCGTCTGGAACGGCACGCTGGGCTTCGTCTTCGGCGGCCAGGATCCGACCACGGGCCTGCTGCTCGACCAGATCGTCCCCTTCCGTCCTCCCCTGGAGGCGCCGCGCGTGCTCGCGGCGTGCACGCAGAGCGACGGGCAGACGAGCCTGCTTTGGGCGCCGCCCGCCAACGACGGGGGCTCGCCCGTGTCAGCGTACAACATCTACCGCGGCGGGTCGGCCCAGTCGGAGGCGCTCTACACGACCGACGCGAGCGCGACGCCGCGCGCCTTCGACGCCAACGCCGTCTCGGGCACGACCTACTACTACCAGGTCGCCGCGCTCGACGCCCTGGGCCACGAGGGCCCGCGCTCGAACGTGGCGCTCTCCACCGCGCCGCGCGTGGTGGATCCGACCGTCACGGACCCCGGCCCCAACCCCGTCACGCCCGCGGTCTCCAACGCGGGCGCGCCCAACCCGTGCGTCCCCGACTCCGCCGCGCCGCCCCACACGGGCTCCGCGTGGGACGGGCCGTTCGTCTCGGACCTCTCCACGCTCCAGGTGCAGCGCTTCGACGCCTTCTGGGGCGCGCACCTCCAGGACGCGGCGTGGTTCCAGAGCTATCTCACGACGCCGGGCATTCCGGCCGACGTGCCGCGCGACACGCTGCTCGATCAGCCGGCGTTGACGCGGCAGATGCTCACCCAGAGCGTCTTCGACGCGGCGTGGCGCGCCAACGCCACCTTCCGCGTCGCGCTCCTGGGCGAGGACGCCGCCACGCAGGCGCAGGACCTCGACCAGACGCGCACGATGCTGATGACGGCGATCTTCGACAAGGACGCGCTCGTCTCGCAACTGCGCTCCTCCCTCGACCCGGCCAACGCGCCCCTTCCGGCGCTGCCCACGGACGCGAGCGCCACGAGCAACGTCTCCACGGTGCTCGACGGCCTGCGCAACGCGACGCTCCCCGCGGTCCCCGCGCCCGACACGCCCCTCGATCCGCCCAACGCGACGACCGTGACGCCCGACGACCTCGCGGCGACCGTCATGGGCTCGCTCGACCCGGGCGCCACGGGCGACGCGCCCGCCGCCGAGAGCATCGCGACGCTCGACCCCGGCGCGCCCGCGCCCACCGACGTGCCCCAGGATATCCCCGACGTCGCGTCCCCGCCCGCCATCCCGGCGACGCTCGCGGCCGACGCCACGCCCGCGCCCGACGCGCCCGAGCCCACGGAGGCGCCCGCGGACGTCGCCAGCACGCCCGAGGCGCCCTCGCCCCCGGCGCTGCCCACCCCCGGCGCGACGACGCCCTCCGCCGCCGCGCCCCCCACCGGCCCCGCGGCCCCCGCGCTCGTGACGGACCTGGCGAACCGCGCCGCCGTGACGATCGCCTCCACGATGTACCAGCTCTGCTGGGAGTCGAGCGCGGTCCCGCTCACGTGCGCGCAGCCGGCGCCCATCGGCACCGCGATGCCCTACGACGTCACGGGCGACGGCGTCCCCGACGGCAACGGCACGTTCACGACGAGCGTCGACCCCGCGTACCCCACGGGCTACTCGGGCCAGCTCGTCGTCGCGCGCGACCCGGCCGCCAACGCGCTGGCCGCGCACGTGCTCGCCATCGTGCAGATCCCCGGCACGACCTTGCGCGGCGCGATCGGCTTCGACGCGCGCGAGTCCGCCCTCAGCGCGACCTCGACGCTCCAGGCCACCATCACGGACGTGACCTCCGCCGTCGCGGGCGACGTGCACGTCGTCAGCCGCGTCACGTACGACGCGCCCGCCTCGCCGCAGACCATCACCGCGCGCTTCGAGCAGATCACGCCCACGTGCGCGGGCTGCTCGACGTTCACCACGGCGGACCCCATCGTGGGGACGGTGCGCTTCGAGACCGCGCCCGCGAGCTTCACCAACGACATCGTGTTCCTCTCGAACGCGCAGGGGGCCTCGTTCAACCTCACGACCCACCTGCCCGCGGCGACGAACGTCGACTTCACGCTGGCCAGCGACGTGACCAGCGAAGGCTCGCGCACCGTGACCCACGTGCGCGCCGAGGCGCTGCCCGCGACCTCGACCGTGAACGTCTCGCGGTTCGCGGACGGCTCGGGGAGCACGTTCTACGCCGGCAGCGCGTCGATCGCGAAAGCCTCGGTGCACGTCAACCGCACCAGCGACCTCTCGAAGCCGGGCACGTACGCGTACTTCCGCGCGGACGTCCAGGGCGTGCCCACGGCGTTCTCGCTGAACATGACGCCCATGGGCGTGCTGCACTACCAGGCCGCCTCCGGCATCCCGCGCCTCGACGCGCGCACCGAGACGGTCCGGGACAATGCGACGCAGACCCGCGCGAGCGTCACGGTGCTGGGCCTTCCGAGCGTCATCACGCTCAACGCGAGCGCCGTGCCCGGAGCCGCCAGCCTGACCTACGACGCGAACGCGGCCACGCCGCAGGCCAACGTGTCGTGGGAATCGCTCGTCGCGCCCGTCACGGTCGCCAACGTCGCGATCACGGGCCTCTCGACGCACGTCGACCTGCGCGCGCAGGGGACGAGCTACGTGAGCGCCGCGGCCTCGCCCCCGATCAGCCTGCTCGTGGGCAACCTGAGCGTCGGAGGCGCGCCCATCCCGACGCTGCCCGGCGACCACGCGTCGCTCGTGTCGACCGGCGCCAACGTGCTGGGCGCCTCGTGGCGCGTGGCCTCCTTCTCGCGCCTGCTGGTCGACCAGACGACGCCGGGCAGGCTCGCCGTGGGCCTCTCCGCCGGCGCGGGCCAGCCGTTCCTCGCGCACGCCTCGACCCCCTCGCTGCTCGTGGACGTGAACGTCTCCGCGCTCCCCTCGTCCCTCGACGTCGTCTCGACCGCGACGTCGCTCCACTACGACGCGAGCGCCATCGTGCCGCGCGTCCTCCTGCACGCGACGCGCCCCGGCGACGTCGCGGACGTGGACGTCACGTCGCTGCCGGCCAACGTCGACCTCGGCTGGACGCTCGCGCGCTCCGGCACGCTGACCTACTCGGCCTCCAGCGTCATGCCCAAGCTGAGCGTCGCGCTCAACCACGCGGGGAGCCTCGTCGCGCTCTCCATCCGCAACCTCTCGACCTCGCTGAGCGTCACGTACGACGCCGACGCGCCCCGCGCCAGCCTCGTGGCCTCGCCCGCGATCGGCCTCGTCGACGGCTCGGTGAGCGTGGGCGGCGCGACGGTCGCGGGCCTCCAGGGCACCGACTACCTCGTCGTGCTCCAGGGCGCCGGCACCTTCGCCGCGCGCTTCGCGGTCGCCGGCGTCGCGGAGCTCTCGGGCTCCGGCGTGGGCGGCGGCGCGGCGCACGCGACGCTCTGGCCGGGCGGCCAGCCGTTCTTCGCGCGCGTGACGACGCCCGCCGCGTTCGTGGAGCTCAACGTCTCCGCGCTCCCGCGCAGCTTCAACGCCAGCTTCGCGAGCGGCGCGTTCCACTACGACGCCACCTCGGTCATCCCGCGCCTGCGCGGCCACGCGCTCATCGCCGGCACGACCGCGGACCTTGACGTCTACGGGCTCCCCGCGGTGATCAGCGCGACGTGGAGCACCGGCCGCGCGGGCAGCTTCACCTACTCGGCCTCCTCGGTGACGCCGCGCGTCGTCCTGTCCCTCAACGGGGGCACGACGGCGGTGGCGCTCACCGCGCTGGGCGTCTCGTCGCAGGCCAACCTCGCGTACGATGCGGACGCGCCCAGCCTCGACTTCCTCGCGACGCCCGCCCTGGGCACCGCGGACGGCTACGTGCAGCTTGGGGGCCTCACCGTGGGCGGCGTCGCCGGGCGCGACCACGTCGTCGTGCGCCGCAACGGCACCGCCTTCGCGGCGCGCTTCAACGTCTCGGGCGTCGCGCAGGCCTCCGCGACGGGCGCCAACGGCGGCGCGTTCCACGTGCGGCTCTCGCCGGGCGGCCAGCCCTTCACGGGCCTCGCGTTCCTGGACCCCGGCGTCACCGCCTCCGTGGTGCTCGCCGCCGCGCCCACCGACGCCTCGCTCGACCTGCGCCCCGCGACGCGCACGTTCTCCTACGCGGGCGTGGCGACCGGCTCCTCCGCGACGGTGGACTACCAGGACGCCTCGTCGGGCCTCGTCGCGCACGTCGCCGCCGCGGGCCTGCCCTCCTCGGCCTCCGTCTCGTGGACCGCCACGTCGCCCTACGGCGCGACGTACGACGCGTCGGGCAGCCTGGGCAGCCTGTCGCTGCTCTACCGCGCCTCGTCGACGGGCCTCGCGCTCTCGGCGGACGCCTCGTCGCTGCCGCCCTGGATGCAGGCGCGCCTGGGTCCCGCCTTCGGCTCGTTCGACGCGCGCACCTCCTCGGGCGGCGCGCCCGCGTCGGCCAGCGTCGGCTCGGCGCGCGTGCGCTTCGGCACCGACGGCGCGTACCTCAACGGCACGCCCGCGAGCGACCACGCATGGCTCCAGAGCACGGCGAACGCGTCGCGCGGCGACCTGCTCGTGACGGGCCTGAAGTCGGCGTTCGTCGACGCGACGGGCGTCGTCAAGGTCGTCAGCGCGGCCTCGACCAGCGCGCGCCCCTTCGCCGCGGACGTGAGCACGCCGACCCTGGCGCTGCACGCGGCCGTCGACGCGGTCCCCGCGAGCCTGAATGCGACCTACGCGCCCGGCGCCGTCTCGTACCGCGCCAACGCCGTCGTGGGCAACCTGAGCCTGCTCTTCACCGACAAGACGACGACCAAGGTCAACCTCACCGCCTCGGCGCTGCCGCCCAGCTTCGACGCCACCTGGAACGGCGCGGCGGCCAAGCTCAACTACAGCGCCAGCGCGCCCATGGGCCAGCTCTACCTCCAGGTGAGCGTGGCGAACGGCACCACCGGCACGACGCAGGGCGACCACGCCTACCTCGTGAAGCGCGGCGCCGCCTTCGGCCTCGACGCGCGCGTCAGCGGCGTCCAGCGCGCCGCCATCGATCCCACCTCGGGCGGCTGGTACGACCTGCTGCTATCACCGGGCGGGCGGCCCTTCGCCGCGCACGTGGACCTGGATGCCAGCGTGCTGGGCGACCTCACGATGAGCGCGATGCCCACGAGCGCGACCGTGCACGTGGACGCCACCACGGGCGGGTTCGCCTACGCGGGCACCGCGGGCGCCTCGCTGGGAGCCTCGTACGTGAACCTCGGCAGCGGCCGCGCGATCAACGTGTCCGTCCCTGCGCTCCCGGCCACCATCGCCCTCACGTGGGTCAAGGCCCCCAACGCGCAGGTCACGTACGACGCCTCCGGGCCGATCTCGTGGGCGCACGCCTTCTACCAGGACGGCACGAACCTCGACACGTTCGACGTCACCGCCAGCGGCGTGCCCCCGCACATGCAGGCGGCCTGGGGCGACGGCTACGGCACGTTCGACGCGCGCGCATCCTCCACCGCGCCCCCGGCCTCCGCGTCGGTGGGCTTCGTCGCCGCGCGCTACTCGTCCAACGGACGCCTGCTCACCGGCACGACCGGCACGGACCACCTCGTGCTGCTCAAGAACACGACGACGACGCGCGCCGAGATGCAGCAGGGCGCCGTCTCGGGCCTCTCCTTCGACACGCGCAACGACCGCCTCGCCGCGAGCCTCTCGGTCTCCTCGCCCCGCGCGTTCAGCGCCGTCGTCGACGTGCCCAAGGCGTACGTCTCGACCTACGTCGCGTCGCTCCCCGCGGGCATGAGCCTCTCGTACGACGGCACGCTGCTCTCCGTCCAGTCCTCGAGCTCGATCCCGTGGGCCAACCTGACCTACTTCCCGCACGACGGCAGCGGCAAGCTCATCAGCGCCATCGGGACGGGCCTTCCGACGTCCGTGAACGTGACGCTCGCGACGGGCGCCGGGCACGTCGACTACGCGGCCTCCGGGCCCGCCTCGTCGCTGAGCCTCTACGCGCGGATGGTCTCCGGAGGCCGCACGTGGACCGCGTCGCTCGCGCTCACCGGCCTCCCGGCCGCGTGGAACGTCGCGTGGGCCACCGACCGCTACAACCTCACGGTGCCCTCCGGCACGATCGGCAGCTTCTCGGGATGGCTCACCAACGGGCCCTCCCCGCTGACGTTCGGCGGCCAGTTCGCGGCCGTCTACGGACGATGGCCCTCCGGCGACTTCTGGCTGAGCGCCAGCATCTCGGGCTTGGGGACCTCGGGCTTCGAGCGCGCGCCGGGCGGCTTCGACTTCGCCTCCAAGCAGGCGCCGGGCAGCGTCGTGTTCGTGTACGGCGACTTCGTCGACAACGCGCAGCAGGCCTACGTCACCGGCTGGGTCGTCGGCGCCCCCTCGTCGCTCAGCGTCGGCATGAACAGCGGCACGAACCTCTGGTACAAGTCGTCGAGCCCCTACACCGCGCAGCTCTCGGCCGACGTCGGAAGCGTCAGCGGCGTGGCCGCGGCGCCCGCGGCCCCCTACGGGTCCAGCTTCGTCATCCGCGACGGCGACGGATGCCCCGGCTCCACACCCTCCTGCCTGGGCTGGAGGATGCGGCTCGGCATCGCGGGCATGCCGGTCCAGGGCGACGCGAACCTGACGCTGAACACCTACAACCTGACCGGCTTCGGCGCGTGGCAGTCCCAGCTCTCGTTCGACGTCGGCCTCGCCAAGACGCTGGGCGCCAAGGCGCTCTGGCTGAAGGGCTACTTCCTGGGCATCCCCTCGGGCCTCGACATCCGCGCGGGCCCCTTCCTGCTCAGCGGCCAGACCAACGTCGCGAACGGCCTCTCCGCCAAGTACTGGGCGAGCGGCTCCATCGGGCAGCTCTGGGTCGACGGCTCGTACGGCTCGATCTACGGAACGGCGGTCCTCGTGGGCATCCCGTCGAGCTTCTCGCTGGACGGCTACTTCACGAAGTCGATGAACTGGGTGAACATCACTTCCAGCGCCTCGATCCCGCAGGTGAACACCATGTTCCGCCCCGGGCCCGGGCAGCGCTACTTCGGGGGCGCCTCGCTCTTCGACACGCCCACCTCGATGAGGCTGAACTACACGCAGCTTCCCGAGGTCTTCTCGTCGAGCACCAGCTCGACCACGCGCGACTGCAACGGCCAGTCCACGACGACGACGGCCACCTCGACGCAGACACAGACCGAGCCCAGCTTCGCCTACCAGGCGAACGCCGACACGCTCAGCGGCTCGATGTGGATCGACGCGGCGTTCTTCGGGGGCGACCTCAACGTGCAGGGAAGCCTCTCGTTCGACAGGCTCGCGCGCACGACGAGCGCCAGCTACGCGTCCTCGATGCTGACCTTCTCGTCGAGCCCCGTCCCCACGAAGCGGATCGAGGCCCATGCCGCGGCGCAGCTCTCCATGAGCTTCCCGGCCGTGACGCTGCGCGGCTCGGGATGCTATCGCCTGGAGCTGACGTTCGGCGCCTCGATCCCCAACGCGCGCGTGGACGACCTCGGCCTGAGGCTGCGCGACGTGTCCAACCTGAACGTGCACGTGGGCTTCCCCATCCGGGTCTCGGGGACCTTCAGCGGCTTCGACACCTGGTGGCAGGGGCTCCACGTGCCGTTGAACGCGGACGCGAGCCTGAACCTCGTGCTGCAATGGCGGATCTTCCCGACCACGACGATCCCGCTCGTGGGCGTGCACCCGCGCATCGCGACGCTCAGCTCGCTGGAGACGACGGTCGCGGGCGCGCACATGGGCAACCTCGTCTCGATCCCGACGAGCGTGTTCTGCTGGGGCCTGCCGCCCTGGTACAAGGTCGACGTCAGCACGAACCCGCACCTCCACAGCTACTGGATCAACGGCGCGAGCATGGGCTCCCCGGCGGGCGAGGGCGGCGCGTGGGAAGTGATGCCCGACCCGAACTTCCTCTTCGGGCCCGTGGTGGACACGATCCTCGCGGCGTTCCTCCAGAACGGCGCAAGCGGGGTGAGCGTGAACCTGAGGTGCTGAGGCCACCCTAGGCGCGCTTCGTCGCCTCTTCGTAGAGCAGGAACAGCTTCGCCAGCCGCTCCTTCTCGCGGGCGTGGGCCGCCTCGAGCTCCGCTATGCGGTCCTTGTAGGCCTGGACGGCGGCGGCGTCGGCTTCGAGCTGGGCGAGCTCGGCGATGCGGCGGTCCTTCTCGCCGATCACGTCCTGGAGGCGCTTGATCTCCTCCTCGCGGGTGGCGATCTCGCGCTGGCGGCGCGCGACCTCGCCGCCGCGCCCCTCGACCTCGGCGGTGAGCCGCTCGATGCGTCCGAGCGCCTCCTGCAGCTCCTCCTCCTGGGCGCGGTAGGCGTCCCAGAGCTTGGCGAGCCGGTCCGCGTCGGTGGCGGGGGCGCTTTCGGCGCTCATCGGGCGGCGCAGCGGGCCGACGCGGGATAAGCATTTGGCAGCGGGGGCGCATCCGCGCGGCGATGCGAGGCGGCATCCGGCTCGTGCTTCTGGTCGTCGGTCTCGTGGCGCTCGTGGCGGTCGCGGTCGTCGCGGGGGCGTTCGCGCTCGCGGCCGGTCCGCGCGCGGGGCTCCTGGGCGACGTCGAGGTCGCGCTCGTGCTCGTCTCGGGCTTCGGCTCCATCTGGACGCTGGTGGCCATCGCGGCGTTGACGCGCGCCAGGGCACGGAAGGAGCCGGCTCCGGTGGCGCCGCGCCCCGTGCCGCCCACGACGGGCGCGCTGCCCGGCGTCGAGGACCTGGAGGGGCTTCCCTTCCCGCTCACGGTGTGCCCGGACTGCGGCTATCCGGGCGTGCGCCATCCGGGCATCCGCGACGGCGTGTGGGCCGGCGGAGGCGAGACGGGCGCGCGCTTCGTCTGCCCGCGGTGCGGCTTCCAGGGCATCCCGGTCGAGTTCGAGCGCCGCGAGGACTACCTCGGGTTCCTCGCCGCGCTGCGCGGGGGCGCGGAAGCTGGCTGAACGGTGGAAGGCCGTCGCGGGGCTCGCGGCGAGCCTCGTCGCGGGCGCGCTGGGCCTGCTCTTCGCGGCGGCGGGGCAGCTCGTGGGCATCCCGCTGGCGCTCGCGGGGCTGGTGGGCACGATCCTCGCGATCCGCGCGTTGCAGCCGCGGCCGCGCGCCCGCCGCGGGGACGTGGCGCCCATCGAGACGCCGCCGCGCGAGGCGCTCGACGCGATGGAGTGGCCGCACGCCGCCTGCCCGCGCTGCGGCTTCATGGACCTGCTCTGGGGCGGCCCCGCGCGGCTCGTGGCGCGTTGCGTGCGCTGCGGATATCAGGGCGAGCCGGGCGTTTTTGATGGGCCACGCGCGTTCGAGGCGCACCTGGATGAGCTGCGTCGGCCGTAGCGCGTTCCGCGCTCCGCATGCGACGACGCGACGAGCGCGACGAATGCGACGGTGGAGGACGCGCCGCGCCTGCCCTTCCGCGTGACCCTGGGGGAAACCCGAGAACCCGAAGACCCGACGACCCGTGCGGGACACCCACATCGGGTTCTCGGGTCTTCGGGTTCTCGGGTTTCCCCCAGGGTCACGCCCCAGTCCAAGAGCCTCGTCGTCGCATTCGTCGCGCTCGTCGCGTCGTCGCATGCGCAGCGCGAAGCGCCGGGACCGTGCGATATCAAATCTTGCCGGCGAACCGGACCTTGTTCTGCTTCAACGCCTCGACCGCGGGAAGCGTCTCGCCGGTCAGGTACGACATCAGCGCGCCGCCCGCGAGGCTCACGTAGCCGAAGTCCTCGAACTTCAGGCCGAACTCGCCGATGGCGGTGACGGTGTGGCCCCCGCCCAGGAGGCTGAACGCATCGCTCTTGGCGAAGGCGCCCAGCACGGCGCGCGTGCCCTTGTCGTAGGGCTTCTCCTCGTAGAGGCCGGCGGGGCCGTTCATCATGAGCGAGCCGGCGGCGCCGATCTCCGCGACGTACGTCGCGATTGTCTCGGGGCCCACGTCCAGGATGGGGAAGTTGACGGGCAGGTCGTCGACGAAGATCGTCTGCGGGACGCCGTGGCCGTCCTTGACGACGACGTCGTCGGGCGTGACGATCTGCGCGTCGTACTTCTCCAGCAGCTCCTCGGCCTGCGGAAGGTACTGCATGATGGCCTTCTTCTCGAGCAGCTCCATCGAGGGCTTGCCGAGGTCGTGGCCGCGCGCGACGAGGAAGAGGTTGGCGACGAGGCCGCCCAGGAGCGCGGTGTCGAGCGTGCCCTTCTCGAAGTTCGCGCGCATGACGGCGATCGAGTCCTCGGGCTTGCTGCCGCCCAGGAAGTAGACCGCGGGGGGCTCGGGCTCGTCGACGGCCTGCGCGAGCGCGGTGAGCTCGCGGTCCATCGTGAGGCCCGCGCCGCTGGGCATGAGCTCCGTGAAGCCCACGAGCGAGGCCTGGCTGCGGTGCGCGGCGCTGAAGGCGTCGTTGACGAAGACGTCGGCGACGCCCGCGAGCGCCTTCACGAACGCGGCCTGCGCGTGGTCCGCCGCCTTGCCCTTCCTCGTCTCGTCGTCGAGCGCGCGGACGTTCTCCAGCATCAGGGCTTCTCCGGCCGGAAGGTCGCGGATGGCCGCGAGCGCGGGCGCGCCGAAGACGTAGGCGCCGAGCTGCTCCACCGGCGCGCCGGGGGGCGTGCCGACCCATCGGACCTTCGTCTTGGTGAACTCCCCGAGGACCTGGGCGTGCTCGCGCAGACTCGTGAAGTCCGCGTCCCCCTTGCGCCCCTGGTGCGCGAGGATGACGACGCGCGCGCCCTTGGACGCGAGCTGGTCGACCGTCGCCGCGGCCGCCTCGATGCGGTCCTTGCCGGCGACCTTTCCCTCCACGATGGGCGCGTTGATGTCGACGCGCAGCAGGACCGTCTTGTCCTGGACCCGCAGGTCGTCCACGGTGAGGTAGGGCTTCGCGCTCATGGCAGCGGCCAACCCGGCAACGCATCTTCAAGCCTTGCCCTCACACGAGAGAATCATCGAGGAGCCGGCCGGAAGAAGGGTGCCAGGGGGGCGGCCAGACCCCGATCCATGCGAGCGACTCTCCTGCTGCTGACCGCCCTGCTGACCGCCCCGCTCCTCGCCGGTCTCGCGGCGGGCCAGCAGAACAACACGAACGTCTACGTCCCCACGCCCAACGTGAACGTGAACAACAACAATCCCAACGAGTCGACGGGCTTCTTCGGCCTCAGCTCGACCGTCGTGATCATCCTGGTGGTGCTCGCGATCCTCGTGATCGCGCTCATCGTGGCGCTCGCGAGCAGGCCGGGGTATCCGTAAGCGCCCCGATTCCGATTCCGATTCCTCTTCCGCGTTCGGACTCGGAATAGGAATCGGAATCGGAAGCGGAAGCGGAAGCGGAATCGGGCCTACATCCCCGGGATGTGCCCCTCGATCGTGAGGAACGCCCGGCTGCGCATGTAGATGTTCGGGATCGCCTTCGCGCGGAGCATCGCGCGGAGGCGCTTGTCGTTGGTCACGACGATCGCGTTGAGCTTCTCGGCGAGCCGAAGGACCGCGGTGTCGCCTTCGAGCCCCGAGTCCTCGACGCGGAACGTCTTGGCCAGCTCCAGCGCCATGCGCGCCTCTCCGGCCTCCTTCTGGCCGCCTTCCTTGGCGATGCGCTCCAGCTCGTGGACGACGACGCGCGGCACCACGACATCGAAGTTGATGTTGAGGATGCGGCGCACCTCCTTCTCGATGTCCACGTGGAACTGGAACTGCATCATCAGCGCGTTGCTGTCGAGGATGACGACGCGCGGCGCGCTGCGGCCGACCTCCGGCGTGAGCGGCGCCTTGGTCATGACGGCGCGCGGCGCGGTCTTGGGCGCGGGCGCGGCGGGCTGCGGGGGCCCGGCGGGGGCGGGCGCCGGGGCGGGCGCGCTGCGCTTCCAGGGCGCCTTCGAGAGCGCGCTGGCGACGCCCGACTCCTCGACGAGCTGCTCGACGGCCGCCTTCCTGTCCGCGGGGCTCGCCTCGCGCACCTGGGGCGGGAGCGGGGGCGGGGCGACCGCGGGGGCGGGCGCGGGCGGCTTCGGCGTGGGGATCGCCTCCTTCTCCAGCACGGCCTCCAGCGCGGCCTTGCGGTCGGCGGCGCTGGCCTTCTTCACGAACTCCGGCGGGCGCTTCGGCTCGGGCTGGGGCTTCGCCGTCTTCTTGGGCGCGGCTTTCTTGGGCGGAGCCTTCTTCGCGGCCATGCTATCACCCTACTGGATCACGCCGTAGCCAATGAGGCGCCAGCGCGCGCCGACGCGCCGCGAGATGGCGACGCGCTGGCCGGCCTCGGCGCAGACGGGGAGCTTGAGCGCGACCTCGCTGCTGTCCGCGCGCGCGGACGTGACGACGCCCACGGTGGTCGCCGTGTCGACGTTGAGCATGAGCGGCTCGCGCGTCTTGATCGGCTCGACCTTCAGATCTTCCGCGGCGCCCACGACGCGGTCGAGGAGCTTCACGTTCATCGTGAAGCTGTGGCGCACGTCCGGGAGCGTGCCGGGCTTGCCGGCGATCTTGCCCACGAGGTTGTCGGCCTTCGTGAGCGAGGGGTCCAGGTTCGTGGAGACGCCGAGCAGGCCGCCGGCGTTCGCCGTCTTGTACGAGCGTCCGCCGGCCATGATGCCGGTGAGCGTCGTGTAGATGGGCTCCCAGCGCGTCCGGCCGTGCTCCTCGATCTTGCGGCCGGGGCTGATCTCGATCTCGTCGCCGACCTTGAGCTGGCCCTGCGAGACCGTGCCGCCGAGGACGCCGCCCTTGATCTCCGCGGGGCGCGTGCCGGGCTTGTTGATGTCGAACGAGCGGGCGATGAACAGGCGGCCCGGCTTCTTGGGGTCGCGCTTGGGCGTGGGGATCACGCGCTCGATGGTCTCCACGAGGAGGTCGATGTTGATGCCCTGCTGCGCGGAGACGGGGATGATCGGCGCGTCCTCGGCGGTGGTGCCCTTGACGAACGCCTTGATCTCCTTGTAGTTCTCCAGCGCGCGCTCCTCGCTGACGAGGTCGATCTTGTTCTGGACGATGATGAGGTTCTTGACGCCGATGAGGTCCAGCGCCATGAGGTGCTCCTTGGTCTGCGGCTGGGGGCACTTCTCGTTGGCCGCGACGAGCAGCATCGCGCCGTCCATCACCGCGGCGCCCGAGAGCATCGTCGCCATGAGCGTCTCGTGGCCCGGCGAGTCGACGAACGAGACGCAGCGGAGAAGCTCCCCGGCCGTGCCGTCGTCGGCCTTGTCCTTCACGCCGAAGGACTCCGGCCCCGTCTTGCCGGGATACTTGTAGAACGCCGCGTCGGCGTAGCCCAGCTTGATCGAGATGCCGCGCTTGATCTCCTCGGAGTGGCGGTCGGTCCACTCGCCCGAGAGCGCCTGCGTCAACGTGGTCTTTCCGTGGTCGACGTGGCCGATCGTGCCGATGTTGACCTCAGGCTGCTTCGGGACCTTCATGCGTCACCGCTCTACTTCTTCGCCGGCGTGGGGGGCGCGAGCTCGGCGATGGGCTTCGGGCCGAAGGTCGTGACCTTCGTGTTGATCTGCGCGATCTCGGGGCTGATCTCGCCGCCGCGCAGGTTGAGCTTGGAGCGCTTGCCCGGGTAGTCCCGGGGGCGGTTGCCGATCGAGTCGGCGACGAGGAGCTTCTTGCGCGCGGCGCTGCGGATCTCGGGGCGCATCGGGAAGCCGTCGCGGTCGGAGCCACCGGTGATCTTCACCTTGTAGCCGGGCAGGCCCAGGAACATGCCGTCGATCTCGTCGCCGATCTTCTTGCGCACGAGGACGTTGGCGTGCTGGCCGGAAACCGTCAGCTGGTAGCTCTTGCCGTCGCGAGGGTCCGAAACGACCACCTTGAAATCCACCATGAATCTCGAAACTCCAGGGGACAGTTGCCCGTCGCCCACAAACCGCCCGGGGGCGGTGGCCGTCGATCGAGCGCCCCCTATTTGAAGGTGGTGCCCCCGTTGCCCGCTTCCGAGTCCGATTCCTCTTCCGATTCCGCGGGCTCGGAATCGG
>JAXDQU010000005.1:0-11323 GCA_034667685.1 Thermoplasmata archaeon | reverse complement strand
GCCAGCGGTAGGGAGTATTGCCGGCTGGTACGCCAGCCGCGTCAAAACCCTTCCAACGTCGGCAATACCCGGTGCCCGCTCCCCTCGGTGTCGGGTACCAACCATGAACCGGAACCTGATGCTGAGCCTCGCGGCCGCCGTCCTGCTCGTTGCGGGCGGCGCCGCGGCGCAATACGAATCCGCGAACACCGACACCGCCCCCTCCTCGCACGCGCGGCTGAGGATCGAGCCCACCGAGATCTGGCTGCGCCCCGGCGAGCCGCTCCACACCAAGCTGGGCGCGCAGGCCGACGTCGCGCAGGTGCTCAGCGTGAAGCTGATCGGCGCGACGCCGCCGCTGAAGGCCGCGCTCTCGGCCGACACGATCAACGTCTCGCCCGGCCGCTGGGACGACCACGTCGACGCGTACTTCGCGGCGGCCGACAACGCCTCGCGGCAGGATGAGAAGCTGACGATCGCGGTCGCCAGCAGCACCGGCGAGACGCAGTCGGTGGGCCTCCTGGTGCACGTGCTGGGCGCCGAGCACGCCACGACGCCCACGGCCACGGCCAAGCCGACGCAGACGTGGATGATGGGCTTCTCCCCGAGCCGGATCGAGGCGCGCCCCGGCCAGACCGTGACCGCGACGCTCTATGCGAAGGCGTACACCAACCGCACGATCGCGCTCTCGGTGCGGGACGGCGCGAACGCCTCGCTCGCCAGCGCGACGATCGACGCGGGCCCCGCCACGCCCGCCTCCGACGCGCTCCGCGTGGCCGTGCCCGCCGACGCGAAGGGCGACCTCGTGGTGATCGTCGAGGGTGCCGATGCCGCGGGCGAGCGCCACGACGCGCGCCTCCTGGTCCACGTCGCCGCGCCTCCGACGCCCAGGCCCACGCCCCCAGTCGCGCCCAGCACGGACGCGGCTCTCATGCGCGCGATCGAGGCCTATCTCCAGGCGCACGGCCTCGCGGACCGCAAGGTCGTCATCCTCGTCGTGGACGGCCAGGGCCGCGTCGAGCCCCTCGCTCCCGAGGGGAGCAGTTAAGGGGGGCAAGCGCAGAGGCCTGGGGAGGGAGACGAGCGTGCGCGCGATCCTGATCGTCCTGCTCGCAGCCTCCGCGCTGGCGGTCCCGCTGGCGCACGCGCAGGGCAGCCTCACCGCGGCCGCGGCGCCGGCCACCGCGCAGGTTGCGCCGGGCGGCGACGCGCGCACGAACTTCACCTTCTCCAACGGCCTCGCCCATGATATCACGCTGACGTTCAGCTTCGCGGGTCCCGCCGCGGTCCACGTCTCCTACAGGAACTGGACCGTGACGGTGCCCGCGAACGGGAAGCTCGCCGTCCCGGCGCTCGTCCACGTCGACGCGAACGCCACGCCTGGCGATATCACCGTCGACCTCCTGGCGCAGGACGTCGCGCACGCGCTCCCCGAGATCAAGGCGCCTCTCTCCTTGCGCATCCTCGGCCAGCCCGCCACCGCCGCCGCCACCGCGCAGGCCATCCGCCTCACGCCCCAGGACGTGAACCTCAGCGTCGGAGGCGAGACGGTCGTCCACGCGATGCTCGGCAACCAGGGAAGCGCGCCCTGGACGCCGACGCTCCTCTTCCAGCTCCCCGCGGGTGTGAGCGCGACGCCGGCCTTCGCGCCGCAGCCCGTCCCGCCCGGGGGCTACCTCGACGTGCCGATCACGCTGCGCGCTGCGGCCGACGCCACGACCGGCGACGCCGAAGGGCGCATCCTCGCCTCGCCCGCCGCCGCGCCGTTCCGCCTCCACGTCGCGCAGGCCGCGCCGCCCGTCCCGCCCGCGCATGGCGGTGGCACGGCGCTGCTGGTCGCGGCGGGCGGAGGCGTCACCGCGATGGGCGCCTCGGCGCTGCTCCTGCGCAGGCGCTGGCCCTTCCTCGCGGCCGCGCTCTACACGCGCCTCGCGCCCCACCGCGTGCTCGACCAGCCCACGCGCAACGCGCTCGCGGACCTCGTGCACGCCGAGCCGGGCATCGCGTTCGGCGAGGCCGCGCGCCGCCTCGACCTCGGGGCCGGCGCGCTCACCTACCACGCGCGGGTGCTGGAGCGCAGCGGCGTCATCTTCAGCGCGCGCGACGGCCAGCAGCGCCGCTTCTACCCCGTCGCCGGAGGCCGCGTCGCGGGCGCCCCCTCGCTCGCGGAGCGCGCGCTCGACGGCCTGCGCGCGGGCCCGCGCGGCCTCGCGGACCTGGCGCGCGAGCTTGGCGTCTCGCGGCAGGCATTGCACTACCACCTCAAGCGCATGGCGAAGGAAGGGCGCGTGCGGGCCGAAGGGAGCGGGCGCACGATGCGCTACGCCACGGTCTGAGGCGCGCCCTCGTCCGGCGCCGCCCCCATCCCCGGCAGCAGGACCCACGCCTGCGCGAAGGCGATCGCGGCGGTCAGCAGGCTCAGGATGGCGGAGCGCGGCGTCCGATCGACCGCGAGGAAGAGGACGTCGACGATCCCGACGAGCACGAAGTAGATCGCCACGCCCAGACGCGAGGGCCCGTGCCCGTCCCACCAGGCGGCCGCGAGCGCGCAGGCGGTCCCCACCAGCACGAGGTAGACCGCCGGCAGCGCGAACAGGACGACGCTCCCCTGGGCCGCGACGATGAGGGTCGACGCGAAGAGCGAGGTCGCCTGGGCCAGGAGCCCGCCCGCGAGGAAACCGCGGCCGCGCGCCTCGGGAAGCAGCCAGAAGCCGCGCGCCATCAGCGCGTAGCCGAGCAGGGTGGGCGCCAAGAAGAGGGCGTTCAGGGCGTAGGCCCACCACGGCGCCCCCAGCTGGGAGAAGAGCGAAGCCCGCTCCACGAGAAGGATGACGGGGGGCAGGAGAGTCGCCCACGCGACGACGCGCCGCAGATGCACGCCGTCGCCAGCGCAGCGGGGGTTGTTATCCTTTCTCACGAGGTCGGCTTCGTCTCGGGCGCCGCGGCCTCTTCGTCAGGCGGGAACTTCACGACGACCTGCAGGAGGTCGTGCGCCTCGTGCGTCTCGGGGAAGATCTTGCGCGCCTCCTCCACGAGCGGCTTGGCGTTGGTGTAGCGCGGCGAGATGTGCGTCAGGTAGAGCGTGTTGACCTTCGCGGCCTTGGCGATGAACGCGGCCTGCGCGGAGGTGCTGTGGCCGTGCTTGTTCGCGTCCGGGAAGTCGTTGGCGTAGGTCGACTCGTGGACGAGGATGTCCGCGCCCTGCGCCAATTCGACGGTCTGCTCGCAGGGCACGCAATCGCCGGTGTAGACGAACTTCCGGCCGCGGCGCGTGGGGCCGAGCACCATGTCGGGCGTGATGGCGCGCCCGTCCTCCAGCGTCACGGCCTCGCCGCGCTGGAGCTGCCCGAACATCTTGCCCTCGGGGACGCCGAGCTCCAAGGCGCGCGGCTTGTTGAAGCGGCCGGGGCGCGAGTCCTCGACCACCGCGTAGGCGAGCGCGTAGGTCGTGTGGCGCACCTCGCGCGCGATGACCTTGTAGCCCGGGAACTCCATGACCTGGCCGCTCGTGACCTCGGCGATCTGCACCTTGAAGCCGGTGTCGCGCTTGCGGTTGTCCTTGCTCTCGCGCGGCACGACGTCGAAGTCGATGCACTTCTGCTTGAGGCCCGGCGGCCCGATGATCTGCAGGGGCTCCTTGCGGTCGTTGAGGCGCATGGTCTGCACGAGGCCGGGCAGCCCGTAGTAGTGGTCGCCGTGCAGGTGCGTGATGAAGATCTTCGCCACCTGCATGTACGAGGCGCCGCTGCGCTGGAACTGGCGCTGCGTGCCCTCGCCGCAGTCGAACAGGAGGATCTCGCTGCCGCGCTTGAGCGCGACCGCGGGCACGTTCCGCTCGACCGAGGGCCACGAGGCGCCCGTGCCCAGGAAGAGCAGCTCCATGTTCTCGTGCATGTAGAAGCGGCGATCCCTGCGCTCCATGAATAGTTTTCCGGCTTCCGTGGGGCTCGGGGCTCAGGACTCAAGGCTCTGGGCTCCGGAGCCCGGAGCCTTGAGTCCTGAGCCCCGAGCCCGAAACGCGCAGTGTTTTCCGGATAAGACTCAAGCCTGGAACGTCCACCGTGGCCGCATGCTTGGCGGCCTCTTGGACACCCTTATGGGCAGGACTCCCTTTGGGCGATCTGCCATGCGTCTTCCTCTGGCGTGCGGGCCGCTCGACGAGCTGCTGCACGGCGGCGTCGAGAGCGGCGCCCTCACCGAGTTCTTCGGCGAGGCGGGCGCGGGCAAGACCAACGTGTGCCTCCAGCTCGCGCGCAACGCTGCGCTGGCCGGCCGCAAGACCGTCTACATCGACACCGAGGGCGTGAGCCTGGAGCGCCTCGCGCAGATGAGCGGCGACCACGCGGACCGCGTGAAGCAGAACGTCCTCTTCTTCGAGCCCTACAGCCTGCGCGAGCAGGAGGCCATCGTCGAGCGCGTGGCGCGGCTCGCGGCCGGCGCGCCGGAGATCGGCCTCGTCATCTTCGACAGCGCGACGCTGCACTACCGCATCGCGCTGGGCACCGGCGACGACGTCGGGGGCCGGCGCGCGCTGGCCGCGCAGCTCCACACGCTCGCCGGCGTCGCCCGCAAGCGCGACATCCCCGTCGTCATCACCAACCAGGTCACGACGAACCTGGACACCGACGAGCTGGAGCCCCTGGGCGGCCAGATCGTGCGCCACCTGAGCAAAGCCGTCATCCGCCTCGACAAGAGCGGGCCGAGCCGCCGCCGCGCGACGATCCTGAAGCACCGCAGCGTCGCGGAAGGCCTCACCGCCGAGTTTCGCATCACCCACGCGGGGCTCGTGGGCGAGGGCGACGCGCCTCCGCTCGTGGCGGCGGGAAGCGGCGTGCCGACGACGGACGCCTGATCCGCGCGCGCGGGCGAAGCTATATGCAATTAAACTGCCCACGCAGGGGTGGCGCCGCGTGCTGACCTTCCGGGGAAGCCCCTGGAGTTCACGGCCCACGCCGTCGACGGAATGGATCAGGAGCGGCCGAAGCTGAGCGACATGGACGTCCTGCACGCGCTCGAAGCAGAGGCGCCCGATCCGGCCATCGGGGAGAAGTCCGAGATCCGTTCGCGGCGCGGTCGGAAGGTCGTCATCGTCCGCATCGTCCACAAGGAGTATGGCTACTATGTCATCGGGGTCAGCCGAACCACCGCGTAGGATCCCGTGCTGGAACCACGAGGGACCAAATCCCCCGCTCACCGAGCCGGCCATCGTGATGCTGCAGTTCCCGGAAGGCGAGCTTCCGGCCGAAGGCTTCCGCTGCCCCGAGTGCGGCGAGGAGATGTTCCACGCGGAGCAGGTCGCGGCCGCGCAGCGGATGGCCGAGCGGCTGGGGCTCTACGGCCCGCAGGTCCGTTCCTCGCGCGCAGCCATCAAGCTCGGCAACAGCACGGCCATGACGTTCGACCAGGAGATGGCGCGCCGCGCGGGCATCGCGCCCGGCACCGAGCTGGAGGTGGGGCTCATGGGCGACCGCATCGTCGTGAAGGCGCGCAAGCCCGCCAAGAAGCCGCGGGCCCGCGCTACGCGTCGTCGGTCTTGAGCCGCCGCTGCCGCCCCTCGTACGCCGCGTCGAGGAAGCGCGCGATCTCCGCCGCGCGTCCTTTCCCCACGCCCGGCACGCGCAGCAGGTCCCGCTCGTCGGCGGCGAAGACGCGGCGCACGCTGCCGAAGTGCTCCAGCATCGCGCCGGACGTGACGTCGCCGATCATGGGCAGCCCCTGCACGGCGAAGCGCTGCCGGGCGCCCAGCGTCGTCGCGCGGGGGCGGAAGCGCACCTCGGGGGGCGCCGCGCCGCGCTCGCGCAGGGCGCGCTTCGCGAGCACGCCGAGCATCTGCGCGCTGCCCTCCTTGTCGGGCACGGGGAGCACCGCCACGCCCCACCCGATCGCGAGGCTCGCCAGGGCGCCCCAGATGGCGCGCGGGTGCTTGCGCTCCGAGAAGAACGAGAGGTCGCCCTCGAGGAGCAGCGCGCACCGGCCGTACGTGTCCTTGATGCGCGCGACCTGCTCGAAGAGGCGCTTGTCGATGAGGCTCGCGTGCAGGTCGCCCACGCTCTTGCGCTCGATCGCCAGCTCGCCCACGATGAAGTCCGCCGGGGCGAGGACCCGTACCTCGACGTGGATGTCCTGCGCGCGCAGCATCGCCACGAGGTCGTCGGGCTCGCGCACGTCGGCCACGACGCGGGCCACGGGCGCGGGTGCGGCGTGGTCCCCGTGGTGCGCCGCTTCGCCCATCGCCCGCGCTTCGGTATCCAGCCGCCATCAAGGGATTGGCTGGCTCGTCGTTGGGGCCGGGCACACGAAGGCCGCGGACCGGATTCTCCGGCGTCTCGTCGTGTTGGCTTGCGCCGCCTCGGGCGGGGAAGGACGGAATCTCCGCATCTCGGAATCTCCGGATCGAAAGTCTGGGCTGAGATTCCGTGATTCTGAGATTCAGTTGTTTTTCGCGCGGAGCGCGCTCACGGCACATGCGGAAGGCTGCTTCGGCCCTCGGCTTCGTGTGTCGTGCGTCAGCGTCCGCCCGGCCCCATCTTGGGGTGCGCGCCCATCGTGCGCAGCTTGAGCCGCTCGCGCGCCGCGCCGATGGACGCCTCGCTGCCGTAGAGCGTGACGTGGTCGTCGGGCTCCAGCGTGACGCGCGGGCTGGGCGCGACGAACGAGCCGTCCGCCTTGCGGATCAGGCCCATCTTCGCGCCCGTCTGCTCGATCTGGAGCGAGCCCAGCGGCTGCGCCATCGCGGGCGAGGAGGCGGGCACGCGCACCTCCTGCTCGACGACGGGCTCGGCGCGCGGCGAGAGGACCGACATAAAGCCCGCGGCGCGGGTGAGCTGGTCGCGCTTGCCGATGAGGATGACGCGGTCGTGCGGCAGGAGCACGACGTCGGGGTGCGGGTTGGGCATGACCTTGCTGCCGCGCTCGATGCTCAGGATCGAGGCGCCGCTGACGTCGCGCAGGTTGAGGTCCTTGAGGTTCATGTACGCGGCGCGGTCGATCGGCCGGATGTGGACCTCCTCGACGTCCATGCCCCAGGGCAGGCGCTCCTTGAGGCGCAGGTTGCGCTCCTCGTCGGGGTGCAGGTCCGCCTCGTGGCCCATCAGCTCGTTGAGCGTCTTCTCCATGCCCAGGTAGAGCCGCTCCAGCGGGTGCCAGAAGATGGCGCCGATCGCCGTGAGCACGACGAGGATGGGGATCAGGAGCCACAGGTTCGGGATCGCGAGCGGGTGGATGCCCCAGGCGATGCGGATGGCGGCGCCCACGAGGACGATGCTCGCGATGGCGCTGAACGTGCGCGCGATGAACTTGGGGCGGCGGTAGCGCGCGTCCTGCTTGGAGAGGTGCTTCGGGTTCATGGCGCGGGCCTTGGCGCCCGCGAAGATGTAGGCCTCGGCGGCCTTCGTGAACGCGACGAAGAGCGGAAGGCCCGTGAGGCCCAGGAAGCCGATGCTCGCGGCGCGCGTCAGGTCCTCGCCCACGGGCAGCCGGCCCTGCACCTCGGCGCCGGCCCACGCGGAGACGTAGGCCGCCATGATGAGCAGGCCGAAGAGCCACGCGGCGTAGATGACCATCCGCGTGCCGTGGCGCGCCCGCTTGTGGTCGGGCCGGGTGAGCGGGTCGATCGGGCGGCTGGTGATCTTGCGCACGCCGTGCGTGTACCACGTCAGGAGCTTGATCCACCAGCGGGGCGAGGCGTTGGCGCCGCCGTCGGCGACCTTGGGCCCGCCGCGCACGAAGATCGGCGTGCAGAGCGTGGTCAGCGCGCACACGGCGATCGCGATCGGATACAGCTCGGGGCGCACGACGTGGAGCGAGAGCACGCCGAGCCCCGCGATGATGAAGCTGAACTCGCCGATCTGGCCCAGCGCGGTGCCGGTCTTCACGGCGGTGCGCCCGTCGTAGCCCACGAGGTACGTGGCGATGGTGACGGCGACGACCTTGCCGATGACGGTCGCCACGGCGATCACGAGGATGGGCTGCCAGTACGCGAGCAGCATGCGCGGGTCGATCAGCATGCCCACGGCGACGAAGAACATCGCGGTGAAGAGGTCGCGGATCGGGACGATCTTGTGCTCGACGCGCCGGACGGCCTTGCTCTCCGCGATGATGGCCCCGATGAGGAACGCCCCGAGCGCCAGCGAGAAGCCGACGTTCTGCGCGAGGAGCGCGGCGCCGAAGGCGAGGCCCACGACGGTGATGACGAGCACCTCCTCGACGTGGAACTTGGAGACGACGTCGATCAGGCGCGGCACGAGCACGAGGCCCACCGCGACGAAGACGAAGACGAAGAGGATCACGCCGCCGATCACGGAGGGGATGATGTCGACCTGGAACGTGCCCGTCGTGCCCATGGCGGTGAGCAGCGCGACGATGACGACGGCCAGGATGTCCTCGATGATGAGGATGCCAAACGCCACCTCGGCGTGCTCCTCCTTGACCTTGCCCATCTCGGTGAGGATCTTCACGATGATCGTCGTCGAACTGATGCTCATGACGGCGCCCAGGAAGATCGAGTCCATCTGGTTCCAGCCCAGCACGAACGTGCCCAGGTAGTAGCCGATGGCGAGCATCGCGCTGACTTCGAGCGCCGCGGCGATGGCGGCGGAGGCGCCCACCTTGCGGAGCTTCTTGAGGTCGAACTCCAGCCCGACGGCGAACATCAGGAAGATGATGCCCAGGTCCGAGAGGCCGTGGATGGACTCGGCGTCCTTGATCAGGCCCAGCGTGTTGGGGCCCACGAGCACGCCGCCCAGCAGGTAGCCCAGCACGACGGGCTGCTTGAGGCGGTAGAAGAGGATCGTGACCGCGGCGGCGACGATCATCACCACCACGAGATCCTGGAGGATGCTCGCTCCCATCCGGTCTGGGAGGAGCCTGGAGGTGGTCAAGAAGGTTCGGATTTGGAAATCGGTAAGGACGGAACATCCAAGCCCCGCCGGCCGTAGCTCGAAGCATGGCCACCTCGCGCCCGGACCTCGACGACGCGACGCGCGCCTTCGTGGAGCGCCAGCCCATGTTCTTCGTGGCCAGCGCGCCGCTCTCCCCGCAGGGGCACGTGAACCTCTCGCCCAAGGGGCTGGGCACGTTCCGCGTCTTCGCGCCCGACCTCGTGGGCTACCTTGACGTGGGCGGGAGCGGCAACGAGACGAGCGCGCACGTCCTGGAGAACGGCCGCGTGACGCTCATGTTCTGCGCCTTCGAGGGGGCGCCCAAGGTCGTGCGCCTCTTCGGGCGCGGCGAGGTGATCGTGCCCGGCGACGCGCGCTGGCCGGAATGGTACGCGCGCTTCGGCCCGTTCCCCGGCGCGCGCCAGATCGTGCTCGTGCGCCTCTCGCGGGTGGGGACCTCCTGCGGCTACGGCGTGCCCGCGATGCGGCTCGAGGCCCAGCGCGACATCCTCCCGGCCAAGCGCGCGACGCTGGGCGAAGGCTGCTGGTACGCGCCGGAGGGCAATCGCGCGAGCGTGGACGGGCTCCCCACGCACCTGGCCGGCGCAAAGTAGGCGCTGCCGCCTTCGTCATGCGACTAGGTGAACGTCGCCGTCACCGTGCCCGTGGTCGCGACGCCGCCCGGCTGCGCCCCCAGGCCGCACTCGAAGGGCCCGATGACGCCCAGCGTGTTGGGCGAGACGATGACCGTCGAGGCGCCCGCGGGCAGCGCGACGTCGATGCCGTCGCAGAAGAACCCGATGGTCCCCGAGCAGCTGTCGATGCACCACTCGCCGCCCACGTGCGGGTCGACGTCGTCCACGGCCGCGAGGTGGACGCTGGTGGATCCGGGCGGGACCGCGAAGGCCGGGCCGCCGAAGTCCGCGTCCGCCACGGGGCTCGTGTAGCGCTTCGTCTGGACCCAGGGGGGCGTGGGCGCAGGCGGCGCGCCGGTCGGGCACGCGCCCGAGCCCTCGACCTCGCCCTGCGCGGCGAAGAGCGACGGGCCGCAGGTCTGGCGGGCGAGCGTGACGAGCGCGCTGGTCGAGTCGGCCGCCGCGCCGCTGACGGCGCAGCCGGCGACGCAGCCGTCCGCGTACGCCACGACGACGCGCCCCTTGGCGTCGGTCATTGCGGTGATGAAGTCGAGCAGGTTGCGCCCCTCGCCCGTCGTGCACGAGGAGGACGTCGCGCCGCCCGTGCAGACCCAGCCGCGCTGGACCGGATCGCTCGTGGCCTTGACCGTCTGCCAGTGGGCGCCCGCGTCGTAGGTGTAGGCGACGTAGAGGTCCCACGTGCCGGGGAAGCTCGGGTCGAACGCATTGCCCGCGTCGGTGGTGCCCAGGAACGCGACGGCCGCGCGCTCGTCGTCGCCCGCCGTGACCGCGCTGAACGTCGTCGAGATGAGGCCCGCGGGCAGCGCGAGGTCGGAGGCCGGGCTCCACGTCGCGCCGTGGTCCTTGGAGAGCGACGCGTAGACGTGGTTGTCCACGTCGGTCCACGCCGCGTAGACCCAGCCCGAGGGCGTCGTGCCCACGCTGGGCTCGAAGGCAGGCGAGATCTGGCCCGGCGAGCCGGGGAGCAGGTGCCCGGTCCAGGTGAGGCCGTTGTCCGTCGAGACGATGACGCCCTGGCCGTCCGCGTTGGTGATATCGATGCAGTCGCGCGACGTGATGTAGGCCGCGCCGTCGGAGGCCACGCGCATCTTGCCCGTGTAGCCGCCGCAGCCCGCGCCGTAGGGCGTGGCGATGACAGCGATGGGCACCGCTGGGTGGAACGTCAGGCCGCCGTCCCAGCTCGTCGCGCACATCTCCTCCGCCTCGTGGACGCAGTAGTAGACCGCGCGCGGATAGGTGGCGCCCAGCGGCTGGCCGCCGGACCACGGGCCGCTGGCGACGGTCTCGTGGTCGGTGCCGGGGGGCGCGCACGGGTTGACCATGTGGGTCCAGGTGGCGCCGCCATCGTCCGTGTATCCCATCGCGCTGCACTCGCCCAAGAGGCCGCCGGCCCACGTGCGGCCGGTCGCGGCGTCGGTGAAGAGGTCGGGGTCGAGGTTGGTCGCCGGCGCGAGCGGGTCGGTCACGTCGCTCCACGTGGCGCCCGCGGGGCTCGTCGCGTCGTCGAAGCGCACGCGGAGCGTCTGCGAGGTGGCCTGCACGAGCGCATCGCCGGTGCGCGGGTCGATGCCGACCGTGGGCTCGCCGCCCGAGGTGCCCAGCCCATCCGTGGCGGGGTAGTTGGCGAACGCCGGCGTGGGCGTCGCGGGGGACGACGCGCCGCCCAGCAGCGGGGCGAGGGCGGTGGCGATCAGGAGCGCGCTCAGGGCCAGGACGAGACGCACGGTGGGGGAGCCTCCGCCTTCGGCCAAGCCCTCGGTCGCCTTGAAAGCTCTCTTCAGATCTGCTGCGGGCGATGACGAAGGGAAG
>JAXDQU010000004.1:0-3618 GCA_034667685.1 Thermoplasmata archaeon | reverse complement strand
CGGAGCCTTGAGTCCTGAGTCCAGAGCCCCGAGCCCTAGAGATAAGAGAACTGGAAGGCCCCGGGATGGCGCCCTGCTATCACCCGCGCGCGGGCGTGGCCGAGCCACAGGCGTCCGTCGCGCGGCTCCAGGTCGGCGGGGACCTCGCCCAGCGCGCGCAGGAGGCGGGCCGCGGCCTCGTCGACCGCGTAGGCGTCGTCGGGCATCTCCTTGTCGACGTAGAACGTGACGGGCAGGCGCAGCTTGCGGCGGTCGAGCGGGCCGAGCGCGTCGCGGACGCGCGCGAGCACCTGCTTGTCGAAGCGGTGCGGCTCGCCCTTGCGCGTGCGCGCGGAGGGCTCGTCCTCGGCGAGGAGCTCGTGGAGCGGGCGCGGCGCGGGGACGAAGCTCTCCTGGAAGCGGAGCATCTCCACGCCCATCCAGCGCTCGATCGTGCGCTCTTCCACAAAGCTTGATGGACAGGGCTCCGCGATGAACGTTCGTGCCCGCGCTCACCTGCCCGACCGACAAGGTGCTGCTCAAGCCCGTGCCGGGCAAGGGGTTCGCGTGCCCCAAGTGCGGCTGGACCCAGAAGCCGGCCGAGGGCGAGCTGGTCGTCCACAGCCACGAGAAGCGGCGCATCGACAAGTTCGACGACCTCGGGCTCATCGACGACCCGAAGAAGTTCAAGATGCAGATCTGGCCGATCGACGACCAGGTCCGCTGCGGCAAGTGCGGCAACTGGGGCGCGTACTACTACCTGCGCCAGACGCGCCGCGCCGACGAGCCCACGACGGCGTTCTACGAGTGCTCCAAATGCGGCAACAAGTGGAAGCACGCGCGCTAGCTCTTTTGATAGCACGCGACGTCGCCCCACGCGCCGACCTTCTTCCGCCCGCCCAGGAAGCCGGTGGGCAGGCCGTTCTCCTTCGCGTGGCCGTCGACGTAGACGACGAGGTCGGGGTGCTGCGCGAGCGTGCGGCTCCGCTCCCCCGCGTCGTGGAAGAACGAGGGATCGTAGACCGCCTCGCGGCCCGTGGTGGCGCGATATCCTGCCGCGGCCTGCCAGCTCGTGGTGACGACGAGGCTGGGATGGCGCGCGTCGAGCGCCGACCACGCGGCTTCGTCGGAGGGGCCCACGACGCGGTACCACGGCGCCACCGCGGCCGCGCTGGGCACGAGAAGCGCCGCGACGGCCACGCACGCGGCCGCGCCCGCCGGCACGCGCGCACGGCGGGGCATCGCGACGACGAGCGCCTCGACGGCGTGCGCGGCGAGGATGGCCACGCCGATCGAGAGGTAGGCGACCGTGCGGTGCGGGATGAACCAGACGCCGAACCAGTCGACGAGGACGAGGGGCAGCAGCATCGCGCACCAGATCAGCGCGAGGAGGCCGAGCCGCCGCGGCTTCGCGAGGGCGCGCACGGCGCCCACGCCCGCCAGCGCGAGGGCGGGCCACGTCAGCATCGCGGGGAGGTCCACGTACGGCGGCAGCGGGAAGATCGAGGCCGGATGGGTCGCCAGCGCGACGAGCTTCGGGCCCGCGTGGCGCAGGAACGCCGGCATGGGGTTCCACGTGCCCGGCAGGAATGATAGCGCCGCGGCGAGCGCGATGCCGCCCGTCGCCGTGGCGGCCGCGAGCGGCGCGGCGTGGCGGCGCCGGCTGCGCAGCGCGAGGACCAGCGCGAACGCGCCCAGGGTCGGCACGAGGAGCGCGACGACCCACGGGTGCGTGACGAGCAGGAGCGCCGCGAGCCCCGCCGCGCCCCAGACCGCGTGGCGCGAGCCCTCGCTGGCGCGCAGCGTCAGGTGCAGCACGAAGGGGAGCAGCGCGAGGTCCAGCGCGGTCGGGAAGAGCAGGTCGGTGCGGAACACGTTCTCGGGCATCAGCGCCGCGACGAGCGCGCCTGATAGCGCGGGCCACGCGCCGAGGCGCTTCTCCAAGAGCACGTAGATCCCGAGCGCCTCCGCCACGCCGAAGAGGGGCGGCGCGAAGCGCGCGAAGAGGACGAACGCCTTCGTGCCCAGGAGCGTCAGCGGGGCGAGGAGCACCGGAAAGCCCGGCGGGTAATGCGCGGGCAGGCCGTGCCCCTGCGCGACGTCCCACGCCTGCGCCATGTGCAGGAACGGGTCCTCGGCGCCCAGGATGGGGCTCGACAACGGCTCGCGCAGGCGCACGGCGAGGGCGAGAAGGAGGACCAGCGCCAGGGCCCAGCGGGCGGAACGCACGAGGCCGCGGTCCCCGGGCGGGGCAAGTCGATTCTGGCCCGTTTGTCGACGGGGTGACAGGTGTCCGGTTCGCGTCCCCGGGACTGGGAAAAGATTCATTCCCTCCCGCGGCCACCCCTCGCACGAGAGTCCGCGGACGGCAACCCACGGACGCTCTTGCGCCTCGGCGCAAACGGCAACGGCTCACCCGATCACGGCAACACCTCTCGACCTGGCGGCAACCCGGTCGACTTTCTCTCGTCGGGTGAGCGACTTTCCTTCCAGCGTGCCGCCTACCAGCGGTAGCTCGTGTCGCGCGCGAACGTGTCGACGTCGCGCTCGACCATCGCGCGGTCGCCGCCGACCTTGCCGTGGACGTAGCCCACGAAGTCGTTGCGGCTGCGGTTCTGGTACGTGTCGATGTCCTTGTCGGTGAGCTGGTTCCACTTCTGCCGGACCTTGCCCTTGAAGTCCTGCCAGCCTTCCTTCACCTTCTGGCCCGTGGGCTCGTTGCGGCGCATCGCACCCGTCGCGCTGGTGCTGGCGCCTTGGCGTCCGATCTCGTCGCGGTTCAGGTTCGTCGTGTCGTCGACCATGGGGGTTCTCCCGGGCTCCCGAGTCGGGCCGCGGTGCGATGCCTTTCTCGTGCGGGAGCCGGAATCGTGCCCCCGCGGCCGAATGATTCAAATAGGTGTTTCCGGAGCGGTCGGTTTGTCTCGGAGTGATGTTTGATTCGCGCCATGCGGCGCGGACTTTTCCCATGGCCCCTTCCGACGAGCTTCGGCTCCGCCCCATCGGCGTCGTCCGCTCGCCCTACGCCACCCCGCTCGACGCGCCGCGCCAGGGCGAGTTCGCGCGGAAGGAGAGCCTCGTCGAGGTCGAGCCGCGCTACGCCGAGGGGCTGGCAGGCATCGCGCCGGGCGCCAGGCTGCTCGTCGTCTGGTGGGCGCACCTCGCCGACCGCGACGTCCTGGCGCGCCCCGGCACCGACGGCGTCTTCGCCATGCGCACGCCGCACCGGCCCAACCCGATCTGCCTCTCGGAGGTCGAGGTCGTCGCGCGCGAGGGGGCGCGGCTCACCGTCACGGGCCTGGAGGCGACCGACGGCACGCCGGTCCTCGACCTCAAGGCGGCCCGCGCGGAGTACGACGGCTGGTGTGGCCTGCCGGGCGTAGGCTCCGGCTGAGGATCGCGGCCTGCAACGCGGCCTGACGCACTTGCCAAGCCGCGACCTTCTCCGAGAGATAGAGCCCGCGGCGCGCCGCGCGGCCCAGCTCGGCGTGGAGGTCCACGACACGGGCCACGTCGGGCGGGATGCGGGGGCGCATGCCGCGCCATCGGGGGGCGGCGCGGATATGCCTTCTCACGGGGCGTGCAACGCCGTGACGTTCGCGTGCGACACGACGGCGTACGGGCGCCCGTCGCGGCCGC
>JAXDQU010000003.1:0-3573 GCA_034667685.1 Thermoplasmata archaeon | reverse complement strand
CCACGGCCCCGCCCCCCACCCCTCAGGACTTGACCGCCTTCGACGGCGCGCATTTTCCCCATTGGTCGCATCCTTCGTGGGCCAGCGCCTTTGCGATGCAGACTTCGGCGCCGGGGGCGCGTTGCAGGCGGCCGGTGCGGGTGCGCTCCGCGAGGCCGAGCGCGGCCAGGCTTCTTGCGGCGTAACGCGCGACCTGGATGTCCACCCCCGCCCGCTCGCCGATCGAGGCCGCCGTGTCGGGGAACTCGCGGAGCTGCGCCGCGACGGCCGCCAGGCCCGGGTTGCGCAGGGCGGGCACCGCGACCCGCAGCAGCGGGCAGAGCCCGCATCCCACGACGAACCAGCGCACCTCGCGCCCCGTCACCTCGCGCGCCAGCGCGCCGCGCGCCTGCATGCGGCGCAGGTGATAGTCGGCGGTCGAGCCGTCGATGCGCAGGTGGCGCGCGACCATCTGCGTGCTGGCGCCGGGCGTCTCGCGGAGGTAGGCGAGGATGCGATGCTTCGTCTCCATGCCGCGTGGCGCGGCCCGCCACGGCCCATGCTTTCTCCCGCGCCGCGGGACCCGTCGGCGCCGCGGGGAAAAGTGTTATCACCCTGGGTGGTAACAACCGGCTGCCTCGTCTGCGCGGGGCGCGGCGAGCGGGGCCGTGGCGGGAGGTAGACGCCATTGATCTCACTAGCAACGCTTGTGCTGTACGCCAGGCTCGACGCGCCGCAAGTCCTCGACCACGGCCTGAGGCGCGAGATCCTGAGGAGCGTGCGCGAGCGGCCGGGGCAACGCCTGGCGGCGCTCGCGCGCGAGATGGGAGTCGATCCGAAGACGCTCTTGTACCACGTGCGCCGCCTGGCCCGCGCGGGGCTGCTGCACCGCGACGCGGAGGAGGGGCGCTGCTTCGCGCCGGGCGCCGCGCCCCCGGCCGCGCCGATCCCGCCGCGCGCGGTGCGGGCCATGCACGCGCTCCTGGCGGGCGCGCGCTCGCCGGCCGAGCTCGCCCGCGCGCTCGACGTGCCGCGCGGGAGCGCCGGCAGCCTGCTCGCGGGCCTCGCGCGCATGGGGCTCGCGCGGCGCGAGGGCGCGCAGTGGTTTCTCTCGGAGAAAGGCCGCGAAGCCTTATGTCGGGAACCCGCCCTGGGCGAAACGTGATCCCCGCCGACGCGCTGCGGCTGCGCCCCATGGAGACGGGCGACCTGCCCGCCGTGCTCGCCTTCGCGCACGCGCAGGGTCGCAACGTCCACCACGAGGAGTACGCGCGCTTCCTCGCGCTCGAAGGCGCGCAGGGGTTCGTGCTCAGCGGCGAGGGCGGCGCGCTCACGGGCGCCATCACCGCGATCCGCTACTTCGAGCAGGGGTTCGTCGGCCCCGTGCTGACGCCGCCGGGCGCGGACGGTCTCGCCATCGCGCTCCTGGCGCACGCCATCGAGGGTCTGCAGCGGGGCGGCGCCGGCCTGCTCGAGTGCGAGTCCACCGACGAGGAGGCCGCCATCCTCCAGCGCATGGGGTTCCGCGCCGAGCGGACGACGCTCGTGCTGGAGCGCGAGGCGCGGGCCGGCGGTGCGCAGCCCGTCTCCGCGGCCATGACGCCCGGCGACTTCCTGGACCTGGGCGCGCTCGATGGCGCGGCGTTCGGCATCGGCCGCAAGGAGTACCTCTACGCGCTCATGCAGGACTTCCCGCAGGGCGCGCGCACGCTCCACGAAGCGGGGGAGGTGCGCGGCTACGCGTTCCTGCGCCGCTCGCGCCGCGGCTATCATCTGGGGCCGATGGTCACGCGCGAGGACGACCCGGAGGCCGCGCGCCTGCTGCTCGACGACGCGGTCGGGCTGGCGGCGGGCTGGCCGCTGGTCGCGCTTTCGCCCGAGTCGAGCCCGCTGCTGCCGGAGCTGGAGCGGCACGGCTTCGCGCGCGTCGGCCGTCTCACGCGCATGCGCGCCGGGGCGCCGGGCCGCGACGTGGGCTCCGAGGCGCGCGCGACCGAATGGCTCGTGGGAAGCCGCATCACAGGATAGAAGCGAGCGGCGCGGGATGCGAGCCTGATGTCGGAGCCCGTGGCGCGCGGCGCGATCGTGGTGGCGGGGAAGGGCTCGCCCCACGCCGACGCGCTCGCCAAGGAGGCCGCGAGCATCCTCCGCGCGTTGCGCGCCCCCGCCGATGCCGAGCCGCGCGAGGCGGACTATCTGGTCCTGCTCGTCGCGGAGGACACCGACCTGCGCGCGCTCGACCTGCCCGACCTCAAGGACCGCGCGGCGACCGCGCTTGGTCTCGCGTCGGGCGAGTCGGACGCCGAGGCTCGCGCGGTGGTGGCCGCGGCCCGCAAGCAGCTGCGCGCGCAGGGCGCCTCGCTCGGGGCGCGCGAGCTGGTCTTCCGCCCCTCTGACTTCGGCTACCTCGGCCTGGAGAGCGACGGGCGCTGCGAGCGGCTCGAAGTGCTGCTCCAGGCCCTGGCCCTGGACGCGGAGCGGCTCCGCCTGAAGCGCGAGGGTTGGGAAGAGCCCTGACAGAAACCATATAGCCGGCCCCACTGGCTCGCGCCGCATGCGTTGGGCGCTCGTGCTGGGTCTGGTCGTTCTCGCGGGCTGCGTGCAGTCGCCGGCCGCGAACGTGGGGAAGGCCTCGCTGCCGGCCGGACTCCTGGAGAAGCCGCTCTTCGCCGCGCCCAAGATCCTTGATCAGGTGCGCGCGGGCGGCGAGCCCGTCATCACGATCACGCCGAAGGGCACGATCCTCGTGGGCGCGCACCCCGGCTGGACGCACACGCGCTACCCGCCCTCGGCCAACCTCGTCACGCCCGCCACCGGCCAGTCCTACATGTGGCGCAGCGCCGACAACGGCACCACGTTCGAGCCCATCGGCCTGCCCGGCGCCAACGGGATGGGTCCGCGCGGGGTCGGCCAAGGCGTCAGCGACCCGGACTTCGCCATCGACAAGAACGGCCGCATCTATTTCACGGATCTCGAAGGCCTCGCGAGCGCGAGCGTCTCGTGGAGCGACGACGAGGGGCAGACGTGGCTCATGGGCAACGACCTCGCAGCGGCGTTCGGCGGCGCGCCCATCGACCGCAACTGGATCGCGGCGCAGGGCACGGACGTCTACTTCATGGGCAACTACTTCCAGAGCGGCGAGCAGGTGCTCAAGTCCTCGGACGGCGGCATGACGTGGAGCGTCGTGGGCCACCCGACCTGCGAGCAGGAGTTCGTCGTGCCCAAGGCCAAGGAGATCCTCGTGGGCTGCCCGACCGGGCTCGACGTGTCCACGGACGACGGCGCGCACTTCGAGCCGCGGCTCGTGCCGGGCGCCAAGGCCTCCAGCCGCGGGATGACGCAGCCGGCCCTCGACGGCGCGGGCAACGTCTACGTCGCGTGGGCACAGGGGAATGATAGCATCATGGTCGCTGGCACCTCCGACCTGGGGAAGACGTGGAGCAAGCCGATCGACGTCGCCAAGATCGGCGGCGTCGCCGGCACGAACGTCTGGCCGTGGGTCGTCGCGGGTGACGAGGGGCGCGTGGCCGTGCTCTGGTACGGCACGAACGCGACCGGCGGCCCCGACCAGGCGACGGGCGACTGGTTCGTCTA
>JAXDQU010000002.1:0-39539 GCA_034667685.1 Thermoplasmata archaeon | reverse complement strand
CGAGGAAGAAGCCGAGGCCCGCGAGCGCGCCGAAGAGCACCGCGCGCCGGGTCGGGATCGCGCCGCGCGTCTGCGCCGCGTAGCTCGGCAGGCCCTTGAACGTCTCCTCGCAGAGCGCGACGGCGAGCAGGATGCCCAGCGTGCCCACCGGGACGGGCCACGCGAAGAGGAACGTCATGAGCAGCAGCTCGACGACGAGCACGCACGCGATGAGCATGAGCTGGACCTTGATCGCGCTGCCCAGGCTGCGCACCTGGCGCGCGAGCATGTCCACGGCCTTCGCCATGACGGGCTTCTGGTGGAAGAGGTCCTCCTCGGTGTAGAGCGCGGCGCCGAGCACGAAGAGGATCGTGCTGAAGAGCGTCAGCGGCACCGTCGCGTAGAGGATCTGCCCCCACGTCACGGGATCGTGGTGCAGGTCCATGACCACGAGCGAGATGGGCGAGATCAGCGCGATCGGGTGGACCTCGGTGAACACCGCGGGCAGGAACGCGTAGATCGTTAGCATGACGCTCGTGAAGACGGTGAGGAACGTCAGCTCGCGGAAGCTGCGCGCGAACATCGCGGCGACGAACTCCAGCGCGAGGAAGGCGTAGGCGAGCGGCATCACCGCGACCAGCGAGAGCCAGCCGCCGTGGATCACGAGGACGATGCCCGCGCACACGGCCATCATGAGCGCGAAGTAGGGCAGCGCCTTGCCCACGATGATCTCCCAGGGGCGCGCGGGGCTCGCGAGCAGCGCCTCGCCCTTCCTTCCGAGGCGCTCGCCGATCGCGCTGCCGGCGTAGACCTGCACGACGAAGTTCATCGGGATCAGGAACGCGTACGCCAGGAGCAGCGAGCGGAACGGGAACGGCGGTGATAGCGTTTCGGGCGTGTTGACGCTGCGCTCCTGGGGCAGGAAGTCGAAGCCTCCCGTGCTGCCGCCGGGCGGCGCCGCGCTCGCCGTGCCACCCGAGCCGGTCACGGTGCCCGAGCCGGACGGGGAGGGGCTGGGCTCGCTCGGCGTGGGGGCCTGCTGGGCGGGGAGCGAGGGGAGCGCGGCCGCGTTGCCGGCGCGCGCCTGCTGGGCGTAGGTCAGCTCGACGCGCACGGGGAACGCGGCGCCCTGGTCCTGCTCCTGCGCGAGCTGGGTGAAGGTGTAGTCCTTCGCGGCCTGCCGGAGCGCGGCCATCGCGGCCTCGCCTTTCGCCCCCTCCATCGCGTCGATGCGCCCGTCGAGGATCGCGAGGTCGGCGGCGCCGCTTTCCACGGCCGTCCCGGGATCGGCCTGCACGACGCGGAAGAGGCGCGAGCCCTCGACCGCGGGCAGGAGCGGCGAGCCCTCGACCACCGCGACGCGGTAGAGCCCGCGGTCGAAGTCGAGGCCGTTGTGGAGAAGCTGGGGGACCAGGAGCGCGGTGAGCACGCCGATCGCCAGGAGCGCGAGGCTCGACTTCTTGCTGAACGAGCCGCCGGTGCGGAACCCTTCGGCGAAGGCGATGTTGGCGATGCGGCGCAGCGAGCCCATGCGATCAGGCCTTCGCGGAGGTGGTGCGCAGGAAGATCTCTTCGAGTGTCAGCTCCTTCGTGCGGACGTCCACGAGCCGGCCGCCCGCCGCGACCGCGCGCGCCTCGATGCCCTTGACGTCCTCGATGTTCTCCAGCGTGGTCTCGAAGCCGTGCTCGCCGGGCGCGGCGCCCTGGATGGGGACGCTGACGGTCGCCACGAACTGCGTGCCGCGCGTCGCGGCGCGGATCTCCTTCATCGAGCCCTGGGCCACGATGGCGCCGCGGCGCAGGATCAGCACGCGGTCGCAGATCCGCTCCATGTGGAACAGGTTGTGCGCGCTGAAGACGACGGTCTTGCCCTGCTTGGCGAGGCCGCGCACGAGGTCGAGGATGTAGGCCGACGCGACGGGGTCGAGGCCGCTGGCCGGCTCGTCGTAGATGACGAGGTCCGGGTCGTTGACCAGCGAGCGCGCGATGGCGACCTTGCGCCGCATGCCCTTGCTCATGTCGCCGATCTTCTTCTTCTCGCGCGCCTCGGCGTCCAATTCCAGCGCGTCGAGCGCGGCGTGGATGCGCCGGTTCGCCTCGGCCTTGGGCACCTCGTAGAGGCGCGCGAAGAAGCGCAGGTAGGCGAGCGCGGTCATGTCCTCGTAGAGCGGGCTCTCCTCGGGCAGGTAGCCGATGCGCGCCTTGTGCCGCGGGTCGTCGCTGCGCAGCCCGCCGACCATCGCCTGCCCCTCGGTGGGGGCGAGCAGCCCGGCCAGGATCTTGATGGTCGTGGACTTGCCCGCGCCGTTCGGGCCGATCAGGCCGAAGATCTCGCCGCGGCGGACCTCGAAGGTCAGGTCGCGGATGGCCCACTGGTCGCCGTAGCGGCGGCCCAGACCTTGGATGCTCACGAGCGCCTCCGGCATGGCGCCCCCTGGCTCTCCGGGGTCTTTCTCTTATAGGTTGGCGGACCGGGGACTCGCCCGTTGAAGCGCAAGTCTTAGGTACGGCCTTTGGCCTGGCCGACCCCGTACCTAAGATGGAGAAGCCGCTCGACCGCGTCAAGGCGCTGCTGGCCGCGCTCCCCCGCGAGGACCAGGAGGACCTGACCCGCTTCCTCCACGACATCCTGGTCACGCCCGAGGAGGCCGAGGCGCGGCACGTGGCGAGCCTGCAGGCCGAGGTCGGCGGCAAGCCCGTCACGTACACCTTCCGCACCGAGGGGATCCGCTGCGGCAAGACGAACTGCCGCTGCCGGGCCGGCCAGCTCCACGGGCCGTACACGTACAAGTACTGGCGCGAGGGCGGGCGGCTCCGGAAGGCGTACGTCGGAAAGGCTAGGCTGCCTGGCGCATCAACGGCGGCAGCCCGGCCGCGTGATAGCAGCGCGCGGAGCACCAGCGGCCGAACGCCTCCAGCGCCCACGGGTCCGTGATCTCGCGGCCGCACTGCGCGCACTCCGCCTGCGCGCCCACGAAGACGGGGATCCTGCGCGGTGGGATGGACAAGCCTCCGAGCGGCCGGCCGCTTGCGCGAGCATAAGGGTTTGCGCGGAACGGACGCGTCGCGCCCTTCAAGCATCTGAGCGACCCGTGGCAGAAGCATGGCCACCCGCGAGATGCGCGTCACCGTCCCCGCGCCCCCGTCCGTCGTGTTCGATTTCCTCAGCTCCGCGGCCAACGTGCCGCTCTTCGCGCCGGGCATCGACGAGGCGAACCTGCTGGGCGGCCAGGACCGGCTGCAGGGCGCGTGGCTCGGGCTGCGCACCGCCAGCGGCCGCGAGCTCCGCGCGCAGATCACGCACTTCCACGAGGACGAAGGGTGGACCGTCGTCGACGAGCGCAACACCGTGAGCCAGATCCAGGTCGAGCCGGCCAAGGGCGGGACGCTCGTGACCGCGACGCTCTCGGGGAACTGGAGCCCCGCGACGGAGCGGCGCGTCTTCGCCGACTGGGAGCGCAAGCTCGCCGACCTCAAGTCGCACCTCGCGCTGGCCCCCACCCCGCGCTGAATCGGGGAACGCGCCACAAGCGGCAACCTTCCGCCCACGCAGGCGGGTCCGATGGACGCGATCGATCTTCTCAAGCAGGACCACCGCAAGGTCAAGGCGCTCTTCTCCGAGTTCGAATCGACCAAGGGGCGGCCCGTCGACCAGCGCCGCAAGACCGCCGAAGGCATCGTGCGCGAGCTGATGGTGCACGAGACCATCGAGGAGCAGGTGTTCTACCCGGCGTTCAAGGAGGCCGCCGACAAGGAGGGGAAGGAGCTGGTCGCCGAGAGCAAGGAGGAGCACCACGTGGTCGACCTCATCATCGAGGAGCTTCAGGGCGTGGAGCTCGGCGCGGAGGACTTCGAGGCCAAGATGAAGGTCCTCCAGGAGAACGTCGAGCACCACATCGACGAGGAGGAGAAGGAGATGTTCCCCGACGCGAAGAAGATGCTCGGCGAGGAGAAGCTGCAGGAGCTGGGCGGCGTCATGGCCGAGCTGAAGGAGAGCCTCCTGCGCGAGGTCAAGCCAAAGCGCGGCATGGAGCACTAGGCCACAAGTCGCTTCCAGCGCCTCGCCGACCGACGCGCATGTTCGAGGAAACGGAAGCGGAGCGCGCGATGCGCCTCCAGGGGACGAGCGGCCCCGCGAGCGGGCGCACGCTCGCCACGGATCGTGATATCACCACGCAGGCGAGCGACCGGCTCGACTGGGTGCGCGCCGGGCTGGGCGTCTTCGGCCTCTTCGTGGCGCTGGGCGTCGCGGTGGCGATCCTCGCCTACTCCGCGGCCTTCGCGCTGAAGAGCGTCAACCTCAACGATCCCGCGCAGGCCGCGCTCGTGGGCGCCGCGGGCCTCGTCGCGCTCCTTCCGCTCGTGGGCGCGCCGCTGCTCGCGACGCTGGGCGGGTTCTGGGCCGGGACGCGGACGCGCAACGCCGGCGAGGGCGCCCTCGGCGGCGCGCTGGGCACGCTCTTCGGCCTCTTCGCGCTCGCCATCCTCACGGCAATCGGCTACGCCATCGGCGCGAACGCGGCGGGCGTCGACCTCGCGCGCGTCAACTGGCCCGTGGGCCTCTACTGGCGCCCGGGCTGGGGCAGCACGGTGGGCTACTTCGGGACGAGCGCGGGAATCCTGTTCCTCGTCGCGTGCGTCCTGGCCTCCGCCATCGCGGCGGCCGTGGCCGGCGCCCTCTACGCGCGCCGCGTCCAGGAGACCGCCTACCCGACGCGCCGCGTCTATGGACGGATGCCGAGGGTCTGAATGATATCCGCGGTGCTGGCGCAGCTCGCGAACCAGTCGCCCGCGGAGTCCTCGGCGCTGCCGGCCTCGCCGGGCGGGTTCCCCGAGGCGCTGCTGCTCGCGGCGATCCTCGCCGTCGTCGTGGGCGCGTTCGTCGTGCTCACGTTCGGCGTCGCGCTGCGTGGCGAGGGCGTCTACCGCAACGGGCGGCTGCGGCCCTAGCCTCGCTCAGAGGTCCGTCACGCTCCAGCCGCGCGTCTTCAGCACGCCCGCGAGCACCCCGCGGTGGCAGACGGCGGCGTCGTGCTCCACGCACAGGATCGCGACGCGCTCCTCCTGCGCCATCCGTTCGAGCTGGCCGATGGCGCTCTCGACGCCCTCCAGGTGGCCGAGGTATCCGTCGCGGAACGCCTCGAAGCTCCCGCCGGCCTTGTACGCGTGGCGCAGCGGGCGCGGCGTCCCCAGCGCCCTGAGGTGCGAGTAGCCGATGCCGGCGGCCGCGAGCCCCGCCGCCATCGCCGCCTTGCTGAAGCCGCGCTTGCGCGAGAGCGGAAGCTCCCTGATATCAACCACGCGCTCGACCTTGGCCTTGCGCAGGACGTGCGTGAAGCTCTCGGGGTCGTGCCCCTCGTAGCCGATCGTCCAGATGCGCCGCAAGCGGGCGCCGATCCGGGTCGGGACGCAAAAGCCTCGTTCCCTCCGCGCGCTCCCGGCGCATGCGCGCGCTGGCGTGCCTGGCGGTGCTTGCCCTCGTCGCGGCCGGCTGCACCGCGGGCGAGGCGGGCACGCTCCGCTTCCGTCCCCCGCCCGCGGGCTCGCAGGGACGCCCTGGACTGCAAGGGCACGAGCGTGTTCGCGTACCGCGACGCGCTCATCGCGTGCGAGAACGCGCGCGTCCGGTAGCATCCCTAGGCGGGAAGCTCGACGTCCGCGGCGAGCATGAGCACGCCGTCGAGCGTCTCGACGCCCGCATCGGCGCCGGTGCCCGAACGTGACGGTGCCCGGCGCGCGCGTCGAGGAAGAGGCACGCGCAGGGTTGGCCCGCACCGCCGCGCCCCAGTGGCCGCCCGGGCCCGCCGCCCACAGGACGAGCACGTATTCGCCGCGCAGGTCGTCGAACGAGACCTGGATGCCAGCGGCGCCGCTTCCGAAGCGCGCGTAGCTCACGACGTCCGTGCCCGCGGCGTGGACCTGCGCGCCCTGGCCCCCGTCGCCGAGGCTCGTGCCGTTGGGCGCGAGGAGGTCCGCCGCGACGAACGCGGGATAGTCCGTGTCCAGGAGCTCGATCTCGGCGACGGCCGGACCGCCCGCGCTTCGCCAGAAGACCTCTGGGGAGACCGGCTCAGGAGCAGTCGACGCCGTCGGGCACGAACGTCGGGTGGTCCATGTCCAGGTAGACGTAGTGACCCGTGACGTGGCACGAGACGCACTCCACGCCGTCGGGGACGTCGGTGGCGTGGTCCATGTCGAGGTAGACCTGGCGCCACGTCACGTGGCAGGGCGGGTTGATCCCGCTGGAGACGCACTCGACGCCGTTCGGGTAGCGCACGTTGAGGGCGGGGTCGCCCACGATATCATCCGTGCTGCCGTACGTGACCTGGCAGGGGCCGCCGAAGCACGAGGGCGTGGCGACGCAGGCATCGGCCGCGGGCGAGAGGACGAGGACGAAGCCGCCGAGGAGCGCGAGGCTCACGAGAAGGGGAAGGGTCCGCATGCCGCCCACCTCAGTAGTAGCACTCCATGTGCGGCGGCGTGAGCGTGACGGTGGCGCTCTCGGGGTCGACGTCGTACGTCGGCTTGGTCAGGTGGCAGCCGCCGAAGCCCGGACAGTTGGGCGGCGTGCAGGCCGAGGCCGACGGCGCCGTGGCGACGAGCGTGAAGGTCGAGACGAGAAGGATCGCGGCGATGAGAAGGGGGGTCCGCATGGTGTGCCCGCGTGCCGCAGCGCGCGAGGACCACAAAAGGCCCTCGCGCGCGCAGCCGTGGCGCTCAGAGGTACTCGACGCCCTTCTGCGAGTTCCGGGCTTCCTTCTGCTTGCGGATGATGCCGCCTTCGAGCTCCTGGGCGATCTTCTTGTAGTACTCGGTCGTGTTCTCGTCGACCGAGGGGCGCACCTGGGAGAGCGCCTGCTCGAAGTCCTTCATCGTCACGATGTCGGCCTTCATGTTGACGCGCAGGGCGAGCATCGCCGCCTCGCGGCAGAGGCTCTGGAGGTCGGCGCCGACGTAGCCATTGGTGCGGCGCGAGAGCTCCTCGAGGTCCACGTCCTGGAGCGGCATGGCCGCGGCGTGGATCTCCAGGATCTTCTTGCGCGCGCCCTGGTCGGGCGGGGGCGCCTGGAGCAGGCGGTCGAAGCGGCCGGCGCGCAGGAGCGCGGGGTCGAGGATGTCGGGGCGGTTCGTCGCCGCGATGACGACGATGCCCTCCAGCGCCTCCATGCCGTCGATGGACGTCAGGAGCTGGTTGACCATGCGCTCCGTGACGTGCGAGTCGCTGCTGCCCATGCTGCGGCGCGGGGCGATCGAGTCGATCTCGTCCATGAAGATGATGCAGGGGCTGGCCTGCTTCGCCTTCTTGAAGATCTCGCGGATCGCCTTCTCGCTCTCGCCGACCCACTTCGATAGCACTTCGGGGCCCTTGACCGAGATGAAGTTCGCGCGGCTCTCGTTGGCGACGGCCTTCGCGAGCAGCGTCTTGCCGGTGCCGGGCGGGCCGTAGAGCAGGATGCCGCGCGGGGGCTTGATGCCCATGCGCTTGAACACCTCGGGGTTGTTGAGCGGCCACTCGACGGCCTCGCGGAGCTGCTGCTTGAGCTCGCCCAGGCCGCCGACGTCCTCCCACGTGGTGCGCGGGATCTCGATGAGCACCTCGCGGAGCGCGCTGGGCTCGATCTCGCGCAGCGCGTCCTTGAAGTCGTCCATCTTGATGTGCATCTTCTCCAGGACTTCCGTGGGGATCGGCTTGTCGAGGTCGATGTCGGGCAGGTAGCGGCGCAGCGCCTTCATCGCGCCTTCCTTGGCGAGCGCGGCGAGGTCGGCGCCGACGAACCCGTGGCTGTTGTCGACAAGGTAGTCCAAGTCGAAGCTGTTGTCCAGCGGCATCGAGCGCGTGTGGATCTGGAGGATCTCCTTGCGCCCCTCGCGGGAGGGCACGCCGATCTCGATCTCGCGGTCGAAGCGGCCCGGGCGGCGCAGCGCGGGGTCCACGGCGTCGACGCGGTTGGTGGCGCCGATGACGACGACCTTGCCGCGCCCCTTCAGGCCGTCCATGAGCGTGAGGAGCTGCGCGACGACGCGGCGCTCCACCTCGCCCTGCGTGTCCTCGCGCTTCGACGCGATGCTGTCGATCTCGTCGATGAAGATGATCGCGGGCGCGTTCTGCTCGGCCTCCTCGAAGACCTCGCGGAGGCGGGCCTCGGACTCGCCGTAGAACTTGCTCATGATCTCGGGGCCCTGGATGCTGTAGAAGTTGGCGCCCGACTCGTTGGCGACGGCCTTGGCGATGAGCGTCTTGCCGGTGCCGGGAGGACCCTGGAGCAGCACGCCCTTGGGCGGCTCGATGCCGAGGCGGTCGAACAGCTCGGGGTGCTTCAGGGGCAGCTCGATCATCTCGCGGACCTTGGTCAGCTCGTCCTTGAGGCCGCCCACGTCCTCGTAGGTGACCTTGGGCGCGGCCAGCTCCGACTCGGAGATCGCCTCCTCGCGGATGTTGACCTCGGTGCCCTCGGTGATCTGCACGATGCCCGCGGGGCTGATCTCCACCACGATGAAGGGGAGCGCGCGCCCGATGAGCGCGATGCCGGGCACGATGACGGTGTCGCCCTTGGTCACGGGGCGCTTGAAGAGGCCGCGCTTGACGACGCCCTCGATGCCGCTGCCGAACTGGAGCTTCTGCCCCTCTTCGATGACGGGGGCGAGCGTGATGCGGTTGGCCGGGTTGACCTCGACCTTGCGGATGCGGACCTTGTCGCCGATGCCGACGCCCGCGTTGTCGCGGATCAGGCCGTCCATGCGGATCAGGCCCTTTCCTTCATCATCGGGGTGCGCTCGCCAGACGATGGCGGCGGTGCTCTTCTTGCCGATGATCTCCACGACGTCGCCGACGGTCAGGTGGAGGTCGAGGCGCGTGGCGGCGTCGACGCGGACGCGGCCCTTCGCCACGTCTTCCTGGACGGCTTCGGAGACTTTGAGCGTGACTTCCTTCGCCACAGTGGTTCAACTCCGGGTGGAGATGCCGCGCTAGCCCAGCCTTGCTTTTTGAGGGTTGCGCCACCCAGGGCTGCGGGTTCGGGACAGGCGGCCTGGCGGAAAGGCTATGCACGGCCCGGCGCCCACGTCGTACCATGCCTGGCGCCTGCTCGCGCTGCGGAAGCACGCTGCTCCAGCACGTGGAGCATGAGGGTGGCGAGTTCGCCTTCGAGGAGGCCTCCGTCGAGTGCCTCCATTGCGGGAACGTGGGCGAGCCCAAGCAGTTCCGTTCGACCGAGGCGCTCGAGGAGTTCCGCCTCAGCGTGCGCGGGCGCTTCTGATCTCCACGCGAAACCGGCGGCGCGCCTTCATCTTCCGCGCCGTCTACTCCTTCGCCAGTGCAGTCCCTTCTCGCGGAGCTCCTGAAGCGCGGCAGCCTGCTGGCGCCCGACGCCGCGGCCCGCCTGGAGAAGGAGCCCGCGCTGGGCGAGAGGCTGCTGGCGCGCGCCGAGCTTCCCTTCCTCGTCACGCTCGCCGACCTGGAGCCCGCCCCGCGGCAGCCCGCGCAGGTCCTCCCGGCCGCCCCCCTCGTCCTCCCACAGCCTCCCGTCGCCGCCCCCAGCCTCCCCTCGCCTCCCCCCGTCGTCGCGCCGTTCACGCCCGACACGCGGGGCCTCGTGCTCGAAGAGCCCAAGGTCGAGGCGAAGCTCAAGGCCAAGGGCGGCCCGCTGCCCCCGCGCCCGCGCCTGATGGAGCCGTACGCGCACCAGATCGACGTGCTCGCCGACGTGACGGGCAACTCGACGTGCGAGGGCGCGATCTCCGACTTCACGCGCTACTTCAACGACCGGCTCGGGAAGATCCGCAAGATGCTCAAGCAGCGCCGCGAGGTCAGCGGCGCGGTGCCCATCTCGCGGGCGCGGGCCGGCGGCCTGGCGAAGATCCAGCTCATCGGCATCGTCACGGAGATCCGCACGACGAAGAACGGCCACCGCCTGCTGGAGCTGGAGGACGAGACCGGCAGCGTCGCGCTCCTGGCGCCCGCGAGCGATGCGAACCTGCTCGTGGAGACGGACACCGTCATCGAGGACGAGGTCATCGGCGTCGTGGCGAAGCCGCCCGGCCGCGGCGACCTGCTGATCCTGGAGCACATCGTGCGCCCCGACGTCCCGATGGCGGGGCAGGCGCGGCGCAGCGCGCACGCGGCCGCCGTCGCGATCCTCAGCGACGTCCACTTCGGCGCGAAGACGTTCCTGCACGAGGACTGGGAGCGCTTCCTGCGCTGGATCAACCTCGACTGGGGCGACTCGCGCATGAAAGCCCTGGCGCGGAAGGTGAAGTACCTCGTCGTGAACGGCGACGTCGTGGACGGCATCGGCATCTTCCCGGGCCAGGAGGAGGAGCTGGCGATCGTCGACGCGTACGAGCAGTACCGGTACGCCGGCGAGCAGCTCGCGCGCATCCGCGATGATATCAAGATCATGGTGATGCCGGGCAACCACGACCTCGTGCGGCCCGCCGAGCCGCAGCCCGCGCTCCCCGAGAAATACACGCGGCTCTTCCCCGAGAGCGTGCGCCACATCGGCAACCCGTGCAAGCTCTCCATCGAAGGCGTCGAGATCCTGAGCTATCACGGCCGCAGCATGGACGACTGGATCACGCGCGTCGCCGGCATGAGCTACGAGCGCCCCATCGACGCGATGAAGGAGATGGTGGTGCGCCGGCACATGGTCCCGGTGTACGGCCTGCGCACGCCCATCGCGCCCGAGCACAAGGACTACCTCACCATCGACAGCGTGCCCGACGTCTTCGTCACGGGGCACGTGCACGCGGCGGGGCTCGACAGCTACCGCGGCATCACGCTCATCAACGCCTCGTGCTGGCAGAGCCAGACGGCGTACCAGAAGATGCACGGCTTCATGCCCGAGCCGGCGAAGGTCCCCGTCATCGAGTTGGACACGGGCAAGCCCTACATGGTGGACTTCCACCGCGGCAAGCCCGCGGGCGTGGACGTCGTCGGGAAGACCGCGTTCGGCGGCGCCTTCCGCCAGCCCGAGAAGATCGCGAACCCGGGCGATGTGGTCTAGATCGAGCCGATGCAGGAGTCGAGGTGGGTCCCGACGCCCGGGGGATCGGTTTCGACGGCGACGCACCCTTCGCCGCCGCGGACGTTGCTGTCGCCCGAGGGATGGAGGCACGAGTCGAGGTTGGTGCCGGCGCCCGGCGGGTCCGTGGCCACGGAGACGCAGCCCTCGCCCCCGATGGGGTGCGCCTGCGCGGCGGGGGCGAAGGCGAGGAGCAGCAGCGCTGAAACGAGGATGATGGGACGCATCGAGCCCCACCGGGCGCGCAGGGGCATGCGATTTGGGGCGCGAACACTTTCGGCGCGACTCTACCCCTTGGCTTCCGATGGAGGTCGTCCACGCCAGGGGAAACGGCTCCACCTGAAGAACAGGCGCGCGGGTTTTCCGGGGGGCCGTCCCCGAAACCCCTTTGGTCGGGACCCGGCTGACCCGGAGCGTTCCCCTTGGGCTCGGTCGGCTATTTCGACGACGCAGTCCCCCTCCAGGAGGAGGAGCCCGATGAGGCGGACGACTTCGATTTCGAGCCGCCGGAGGTCGCCATTCCCTCGGGCCGCGGCGCGTCCGAGGAGATGGAGCGCTACTTCGCCGCGCTGGAGAGCCGCATGCGCCGCGAGTACGAGCTGGCTCGCCTGTGCCGCGAGAAGGGGTTCGACCCGGAGACGCGCGTCGAGATCCCGCCGGCCATCGACCTCGCGGCGCGCGTCGAGGAGCTGGTCGGCCCCAAGGGCGTCGCGCAGCGCATCCGCGATCTCTCGAAGGAGAAGAACCGCGAGGAGCTTTCGCTCATCGTCGCCAACGAGGTCGCGGCCGGCAAGTTCGGCACGTTCGACGACAAGGAGAAGGCGCTCGACCAGGCCGTGCGCACGGGGCTCGCGATCCTCACCGAGGGCATCCTCGTCGCGCCGCTCGAAGGGATCGCCGGCGTCCGCTTGCTGAAGAACGACGACGGCACCGACTGCTGCGCGCTGGTCTTCGCGGGCCCCATCCGCGCGGCGGGCGGCACGGGCCAGGCGCTCAGCGTGCTCATCGCGGACGTGGTGCGCCGCGCGCTGGGCATCGGCAAGTACGTCGCGACCGAGAAGGAGATCTCGCGCATGAAGGAGGAGATCCCCGCGTACAGGGCCGCGGCGAACCTCCAGTACACGCCGAGCAACGAAGAGATCGAGCTCATCATGCGCAGCTGCCCCGTCATGATCGACGGCGAGGGCACGGAGAAGGATGAGATCGGCGGCAACCGCGACCTGCCGCGCCTCACGACGAACCAGATCCGCGGCGGCGCGTGCCTCGTCCTCGCCGAGGGCATGACGCAGAAGGCGCCCAAGATCCAGAAGAACGTGAGGGCGCTCAAGCTCGACGGCTGGGAGTTCATCGACCAGGTCATCGACTACGTCAAGAAGAAGGCGGCCGGCGGCGGGAAGGACGAGGCGCACGGCGGCAAGAAGTTCACCGACCCGTGGGCCAAGGACGCCGACGCGCCGCGCGGCGCCATCGAGCCCAGCGCGAAGTTCATGCTCGACCTCATCGCGGGACGCCCCGTCTTCGCGCACCCCTCGCGCAAGGGGGGCTGGCGCCTGCGCTACGGCCGCGCGCGCACCGGCGGGCTCGCGACCACCGCGATCCACCCAGCGGCCATGGCGCTCTGCGACGACTTCCTGGCGCCGGGCACGCAGATGAAGATCGAGCGCCCCGGCAAGGCGACCGCGACGACGCCGTGTGATAGCATCGAGCCGCCCCTCGTGCTGCTGGCGAACGGCAGCCTCGTCGAGGTCACGTCGTACAAGATGGCGAAGCAGCTCCGCCCGCAGGTGCGCCAGGTCGTCGACCTCGGCGAGATCCTCGTGCCCTACGGCGAGTTCGCCGAGAACAACAAGACGCTCCCGCAATCCCCGTGGTGCGAGGAGTGGTGGCGGCAGACCGTGCGGAAGGCCACCGGCGCCGCGCCGCCCGAGCTTCCGACGGCCCGCGACGCGGTCCTCTTCGCCGAGCGCACGCAGACGCCGCTCGCGCCGCGCTACAACCTCTTCTGGCACGACCTCTCGATCGAGGACATCCAGGCCCTGTCGCGCTTCGCCGAGGAGCACGGCCGCTGGGCGGAGGACATGCTGCTCCTGCCGAAGAAGGCCCTGGAGAGCGCCGACCCCACCGCGGGCAAGCGCGCGCTCCGTGATATCATCACCGAGCTTGGCGCGCTCAACGACTCCGCGTTCGACGACGTGAGGTTCGGCCGCCACGCCTACGCCATGCTGCGCGGCCTGGGCCTCGACGTGCAGGACGAGCGGATCGTGCGCCGCGCGCCGCTCGACGGGGGCCCCGAGGGCCCGACGCACTATGCCGCGCACCTCGCCGGCTTCCCCATCCGTCCGCGCGGCATCTACCGCATCGGCACGCGCATGGGCCGCCCCGAGAAGGCCGCCGAGCGCAAGATGAACCCGCCCGTCCACCTGCTCTTCCCGATCAGCATCGCCGGCGGCCCGCAACGCCTCCTGGGCGACGCGATGAAGGCCGGCCCCATCGAGATCGAGGTCGGCGAGCGCGCCTGCCCCGCATGCAAGAAGCGGCAGATCACGTACCGCTGCGACGCCTGCGGCGCGCACACCGAGATGGTCCGCCGCAAGGAGGGCGAGCGCATCGAGCCGCGCCCCGTCGAGATCGCGCCGCTCGTGGAGGCCGCGATGGAGCGCCTCAAGCTGGAGGACTCGCCCGACGCCGTCAAGGCCGTCGTGGGCCTCATCTCCAAGAGCAAGAGCCCCGAGCCCATCGAGAAAGGCCTCCTGCGCGCGAAGCACAACCTGTTCACGTTCAAGGACGCGACGGTCCGCTTCGACATGATCAACATCACCCTCACGCACTTCAAGCCGCGCGAGGCCCACGTCAGCGTCGAGCGGCTCAAGGAGCTGGGCTACCTCTTTGACATCAAGGGCGACCCGCTCGTCCACGACCAGCAGATCCTGGAGATCAAGGTCCAGGACATCATCGTCTCGACGTCGTGCCTCGACTACATGCTGCGCGCGTCGCAGTACGTCGACGAGCTGCTGGTCAAGCTCTACGGCTACAAGCCCTACTACAACTGCAAGAAGATCGAGGACCTCTACGGCCACCTCTTCGTCGCGCTCGCGCCCCACACCTCGGGCGGCGTGCTCTGCCGCATCATCGGCCACACGCGCGCGCAAGGGCACTATGGGCACCCGTTTTTCCATGCGTCGAAGCGCAGGAACTGCTTCCGCGGCGACACCGAGGTCGTCGTCCTGCGCGAGGGGCGCGTCGAGAAGACGCGTCTCGACGCCCTCGTGGCGCCCGCGATCGCGCAGCGCGGACGCGCCCTCGACGGGCACGGGACGCGCGTCGCGGAGCCCGACGAGCCCCTGGAGATTCTCTCGCTCGATCCTGCGACGATGGCGCCGCGCCGGCTGCGCGTGACCAAGCTCATCCAAGGGACGACGCGCTCCTGGATCGACGTCGAGACCTCGACGCACCGGCGCATCACGGTAACACTCGACCATCGCGTGCTCGTGCGCCGCGAGGGACGGCTCCTGCACGTCCCCGCCTCGGAGGTCGCGCCCGGCGACCAGGTCCCCGTCGCCATGAGCCTCCCGCGGGAGACCTCGTCGCCGACCTTCGAGCTGGGCGCGCTCCTGGCCGATCTCCCGGAGGCGGCGACCCTGCGCCTGCGCGACGCGGAGCCGTTCCTCCGCGCGCTCCTCGCGCGCGTCGGCCGCGAGCGCGTCGAGGAGCTTTGCGGCGCGACCCCGGCGCAGCGGCGCATCCCCTCGCGCTGGCTGCGGAGCTTCCCGCTGACCCACTACGCGGCGCTGGCCCGTGCCGGCCTCGCGGAGTGGCGCGAGATTCCCGCGGAGGCCCGCCTCGCCTTCGCGCGCGACGACACGTCGATGCCCGTCCGCGTGCCCGCGACGCGCGACCTCTGCTGGCTCCTGGGCTTCTACCTCGCGGAAGGCTACGCGCGCTCGACGCGCAGCGCGCACCAGGTGAGCTGGCGCGTGCCCGAGCCGACGCTGCGGGCGAGGCTCGTGCGCGTCATCCAGGAGACGTTCGGGCGCGAGCCGGCCGTCGAGGAGGAGAGCAAGGTCACGCTTCCCAGCCGCATCGCGTACCTGCTCCTCGCCAAGGTCTGGAAGGCCGGCGAAGGCGCGCACGAGAAACGCGTGCCTGCTTGGTGCTACGGGCTTCCCGACGCTCTTGTCGCGAGCCTCGTCGCGGGCTACTTCGACGGGGACGGCAGCGCCTTCGTCGAGCCCCCCCGCCTGCGGCTCTACTCGGCCAACCGCGCGCTCCTGGAGGACTTCGCCACGCTCCTCCAGTCGCAGGGCATCTTCGCGCGTTTCGTCCCCGGCGAGCCGCGCGAGCCCGGCTCTTTCTTGCGGGCGCGCTACGAGGCGTTGGGCCGCCCCCCGCCGGAGACGCTCGGTCCCGTGGACGCGCTGAGCCTCTACGGCGCCGACATCAAGGCGTTCGCCGCGCTCGTGGAGCCCGCGCATCCCGAGAAGGCGTCGCGGCTCGCGGCGCTCCTGGAGAACGTCAAGCCCACGCGCGTGATCCAGGTCGAGGGTCGCCGCTTCGATCCGGAGGAGGGCGCGCACCACCTGTTCGACCGCGTGCTGCGCGTCGCGCGGCGCGAGGCCTCCGACGAGCCCACGTACTGCCTGGACGTGGACTCGGGCTCCGACGACCTCCTGACGCGGAACGTGCTGCTCGGGAACGGCCTCTACCAGATCCGATGCGACGGCGACGAAGATTGTGTTATGCTTCTCCTTGATGGATTGCTAAACTTCTCGCGCGTCTACCTGCCCAGCAACCGCGGCGGCCTGATGGACGCGCCGCTCACGCTCACGATGCGCCTCGACCCCAGCGAGGTCGACAAGGAGGCGCACAACGTCGACACGATGTTCGAGTACCCGCTGGAGTTCTTCGAGGCGACGCTCGCGCACCCCGGGCCCAAGGACGTCGAGAAGATGATCGACATGGTGGCGAAGCGCCTGGGCAAGCCCTCGCAGTACGAAGGCTTCGGCTTCACGCACGACACCGCCGACATCGCCGAGGGCCCCGAGATGTCGGCCTACAAGACCATCGGCAGCATGATGGACAAGATGACCGCGCAGCTCGAATTGGCGGCGCGCATCCGCGCGGTGGACGCGCCCGACGTCGCGGCGCGCGTCATCGGCTCGCACTTCCTGCCCGACATGATGGGCAACCTGAAGGCGTTCAGCAAGCAGGCCATGCGCTGCACCAAGTGCAACACCAAGTACCGCCGCATTCCGCTCACGGGCAAATGCCGCAAGTGCGGCAACGCGAACCTCACCATGACCGTCCACGAGGGCTCGGTCAAGAAGTACCTCGAAGTGAGCAAGGAAGTCTGCGTGCGGTTCGACGTCTCCGAATACGTGCAGCAGCGCATCGAGCACGTGTCGGATTCGATTGATAGCGTCTTCACGAACGACCGGGTGAAGAAGGCGAAGCTGAGCGATTTCTTCTAGCGCTTCGCCTCGCGCTCCGCGATCGCCTTCAGCGCCCGCTCGTTCCGCTTCACCTTGGGCGAGGGCCGGATGCGCCACGCGCTCCAGTCGTCGTCGAGCGACACGAGGGAGACGCCTTCCCAGCCGGTGTCCCAGAGCGCGTCCCAGTCGCCGTCGCGCGAGAGGTCGGTCTCGATGGAGCCCGTCTTCTTGGGCCACGCGATCCACGCCATCGCGTCCTCGCGCATGCGGCCCACGAGCGCGGGCGCGACCTTGGCGAGCGCCTTCGCGTCCTTGGCGAACGCGAGGCCGAAGTCGTACGTCTTCGCGCTGGCCCTCGTGGCGAGCGTCGCGCCCTTCGGGACGTCGAGCTTGAATCCCGCGGGCGCGTGGAGCAGGAGCCCCTTCATGCCGGGCTTGAGCATGAGCTTCTTCGCGAGCGGCGCGGACGAGATGGGCATGCGGCCCGATCCGCGGGCCCACGTTTGAAGCGCGTGCCGGCGGCGAGCCTCATGAGATCCTATGCGCGTGGCGGCATCCTCTTGACGTGGAACGGTCCTGGCGGACCCGAGGCTCCCCATGCGTCGCGTCCTGATCGTCCCCATCCTCGCCGTGCTCCTGCTCGCGGCGCTCCCCGCGGCCACGCAGGCCGGCGGCTCCACGCCCGCCTTCTCGACGTACGCGGCGCCCTCCAGCCTGGGCAACTCGAACAACGCGGGCGAGCCCAGCATCGGCGTCGACCCGGCGACCGACAGCGCGTTCTTCCAGGCGTTCGCCAGCACGTACAAGATCAACTTCCCCGCGGGCGGCTCGCCCACCTGGCAGGACGTGACGGCGCCGCAGTCGGTGTTCAACCTCGACCCGATCCTCGTCACGGACCGCGCGACGGGCCGGACGTACGCGGGCGGCATCGGCCCCGCGTGCAGCCTGCTCCAGTACACGGACGACGACGGCGCGCTGTGGGTCCAGGAGGGCAACGCCTGCGCGCTGCCCGCGTTCGACCACGAGTCGATCGGCGTGGGTCCCTGGCACGGGACGGCGCCGCTGGGCGCGCTCTCCAACCGCGCGGTCTACTACTGCGCGCAGGATGGCACCGACGAGTGCTCCACGTCGATGGACGGCGGCCTGACGTTCGGCGCGCCGGTCTCGATTCCGCTCTGCCAGAGCTTCCACGGCCACGTCAAGGTCAGCGCGGACGGCACGGCCTACGTCCCCTCGGCGTACTGCGGCAGCCGGCAGGGCGGCTTCTCCACCAACCAGAACGGCAAGACGTGGCTGAGCTACACGATCCCCGGCTCGCGCACCTCGCCCACCGGCGGCGGCTTCGACCCGTCGGTCGCGACGACGCCCGACAACACGCTCTACGAGGCGTGGGCGGACGGCGTCGACCAGCACCCGTGGGTCGGGCGCTCCACGACGCACGGCGCGACGTGGGACCGCCTCACGGACCTCGCGTCCACGGTCAGCCCGGCCATCACGGCCAGCACCTTCCAGGCGGTCGTCGCGGGCAACGACGGCAGCGTCGCCGTCGCGTTCCTCGGCAGCACCACCGGCACCGGCAGCCCCTTCGCGGCGGGCTACCACGGGGTCTGGGACCTGTACGTCTCGTTCTCGTACGACGGCGGCCTGACGTGGAGCACCGTGAAGGCGACGAGCGACCCGGTGCAGCGCGGCTGCATCTACGACGTGAGCCCCTCCTCGGGGAGCTGCCACCGCAACCTGCTCGACTTCATGGACGCCAGCGTCACGGCGGGCGGCGCGGTCGTCGTCGCGTTCGCGGACGGCTGCGTCAGCTCCTGCCTGACGACCACGACCAACGACGACCAGTGGTCGGACGCCTACGCGACCATCGCGGTGCAGACCGGCGGCACGGGGCTCTTCGGAGGCCCGGCGACGCCGTAGGTGCCGCATGGAGATGCGCGCCGTCTGCGAGAAGTGCGGCGCCGCGACACCGATGGCCGGCATCGCCTACGTGTGCAGCTACGAGTGCACGTGGTGCGAGGCGTGCGCGAGCGGGTTCGGCTTCGTCTGCCCCAATTGCCAGGGCGAGCTGGTGCGCCGGCCGCGCCGCGCGGCGGGCTGATCGCCCTACTCGAAGCAGACGCGGTGCGTGACCTTGCCGCAGGCGTTGTTGACGGCGGCGAGGCCGGTGGCGCAGGCGCGGTACTCCACCGCGTCGACCTCGCTCACGCCGGTGAAGTGCGAGTTGCACGCGACGGCGGACGCGCTGGGCGTGACGAGGACGAGGGCGGGCACGAGGAGCAGGCCGAGGACGAGGACGCGGGTGACGTTCATGGAATGCCTCCGGCCGCGCGAGGCGTGGGCGCGGCCATCAAGCTTGCGCGCAGCGGGGATGTTGCAACCGCGCTGCCCTGATGTGCGTGGCGCGGTGGTGCGCCCGGCGCCATGATGCGCGTCGTCCCCCTCGTGCTCGCTTTAGCCGCCGCCTTCGCGACCTTCGTGCCCGCCGCCCAGGCCAGCGCCGGCGACAGGTGCGTGGAGTACGCGTACGTCGCGGACTACAACTGGTACTACGTCTGCGCCGGCACGCAGGGCGACTGCCTCGTCTACCAGAAGCACGTCAGCGGCGTGACCGAGACGCGCACCTGCTACGCGTCGACGCAGACCGGCACGCTGGGCCTCACCTACTGCTCCCCCTACGCGGGCGACATGGACCACATGTTCCGCCTCTGCGTCTCGGCCCGGCAGACCGCCGCGTGCGCCGTCTACGAGGAGTTCCAGAACGACGGCTCCGTCAAGTGCTTGGCCTGAGGCTCGCGGATCAGCGGCCACGCCGCGAGGGCGAGCGCGGCCACCATCAGCGCCCACGCGACGGCGTGCAGCCCGTAGGTCGACGCCTGGAGCGCGGCGGCGGACGGGTTGGTGGTCGGGTGCCACGGCCCGGGCCAGCCCGCCATCGTCCAGACGGCTTCGGCGTGCGCCAGCCCGACGCAGGCCAGCGAGAGGCCCGCGAGCCACGCCGTGCGTCGTCCGCGCCACGCCATCGCGGCGGCGAAGACGGCGAGCGCGAAGCCCTCCGCGGCCGTGGTGGCGACCGAGAGCGTCGGCGTCCAGTGCGGCTGCACCCAGCGGTCGTCGAAGAAGCGCAGCGCGAACCAGACGTCCAGCGCGCCCACGAGGACCATGGCGCGCCGGTGGCTGGAGGGCCAGAGCGCGCCGATGAGCGCGCCGCCCAACGGGATCATCAGCAGCCCCACGGCGCCGAAGACGACCTCGAGCCGGAACTGCGCGGCCTCGAAGGGCTGCTGCGGCCTTTGGCCGCCGTCGATCTCGCGGGGCGGGAGCGTCCAGGCCGCCACGGTGTCCGCGGCGTGCAGGGCCCACACGCAAGCGTAGCCCGCGAGGACGATCGCCAGGACCAGGAGCGCCGCAAGCTCGACGTGCCGGCGCCAGGCCGCCATGCGGGAGGCTTGGTCGGAGGCCCTACTTCAACCCACGCGCGGGGGCGACGTTCTGCGCGCCGCGCGATCGGCGGCGCAGCGCAAGAAGCACCCGCTCCACCGGAATGGTCCCCGCCCGCGGCCCCTTTGCGTACTCCTTAAGCCCAACGCGGGTCTCGCGGCCGACGGGGATGCCCTCGGACACTACCCGCTCGCTTGTGGCTCAGGAGCGGGCGTTCTGGGGTCTGGAAACCGCTCGGGGGGAGAAGCTCTCCCCCCGAGCGTATTCTCATGGCGGCTCGCAGCTCGACGCGGTCGCCGACATCATCCGCGCGTTCGACGAGGGCGCGTCGGACGTGTTCTTCCACGCGAACCTCGGGAGCGGCAAGTCGCTCATCGCGCTCCACGTCATCGCCAACATGGGGCGCGGCATCGTCGTGGTGCCCACGAAGAACCTCCAGGACCAGTACGCGGAGGACTACGAGGGCAAGTACGTCATCCGCGACGCGCGCAAGAAGCGCATGCTGCGCATCCGCGTCATGAAGGGGCGCAAGAGCTTCCACTGCGCGTTCCACGGCAAGGACGCGGCCTCGCCCGACCTCGTGTGCACGAAGGAGCTTCCGAGCTCGACGCCCCGCTGGAAGGCGGCGATGAAGTGTCCCGACTGGTCGCCGGTCTACAAGGGCGAGAACGCGCAGAAGCTCGCCGACGCGACGTTCCTCCACGAGGGCGCCGAGGCCGAGTGGGCCTTCCAGCAGGAGCTCGCCGAGAAGGGCCGCCCCTACGAGGCCGTGTTCCACGAGTTCGTCTACGTCGCGCGCGGCAACCCGTGCCCCTACTTCGCGCAGTACGCCGCCTACTCCGAGGCCGACGCCATCGTCATGAACCAGGCGAAGTGGGAGGCCGAGACCTCGCTGGCGCGCAAGCCGCGGCTCGACGTCGAGGTGTTCGACGAGGCCGACCACTTCCTCGACTCGCTGGGCAGCACGGTCGAGATCGGCGCCCACGAGATCGACACGCTCCTGCGCCGCTTCGTGTCGCTATCAAAAAAGGGAAGGCTCGACCCGGACGCGAGGCCCAGCGCGCGCGACAAGGCCGTCGTCGCGGAGCTGCAGGAGGCGCGCAAGCGGCTCGCGGACAAGACGCAGCTTGGCGAGTGCGAGCCGCCCGTCGAGACGATGCAGGCCGTCGCGAAGGTCTACGAGAGCATGGAGGGGGACGAGCCCGCCCGCCGCGCCGGCCAGCTCCGCGACGCGCTGGAGCACCCCGACGCGCTCGTGTGCACCAAGAAGGAGGACCGCTACCTCGTGGCCGTGGGCGAGCCGCAGGTGATCCTCCGCTCGCTGCTGGCGAAGAGCGGCCCGAAGCGCCTCTGGATGAGCGCGACGCTCCAGGACGCCGCGATCCTGCGCGACGTGTACGGCTTCCGCAACCCCGTGATCGTGCAGGGCGAGACGGCGTACCAGGGCCAGCTCCACCTGTGCGTGCCCGAGGACCCGGCCGCCGCGCCCGTCCCGGTGCGCTGGGAGGCGTGGTACGGCCCGCAGGGCCAGCCGCTGCGCGAGGGGTTCGACCGCGCGCTGTCGTTCATCCAGAAGCACGCCAAGGGGCCGACGGCCTACGTCGTGCACGGAAAAGGATATCTCGAAAGCATCGCCGAGTGGAGCGCCGCGGCCCGCAAGGTCGTGAAGCTCCTGGAGAAGGAGCGCGAGAGCGACGAGACGCTGCGCCGCTTCCTCGCGGGCGAGACGGACGAGATCGCCTCCACGCGCATGAACCGCGGCGTGGACCTCAAGGGCGACCTCTGCCGCGACCTCGTGCTGATCAAGCTCCCGCTGCCTGATATCAGCGACCCGAAGCTGCAGGCGATCAAGAAGAAGTTCGCGCAGAAGTACGGCGACGAGATCGGCGAGGGCGCCTTCTGGCGCTACGCCCGCGACTGCGCGCGCCGCACGCTCCTCCAGCAGGTGGGCCGCGGCATGCGCGCGCCCGACGACTGGGTGCGCGTGTGGACGACCGACCAGGCCGTGCTCGACTTCCTGCGCGCGCGCTTCCCCGACAAGCGCGTCGTCCACGAGACGCGCGTGCGCACGGGCCAGCGCAAGCTGCCGCCTGCTTGACGATAGGATTAAGTCCTGCCCGACGGGCTTCGCGACGATGGAGGCGACGGAGCGCCGCCTGCGCGTCCTGCTCGAGGGGACCGGCGACGTCGTGGTCGAGGTGGACCTCGACGGCGTGGTCCGCTACGTCTCGCCCGGCATCCGCGCTCTGCTCGGCTACGAGCCCGACGAGATCCTGGGCCGCGTCGCGTCCTCGTTCCTCCACCCGGAGGACCGCGAGAGCCTGCGCCTCGACCTCGAGTCGGGCGACACGTACCGCTACCGGGTCCGCCGCAAGGACGGCGCGCTCCGCTGGGTCGAATCGCTGACGCGGCCGCTCCTCGACGAGCGCGGAGAGCCCGTGGGCCGCGTCTCGGCCGTGCGCGACGTCACGCGCCGCGTCGCCGCCGAGGAGGCGCTGCGCGTCAGCGAGGCGCGCTGGCGGAGCCTCGTGGAGAACGCGGCCGACTACGTCTACATGGTCGACCCGGACCTGCGCATCACCTTCCTCAACCGCGACGCGCCGGGCCGCCCGCGCGAGGGCATCGTGGGCGAGCGCGTCACGACGTGGTCGCCCCCCGAGGAGCACGAAGCCACGCGCGCCGCCTACGCGCGGGTCTTCGGGCGCGGCGAGGTCGTCACGAACACGGCGCGCGCCACCACGTTCGACGGCGAGATGCGCCACTACGAGACGCGCATCAGCCCCGTCTGGCAGGACGGCAAGGTCGTGGCCGCGACGGTCGTGAGCCGCGACGTCTCGGAGCGCGCGAAGCTCGTCGAGGCCGAGGCCGCCGTGCGCAGCGAGAAGCGGCTCGCGGAGACGGTCCTCGACGCGCAGGCCGCGCTTGGCGAGGCGATCGCGCTCGTCGACGACCGCGGGCGCCTCGTGCACATCAACGACGCGCTCCTGACGCTCACCGGCTACGCGCGCGACGAGCTGCTCGCGCTCCCCAACCCCGTCGCGGCCGTCACCGCGCCCGAGGCCGCGGACGTCTGGGCGGCGCGCTTCGCGGCGCTGGCGCGCGGCGAGGAGGTCGCGCCCCGCTTCGAGTCGTGGATCCGCCGCCGCGACGGGACCATCCTGCCCGTCGAGATCGTCGGCACGACCGTCGTCTACCAGGAGCGGCGCTGCCGGCTCTACATCCTGCGCGACCTCACCACGCAACGCGCCGCCCAGCGCGAGCTGGAGGCCGCGCGCGCCGCCCTCGCGCAGGCGGAGAAGCTCGCCGCGCTGGGCACGCTCGTCTCCGGCGTCGCCCACGAGGCGCGCACGCCCATGACGGCGATGATGAACGCCAGCCACCTGCTCCAGGCCCGCGCGGCGGGCGGCCAGATCGACCCCGCGCTGGCGCCGCTCCTGGAGACCGTCGTCGAGAGCGCCGCGCGCCTCAACGGATTCCTGGAGGACCTCCGCCGCTTCACGCGCAAGGGCGTCGACGCCCGCGCGCCGCTCTCGCTCGACGCGCCGGTGGGCGACGCGCTCCGGCTCCTCGCGCAGACGCACCCGGCCGCCCGACGCGTCGACGCGCGCCTGCGCCCCACGCCGCCCACGCTGGCGAACGCCGCGCGCGTGGCGCAGGTCGTGATCAACCTCGTGCAGAATGCGTTCGACGCCTCGCCAAGCGGGACGCCGGTGCGCGTCGTCACGGGCGAGGCGCCCGAGGGGGGCGCGCTCCTGGTGGTCGAGGACGAGGGCGTGGGCATGGACGAGGAGGTCCAGCGCCGCATGTTCGACGCGCTCTTCACCACGAAGCCCGACGGCACGGGCCTGGGCCTCGCCATCGTGCGGCGCATCCTCGACGAGCACCGCGCGCGCATCGAGGTCGAGAGCGCGCCGGGCAAGGGCACGCGCGTGCGGGTCGTCTTTCCGCCGCTCAGTAGCCCATGAGCCGGTCGTACCGCTTGTGGTCGACGATCTCGAGGATCATCACGACGCGGTCGGCGCCATGGCTGCCGATCGTGTAGAGCGCGCGCCAGCCGTCCGCCAGCGTCAGCTTGTAGAGGCTGCGCACCCGCCCGACGCGCCGCTCCCATTTCTTCACGGTGGCCTTGTTGTGCACGTCCGCGGCGGGAACGTGCTCGCCCGATTGCGGGTCGGAGGCGAGCCGCGACGCCAGGCGCCGAAGCTCGGCCTGGATGGGCTTGGGCGCCTTGGCGAAGTGCTTCTGCGCGGGGCCCTCCAGGCACACGTCCGTCGTCAAGCCGCGGCCTCAGAGGAGGGACTTGCCCTTCCTGGCCGCGCGCCAGAACGTCTCGTCGTCGCGGTGCGTCCATTGCGCGCCCTTCGAGCCGCGCGTGACGAAGCCGAGCTGCTGCAGGAAATCGACCGAGGCGCGCAGCGTCTCGTGCCGGACACGCTTGGCGGCCATGCGGCGCTCGATCTCCGCGAGCGAGAGCGGGGGCTCGTCCTGGGCGTCCTCCAGGATGCGGCCGACCTCCACGAGCGTCGCCATCCGTGGCCCCTCGCCGCTGACCGAATCGGGGAGCTCCATCAGCATGACCCACGAAAGTGTGGCACCACGTATATGTAGGTTCTCGCGTCTTCCCCGCCGTTGGACAAGGCCCAGCTGCGCGACGAAGCCCGCGCCCGCCGCCGCGCGATCCCGCCCGCGCAGCGCGAGGCCTGGAGCGAGCGCATCGCGGAGCACGCGCTGGCGCTGCCCGAGGCCGCGGAGGGGGGCGTGGTGGGCTGCTACGCCTCGGCGGGCTCGGAGGTCGGGACCTCGCTGCTGCTGCGCGGCCTCCTCGCGCGCGGCGTCGTGGTCGCGGTGCCGGTCGTGCGCGGCGAGACGCTGGGCTTCGCGCGGCTCGACCATCCCTGGGCGCTCGTGCCGGCCGCGCGAAGCGTCCCTGAGCCTCGCCAGCCCTGGGAGGAGGTGGACGCGGGATCGCTCGCGGTGGTCTTCGTGCCCGGCCTCCTCTTCGGCCGCGACGGCTCGCGCCTCGGCCAGGGGGGCGGGCACTTCGACCGCTTCCTCGCCGCGCACCCGCGTCCGCTGCGCGTGGGGCTCGCGTTCGGCGCGCAGGTCGTCGACAAGGTGCCCGTCACGGAGGAGCACGACCAGGGGATGGACGTCATCGTGACGGAGGAAGGGCCGCTCCGCATCGGCCGGCTGCCCAGTTGATGCATGGAGAGCCGCCTGCCCCGCGCATGAGCTGGACCTACGACGAGGAGTCCTACAAGGCCTACACGCGCGACACGTGGAACCAGAGCGCCGCGCACTACGGGCCCGTGTTGCGCAACCTCGACCTCGCCAACCCCGCGCTCCTGGAGGCCGCGCGCCCCGCGCCGGGCGAGCGCGTGCTCGACGTCGCCACGGGTCCGGGCGAGCCGGCGCTGAGCCTCGCGCGCCTCGTGGGGCCGGCGGGCTCCGTGCTCGGCGTCGACCTCTCCGAGGCGATGGTCGAGATCGCGCGGCGCGAGGCGAAGGCGCGCGGCCTCGACCATGCGCGCTTCGAGGTGATGGATGCCGAGGCGCTCCCGCTCCCGGAGGGGACGTTCGACCTCGTGACGTGCCGCTTCGGCCTCCAGATCGTCACCGACCCCGCGAAGGCGATCGCGGAGACGTGGCGCGTGCTGCGGCCGGGCGGCCGCCTCGTGGCGACGGTCTGGGGTCCCGGCGAGCGCTGCCCCGCGCTGCACGCGATGGTCGAGCCCATGCTGGAGCTGGCCGAGCCGGACGAGACGGGCTATCTTCCCACGCCCTACGAGATGGGCGGCGAGGGCGAGCTGGTCGGGATGCTGCGCGAGGCCGGGTTCCGCGAGGCGCGCGACCGGCGCGTCGAGATGACGCAGCGCTTCGAGGGCGTGGAGGCGTACGTGCAGGCGATGCGCGAGGGCACGCCCTTGGGCCACTCGCTCTCCGAAGAGCTGGAGGACGTGCAGCGCCGCGTGCTGGAGAAGACGCGGGCCAATGCCGCGCGCTGGCGCACGGCCAACGGCGCGCTCGCCATGCCCGCCGAGTTCGTCGTGGCGAGCGCCCACAAGTGACCGATGCGGGGCTGACAACAAGGCTCAAAGCGGGTCCCCCGGCGATCCCCCCGGGATGTCCGCCCAGGTCCTCGCCCTCGTCCTGGCCTCCGCCGCCCTCTTGGCGGGCTGCCTCAACGCGCCCGTGAACACCGCCTCGACGAAGGACGCTCCCGCCGCGTCCGTCGAGATGCCCTCCGTCGGCACGAGCGGCGTGTTCCACGTCACGCACGAATCCTGGCTGACCGGCGTGCCCAACGCGAGCTTCCCCGCGGCGCTCGGCGGCGAGTTCATGCTGCCCGCGGGCGCGACGGAGCCCAGCATCGGCGCCGCGAAGGACGGCGGCGTCTACATGACCGGCTTCGGCCCCACGATCGGGGCGGGCCCCGTGCAGCGCACGCCGCCCACCCTCTGGGCCACGTTCGACTCGGGCGCCACGATCAAGGACGTGGGCCCCTACGTCGGCCCGGTCCCGGAGCACCCCTCGACCAACGACCCGATCGTCTTCGTGGACTACGACACGGGCCGCGTGTTCATGGACGACATCCTGCCGCTCTCGTGCGGCGCGCTATCGTTCTCCGACGACCACGGCGCGACGTGGACGACGAACCCGTACTCGTGCGGCAACACCAACGTCAACGACCACCAGACCGTCGGCGCCGCCAAGCCGCGCATGCTGCCCACCGTGGGCTATCCCAACGTCGTCTACCGCTGCACCAACAACGGCGTCGAGAGCGGCTGCGCGATGAGCTACGACGGCGGCCTCTCCTTCACGCCGCAGGTCCCGGTCTTCAACAGCGTGCAGGACGGCTGCGGCGGCCTCACGTCGCACCTGCGCGCGGGCCCCGACGGCACGATGTACCTGCCCAAGGCCGACTGCCCCGGCGGTCCGAAGATCAAGTACACGCAGGACGACGGCCTCTCCTGGCAGACGCTCCAGATTCCGCTCAAGCAGAAGGTGGGCGACCACGAGATGGGTTTCGCCGTCGACAAGGACGGCAACATGTACGCCACGTTCGAGAGCGGCGGCCAGGTCTGGTACACCGCGAGCCCCGACAAGGGCAAGACGTGGCTGGAGCCGCGCAACGTCACCGCGCCCGGCGTCACCGCCACGATGTTCAACCAGCTCGCCGTGGGCGACCCGGGCCACGTCGCGTTCGCGTACGTCGGCTCCACCGTGCCCGGCGGCTACGAAGGCAAGTGCAAGGGCAACGCGGGCTTGACCGGCGACCTGCTCGGCCAGCCCTCCTGCCCCGAGTGGGACAACGCGACGTGGAACGCCTACCTCGGCGTGATGGTCGACGGCCTGAAGCCCAACGCCACCGTCGAGAGCGTCACCGCCAACGACCCGATGGACCCGCTCGCGCGCGGCCTGTGCGGCGGCACGCGCTGCCACGGCATGAACGACTTCATCGAGGTCGCCATCGACAACGTCGGCCGCCCGTGGGCGAGCTTCGTGGACGTGTGCACCGACAAGTGCGTCAAGGACCCGAGCATGCACAGCGACGTCGTCAAGGGCATGTTCGCCACGCTGCGCGCCGGTCCCGCGCTGCGCGGCGCCAACCTGACGCTGCCGATGCTGGAGCCGCAGGGCATGGGCGACATGCACCATGAGCTGGGCTGAGGGCTAGGGCTGGCGCTTGGGTTATCGCGACAGCCTCGCGTCGAACGGGAACGCGAGCGGCTCCGGGATCCGGATCGCCGCGAAGCCGGGGTGGCGCGGATTGAGCAGCACGTTGCTGCCCGGGACGACGGCGCTCGGAACGCGCAGCCCCAGCGACTCGCCTTGGGCCGCCCACGCGTCACCGAGCGCTCGCGGCAGGGCGGGCGCCGGGAAGTCGCTCCAGCCGGGCGTCAGGAGGCGCGGGTCGAGCGTTTCGATCGCCTCCTCCGGCACGTCGAGGACGAAGGCGACGTAGCCGTCGAGGACGCTCCGGTCCTCGACGTGGACGAGGATCTCCAGGGCGGCCAAGGCGGCGCTCTCGCTCGTGTAGACGATGGGCGTCCCCGGGGAGTTCCAGCGCCCTCCGAAGACGCGCCCGCCTTCGCCGCTGAAGGCCTCCCCGGCGCGCTTGCGCCGCACGACGCGCCACAGCCGGGTCAAGAGAAGACACCGTGCTCAAGGCGTCCCAGGAGAGAGAGGACCTCGCGCCCGCCAATCTCCGTGTGGGCGAGCTCCTCGGGCGTCCGGCCGCCAAGCGCCTTGTTGGGCCGCGACATCCACGCGACGGCCTTCCCCTTGTCCCCCTCGAAGAGGTCCACGGCCTGCTCGAAGATCGACGCCAACCGGATCAGCCGCTCGGATTCTTCGCCCGTGAGGCGCCCCTGCTTGCGCCTGGCGAGCGTCCGGCGGGCGATGTGCGTCGCGGAGGCGATGCGCTCCAGCGACATGCCGCTCTCCTTGCGGAAGATCTCGACCTTCTGGTGCGGGAGCCCTTTCCGCACGAGATCCGACGCTTCGATGGGGTCCTTCGCGCTGAAGCCGAGGCTCGGGTGCACGATGCGCTCGCGACGTGGACGGCGCGGCTCCGGCGCGCGCGGGGACCTTTGGGTCACTTGGCACGCATGGGTGGGCCAAATGGCATAGCCTTTGTGGCGGGCCAAGGGCTAAGGCTGAGGCTCGGGCTGGGGGGCGCATGGGCCGGGGCTGGGCCGTCGGAGCCTCCACGTCGCTCGCGCTCGCCGTGACGCAGCTCGTGCTCCAGCAGCGCGAGCGCGGGCAGACCGCCGCGGGGATGGGCGAGCCGGTCTTCCTGCTGGAGACGCTGGCGCTTGTCCTCGCGCTCGCGGCGTGGGCGTACGCGATCTCGACCGGGAGCCACGGCAGCAAGGGCGCGCTCGTCGGGCTGATCGGCTACGCGCTCGTCTTCGGCGCCGCGCTCGAAGGCGTCGTCGCGTTCCTGCCCGGCTACGACGCGCATCCGCCGATCGTCGCCATCCTGAGCTTCGCCAACCTCGGCGTCGGCCTGGGCACCACCGCCTCGCTGGCGCGCGAGGTGCGCGAGCGCCGCGGCCCGGTGCAGTGGGGCACGGCCGCGTTCTACCTCGCGCCGCTGGCGCTGTGGGTCGCGCTCTGGCTCGCGGCGCGGCAGGTCACCACGGCCTGATCGACTTCGCCCACGCCACCATCGCGGCGTCGACCTCGGCCGGCTTCTCCAGCGGCGTGAGGTGCATCGCGCCGGGGACGACCACGAGGCGCGCGCCGGGAATCGCGTCGGCCATCGCCTTCGCCGCGTCGGGCGGCGCGATCGGGTCCTGGTCGCCCACGACGACGAGCGTGGGGATGCGGATCGCGGCCAGCGCCGGGCGCGAGTCGGGGCGCTCCGCCATGCCTTCGAGCGCCTGCGCCGCGCCCTCGGGCGGGGTCGCGCGCATCGTGCGCTCGACCTGCGCGCGCAGCGTCGGGTCGGCGCGAGGCGTGAGCATCTTGGGCAGCATGCTCTCGACGACGGGGGCGACGCCCCCGGCGCGGACGCGCGCCGCCGTTTGATATCGCCCTTCGCGCGCCTCGGGCGAGTCGGGCTCCGCGCGCGTGTCGACGAGCGCGAGGCCCACGACGCGCGCCTGCGCCTGCCGCGCGACCTCGAAGGCGACGTACCCGCCCAGGCTGAAGCCGGCGAGCGCGAAGCGCCGGACGCCGACGCGGTCGAGCAGGCGCAGCACGTCGGCCGCGTGCGCCTGCATCGTCGCGGGCCCGTGCCCCACCGGCGCGCGCCCGTGCCCGCGCAGGTCGGGCGCGATCACGCGGAGGCCGGCCTCCTGGAGCGCGGCCTTCTGCGGCGCCCACATGGCGTGGTCGAGCGGGAAGCCGTGCAGCAGCACGACGGGCAGCGCGTCGCGCGGGCCGACGTCGTAGTGCGGGAGGTCGAGGGCGTCCATCTGTCCTCGCGTTATGGCGGCGCTTCAGCAAGAACCTGGTCGAGCAGCTTGCAGAGGGAAGGGAGCTCGTTCGTGACCGTCGCCCAGACGATTCCCAGGTCCACGTCGAAGTAGCCGTGCGCGAGCCTGTGGCGCAAGGCAATCGCCTTCTTCCATGGGACGACTGGGTGCGCCACCTGGAACTCGGGCGATACCTGATTGCATGCTTCGCCAACGATTTCTAGCAGGTGGATCAGCGTGAACGCGAGGCGCTCGTCCTCGTCCAACGTGGCGCGTGAAGCGCCCTGCGCGTGATGGATCGCCCTTTTGGGCTGCCACCAGCGCGTGGCGAACGCGGGTGCGATCATCCTTGTGCAAACTGGACCTCCGCTCTGGACGTCACGTCGTCGCGAAAGTACCGGCTCAGGTCCTGGGGCGTCCGCATGTCGACCTTGCGGCCACCGAAGATGGCGGAGAGCTCCTCCTCCATGTCGAAGAGGTCGAAGAAGGACACCTGCTCGTCGGGTTGGAACTCGACGAGGACGTCGACGTCGCTGTCGGGCCTGAAGTCCGCGCGGAGGACCGAGCCGAAGAGCGACAGCCTCCGGATGCGATGCCGCCGGCAGAACGCGGCGAGCCTCTGCCGATCGGGTCGGACGTTCGCAGCCACGGGGACCAAGCTTGGATTCTGCGGCCGCACCTTAAGAATTGGCTGTGGTGCCGATCAGAGGAACCCGTACCGCCGCACCACTTCGGTCCACTGCCGGTACTGCCGCAGCACGTCCTCGCCTTCGGGCGTGAGGCGCGGCATCTTGTCGAGCTGCACGAGGCCCGCGGCGGCCATGCTCTCCAGGTACGTCACGAGCCGGTCGTAGGGGACGTTGGCGCGCACGGCGACGTTGGTGACGCGCGCCTGGGGCCCGCGCTCCGTGTGCTCGCGGTCGATGGCCTCGAGGATGGAGCCCGCGACGCCCCAGCGCTCACGCCTTGGCAGGGCCGGCACCTCCGCGGGGAAGCACGAGCGCGCCCAGCATGAGCACGACCGCGACGAGGCGCCAGAGCTGGACCAGGACGTGGAGCCACGAGGGCGAGCCCAGCACGATGAGGAGGCCCGTGTAGTTCGAGAGGCCCCAGAAGAGGAAGGCCGTGGGGACGAGCGCGCGGCCCGCCGAGGGCGAGGCGCGGAAGCCATGCGCCGCGAAGACCGCGCAGGCGACGTTGGCGACGGCGATGATGCTGGCGGAGACGATGGACGCCACCTGGAGGTCGACGCTGCCCAGGGGCGGCACGACCAGGTCGATCGCGACGAGCAGCGCCGCGCCGCCCGCGACGATCCAGCCGGCGAGGAGCCAGGCGCGCTGCCGACGGCCGCCGAGGTACGCGCTCACCATGAGCAGGTTGCCCACGAAGAGGACGCCGATGCGGGTTAGGTCGAACGCGCTGGCGGGCCGGCTGCTCACCGGGTCGGCGAGCCCCGCGACGCCGTAGCCGACGCCCTTGAGCGCGAGGCCCACGGCGAAGAGCAGCAGGGCGGGCTCGCCCAGGCGGCGCCACGCGACGAGGAACCAGACCGCGACGACGAGCGCGGCCGCCGCGACGATGATATCGAGCGCCGTGAAGCCGGTCGCCATGGCCGCAGCGGCATCAGGTTCAAGAGCTTCAAAGCAGCGTCACTTGACGTGAGTCCTATTCGCCCTTCCAGGCCGGCTTCCGCTTCTCGGTGAAGGCGCGCATGCCCTCCTTCTGGTCGTGCGTCGAGAACGTGAGGCCGAACGCCTTCTCCTCCAGGCGCAGGCCCGCGGCCAGATCGGTCTCCAGGCCGCGGTCGATGACCTCCTTGGCGAGGCGCACCGCGTAGGGCCCGTTGGCCAGGATGTCGCGCGCGAGCTGCCTGGCCGTCTCCATGAGCTCGGCCTGCGGCACGACGCGGTTGACCAGGCCGATGCGCAGCGCCTCGTCGGCCTTCACGCGGCGGCCGCTGAGCACCAGCTCCTTCGCCATCGCCGGGCCCACGAGGCGCGCCAGGCGCTGCGTCCCCCCGAAGCCGGGGATCGTGCCGAGGCTGACCTCGGGAAGCCCCATCTGCGCGTTCTCGCTCGCGAGCCGGATGTCGCACGCCAGCGCGATCTCCAGCCCGCCGCCCAGCGCGTAGCCGTTGACGGCCGCGATGACCGGCTTGCGCATGCGCTCGAACGCGGCCATCGCGGCCTGCCCCTTGCGCGCGTGGTCCTCGGCCTGCTGCGGGCCGAACGACGCCATTTCGGTGATGTCCGCGCCGGCGACGAACGCCTTCTCGCCCGCGCCGGTCAGGATGACGACGCCGACGCCCGGGTCCGCGTCCAGCTCGCGCGCCGCCGCGGTCAGCTCCGCGAGCGTGGCCTGGTTCATGGCGTTGAGCGCCTTGAGCCGGTTGACGGTGAGGACCGCGATGGCTCCGTCGCGCTCCACGAGCAGGTTCTCGTACTGCGTCATCGGCGCGGCGAGCCCGATGCTCGCGCATAGCGGTTTCCACGATCAAGAAGAGCGCGGCCGGGCCCGTGGCCCGGCCGCGGGCATTTGGGAGCGGTCTACTGGCAGATGCCTTCGACGCAGTGGTTGGTCAGATTGGGGACGTCGACGCCACCGCAGTTCAGCGCGTTCCACGGGGGGTGCGTGTCCCCATAGAACCCGATGCAGTTCTGCGTGCCGTCGCTGTACACCCCAATGCACTTGGCGTCGGCCGTGTCGGCGAGCCCCGCGCAGGTCGCGGAGCCCGCGGGCATCGCCAAGACGACGAACGTGCTTCCGACCAACAGCGCAAGGGCGAGAATGGACAACCTTCTCATGTGAAGCCTCCACGACGTGACCCGAGTCTCGGGAGATAAGAGTTGCCTTCGCATCGCGCCGGCGCTCAAGATCTCGCCACGAACGCCCGCACCTGCGCGCCGGTGAACCCGCGCGGGTCGCCGTGCCCCACGAAGACGCGCGTCGGATTCTTCGACGATATCAATCGCTGGCTTGCGCGCGCCTGCTCCACGTCCTCGGCGATGACGAGCCGGCCGGGCCGCCCGCGCGGGAAGGGCATCCCGCCGTTCATCGCGTCGCCCACGAGCGCCTCGCCCGAGTCCAGGAGCAGCGTCGCGGAGCCCTTCGTGTGGCCCGGCGTCGGGAGGGCGCGGCCCGCGACGCCGAACTCCGCGAGGCTCGTCTCGCCCGCGAGCACCCGCGCGGGCTCGGCCGCGGGCGGGCCCGGCCGGCGCGCGATCACGCCCGCGAGGAGCTTCATCACCGCGACGCGCGGGACGACGGGCGCGCTGCGCCCCTCGCGCAGGTAGGTGGCGTCCGGCTCGGCGATTGCCAGGGGTGCGCCCGTCTCGCGGTGCAGGGCGGCGGCGCTCCCGACGTGGTCCGTGTGCGCGTGGGTGAGGAAGATCAGCGCGAGGTCGCGCGGCGCGACGCCCGCCGCCTTCACCGCCTCCAGGATGCGCGTCTCGCGGCCCGGCTCGCCCGCGTCGACGAGGACCGCGCGCCGGTCGAGCACGAGGTAGGCGTTCACGAAGCCCAGCGGGATCGGGACGACCTTCGCCGTCATCATGACGGGATGCGGCGCCGGTTGCTTCATGCTCTCGGGTCGTGCTCGGCGGGCTGGTGAGGGCTTGCGAGCGGTCGCCATCGTCCTCCTCGCGCTGCTGGGCGCGGGGTGCTTGAGCCCGAACGCGCCCGCGGCGACGCACGCGGAGAAGGCGCCGGCCGCCGCGCCCGCGCTCCTCAACAACAGCACCGTGCAGGCGCCGGTCTGGCGCGTGGGCGACGCCTGGACCGCCACGAGCAAGAACGGCGCGTCCTCCGAGCACGTCACGTTCGTCGTCACCGCCGCCTCGTCCGACGCTTACACGCTGGCGACGACGAGCCCGACGCTCGCCGGCTACGACGCGATGTTCGACATCAGCTACCTCGGCAAGATCCGCGCCTCGGACCTCGCCGGCGGGCAGCACGGCAACCCCGTCGCGTTCTTCGCGTTCCCGATGCGCGACGGCGCCGCATGGTCCACCACGTGGGACGGCCAGCAGGCCACCGTCGTGGCGACGTACGCGCCCGCCATCCCGACCGCGGGCGGCCAGCCCGGCTTCACGCTCGTCGCGTCCGTGGGCGGCAAGCCCTACGCGACCTATGATTACGTCCCCGCGCTGAAGTGGTGGAGCCACCTCGACTTCGCGGCGGGCTACGGCCTCGCCATCGACGGCGCCCGCGACAACTGGACCGGTGCCATCGCCACCGCGACCGCGAAGGAGGTGTTCAACAGCACCACTGTCTTCCCGGTGGCCACGCTCAACACGCAGACGTTCCACGTGGACGACCGGCAGACCTTCGTGAGCGTCCAGATCCAGGGCGGCGCCAAGGGTTACGCACGCGCCTACCAGCTCGTCGATCCCAATGGCACCGCGTACCCCTCGGGCGGCCCGGCCACCGACGCGCAGCCCTCGGGCGGCTTCGCCTACGACCAGGCGCAGTACCCCGCGCTCGCCGGCGACTGGAAGATCAGCGCGCCCGCCGCGCACACCAACGACGGCTACTTCGCGCTCGTGGCGCACGAGGTCGCGGTCTCGTCGCGCCCGTTCCCCTGAGGAGCGGCGACCGGACGGCACCTATCTGGGCGGCGTCACGCTGCAGTTCGGCGCGCTGATGGCCTCGGTCGCCACGAGCGGGAGTCCGCTCAGGACGGGACGAGGGGCAAACCTTCTTGAACGTCCGGCCCCTCGCGCGGCCCGTCAGGTGTCTCCCGTGGCGCCCCGCACGAAGAAGTCGGATTGGCTCAACACGCCCATCACGCAGTTCGAGCCCTCGAAGATCCAGAGCGTCGCCGAGCTGATGGACGCGTTCAAGAACATCAGCTTCCAGGGGCGCAACCTCGGCACCGCGCTCCAGGTCTGGGAGAACATGCTCCAGGACCCCTCGCGCCCGACGATCATCCTGGGCGTGGCGGGCTCGCTCATGGCGGGCGGCCAGCGCAAGGTCCTGCGCGACCTGATCCGCCACAAGCTCGTCGACGTCATCGTCACCGTGGGCTCGCAGCCCTACCAGGACATGTACGCCGCGCGCGGCTACAACTTCTGGCGCGCCGCGCCGGAGGTCGACGACCTGGAGCTGCGCGAGCACTTCCTCGACCGCCTCTACGACACCATCGTCGACGAGGAGAAGTTCCGCGAGACGGACGACTACCTGGGCGGCCTCGTGGCGAAGCTCGACCCGGCGCGCACGTACTCGACGCGCGAGATCATGACGTTCTTCGGCGAGCACTTCGCCAAGGACCAGGACTCGTGGGTCGCCGAGGCCGCGCGCCAGAAGGTCCCCATCTTCGTGCCGACGATCCACGACAGCAGCATCGGGATCGGCATGATCTACAACTACACGAAGGCGAAGGCCACGGGCAAGCCGTACCCGAAGCTCGACATGATCCGCGACGCCTACGAGCTCGCGCAGGTCAAGTACAAGTCCGAGAAGACCGGCATCATCTACCTGGGCGGCGGCGTGCCGAAGAACTACATCCAGCAGACGGAGGTCATCTCCGAGGTGCTGGGGCACGAGGCGGGCGGCCACCAGTACGCGATCCAGCTCACGATGGACATGCCCGACTGGGGCGCGCTCTCGGGCTGCACCTTCAAGGAGGCGCAGTCGTGGGGCAAGATCGCCAAGGACGCGGACTTCGTGCAGGCGCACGTTGATATCACGGTCGCGCTTCCGCTCCTCGCCACGGCGCTGATCCAGAAGAAGCACCTCTGGCAGAACCGCAAGCGCCTCGCGCTCGACTACGAGGGCGACGAGCTCAAGCCCATCCGCCAGCACGCGTGAGGCCAATGGACCGGAATGCCGTCGCCGCCCTGCTGGTGGCGCTCGTCTTCGTCGCGTCCGGCCTGCTCTACGCCTACGACCGCGGCTCGTTCCGCGAGGTCGCGCGCCCGGACAACGGGCACAAGAACGCCGTCTGGCTCGCGGGCGCGGCGATCGTCCTCTGCCTGCTGGCCGTCCCGTTCGCCGTGATGCAGGGCGCCTCCGCCGCCGCATGGCGCCGCGAGCTGGCGCGTATCCGCGACGAGCGCCCCGACGCCGTGGTGAGCGACTACCGCGGCGAGGAGGGCGACGGCGCGCTCGTCGAGGACGCGCAGGGACGCGTGCTCGTGCTGCGAGCGCCGGGGGGCATCGGCGCGCCGCGGGTGGTGGCGCTGCCGGGGGCGCCGCTCCCGTCCGACGAGCCCGCGCCCGATGGCGCTCACGCGCTCGCGATGTCGTGACCTTCAGCCAGCGCGATCTTCACGATGCTCGCGCGGTGGGCAAGCGCCTCGAACTCCTCGGGCGCGTAGCAGAGGAAATCGACGGCCACGGGGAGGTCCCAGGCCTTCCGGACGCGGTACATCCGCTGGCCGGCGCTCATGCCGCGGAAGCGCGCGCTGACCACGATGAGGTCGATGTCGCTGTCCGCTCGCGCCTCACCGCGGGCACGGGAGCCGAACAGCACGATCCGGTCGATCGGCAGGTCGTCGCGAAGCCGAGCGCGGAGGCGTTCTGCTGCGCTCACGATCTCTGCGATGTTCGTGGGCGCCTTGGCGTCTGCCGCGAGGCGCTGGACGTCGTGGGTCCGGGCGAGACCGCGCCCCCTGAGAATGAGAACGGCCTTCATCGCCTTCTCCGCGGCCTGCTGAGCATGGAACGCCGCCAACGCATGGAGACCACCGCCTTCCAAGAGGCGCGCCGCGTCGAGGTCCTCCTGCGCGTGACGCATCCACTCCGAGGCGGTTTCCCCGTCGTCCACGCGCCGCGAGCTTCGGGGGGAGCCTTGTAGGCTTCGGCGGGGCGTCGTCTTCATCCAAGGGCCGATGGCTTGCCGCGTGTGCGCATTCCTGCCCTCGCGCTCCTCCTCGTCCTCGCGCTCCCGGGATGCATGGACGTGCTTCTCTGCAACAGCGAGGATTGCTCGTACTCGCTCGTCGGCGTGCGCGGCACGGTCGGCTTCGACGCGCCGTGGAACGCGACGCGCGTGGCGGAGGGCATCGCGGCTGCCGGCTTCGCGCCGCCGCAGCGAATGGGCGAGGGCAACCAGAGCTTCCTTGTCGCGGGCGCCTTCAACGACCGCAACGCGCAGGCGGGGCCCGACCAGACCCACGGCGGATTCTTCCTCACGTTCTCGTTTCCTACGGGGCAGGGCCACGGCACCTCGCACGCGAAGGTGCGCGAGCAGGCCAACGCGACGTGGCCCACGCATTCGAACGACGCGGAGCGCGCGCTCGCGGCGTTCGAGAACGCGACGGGTTGGCGCCATGCGCGCGATTGGACCGTGGAGCCCGTCGAGGCGGTGCGCTGAATGCGCGCGATCGTCCTCGTCCTTGCCTTTGCCATCGCGCTGCCCGGCTGCACCATGTTCCACCCGTGCCCCGCCGGCCAGGATTGCAGCTACGTGTTCACCGGCGTCATGGCGACGGTCACGTTCCCCGAGCCGTGGAACGCGACGACGGGCGAGGCCGGCGCGCGCGCCGCGGGGTTCTCGGACGTGAAGCCCGCCGACATGCGCACGCCCGAGGGCGATTGGTCGTCGGTCATGGCGATGCAGCCCGGCATGCCGATGCCCCAGCTCGTCGCGGGCGTCTACCCCGGCGGCGGCTCGGCGCTCACGCTTTACTTCCACCGCGCGCCGGGCGACCGCGAGTCGCACGTCCAGACGATGGCCGACGCGAACGCCACGTGGCCCTCGCTGCGCGCGCAGGCCGACGCCGCGCTGGCCCGCTACGAGAATGCGACGGGCTGGCGCCACGCCGGCGCATGGAACGTGTCGGCGATCGAGGGGATCACGTGAACACAGGGCTCGGGGCTCAGGACTGTGGACTCGGGGCTCCCGGCTGCTCTGCTCCGGAGAGCCCGGAGTCCAGAGTCCTGAGCCCAGAGCCCCGCAGAGCCCCGTCGGAATGCCGCGAGTCCGGTCCCCATCGGATTCAAGCCCTAGGAGACCGGAAGCTGGACCGATGGGCTACAGCGCCGCGGACGTCGAGAGGTACGTCTATTGCCCGCTCAGCTGGGCCCTCGCGCGCCGCGGCATCGCGTCCACCGACGAGGTCCTGGCGCGCGGCGAGTCGGACCACGCGGCGGTCGGGCAGCGCATCGCGCTCTGGCGGCGCATCCTGAAGGACCACAACGAGTCGCTCCGGATCGCGCTCTACCTCGCGCTGACGGCCGCGTCCGCGATGACGCTCGCGCTGGAGGTCGTCTTCCTCGACGCGCATTGGGCGTACCACACGCTGCTGGTCATGATGAGCCTCGTGTGGCTCTTCGTGGCGCTCGCGTTCCTGCTGCGCGCGATGCGCAAGGAGCAGGAGGCCAACCAGGTCGTCGCGGAGGCGGGGCTCGTCGAGGGCGAGCTCGCGTACAGCGACCTGGACAAGCCCGCCGAGACGCTGCGCGCCGAGCGTTACGAGCTTTCGGGCCGTCCGGATTACATCGTGCGCCGCGACGAGCACTACATCCCGGTCGAGCTGAAGACGGGCCGCACGCCCGAGACGCCGCACGACTCGCACCTCATGCAGCTTGGCGTCTACTGCATCCTCGTCGAGGAGAACTATGGCGTCCGGCCGCCGCACGGCGTGCTCCAGTACCAGGACCGCACGTTCGAGGTCCCCTTCACCGACGAGTTCCGCGACCGCGTTCTGGAGACCTCGCTGCGGATGCGCCTCTCCGACATGACGGGCGTCGTCCACCGCAACCACGAGCGCCCGGGCAAGTGCCGCGGCTGCTCCCGGCGCGATGCGTGCCCCGAGCGGCTCGTCTAGTGCCGGAGCCCGCAGACCGCGAGCGAAGCTCGCGTTTAGCGCCGCGCGCACGGTCTCCCATTTGACCCAGAAGGGGCAAGCCTGGCTCGGCGGAACGCCGCCCATGCCGACCCGGGCGATCGTGACGCTCCTGCTCGCTTCGACGCTGTTGGCGGGCTGCACCATCCCCTGGCGCAGCAACGAGGCCACCGCGGGGCCCGCGGCGCTTCCCGCCTGCCTCTACGTGGGCGCGACGGTGGTGCCCGATCCCGTCACGCCCGGGACGCCCACGACGCTCTCGGTCAACGTGACCAACAACTGCAAGAGCGCGATCCAGGTCGCGCAGGTGGGCTGCGGCAAGAACGGGCTCGACGTCGCCGTGCTCCAGGGCACGCAGGTCTGGCGCTATCAATCGCCGCACGTGAGCGCGGACCGCTCGTGCCCCGCCGCCCAGGGCAGCGCGTCGTTCGCGCCCGGCGCCAGCCTTTCCGCGGCGTGGACGTGGGACGGCCAGCTCGCGGGCAAGGAGGGCACGCGCGCCGCGCCGCCGGGCGCTTACGTCGCGCGCTTCACGCTGGGCGACGGCCTGCTCGCCGAGGTCCCGTTCCGGGTCGCCTGATATCACGGCGCGCGTCGATTCGGCAACCGCCGATCCGCGAGACTCGCGGGCCGTTTCCCCGAGAAAAAGCGCCATTCGACGGTTGCCAGAGTGATGCCGGCAGCGTTAAGCGGGGTGCCCACCTTGGCCAAACCCGTTCTTTACGCATCCACGCACCGGAGCCGCGCCCTCTGACGGGGGGTGTCGCGCCAACCGCTTTGGCGTGGGGGGGATGGGTCTCCGTCGGAAAGCCAACGTCCCAGGCTCGTCCGGTCATGCCCATCTTAATTGACTTGCCCCCAGCGAAGCGCATGCGTGCTCAACCTTCTTCTGCACTTTGATTTCCTTGGGCCCGACGTCAACACGAAGGCACGAAGACGCGAATGTCCTTGGAG
>JAXDQU010000001.1:0-15971 GCA_034667685.1 Thermoplasmata archaeon | reverse complement strand
CAGTGAGTGAGTACGCGTGCGCGCACGTACGCGCGCACGCGCGCGTTCCAGGGTTCTTCCCGATGCGGGAACGCGCTCCGCCTGGACTTTGCACGACGTGGCGCGACGTTGGCTCACGAGGCTCGATTGCACGCGAGGGCGCTGTGCGGTGCCTTGGCGGGTTGGATCGTGGCGCCGAGGCGGCCTTGCGCGGCTCGGGTGCCCGCCAGGGTACTCGTGGGCGCAGCGGCCGGGCTCGGCTCGGAGAGAAGCCGAATGCGTGCATGAAGTCTCTATTCGTTTTGTGGGTGGGGGCCTTCACGGTGTGAGAGCGTGTGCGCGCACACGCGCCGCGCTCCTCGACATCGAGCGTACTTCCCACGAGCGCCCGACGCGATCGCTGCTTGCGCTCGAGGACTCGGCAAGAAGCGCGCCAAAAGCCCCTACGAGGCCCAATCAGGCGCGTTTCGGCGCGCCCGGTCGCGTCGTCGTGCCCAGTCATGGGCGGGGCGGGCCTGCCAGAAAGTCGGCCAGAAAATCCGGCCAGAAAAGGGGAGGGGGGCCTCCTTAAGGAATAGGCCAACCAGGAACGCGCTGCGCCCTCGCCACACCGCCCAGGGCCCGCGGGCCGGTCCAGAGCCAGATTCCTGAGGCGTCGCTGGCGGTCTTCTGAGCCCGTGACGTCTGGCCGTTCTCGCATCGCTCGCAAGCCTGCGTCGCGCGGGCCTCTCCCCCGACCCTTGAGCGCCGTCCCGGCGAGGGCTCGCCGTATCTCGTGGCTCTGCTGTGGGCGCGCGCCTGTGCGATCGCGGAGTTTCGAAGCATTCCAACGGGCAAGTCCGGGGCGCCCCAGAAAGCACATCATGTATATTTTCCAGACTGGTTATCTTAAGGGAACGCCCACAGGGGTGGGGCATGCTGCGCTCCCAGCACGATGTCCCACATAGCAGCTCGAACCATGTGCACGCCAAGAGCCCGACTCGCGCGCCCAAGGAGTGAGCTCGCTTGGGACTCTTCCTCGACGCTTACAGACGCCTCATCTGCCAACGCGAAGGCCACACCCACGGCGAAGCCGGAGAGCTCGAATGCATCCTACGCAGGCTCGCCCAGGTGCAAGTCGAGCAAGACGCGGCCAAGCACGCCGAGCCGCCGGCCGGGCCCGCCAGACGCGCTCGGCGCCGCTCGACACCCACTTAGCTCTCCAGCTTCGCCTTGAGCGCGCGGGCGACTTCGGCTTCAATCAAGTCACGCATCCCGCCCAGGACGATCTTGCTGGCGGCTTCCTTGATTTCGGCTTCGCGCTTCTTCTGCAGCTCCGCTTCAGCCTCGGGACTGACGGGGTTTCGGCACGACTGACAGAAGGTCGCGGTGGCCAGGTTCTCAGCGCGACAGACCTTGCAGGTGATCGGCGCGAGGGCGGGCTTGCGGCGCTCGCCGTGCCCCTTCTTGCCCCTCCGCTCCAATTCCATTTCCTCATAGTCGAGGCCGGCGAGATGGACGTAGACGCTGGGCATGTCGCTGGTGCGCGACCACCCGAAGTAAGCGCGCATTTGAGCCTCATTCCAACCGAGCCGGGCGCGCTCCGTGGCGGCCGTGTGGCGGAAGAGGTGGGGATGAAGGTCCTTCTTGAGTCCGGCTGTGGTGCCGGCGCGGTTCACGAATTGCCAGAGCGCGTTGGGCGTCATGCGCGCCTTGGGAGCCCGGCGGCTCATCGAGAAGAAGAGGCTCGCCTTCGCGTCGTCCTTGTTGGGGTGCGTCTCGTACCACGCATGGAGGTACGGCACAGAATCGAAGAGGCGGATGCGGCGCGCGCCGGTCTTGAGGCTCGCCTCGGCGCTGCGCTTCTTGGGCAGGGTCAAGACGGCACCGTACTCGTCGAACTCGACGCTCCCGACGTTGAGCGAGCAAAACTCTCCCGCGCGCAAGCCGGACTCAAACAGAACCGCAAGTTTCGCCTTGGCCTGTGCGTCCGGATGCGCTTGAAGAAGCGCCTGCAGATCGTCGCGCGTGAGGAGCGCATCGGTGGGGATGCTGTCTTCCTCATGCCGCCTGCGCTTGATCCCCTTCATGGGGGCTGGGGTTTCGTCGGTGTCATGGAGCCACTTGAAGAAGGGACGGAGCGCGCTCTTGCGCTGCTCTAGGGTGCGCGCGCCCAGGCGGGCCGTCTTCTCCGTGACGGTCACAGTCCCGTCCTTCTTCGCGTTGCGCCACTTGCGGACGCTGCGCGCGTTGTTGAGGTACTTCACGACGTCGTCCTTGGCCACGTCCTGCAAGGGCTTCTCCTTCAGGTGGAGGCAGAGGCCGCGCAGCGTGTTGGCGTCGATCCCCAACGTGGCCGATTGGACGCCGTTGGCTTGGCGGTGCTCAAGGTAGCGTCGCACCGTGGCGCGGTTCTCCTCGGTGGGAATGTCGCTCAGGATGCGCTCAAGGGCTACCCAAGTCGCATCGGGGTCGGCGCCGCTCAGGCTGCTCATGCCCGGGAGGTTGGCGGCCGAGCTTATGAATGTTTGTCTCCTTTCATTGTCCATTGTGCAATCGTTGAGGGGGGACTGCTTCAGCAGGCCACCCTCCGGATGAAGCCGAAAGGGCGCGAAGCGCCCGGTCGCGCCGCAGCGCGATTCGGCTGAAATCTGGGAGGGGGGACTCGCGCTGTCCCCCTCTTGGCCGCGCATCGTCTCTTCTCGATGGCGATCTCGTCGTCGGACGCGAACGTCCCGTGCCGCGCGTCAGACAACGAGCAAAAAAAGGGATGGCGCGGGGCACACGCTGCGCCCCTCGACGACCTGTCATTCTAGGAGAGGAGGTCCTCTTCGAGGCCGAGGGCCGTGTTGTCGCGGCCGCACTTCATGCGGTCGCCCTGCTCGGCGCCGCTCTGGTAGGTGGACTGGTCGCAGTCGCCCTCGGAGACGTAGCCCTTGGTCAGGCCGGCGGACGAGACGGCGGTCGCGAGCGCGTTGGGGGGCGTGTCGTCGCGGAGGTAGACGCCCTGGCGGTTCTGGCCCTTGCCCTGGCAGGACGCGTCGCCCTCGAGGCCGGAGGTCTGGCCGTTCTGGTTGGTGCAGCTGCCGAGGTAGACGACGGCCCAGCCGACGCCGCCGATCTGCGTGCTCTCGTAGACCTGGACGGTGCCGGTGGTCTCGCCCTCGCCGCTCACGCGGGTGCGGACGGGGACGGAGCCGGGGTTGTCGACGGGGCTGCTCGTGCCCTGGTTGGGGTCGGTGCCCATGCACTGGGTGATGGCGGGGTGGGTCGCGTCGACCTGCTCGCCGGCGGAGCAGGGGTCGGAGTTGCTGTGGAAGCCGGGGTTCACGGAGTCCTGGCCGTCCCACTGCTCGCCCTCGCAGTTGTTGAAGTAGAGGGGCGTGCCGGCGGTGGCCTGGTAGAACAGGGTGCGCGCCGAGTCGGTCTGGGTGTAGCCCGCCCAGCCCTGGTCGGAGACGTGCTTGGTCCCGTCCGCGTCGTACCACGTGACGTTCTTCTCGCAGTCCGCGTGGGACTCGTCGGCGGCCACGATGTGAAGCATGGGCACCGCGACGAGGGCGGCGAGGATGGCGATCGTAAGCTTGGTCATGATAAGACCTCCCGCGGCCCCCATCCGAAGGAGTCTATTTCTCGCTTGTGCCACCCCATCTCGTGACAGGGCAGAAGGAGGGTGGGCGGCGCGCGGAGGCGCGCCAGCCCCGAAGAAAAGGACCTAGTTGAAGAGGCGCTTGAGCCAGCCGCCCTGCGCGTTGACGGCGCCCGGATCCTTGCGGATGTAGGGCATCCCGGTGCGCGAGGAGACCTCGACGCGGTAGCCGTCGGGCAGCGGCGCCGGCTGGCCGCTCTTGGGCTGGCCCTTGGCGAAGAAGTAGATCCGCTGCGTTCCGTTGTCGTTCTTCAGCACGACGTCGCGGTTGTAGAGCGTATACTCACCAAAGTGGTAAGGTCGCATGGTGCATCCCGTGGTGCCCAGTGAGCGCTCGGTCGACATGATGGTTTCGAAGTGGAGCGCGATCGAAAGGCAACGCCCCCCTCGCGCCGGAAGGTAGATATCGGGGGGCCGGTTTGTCGGCCGCGTCGCGCCTCCCGGAGCGGGCTTTCCTGCTCCTGTAGTCTAGTGGCCAAGGATGGAAGCCTCTCGAGCTTCCGACGCGGGTTCAAATCCCGCCGGGAGCATCCTCGGCCCGCTTCCGGGGGGGCGTCGCTTCTTGCCGTTTCTCTCACCGCCGGTGGCTTGATTTTTTTCTCCACAGGCGGCAGACGTGTTGCGCGCTCGCCTGAGAAAATGCGGGTGCGTGGAAAGGCTTGGATAACAATTTGCGCACGTGCGGTGAACCAAAGGGGCCTGCGCCGTGCGAACTTACTTCCTTTCCGGACGCCTCCGTCCCGCAGCCGTCTTGGCGCGATCCGGGACGGCCCGGTGGTTGAATCCATGAGACAAACGAACCTTGCCCTAGCTTGCCTGCTGTCCCTCTCCGGCCTCGTTGCGCTCGCGCCCCATGCCGCGGCGTTCTGCGACTCGGGCCAGACGCTCGACTCCGGCCAGGTGAACGGCGCGGAGACGTGGGCGCGCGCGTACGTCAGCTTCCGGTCCTGCGACACGGGCTCTCCCTACCAGTCCGTGACGTACGACCACGCCTCGGGCGCGTTCCCCAGCTGGTACTCGTGGCGCTTCGTGGACCTCAGCAGCGGCTGCAGCAGCTGCAGCACCGCGCCGTGGTCCGAGACGGACACCTATATCGGAAGCTGCTACGACTGCACCAACCAGGACCCCGGCTGGCTCGACGCGCGAGCCTGGGTGCACGCGTGAGCGCGCGTCGGCCTGGGCCCGCCCTCGCCGTGCTGCTCGTGGTCCTCGCGCCAGGGGCGGCAGCCGCGACCGGCGTCCCCGCCGGGACCGTCCTCGCCTACCAGAGCGTGGCGGTCCCCGACGAGCACCTTGTCGCGGTGTTCGACGACGGCGCCCAGGCCGACCAAGCCCTTCTGCGCTACGTGGCGCGGGTGGACCGGCAGAACGACACCGCCGCGCGCGTGCACGTGGAGCTGGGTCTCCTCGTGGGCTCCGCCGACCCCACGGGCCCGCACGTGCGCTACTTCGGGCGCGCCCACGTCGCCCAGGCGCAGGCGGGAGACTATTCCTTCGTCCGGCGGCTGGACGCGAGCCGCCTCGACCTCGCCCACGCCACGATCTCCCCCGACGATTCCTTGCCCGGTACGCGACCCACGGTCGAGCTCCCCGGCCGGCAGATCCTCGCGCGCGAGATGGATGTGGTCGTCTTCCTGGAGAACGGCACGGTCTGCTGGGAGGACGCGCAGGGCGGATGCGGCGTCTGGAGCCTCTGGCTTCCTGCGCGGGGAGGCAACGCGACCCCCTTGGTGGGCTATCTCGACTCGCCACTCGGGAGCGATTTCGGGCCCGCGGCCTCCGGCACGGCGAGGATGCGGTGGGGACGCTGGGGCGTGGCCCCGGCGATGCCCGGCTGGGAGGGCCACCCGCTCAACGTGACGCTCGAGAACCTCTACGACGCCCCGACCGGCCTGCTCGTGGGCATCCAGACGCGCGAGTTCGTGGACGACACGCTCCACCACGCGCTGGGCGTGACGTTCTACCGCGCGGTGTCGCTCGCGCGTGTCGAGCCGCCGCGCGACGCGCCGGGCCCGGCGTCGGTCCTCGCGCTGGGGGTGTGTGGGGTGACGGCCCTCGCGCGGCGTCGGAGGGCGTGAGAAGAAGCCCGGCGCCGGACAGCGGTCTTGGGAGGCTGTTGGGAGTGTTGGGAGGCTGCTGTGCCGCCCGGCGCGGGGTGGCTCCGCCCACCGGAGTGGGCGTGCGCAAAACCGAGGACACGCAGGACCCATATCAAACTGGCGCGCGCCCGGCCGTCGATTCGTTCGAACGTGAAAACTACTCTCAGCGATTCGTTCGGCTGCGCCGCCGCGAGACCGTGGCGGGACGAACGTTCCCAGGGCGGAAGGCCAAACGCTATGCCTGGCCCGGGCCGTCGGCCCCGCGTGACCCTGGACGCCGTGGACCGCAAGCTGCTGCGCCTTCTCCAGGAGGACGCGCGCCGCTCCTACCGCAGCCTGGGCGAGTCGGTCGGCCTGGGCGCGCCGAGCGTCCACGCCCGCGTGCAGCGCCTGGAGAAGGAGGGGTACATCCGCGGCTACCACGCGGAGGTCGATCCGGAGCGCGTGGGCAAGACGCTGACCGCGTACGTCAGCATCGGCCTCGAAGGCGGGCGCAAGGGCGACGTGCCGCGCACCGAGGCGGTGGCCGACCAGCTCCGCAAGGACCCCGACGTGCTGGAGGTCCACGCCATCACGGGCGAGGACGACCTGCTCATCAAGGTCCGCACGAGTGATATCAGGGGCCTGGAGCGCCTGCTGCTGCGCAGCCTCGAGCCGCTCGAGGGCGTGCGCCGCACGACGACGAACATCGTGGTGCGCACGCTCATCGAGCGCGCGACGCCGCCGTGAACCGCGTCTATGGCTCGCCGAGAGGCGGCTGCCCCGTGCCATCGACACGCGGCCCGTCGAGCACGGTGACCGTGCGAATATCCTCCGCCTGGAGAAGCATGGTGCGCCCAAGCTGGACGCCGCTGAGATTCCCCGAAGCATCCCGCGTGACGAGGGCCGGCTTGACGAGGACGACGGCGTTGGGTTCGCCGTCTTCACTTTCGGATCGACGCCGGAGGAAGCCTCCGATGAGCCGACCTTCCCGCGACTCAATGAGAACCGGGTTGTCCAAGTTGTCCTCAAGATAGGCGTCCCAGATGTTCTGGGCGCGGATCTCTCGTCGATTCTTCTTTGTGATGGCCCATCTGACGACGCGACCGATGGGATCGAGCTCTTCGTAGAGCGCGGCAGCGACGCTCGCCAACAAGGAAAGCAGGAGGAACTCGCCAGCGGTCGTGAGGGGCCGCGTGAGCACGAACGCGGCGACGTCCGATTCGTTCGAGATCCGGTTCCAGGCAAGGAAGAATAGCGCAAGAAATCCGCTGACGAGGAGACTCGCAAGGCTCAGGACCAGCGCGTTGTCCGTGATCCGACGTCCTCGAAAGCTCGTGACCAAGTAGAGGACGAGAAAGCCAGGTGCGATCAAAGCCAAGATCGCGATCAGATCGCCGGCGCTCGCGCCCGCTGGGAGATCGAGGCCCATCCTATTTTTCCTTGGTGGGCTTCTTGACGCTGAACGGGAGCTCAGCCCTCACGGGGCTGTTGCTTCCGACGCTCTTCTTGAGCGCCCCATACTCGCGCTGCGTCACGCTCATCCACTCAGCCTCCCGCTACTTAATGGTTCAGCGCTGTCGCCTCTTCCCGCCGTCCGGCGAGGCCGGCACGGACCTCCGAGGTGCTTCGGACGCCGTCTTTTCCCATGCTCGGACTGCCTCGCACATGACGATCGGGCATGCAGACAGCGAAACGCGCTCCGACGGATGCGTCTGCGCCGGGGTCCGCTGAAAGTAAGGATTCTCTGCGCGCGTTACCCGAACCGATAGAGCACCAGCTTCACCTCGACCACCGCGCCCGGCACGTTGGGGTGCGGCACGGCCACGAGGCGCGCGTCGCTGCCGACGCTGACGCCCGGCGGGATGGGCGGTCCGTAGTCGAGGAAGAGCATGTTGAAGCGCTGCGCCAGGAGGTTCTGGAGGAAGCGCGCCTCTTCGCGCGTGTCCTGCGGGCTCGTGAGCTGCGCGGGCATGTAGCTCGTGAGCACGACCGAGCCGTTGCCGAACGCGCCGGGGTTCGCCACGGCCAGCGTGTCATCCGTCGCCGCGCCGGCCGCGCCGCGCGTGAGCACGTGCGTGAACGGCTCCGTCGTGTCGATCGACCACGCGCGCCCGCGGTCCTGGTAGGTCTGGTATGCAAGGTGGTTGGGCGTCACGAGGATCGGGTGCGTCACGTCGGGCGCCGAGATGCCGCCGTTCGCGTTGGCCTGCGCCGCCGCGTAGATGTTCGAGAGCCACGACGACTGCTGCGTGTTGGTGCCCAGCACGACGAGGTTCCCGCCCGCCTGGACCCACGTCGCGATCGCGTTGCGGAAGCCGGGCGTGTTGAGCGAGTTCTGCGAGACCTCGGTGCCCACCACGATCGTCGTGTAGCGCGACAGGAGCGGGATCAGGTCGGCCGCGCCGTTGAAGTCGTCGCCGAAGACGTCGCCCTGCGTGTAGGACGACGCGTTGTAGCGCTGCGTGTTGAAGTTCTGGACGAGCGACGAGAGCGCCGCGATCTCGCTGGTCGCGTTCGCGGACTGGACGTCCTTCTGCGTGAAGAGCTGCGTTGCGGCCACCGTGACCTGGTCCTGCTTGTGAGCCGTCATGCCGGTGTCCCACACGTAGGCCGTGTAGACGCCCAGCTGCGTGCAGTTGGGGCAGACCGCCATGTAGTCGCTCGTCGTGTTGAACGCGACCGTGTAGTTCTCCCATTCCCTCCCGTCGGGGCCCACGAGCACGAACCGGCCCGTCGCGCCGTTGGGCCGGCCGCCCTTGCCGTCGAGCGCATACGCGGCGAACGTCACGCTCTGTCCCTGCACGTAGTACTTGTTCGCGGCCGAGACGTACACCTCGTAGCTCGAAGCGCCGCCCGCGGGAGGAATCTGGTTGATGACGTAGGGCGTCACCGGGTTGCCGCTCACGTCCACCGCGGGATTGCCGAAGGGGTCCGTGAGGTCCACTTCCACCTGCTGCACGTCCGCGTGCCACGAGCTGATGGCCGTGAAGTTGCCCCACACCACCATCGTCTGGTTGGGCTGGAGCAGGAGCGTGTTCATCTCCTGGCCGGAGCTGTGCACGAGGTTGCCGCCGTGCTTCGCGATGATGTCGAGCACGAAGATCGCCGGCACGTTGCCCGAGTTCGTGATGTTGACGCTGACGTTCATGGCGCCGGTCGTCTTCGCGTACGCGATCGAGACCGTCACCGGCACGATGGCGCCCTGGTACTGGCCGATGTACGCCAGGCGCCCGTTGGGGTCGCGCGTCCAGCGCGGATCGTCCATGCTGGGCAGCACGGGGTACGAGCGGATGTGCACGTCGCCCGTGGTGATGCCCAGCGCCTTGAGCACCTCGGGGTAGTCGGGATAGCCGTTGGCGGAGGCGGTCATCGTGCCGTTGCGCAGCTCGTGGATCTTCACGTAGTCGAGGAAGTTGGGCGTGCCGTTGAGCGCGAGGCCGAAGCGCGCCAGGTGGTCGGGGTCCGCGCTCCACGCGCCCCCGCCGGTGGTCTGGCCTGCCGTGCCCACGAGCACGTCGAGCGCCGTCGCGGCCTCCGCGTCGAACTGCTCGCGCTTGCCGTCCACCGACGTGGGGTGGCCGACCATGATCTCGGCCGTCATGAAAGCGCCGGCGAAGACGACGGCGGCGATGGCCAGGCCGATCGTCGACGTCGAGCCCTCGTCGCGCGCCACGTGGCGCGGACCTCCAAGCATGCCCAAGGGCTCTGTCGCCGGAGGTATATCACGTTGCGTCAGGCCCGTTGATATGGCGGGAAGCGGCGGGCCCAGGGAGGGGCAAAAGGGACCGGAGACCCGTTCGCGTTCCACGTGCAACGACAACGTGAACGTGGAACGTACGCCGTGAACGAGAACGTGAACGTGAACGTGAACGTGAACGCTCTCAATGCCAATCGGGCAGCCACGCCTGGAGCACGGCGCGGTAGGGCGGGTCGATGGGCACGACGCCGTTGGGGAGCGCGACGGGGAGATAGCCCACGATGCGCGCCTCGTAGGTCGTGCCGCCGTGCTTGAGAACCGCGCGCAGGACGACGGGGTGCGTGCCGAAGAGCGACGTCTCCGGCGGGCTCCAGGTGACGGTGGGGGTCGTGCCGGTGAGGTTCAGCACGGTGACGGGGATCCACGTGTCGGCCTCGCCGGGCCGATCGGGGAGCGGCTCGTAGATGGTGAGGTTGGCGGATTGGAGGTTGGCGCCGGTGACGTTGGCGAGGTGGGTGAGGTTGGCGCCGAGCGTGGCGGTGCCGCGGAGGGGGACGCTCGCGGGGAGCGTCAGGCTGTCCTGGCGCAGCGCCGTCACGGTCGCGTTGCCCGAGGGGCCCAGCGAGCACGTGTCGTAGAAGGTCAGGCCGGGGAACGCGCCGGCGTTCTTCGCGGTGGCGTTGGCCACGAGCGTTCCGGAGGCGGGGCGCGTCGCGGCGGGGAGCGTGGCGTTCCAGCGGCCCGTGCCGGTGCTCGTGACCGTGGCGTTCACGCCCCCGGCGCTGGCGTTGGCGCGCGTGCTGTTGACGAGGCGCGCGTGGGCGATGGTGGCCATCGTCGCGTTGACGTCCTGGCTGCTATCATAGCAGGAGAGCTCGGTCACGACGAAGGTGAGGTTCCAGGCCGGGATGAAGGCGAAGCTCGACGAGACGGCCTCGCCCAGGGGCGCGCCGGTGGCGTAGACCTGCTGCGCGCGGACGCCGTTGTCCAGCGAGACGGCGTAGCCGCTGCCGCGCGGGAGGTAGAAGTCGAGGCGCTCGGAGAGGTTGGCGCCGCGGCCGCTCGCGCAGCTCGTGGTGGACGGGGCGCCGTCGCGCGCGCAGTGGAGCTGCTCGACGAGCGACTCCTCCAGGAGCGTGCCGTTGGCGTCGGCGAGCCCGTTGAGGACGGTGAGCGAGTCGGCGACGACCTTGTCGAGGTTCGCGCGCGGCTTGTCGGTGGTCGTGCTCGTCGAGCGGAGCGTGACGACGCTGTAGGCGGCGCCCAGGATCAGGAGCGCGACCATCACGGCCTCGAGGGCTTGCACGGTGGCGGCGTCGTCGCGGATCTTCTTCACCTCCAGTCGTTGTACCACACCGTCAGCTGCACGTTGTAGACGGGCGAGGGCGGGGCCAGCGCGCCCGGCGGCGTGACCAGGAAGTAGTCGTAGAAGCGCTCGGTCTGCACGAGCGGCACGGGGCTCTGGCTCTGGAGGTCGATGCCGTAGCCGGTGGTGCGCCAGTCGACGTCGGCCTCGACCACGTAGGGTCCGAAGAGCCAGTCCTTCGGCACGGGCACGGAGACCGTGTAGTGCCCCTGGACGTCGGGCACGCTGTTCCACGCGGTGCTGCCGTCGGCGGCGACGTACGCGCCCACGCTGCCCGGCTTCGCGGTGGGGCCGCTGGTGGTGCGCGTGCTGGCGAACGCGGCGGCGGTGGGTCCGCGCACCTTGCCCGCCACGAGCGCCGAGGGGGAGCCCGCGCCGAGGCTGACCTTCCACTGCTGGGCGAGCGTCGTCGGGTTGAGGCCGGCCAGCTCGCCGCCCGTGGGTCCGTCGATCGTGGCGTAGAGGACCTCGGGGGTTCCGTCGCCGTCGACGTCGGAGAGCGCGAGGTGCGTGACCGCGCCGTCGAAGGGGCCCCGCTTGGCGAGGATCGCGCCGGTCTTGCCGTCGAGGACGTAGACCGAGTCGTCGACGCCGGTCTTGAGGCCCTCGTCGTTGGCGGCGTACGGAATGCTATCGGGGCTGTTGGCGGCGACGACGTCGCCGGTAGCCGCGTAGACCTCGGGGCGCGCGTCGCTGCTGCCGGGAACGTTCTCCCCCACGATGACGTCCTGGACGGAGCCGCTGACGTTGGCCACCCAGTAGGTCGAGTTGGCGAGGCGCTGCGAGACGCCGCCCATGCCGGGGAGCCACGTCGCGTCGGTGTTGGCCCAGTCCTTGTCGGTGGTCTGGTTGAGGTCGACGTGGTACGTGACGGGCGTCTGCGCGACGCCGCCCACGTCGTAGCTCACGACGAGGTCGATGCCGCGGACGACGGCGCTCTGCGCGGTGAGGTCGCCCGAGGTGGCGAAGTCCATGCGGACGCGCAGGTCGTCCTGCTTCACGCTGGGCGTCGCCTCGTAGCCGTTGATCGAGTCGGGCACCGCGGAGCCCCATTCCATGTGGGAGGAGGCGGTCGGCGAGGAGAAGCCGCCGTCGACCTGCACGGGCGTCCAGTTGGCGCCGCCGTTGGCGGAGACGTTGTAGTAGACCTCGATCATCGCGCCGTTGGTGGCCGGCGGCGAGTAGACCTCGGAGGGCTGCACCGCGACGTGCGTGATCTGCGCGCCCGCGGGGATGCCGGCCGCCGCGGAGAGGCTGCGCGTCTGCGCGCGGCTGGTCATGTTGTAGTGCGCGAACTGGAAGATGCGCGCCTGGCCCGCGTTGCCCCCGTAGATGAAGCCGGTGCCGTCGGGGAGCGCGTTGACGACGTCCGCGGTGCCCGGGATGTAGGAGAGCGGGAGCGCGCTCCAGTGGACGCCGCCGTCCCACGTCTGGAGGACGAGGTTCGACGCGCCGAGGAAGCCGACGCTGGCGTTGACCCAGCCCACCGACGTGATCGTCTTGAGGCTCGTCACGAGGCTCGTCACCTGCGGCATCGACGTCCAGCCGGGGACGTTCGCGGTCGCGTTGGTGGACATCCACGCGGAGCCCGCCTCGCCCACGACGACGCACACGTCGCGGTTCTCCGGCACGCACGCGATGCGCGTCAGGTTCGTCGTGGTCCCGTTGACGTCGAGGCCCTTCCACGTGGCGCCGCCGTCGCGCGTGCGCAGGAGGGTGCCGCCCGCGCCCGTGATCCAGCCGAGGCTGTCGTCCGTGAAGTTGAGGTGGGCCAGCGGCGCGGTCACGGTGCCGCCCGTCTTCGAGGCGAGCGACGCGTTCGTGTGCGAGGCCGCCCACCACGTCTGGCCCCCGTTGGTCGTCTTCAGCACGAGGGCCTCGCTGCCGCAGTCGAGCACGAGCGCGGGGCAGGTGGCGGGCGTGCCGATGGCGAAGCCCGTGTCCTTCTCGGCGTCGTAGCGGAACCAGACGTCGTTGAAGTTGTACACGGTGCCCACGACGGGAAGGAGCGAGTACGCGGCGCCGTCCTTCGTGACGTTGGGCGTGACGACGGTGACGCCGAGCCCCTGCGCGAGGTCGTTGGCGCTGTACGCCGGGTTGCTGTGGAGGAGCGTGCTCGCGGGGCCGCTGATCCAGAAGCTGCTCGACGCGTTGGCCGCGATGCCGGTGAGGCCCGGCGTGAGCTGGCAGTTGCCCGCGACGCAGCCGATGCCGATCGTGGGGCCGGTCCAGCCGTCGGTCGTGAAGATCGCGGTGCCGTCGCGCGAGAGGGCGGCGGCGTGGAGCCGGTCGTGCGTGCTCGCCGCGATCAGCTCCGTGGGGCCTGATAGCAGGAGGCCGCCCAGGGGCGCGGCGGGGAGCGAGCCGTTCGCCATGACGACGTAGCCCGCCGGCTCGCCCGCGACGACGTCGGGGAACTTGTCGCCCTCCCAGTCGTAGGCGCGGGCGAGCGTCACGGGCGCGCCGCCGATGAGCCACGTCTCGCGCCCGTCCGCCGTCACGCCGCGCAGCCCTGCGCGGGGGAGGGTGGTCAGGCCGCCGGCGCCGGTGGGCGGGACGGTGTTGAACGAGGGGAGCGCGGGCTGCGAGGTGCCGGGCGTGTACTGGTAGGTCGTGGCGATGCCCGGCCCGCCGGCGGGCCCGATCTCGGGGAGGCTGAGCACCGCGTCGGGCTGGCCCGTGGGGTTGTAGAAGGGCACGTCGCCCGCGGGCCACGTCTCCAGCGAGGGGTCGCCGCCCACTGCGCGCAGCACGTAGACGTAGTCGGTGACGGCGGAGGTCGACGGGTTGCGCACCTCGACGCCCGCGACAAGGTCGGCCCGGCCGCCGTCGGTCCCGTCGATGTCGACGGAGGTGTCGATCGAGATGACGTTCGCGACGAGGTTCGAGCCGCCGCCGTTGCCGTAGAACCAGCTCCAGACCTGGTGGAGCGTGCCGTCGAGGACGAAGACGCTGCCCTGGTCGGTCGCGGCCACGACGTAGGTCGCCCCGCCCAGGGAGATCGTGCGCAGCAGCGTGATGGCGGGCGCGGTCGAGCCGTGCGCGCCTTCCAGGGCCGGCGCGGAGAAGACGTCGCCTTCGAGGCGGCCGCCCGTGAGCGCGTGGAGCGCGAGGATGCGGCCGTTGCTCGTGCCCAGGATCGGGTCGGCGTAGCCGTCGCCATTGAGGTCCGTCGCGGTCATGGACACGACGTCGCTCTGGAGCAGCTCGGTGTCGAAGCTCGTCGCGTTGGCGATGGGGATGCGCGAGTCGCCGCTCCAGGGCGGATAGATGTGCAGCGAGACGCTCGTGTTGAGGCCGGCCTGCGAGAGCTGGAAGAGGAGCGACTGCACGTCGATGTCCACGATCGCGGTCTCGCCCGTCGCCACGGTGCGCTTCTCGACGCCGACGTAGGAGCCCATCGTCGAGGTGTTGACGTTGACGTTGCCCACGGTGTAGTTCGTGGTGCCAGGCAGCGTGAGCCCCTTGTAGGAGCCCTCGGAGCCCAGCGTGTGGTTGGTGCCCGAGGGCGCGGCGGTGGTGTCGTAGCCGCCATACGTCGCGTTCCGGGGCATGACGGTCTGCCGCCAGAAGCCGCCCGCGATCTGCTGCGCGTAGCGCGTCGTCCAGCCGCCCACGCTGAGCGGCGGCTCGAAGGCGGGGCGCAGCGTCGTGGGGCTCGCCACGGTGCCGCTGGGCGTGACGTGGAACGCGAGGCTGAGCGCCGAGGTGGGGGACGAGGTGTCGCCGGGCGTCCAGACGAGGCGGTCGTTGTCGGAGACGACGGTGCCCCAGCCCGCGACCACCGTGGGGTTCGCGCCGAAGATGGGGCGGCCGTCCTGCTCGATGATCTCGATGCTCTGCACGACCACCGCGGGGCTCGCGGGAAGGCCCAGGCCCACCGTCCACGTCGTGGTCACGCCCGGCCCGCCCATGGGGCGCGGCGTCGAGACCGCGAAGACGGGCATCGCGTAGCTCGACGAGGTGCTGGTGTTGCCGCGCACGACGAGGTTCGACTCGGCCAGCGCGCCGTGGGAGAGCGTCGCGTGGAAGAGGTAGTCGGGGTTGGGGTCACCCTGGTAGGTCGCGTTGAAGCGGAAGTCCAGGTGGCCCGAGGTGAGCGTGGCGTTCGTGCGCGCAAGCAGCGTCGTGTTGTTGTAGCCGCCCAGCGCGTTGGCCGCGTAGGAGAGGATCGTCCAGCCGGCGTTGAGCGGGCCCGAGGCGCTGGCGTTCCACGCGCGGGGCATCTCGAGGCGCAGCTCGGTGCCCGCGGGCATGGGGCTCCCGGCGCTCTCCTCGACGCGCAGCGTGAAGTTCAGGTTCGCGCCGCTGGGGTAGATGTCGGGGCGCGGGGTGACGGCGTCGCCCGACTCGTTGATCTCGCCGATGGGCGCGCCGGTCTTGCTCACGAAGTAGAGCGAGACGGCCGGCGCCGCGGAGCTCGAGGAGGTGAGCGCCTGCGTGCTGGCGAACGTGGAGAGCGTGACGTTGGCGCCGCCGCTCGTGCCGTGGAGCAGGACGCGCAGGGGGCTGCCGCCCTGGTCGAGCACGTTGCTATCGAAGACGGGCAGCGCGTACGCCGTCATCGCGTCGCGGTCGGGCTCGTAGACCGTCTGCCCCGAGCCCACGAACGTGTAGCTCCACTGCGGCTCCAGCAGGTGCGAGACGGTGACGGCCTCGCCCGGCGGCGTGTTGTTCTCCAGCACCGGGAAGGTGGAGTAGCCGTTCGAGAGCGAGAGCGAGTAGGAGGCGCCGTCGGGCAGGACCTTCTTGAGCTCCTGGTCGAGCGCCTTGCACTGGTTGACCTTCTGGAGGCACTGCGCGATGTAGGCTGATAGCATGCTGTCGCCGAAGCTCGACGCGTTCGAGGGCGTGTCGGCCATGAGGTTGAGCGCGTCCTGCGCGCGCTGCGTGAGGTCGGCGCGCACGACGGCGGGCGCGGGGGGCGTGGAGAGCGTCGCGATGTAGACGACGCTGCTCACCATGATGGCGGCGATGATGACGGCTTCGAGCACGTGCGTGCTCCCTGCGTCACCTCGCGGTCGTCCCATGCGCAATCCTGCTGGCCCCCGGAGCCAGCCCAGGGTTCTGCCAGGAAGGGTATATGGCGGTTCGCCTTGGCGGCCAAAGACCCGTCACCGGACGTGAAAATCGACGGGGGACGCCGGGGGAGCCGGAGGGAGGCTCGGGGAGGCGTGGGGAGGGTGAGGGCCCGTCGTCTACCCACGCCACCCACCACCA